>NZ_JCADBI010000020.1:0-123105 GCF_059358895.1 Micromonospora sp. BQ32 | reverse complement strand
GTGCGGACGTAGCGCAGCTGGTAGCGCATCACCTTGCCAAGGTGAGGGTCGCGGGTTCGAATCCCGTCGTCCGCTCGCGATGTGCCTCACGGGGCCACCACGGGCGATTGGCGCAGTGGGAGCGCGCTTCCTTGACACGGAAGAGGTCACTGGTTCAAACCCAGTATCGCCCACCATCCATGCACGCGGATCAGATGACCCGTTACCGGATATCCGGTAACGGGTCTCGGCGTTTCTGCCTCCCGATTACTCGCCGGCGCGGAGTACCTCGCTCAGCCGGTCGCGTCGCCGCAGCGCCGACTCGACAGGTACGACCGTGGCCGCCGCCGCCGGCAGCGCCACGCTCACCAGGCCCAGCAGCCACCACGGTAGAACCGCCGCCGGGTCGGCCGCCTGGCCGGTGAGCAGCCGCAGGTCGAGCGGGCCGAGCGTCAGGCGTGCGAGCAGGACCCCGAGTAACGGGCCGCACACCGCGGCGACCACGACCGGTGGCAGCAGCTCTCCGGCGGCGACCCAGCGGGCGTCGCGGGGCCGCAGGCCGAGGGTCCGCAGCCGGGTCAGGGTCCGCCACCGCTCCGACGCACCGGCGGCGGCGGCGAGCGCGAGGCCGAGCAACCCCAGCGCCAGCAGCACCGCGGCGGCCGTCCACGCCAGCCGTACCAGCCCTGCGGTCAGCGGAGCCACCCGCTGCGCCCGCAGGACGTCCGCGCGCAGCACGACGTCGGCGGCGACGCCGATGTTCGACACGGACCGCGCCGCGCCGGGGCCGGTCACCCAGACGGTATTCGGAACGGCGGGCAGCCCGGCGTCGGCGAGGGCCCCGGCGTCCACGATGACGACGTCGTCGGCGCCGCCGACGGAGGGAGCGGTACCGATCGCGGCGAGATGGATCGCCGGGGCACCGTCCCGGGGTAGCCGCAGCCGCGTGCCGGTCCGCAGATCGCCGCCGCCCGATCGGACCAGCGCCGGGACGTCCCCGGGGCCAGGACCGGGTGCCGTGAGCCGGGCCAGCGCCGGCGCGTCGGGCAGCGGAGTGGTGGCCAGCAGGCGCTGGAACGCGGCGGCGTCCACGATGACCAGGCGTGGGGTGAGCAGTGTCGATTCGGTGAAGACGCGGGCCGAGTCGGTCACCTGCGCGACGACAGCCTGCCGTACCCCGGGTGCGGCGGCGATGCGCTCGGCGAGTGCGGGCGTGGCGGCCTCGGCGTCGGCGCCGACGTCGAGGCGGGCGTCGGCGCCGACGGTGCTCCACGCGCCGTCGGCCAGACCCCGGGTGACGGTGGCGCCGAGGATGAGCGCGAACGACGCGAGCGCCGTGGTACTGACCAGAACCAGCGGCGGCAGCGCGCGCCCCGCCGTGGTGGCCGCCTGGGCGGCACTGAACACGGCCAGCGGGCGGCGCGAGCGCAGGGCCTGTCGGAGCGCGAACCGCGCCCCGAGGGGCAGGAGCCGGAGCAGGACGAGCGCGCCGACGAGCGCGCCCAGAGCGAGGGCGCTGATCGGCAGGATCAGGTCGCCGGTCAGCTCACCGGCGTCACCGTCGGAGGCGACGGGCAGGAGCCCGCGCTGGTGCAGTGTGACGAAGGCGGCGACCGCGGCGATCAGGACAGCGGCCTCCACGGCGGCGCGGCGCAACTGGCCGGTGGCCCGGATCCAGCGCCGAGCGGCCGGGTTGGCGGGTTGGCGCCGGTCGCGGCTGGCGCGGGCGGCGGTGCGGATGCCGAACGCCGGCCCGGCGACCGCACCGGCCAACACCACGGGAACGGCCCAGGTCCAGGAGACTCCGGGAACGGCCGCGCGGGCCAGTGCGAGCCCCACGGCGGCGGCCGACAGCGACACCACGGTGGACTCGATGATCAGTTCCGCACCGAGGTCGGGTAGCGCCGCCCCACGCTGCCGGGAAGCGCTCAGCACCGGGGTACGGCGGCCGGCCAGCAGGTCGGCGGCGAGCAGCAGGACCAGTACCGTGGCGGTCAGCACCCCGGCGAGCAGGACGGCGGCCTGCGCGGAAGCGGCGCTGTTCCGCGTACGAGCGTCGCGCAGGGCGCTGTCGAGCTGCGATTCCCACTTCAGGGACTGGTCGCGCTCGCTTGACGAGCCGGAGGTTGCCTTGAGCTTGACCACCTGGCTGGCGAGCGCCGCGGTGGCGTCCCAGGTGAGCGCGTCGGGAGCGGGTGCGAAGTGGACGGTGCGCCGCAGTTGGTCCTCGTCGATGGCGAGCCGGGCGTCCGGTAACGACTCGCGCGACAGCAGGCCGGCGAACCGGGTGGTCCCCACGCCGTCGGCGCCGGGCACGGGGCGCAGTAGCGCCGGGGCGAGTCGCCAGGCTGGGTCGGCGCTGTCCGCGGGTCGGTAGATCCCGCTGATCCGGACGTCCTTGTCGCGACCCTGGCCGTCCCTGACCGGGATTCGATCGCCGGGGCCGAGGTCGAGTGCGGCGGCGTCCGCCTCGGAGAGGCCGACCTGCACCGGCCAGGGGGGTCCGTCGTAGGGGGTCTCGACGTACTCATCGGAGACGGCGGGGCCGGGCGGGCTGCCGGCGATCCAGGTCAGGTCCGGGCCGCCGAGGTCACCGGCCAGGTAGGTGAACTGGAAGGTACGCGGCACGCTGCCGCCGGTGATGCTGAGGATCGGGCCGTTAACTGCGGCGACGGGCGGGAGCAGCGCGGCGTCCAGGTCGGGCCCGAGCGCGTACGTCGCCCGGGCGCGGAAGTCGTCGACCTCCTCGGCGAGGCGGGGCATCCGGACCCGCCCGCCGTTCGGCCCGTCGTCGCGTTCCCAGTTGGCGTGTACGAGGACGTTCGAGTCGTGGCCAGCGCGGCGGACCGTGTCCTGGACGGCGTTGTCGGCGGCGGCGCGGAGCAGCGCCGGCGCGGCCCCGGCGAGCAGCGCGACGGCCGCGATGACGGCGGCGGTGAGCAGCAGAGGTCCGGCGTCGGTACGGCCACGGCCACGGACGCTGGGCCAGTGCAGCGCCGGCCACCGACGGGTCAGCCACCGCTTCACGGCGTCACCCGCAGGTGCGTGGCGTCGGCCCGGCGGACCTGGATGGTGACCACGACGGCGACCGCCAGCATGCATCCGGCCAGCAGTACGGCGAGCAGTGCGGCCTCGGCTGGCCACGGCCAGTGTGGCTGGGTGGCCGGAACGGGCGCGGCGCCGGTGTCGGAGCGCACGAGCAGGGGAGCGACGACGCGGGTGGCGAGCGCGCCGACGGCCGCGCCCGCCGCGAGCAGGGGCAGCAGAACGCCGGCGTGCTGGCCGAGCAGCACGGCCCGGATGCCGCGCCGGGACATCCCCAGGCCGCGCAGCCGCGTCACCTCGACGGCGCGGGCCTGGAGATCACAGGTGACGTGCAGGACGACGCCGGCGAGCAGCAGCAGGGCCGCGGCCGGGACGATGAGCCGGAGCGCGGCCGGCACCCCGGCGCGCAGCGGGCCGCTGGTGAGGCGGGCGATCTCCGCCTCGCGCGTCGCGACGGTGCCCAGGTGCAGGGCGGTGGCCCGCTCGGCGGCACCGGGACCGGCTGGGTGGCCGACCCACCACGCGTCGACCGGGAACGTCAGGTCACCGGTGACGACGCGTGCGCGGGACAGCGTGTCCAGGTCGGCCAGGACGGCGACGGCGCCGGGGGCGGACGGTACGGTCGGCACGACCTCGGCGACGACGATCGGGACGGGCGTGATGCCGACCGTGACGCTGAGCCGGCTGCCGCTCTCGGCACCGACCTCGCTGGCAAAGCGGGCGGAGACGGCCACGGGCACCGGGCCGGGGTCCGGGAAGGCGGTGGCGACGAGGGTCCGGGCGGCCTCCTCGGCGCCGCCGAGGTCGACGGTCGCGGCCATCCGCAGCGCCGTTCCCGTCGGCGTGGCGGACACCACGACGGCCGGGTCGCTCAACCTGCTCGGGACCGGCGGCGCGGACGTGGCGGTCCAATCCGATCCGTCGGTGGACCTCTCCGCCGACCCGGCCGGCGGCACGGTGAGTGTGACGGCTACGGCGACGGTTCCGCCGACCGGGCCGGCGGTGACCGGCAGAGCGACCGCGACGAGGCGCAGCCCGTCAGCCGTCGCGCAGGCGGGCAGCCGAAACTCCTGGCCGTCGAGCGGTACGGCGGGACCGGTGCAGGACGTGCGGAGGCCGGTGCCGTCCTGCAGCAGCAGCCGGGGCGTCACGGTGAGCGGGGTGTCGCCGGCGGCGGTCCCGCTCAGGACGAGCGGGGCGCCATTCGGAATGGGGAGGCCGGTGACCCGGGTGCGTGGCGCCAGCGTGGCACCCACGTCCGCCCATCCGCGGTCGCTGTCCAGCCGCCCGCGCAGCAGCGCGTCGGCGCGGGTGGTGTCGACGGCGACCAGTCGCGGCGCATCGCCGGCGCTGCCGAGCCACTGACCGACGGTGGTACCACGGTCGAGGGCCGGACTCACGGCCCCCGCGGTGGCCGCGCTGACGACCGCGCCGTCTCCGGCCACCGGTGCCGTGCTGAGGGTGAGTGCCAGGTCGGTGCCGACGGAGAGCGCGGCCTGGTCGCGCTGCGACTGGTGCCACGTGTCGTCGAAGGCGAGGCCGAAGGTTGCGGCCGCGCAGGCCAGTCCGACGAGCAGCCCGGCGGCGACCGCTTGTGGCCGGCGGGCGGCCTCGGAGACCGCCAGCGGAAGCGCCAGCCCGCGGGCGCGGTACGCCAGCCGGTCGGCGCCGCGAAGGGCGGGCAGTACCACCCGGAGAGCCAGGGCGGCGCCTGCGGTGAGCAGCAGCGCCGGCGCGAGCACCCGGACCGCGTCGGCGCGTGGGCTGGCTGCGGTGGACTGCGCGTACAGCTGCCACCATCCGACGGCGGCGAATACCGCGAGCATCAGGTCGGCGCCGGATCGGGCCAGCAGTTCGCGGCGGGTGCGCTGGTCGCCGGCTGCCGGGACCGGCCGGATCGCCAGGACGGTGAGCACAGCGGCGAGCACCAGCGCGCCGGCGGCGACCACGAGGACCTGGGCACCGACGATGGCCGGTCGGACGGTCAGGCCGGCGCCGTCCAGCGGCGGCAGGTGGGTCAAGCCGGCGTGCAGGGCCGACGAGGCCGGTATCGCGAGCGCGGCGGCGACGGCGGCGACGAGCCCGGCCTCGAGTGTCGCGGTGGCGGCGAGTTGGCGGCGGCTGGTGCCCAGGGCGGACCGCAGGGCGGTCTCTTCGGCGCGTATGCCCGTGGTCAGCCGGCCGGCGAGGACGAGTGCCGTCGCGGCCAGGACACCGCCGAGGACGGCGATGGCGAGTACGACGGCGGCGGTGACGTGCCGTTGGTCGTCGGCGGACCGCAGGGTCAGCGGCAGGTCGGAGAAGACACGTGCGAGCTGGACGCGGTCGCCGAGGGTGCCCGCCAGCCGGCGGTCGGCACTGCGAATGGCCCCGACCGCGGTCTCCAGGTCGTGGCGGTTGGGGTGGGACAGGTCCGGATGGGCGGTGACCTCCATCCGGTCGACGGTGGCACCGGTGGTGACCAGGTCGGCGAGGTCGACGAGGAACGGGCCGTAGGCGTTGACCGGCTGCAGGAAGCGGCCGTCCCGGTAGCCGGTGGCGGAGCCGGCCGCGGCCAGCGGGTCGCGGTCCCAGCCGCGCCCCGGCAGCGGGCGTACCACACCGACGACGGTCACGTCGATGGCCGGGACGGGCTCGTGGGCCAGTTCCGCGCCGAGGCGTACCCGGCGACCGGGGGTGAGGCCGAGCAGTTGTGCGGTGGACTCCAGCAGCACCGCGTCGCCAGGGTGCTGTGGCCAGCGCCCGGTGACCAGCTCGCCTCGGGCCGGCAGGTCGTCCAGCCCCGACAGGTACGCCTGGGCCGGGACGGTGGTGCCCTTGGCGAGCCCGGGCGGCAGCGCCCGCAGCACTGTGGACGCCCGCGCGGTTGTTGTCACCGGGAACGGTGCGAGGGCGGAGGCCACCACGGCGCGGGTGTCGGCGGTGACGGACAGCGTGTCCCGGCCCTCGACGGTGCCGGTGTAGACGGTCACGTCGACGGCGGCGGGGGCGGCGCGGGCCATGGCGACCTCCAGCGCCCGCTCGGCGGTGCGGGTGATCAGCAGGGTGCAGGTACCCAGCAGGGTCGCGCCGATCGTGACGACCCCGAGGAGGGCTGCCAGTAACGGCCACTGCGCCCGGGCGCGCCGGCTGACCAGCCTCATCGTCGCGTCACCCGGCGTCCAGTACGGGCGCGTACGGCTGCTCGGCCGCCCGTTCGTCGAGGTGCCCGTCGTGGATGCGGATCACCCGGTCGGCCAGGGCCATCATCACCGCGTCGTGCGTCGACACCAGTACGGTGACGCCTTCGGATTCCACTATCCCGCGCAGCAGGGCCATCACCGACAGACCTGTCTCGGCGTCCAGTTGCCCGGTGGGCTCGTCGGCGAGCAGAAGCTGGGGCGAGGCGGCCAGCGCGCGGGCGATCGCCACCCGCTGCTGCTGGCCGCCGGACAGCTCGGCCGGCCGCTGCCGGGCGTGGTCGGCCAGGCCGATCAGCTCCAGCAGCAACTCGACCCGCCGCTCGCGCTCGGTTGGGGCGACGCGGGCCATCCGCAGCGGGGCCGCGACGTTCTCCGCGGCCGACAGCACCGGGATCAACCCGAAGCTCTGGAAGACGTACGACACCTTCTCGCGCCGCAGCCGGGACAGACCATCCTCGTTGAGCGCGGTGACGTCGGTGCCGTCGACGTGCACGGTGCCGGCGTCCGGGCGGTCCAGGCCGCCGATGACGTTGAGCAGGGTGGTCTTGCCCGAGCCGGACCGGCCGACGAGCGCCACCATCGAACCGGCGGCCACGTCGAACGACACGCCGCGCAGGGCGTGTACGACGGTCGGCCCGGTGCGGAAGCGCCGGTGTACGCCGCGCACGCTGAGCAGCGGCTCGCTGCTCATTCGCCGCTTCCCGAGTCGGGGCGGATCGTGATGTGGTCAGGTTCCAGGGCCAGCCGGACCCGTCGGGTCAGCGCCAGCGCCTGGCGGAACTCGCGGGGCACCTGGACGCGCCCGGCCCGGTCCATCACGGCGTACTCTTCGGCGACTATGTGCGTGTCGCCCTCCGCGTCGGTGGTGGTGCGGCGCAGCACCTCGCTGCTGGTGCGCCCGTCCCGGATCGCGACGGTCCGCTCGACCTGGCCGCTGACCTCCGGATCGTGGGTTACCACGACGACGGTGACGCCGTACCGCCGGTTGACGTCCCGCAGCACGCCGAAGACCTCCGCGGACGTGGCGGCGTCCAGCTCGCCGGTCGGCTCGTCGGCGAGCAGGACCTGCGGCTGGTTGGCCAGCGCCACCGCGATCGCGACCCGCATCTGCTGCCCTCCGGAGAGTTGCCCGGGGCGTCGATCGGCGCAGTCGGCGACACCGAGGCTGTCCAGCAGCTCGGCCGCGCGCTCCCGGCGCTCCTTCTTCGCGGTACGGGCCGCCGTCATCGGCAGGGCCACCATCTCCCGTGCGGTCAGGTAAGGGATGAGGTTGCTCGCCGTCTGCTGCCGTACGAACCCGACGGTGTGCCGCCGGTAGTCCACCCGGTCCGCGCGGGACATCGCCAGCAGATTCCACCGGTCGACCCGGACCCGCCCGGCGGTGGGGGCGTCGATGCCGGCCAGGATGGAGAGCAGCGTCGACTTGCCCGACCCGGAGGCACCGACGACGGCGACCAGCTCACCGCTCTCCACGGCCAGGTCCAGTCCCTGCAGTGCCTGCACCTCGATCGAACCGGTCTGGTAGATCCGCACCAGGTTCTCGCAGACGATGAGCGCGTCCCGGCCGAACTCGGGCGTCCGCGCGGATGGCTGCGGCAGGGACAGCGGTGTGCTGGACATTCCCTTCTCCGTCCGGGTTGTGCCGACGTCGAGCCAGCCTCGGGTTGCGGTTGGGCCCACCGATCGGGCACCTGGGGTCATCTGGTCGGCACACATGGTCACCAAATGCGTCAAGCGCCTCGATTGCCCGTGGTGCCGCGGATTGAAGCAGTTTCGCAATCGGCGGCTCTGTTGACCATGCCCTGAGCGGCTTTCCTGCATGCTGGACGAGGTCCGCTGGTGAACGCCCGTACCCTCCTGCCCACCTCGGAGTTCTGCCACGGGCAGATCCGCTGCCGGTGAACAGGGGTGTCCTGCGCCGACCCGGGCCGGCAGGGTGGAGCGCATGAGACTGCTGGTGCTGGGCGGTACGGGCTTCGTCGGTGGGGCCACGGTCACCGAGGCCGTGCGTCGCGGCTGGTCGGTGACGGTGTTCAACCGGGGGCTGCACGGCACGGTGCCGTCCGGCGTCCACCGGTTGCGGGGTGACCGGACCGCCCCGGACGGCCTGGCCGCGCTGGCCGGCGGCGAGTGGGACGTCGCGGTGGACACCTGGGACGGTGCGCCGCGGGCCGCCGGCGACGCCGCTCGCGCCCTGGTCGACACGGTGGGCCACTACGTGTACGTGTCCAGTGGGTCGGTCTACACCGACCATGCCCGCCCCGGGTTGGCTGAGGACTCCCCGGTGGTGGACGCCGACCCGGGCTCCGTCGACGGCGACTACCCGCAGCTCAAGGCCGGTGCCGAGCGCGCTGTGCGGGAGGTGTTCGGTCAGCGCGCGCTGCTCGCCCGGGCCGGCCTGATCCTGGGCCCGGGCGAGGACATCGGCCGGTTGCCCTGGTGGCTACGACGGATCGAGCGGGGCGGGGACGTGCTCGCCCCCGGCCCGGCTGACCTGCCGGTGCAGTACGTCGACGTCCGCGACCTGGCGGGCTGGATGCTGGCCGCGGGCGCCCGACGGCTGGCCGGCACGTTCAACGCGATCGGTCGTCCGACGCAGACCACGATGGGCGAGCTGCTCGACGCGTGCGTGGCCGCCACCGGTGCCGACGCCCGGCTGCGCTGGACCGATCCGGCACCGATCCTCGCCGCCGGGGTGCAGCCGTGGAGCGACCTGCCGATCTGGCTGCCGCGCGGCCACCCGTACCGGGGGTTGCTGGAGCAGGACGTGACCCGGGCCCTCGCCGCCGGGTTGACCTGCCGGCCGGTGGCCGAAACCGTCGCGGACACCTGGCGCTGGCTCCGCGACGTCGGTGCGGTTCCGCCGCGTGCCGGGCGACCGCAACGCAGCTCGATCGGGCTGGACCCGACCCTGGAGGCCGCGGTGCTGGCCGCCTGACCGTGTTCACCGTCGATGGCGCGCGGGGCGTCCGCGGTCAGCGTTCGCGGACCACGGCGACCGGGCAGGCGGTGTGCTGGATGAGTTGTTGGCTGACCGAGCCGAGCAGCATGCCGGCCAGCCCGCCCCGACCCCGACTGCCGACCACGACCAGCCGCGCGTCCCGACTCGCCTCGATCAGCATCGCCGCCGGGCTGGTCGACACCAGGTCGACGGTCACCGCCAGCTCGGGGAACGTCCGCCGCCACGGCTCCAGCGCCTGCTCCACGGCGGCCCGCTCGTCGGGTACCCCGGCTGCCCCGCCGGGGCCCGGTGTCCAGGCGTGCAGGACGCGCAGCGGCAGCTGTCGCTGCGCCGCCCGTTCGGCCGCGAAGCCGAGCGCCACCAGCGACGGTTCCGAGCCGTCCACCCCGACCGCCACCGGGCGGCTCGACGTGTCGGTCGCGGCGTTGTCGGCCCCGTCCCGGACCACCACGACCGGGCAGTGGGCGTGCGCGGCGACCGAGACCGCCGTCGACCCGGCCAGCAGGCCACCGAATCCGCCGTGGCCCCGGCTGCCGAGCACCAGCATCCCGGCCTCGGCCGAGCGTTCCTGCAACACCAGCGCGGGCGGCCCGTCGTACACCTCGCCGGTGATCTCCAGCCCGGGGTTGGCCGCGGTGGCGTCCGCCGCGGCCTTGCCGACCAGGTCCTCGACCTGCCGGCGGGCGGTGTCATCGGGCCACACGCCGGGCGCCACACCCGGACCGACCCAGCTGGCCACGGTCAGCCATTCGAAGACGTACGCCAGTCGCACCGGCTGGCCGCTGTGCCGCGACTCCTCCACGGCCCAGTTCAGGGCCACCGAGGCGTCGGTGGAACCGTCGTAACCGACCAGGATCTCCGCGTCGCGCACGTCGTTCTCCTTCAGGGGGTGGTCGGGTCGGTCTCCCGGACCCAGCGCCATTCGGCGACCTGGGGGTCGTCCTCGCCGTACTGCCGGGTGTAGTCGCGGGCCGCCTGCCGGGCGTCGACCATCCGTTGGCGCAGGTGCGCGGCGCTGGCGGCCAGCCCGGGCACCCGGTCGATGACGTCGATGACCAGGTGGAAGCGGTCCAGGTCGTTGAGCATCACCATGTCGAACGGGGTGGTGGTGGTGCCCTCCTCCTTGTAACCGCGCACGTGCAGGTTCTCGTGGTTGGTGCGGCGGTAGGTGAGACGGTGGATCAGCCACGGATAGCCGTGGTACGCGAAGATGATGGGCCGGTCCTGGGTGAAGATGGTGTCGAACTCGTTGTCGGTCAGGCCGTGTGGATGCTCGGTGTCCGGCTGGAGTCGCATCAGGTCGACCACGTTGACCAGGCGCACCTTCAACGTCGGCAGGTTCTGGCGCAGCAGCTCGACGGCGGCCAACGTCTCCAGGGTGGGCACGTCTCCGCAGCAGGCCAGCACCACGTCCGGTTCGGTGCCGCCGTCGTTGCTGGCCCACTCCCAGATGCCCAGGCCACGCCGGGTGTGCTGGATCGCCTCGGTCATCGTCAGCCAGTTCGGCGCGGCCTGCTTACCGGCCACCACCACGTTGATGTAGTGCCGGCTGCGCAGGCAGTGGTCCATGGTGGCGAGCAGCGTGTTGGCGTCCGGCGGCAGATAGACCCGCACCACCTCGGCCTTCTTGTTGACGACGTGGTCGATGAAGCCCGGGTCCTGGTGGGAGAAGCCGTTGTGGTCCTGCCGCCAGACGTGGCTGGACAGCAGGTAGTTCAACGAGGCGATCGGCTGCCGCCAGGGGATGGCCCGGGTCACCTTCAGCCACTTGGCGTGCTGGTTGAGCATCGAGTCGACGATGTGGATGAACGCCTCGTAGCTGGTGAACACCCCGTGCCGGCCGGTCAGCAGGTAGCCCTCCAGCCAGCCCTGGCACAGGTGCTCGGAGAGCACCTCCATCACCCGCCCGTCGGGGGAGAGGTGGTCGTCGCCGGGCTCGGTGGCGGCCACCCAGGCCCGGTCGGTCACCTCGAACGCGGCGCCCAGCCGGTTGGACGCGATCTCGTCCGGGCCGAACAGCCGGAACGTCTCCGGGTTGGCGCTGATCACGTCGCGGATCCACGGGCCGAGCACCCCGGTCGCGCCGGCGATCGGCGTACCCGGTTCGGGAACCTCCACGCCGTAGTCGCGGAAGTCCGGCAGGGTCAGGTCGCGCAGCACCACACCGCCGTTGGTGACCGGGTTGGCACTCATCCGCCGGTCACCGCGCGGCGGCAGCGTCAGCAACTCGTCCACCGGCGCGCCGGTGGCGTCGAACAGCTCCTCCGGCCGGTAGCTGCGCAGCCAGTGCTCCAGCTCGGCCAGGTGTTCCGGCTTGTCGCGTACGCCCGACAGCGGCACCTGGTGGGCGCGGTAGGTCCCCTCCACCTGGGTGCCGTCGACCTCACGTGGGCCGGTCCAGCCCTTCGGCGTCCGCAGAATGATCATCGGCCAGCGGGGACGTTCGACGACGCCACCGGAGCGGGCCCGCCGCTGGATCTCGGCGATCTCGTCCAGCACGCGGTCCAGCGTCGCGGCGAGGATCCGATGCACCTGGGCGGGCTCGTCGCCGGCCACCACGTACGGCTGGTAACCCGACCCGCGCATGAGGTCGAGCAGGTCGGTCTCGGGGATCCGGGACAGCACGGTCGGGTTGGCGATCTTGTAACCGTTGAGGTGCAGAATGGGCAGCACCGCGCCGTCGCGCGCCGGGTTGAGGAACACGTCGGAGAGCCAACTGCCGGCCAGCGGCCCGGTCTCCGCCTCGCCGTCGCCTACCACGCAGGCCACCAGCAGATCCGGGTGGTCGAACGCGGCGCCGTAGGCGTGGCTCAACGCGTACCCCAGCTCGCCGCCCTCGTGGATCGAACCCGGCACGTCCGCCGCGACGTGGCTGGGGATGCCGCCCGGAAAGGAGAACTGGCGAAAGAGCCGGGCCATCCCGGCCTCGTCGCGCGCCACGTCGTGGTAGCGCTCCGACCAGGTGCCCTCCAGCCAGGTGTTGGCCACGATGGCCGGGCCGCCGTGGCCGGGGCCGGTGACCAGCATGGCGTTGACGTCGCGCGCCACGATCACCCGGTTGAGGTGGGCGTAGATCAGGTTGAGGCCGGGGCTGGTGCCCCAGTGCCCGAGCAGGCGGGGTTTGATGTCGTCGGGGGTCAGCGGCTCGCGCAGCAGCGGATTGTCCAACAGGTAGATCTGCCCGACGGTGAGGTAGTTCGCGGCGCGCCAGTAGGCGTCCAGCCGGCGCAGCTCGTCGTCGGTGAGGGCGCGGTGCACGTCGAGAGCGGTGTCCATCATGCTGCCTCTCGCGGGTAGGTGTGGGGCGTCCGACGTTCAGCCTGGCCGCCGCGGCGCCCGAATTCAGGGCCGTTGGTCCTGCACCGGGTGGGCGTCAGGCCCGGTCAGCGGCGCCTCGGCCAGGCCGCGGACGACGACCACCGGTGCCGGGGAGTGGTAGAGCAGGGACTGGGCGACCGCGCCCAGCATGGCCCGGCCCGGTTCGTCGCCGCGGGCGGCGACCAGCGCCACCTGCGTGTTGCGGGACGTGTCGATCAGCACTTCGGCGGGGTCGCCGCGCACCACCCGGCCCTCGGTCGGCACCGCGCTGTGTCGGTCGGTGTGCCGGGCCAGTGCCTCGCTGAGCTGCTCGGCGACCGCGTCGGTGTCCTCGTCGTACTCCACCACCCGCAGCGCCAGCAGTCGGGCGCCCCGGCGGGCGGCGCACTCCACGGCCCATTGCAGGGCGAGGTGTGAGCTGGGGGAGCCGTCCACGCCCACCAGCACCGGACCCTGCGGCGGCGGCTCACGCCGGACCACCAACAGGGGGCAGCCGGCCCGTGCGGCCAACTGCACGGCGGTCGTCTCGGCCGGAACGCACTGGCCGCTGCCCGCCATGCCGCTGTCGCCGACGGCCAGCAGGAAGGCGACCTCCGAGCGGCGGATGAGGGTGGGCAGCATGGCGCTCTCGACGATCTCGGCGCGTACGGTCAGCCCCGGCTCGGTCTGGTGGGCGAGCTGGGCGGCGCGGGTGATCAGCTTCTCGGCCTGGTCACGGGGTACGGCGACGGTGTCGGCGGCGAAGGCCGCGCGCCAGTCGAAGGTGTGCAGCAGGTGCAGCGGCCGGCCGTGGCCGGCGGCCTCCTGCGCGGCCTGTTCGACGACCGGGAGGTCGAGTTCCGACCCGAGGCCGACCAGCACCGCTGCGTCGGCGGGTGCGGCCATCCGATATCACCTCCCGGGCGTCGCGCCCGGCACGACCAAGCTGTCCCTGACCGAGGGTAGTCGGATGAGCACGGCGGCGGGTCAGATCGGCTGCGACGACCTCTCGTCAACCAGGGTTGACACCCGGAGGGTCGTCAACGTATGTTGACGGCATGAGTCAGGCGACAGAACTCGCGGCGGCAGCCGGCAGCACCGACCCCCGGGTCGGGCTGCGCGCCGTCCGCGCGCTACGCCGGCTGCTCGAGCGGCTTGAGGTGGTCCAGGTGGACAACGCCCGACGACAGGGCTGGTCCTGGCAGGAGATCGCCGACGCGCTCGAGGTCAGTCGGCAGGCAGTGCACAAGAAGCACGCCGGGCGACCGGCGGTCAACTCATCCTGGGAGGCGTGATGTTCGAACGGTTCACCGACCGGGCGCGCGACGTGGTGCGCCGGGCGCTGGAGGAGGCGCGGGCCGAGGGCCAGCGGCCGGTCGGCACCGAGCACCTGCTGCTCGCCCTGCTCGCCGACGAGGCCGGGCTGGCCAGCCGGGTGCTCGCCGACGCCGGGGTGCGCGCCGACGACCTGCGCGAACGCGTCCGGCGGCACACCGCCAGCGGCGGCGCGGGCCTCGGCGACGCGGACGCGGCGGCGCTGCGGGAGATCGGCATCGACCTGGCCGCGATCGTGGCCCGCATCGAGCAGTCCTTCGGCCCGGACGCGCTACGGGAGGCGGTGCCGGCGCCACGCCGCCGCTGGGGGCGTAAGCGGTACCTCGGCGGCCCGTTCTCGCCCCGCTCGAAGAAGGTGCTGGAGCTGTCCCTGCGGGAGGCCCTGCGGCTGCGCCACCGGCACATCGGCACCGAGCACATCCTGCTCGGGGTGCTCCGGGAGGGGAACGGGCTGGGGGCGTTGGTGCTCACCGAGTCCGGGGTCGACCTCGACGATCTGCGCCGGCGAGTGGAGCTCGCATTGCGGGCGGCGGCCTGACGGGTGGCCTCGTCCTGAAACCTGTCTGTGGCACTTCCGACGCCTGCCGGTCGCCGGGTCGCTGAAGCCGTCCGGGTGCTGCACACTGACGCCGTGAATGCTGGACAGGACAGGCGGCCCTCAGGCGGCGACGGCCGGTTGCGCTCCGCCGTGGTGGTCAACCCAGTCAAGGTCGACGATCTCGACGAGTTGCGCCGTACCGTCGACGACGCCCTGACCGCGGCCGGTTGGCCCGCGCCGCAGTGGTACGAGACGACGGTCGACGACCCGGGTCGCGGTCAGACCGAGCAGGCCGTCAAGGCCGGCGTCGACCTGGTCTTCGCCTGCGGGGGCGACGGCACCGTGATGTCCTGCGTCAGCGGGTTGGTCGGCACGGATGTGGCCCTCGCCGTGCTGCCGCAGGGCACCGGCAACCTGCTCGCCGCCAACCTGGGGCTCTCCACCGACCTGGCCGCCGGGTTGCAGGTCGCCGTCGAACGCGGTCGGCGGCTGCTCGACGTCGGCGCTGTCGAGGACAAGTACTTCACTGTGATGGCCGGCATGGGCTTCGACGCCCAGATGCTCGAAGCCACCAACGAGACCACCAAGGCCCGCATCGGCTGGCCGGCGTACGTGGTGGGTGCCGCCCGTCACCTACGGGACCGGCCGATGCGGGTGCAGATCCGCATC
This sequence comes from Micromonospora sp. BQ32, assembly GCF_059358895.1. NCBI lineage: Bacteria > Bacillati > Actinomycetota > Actinomycetes > Micromonosporales > Micromonosporaceae > Micromonospora > Micromonospora sp. BQ32. The sequence goes on along the minus strand of NZ_JCADBI010000020.1, from coordinate 108,098 downwards.
GACGACCGGCCGCCGCTGCGCCGCCGGGCCCGTTCGGTCCTGATCGCCAACGTCGGCCGGCTGCAGGGCGGTGTCACCCTGCTGACCGAGGCCGAACCGGACGACGGCTGGCTCGACGTCGCCGTGCTCACCCCGCGCAACCTGCGGCACTGGCTGGCGCTCGGCTGGGCGGTGATCCGCCGCAACGGCCGGGTGCCGCAGCTGGAGGTGTTCCGGGGCCGGCGCGTGGTGGTCACCAGCAACCGGGCGCAACCTCGGGAGTTGGACGGCGACCTGATCTCCCCGGGCCGGCAGCTGCGGGCGGAGGTCCGGCCCCAGGCGCTCTGGCTCTGCGTCCCCCAGCCGGAGGCATCCCCGGACCTGGCCGTCGACGCGCAGGGCGCCGGAGAGCGGGGCGAGCAGCTGATCGAGGAAGCCCGCCGTGAGTAGCACCCGGATCGTGCCGGAGACCCGGCTGATGGCCGACGAGGAGTTGTCCGCCGACGATGCCTGGCACACCCTGCGCGGGCAGGGCGGCTGGCACCTGCTGCGGGACGCGTTCATCCGGTTCCGCTACGGCGACGGGTTCAGCCACTCCCGGGCCTTCGCGCTGCAACTCTGCCTCGCCGTGGTGCCGTTCCTGATCGCCCTCACCGGCCTGATCAGCGAGTTGGGCGTCGAGGAGGGCGGCCAGGTGGTCGCCGACACCGTCCTGGCGCTCACCCCCGGCCAGAGCGCACAGATGGTCGCCGAGCTGCTCGGGGAGGGCGAACGCGTCGAGGACGCGGGAGAGTTGGCGCTCACCCTCGGTCTGCTCACCGGCCTGTTCACGCTCACCACCACGATGGCCCAGATCGAGCGGGGCGCCAACCGCATCTACGGCGTCGAACGGGACCGCCCGGCGCTGCGCAAATACCTGCGCGCCGCCGTGTTGGCCGTCACCGCCGGCCTGCCCGCGCTCGCCGGCTTCCTGATCCTGGTCGGCGGCGGCGCGATGGGAGACTCGGTCCGCGAACACTACGAGTGGGGCGCGGTCGCCAACGGCATCTGGGATGTGATCCGCTTTCCGCTGAGCCTCGCGCTGACCGTCGTCGCCGTCGCCGTGCTGTTCCGACACGCGCCGCGCCGCAACCAGCCCGGCCTGTCCTGGCTGTTGTTCGGCGCCGGCATCGCCACGGCGCTGTGGTGGCTGGCCAGCCTGCTACTCGCCGCGTACGTGCGGTTCAGTGACGGCTTCGGGCAAACCTACGGCGCACTGACCGGCATGATGGCGCTGCTGCTCTGGGCCAACCTGACCGGGATGGCGCTCTTCGGCGGGCTGTCCTTCGCCGCCCAACTGGAGGCGCTGCGCATCGGTGCGCGGGAGCCCGCCCAACCGGATCTGTGGGAGCCCGACCCGGACCGCGCCGAGCTGTACGACACCGGGGACATGTCGGCGCTCTAGGGGCAGCGGCGTGTACGACGGACGCGGATCGGGTAAAGCGCCTCGCCAGACAGATAAGGGAGGTGCGGAGTGACCGCGGTCAAAGAGGTGGCGCGCCGTCCGATCGGTCATTTCGCCGAACGGAGCATTGCCGGTCTGGTGGCCGTCACCGGTGCCGGGGTGGCCTTCGGGCTGCTGTTGTTGCTCGTCCGGGTGCGGTGGAGCCCGCTGCAGGATGCCGACCACGCGCTCGCCGAGTGGTTCAACGGGCTCGTCGCCCCGCACCACGCGCTGGTCACCGTGCTCCAGGCGGTGACGGATCTGGGCGGCCGGCCGATCCTCATCTGGCTGGTCACCATCGCCGTGATCGGGCTGCTGATCCGGCGGCAGCCCCGACTCGCCGTCTACCTGATCATCACCGGGGTCGGTGGCCTCATCCTCGACCCGTCACTGAAGACGCTGGTCGGCCGGCTCCGCCCGGTCGTGGACGTGCCGATCGCCAGCGCGCCCGGCAACAGCTTCCCGAGCGGGCACGCGCTCGGCTCGTTCGTCGCGTACGGAGCGCTGCTGCTGGTGTTCCTGCCGGCGATGGCGCCCCGCTGGCGCAAGCCGGCCATCGTCGGCGTCGGTGTGCTGGTGGTACTGGTCGGCCTGACCCGGATCGCGCTGGGCGTGCACTTCGTCTCCGACGTGCTGGCCGCCTGGCTGCTCGGGGCCGCCTGGCTGGGCGTCACCGCGTACGCCTTCCGACTGTGGCGCCGGGAGCGGGGCAGGCCGGTGTCGCCGCTGACCGAGGGCCTGGAGCCGGAGGCGGGGCACGACATCGCCCCCGCCCCGGCCGAGGAACACGTGTTGGCCCACCCCCGCTCGGCGGTGGCCGAGCTGCTGGTCGGCTGGGTGATCGTGTTCGGCGCGCTGTACGGCTTCGGCATGTACGTCAGCTACCACGCCAAGGGCACCTTCTTCGACACCCTCGACACCGAGGTGCCGCAGTGGTTCGCCGAGCGGCACACCGAGGTGCTGACCGAGGTCAGCTGGTGGTGGAGCAAGTTCGGTGACACCCACGCCATCCTGTTGATCTCGCTGGTGTTCTGCCCGCTGGTGCTGGCGGTGTGGCGGCGCTGGCGCCCGGTGCTCTTCGTGGCGCTGGCGATGGTGGGTGAGCTGACCCTCTTCCTCGCGTCGGCCCGCGCGGTCGACCGGCCGCGTCCGTTGGTGGAGAACCTGGACGGGCCGATGCCCACCTCGTCGTTCCCGTCCGGGCACATCGCGGCCACGATCTGCGTCTGGCTGGCGATCACCCTCATCGTGTTCCCGCGTACCGACCGGTGGTGGCGTTGGGTCTTCGTGGCACTGGCCGTGCTCATGCCGGTCGGGGTGGCCACCTCCCGGATGTACCGGGGGATGCACCACCCGACCGACTTCATGGGCGCGATCATGCTCTCCGCGCTCTGGATCGGGCTGCTCTACCTGGTGATCCGCCCGAACGAGGACCTGAAGGAAGGCAACCAACCGGCCATCGAGTCGGAGGACGTGGACACCCTCGACGACGAGCTGGCGCGGGCCGGCCGAGCCGACTAGGGGGCCGTCGTGCTGCGGGTGATGACCTGGAACATCCGCACCGGCGGTCGGGATCGCGGCGGCCCCGACCGGCTGGATCAGGTGGTCGGGGTCGTCAACGAGCAGGCACCGGACGTGCTGGCCCTTCAGGAGCTGCGCGGCTTCGACCGGGACGGGCTGATGGCCGCCGTGGCGGGCCGGGTGGGGATGGTTCCCCACCTGGCCCGGTCCTGCTTCGGGCAGCCGGTGGCGGTGCTGGTCCGGCCGCCGTACCGGGTCGTCGACGCGGGGTCGGTGCGCCGCCCGTTCCACCACGCCGCCGCCCGCGTCGCGGTGGCCACGTCCGCCGGCCCGTTCACCGTGCTGGGCACCCACCTCTACCCGTACTCCGGGGGCCGGCGGCGGATGGAGGTCGACTGGTTGGTCGCCGCCATGCGCCGCAACCAGGGGCCGCTGACGGTGGTCGCCGGTGACCTCAACTCGCTCGACCCGACCGTCGACCACACCGCCCGGCTGGCCGGCATGCCCACCCTCTACCGGCGGCGGCACCTGCGTCGCTCCGGCAACGCCGTGGACACCCGCGCGATCGCCCGGTTGCTCGCCGCCGGCCTCGTCGACCTCTGGCCGTCGGTCAACGTCGACGCGCCCGAGGTCGCCGGCCACACCGTGCCCACCCGACTGGGCGGGGCGGAGTTCGCCGGGATGCGGCTGGACTACCTGCTCGGCAGCGCCGAGGTGGCGCAGCGGACGCACGACTGTCGGGTGATTCGCGACGGTGCGGCGGCCACCGCCTCCGATCACTATCCGCTGTTCGCCACGCTGGACCTGTCCGCCGGCTGACGCGGCCTCTCGGTCTCACGCCGCCGGCCCCCACCGCGTGGCGCGGGCCGATTACCGTGCCACCGTGACCGACCGCCGCACCCTCCGTCCGCCGCTGCCCGGTCCGCCGAACGATCACCGGGCCGTGCCACCGAAGGCTCGTCCGTCCGCCGACCCGCTGGCCTCGGGCACGGCGCAGCCGGCCGCCGTCGCGCTTCCGCCCGTCGCGGCCGTCGCGCGCGGTGTGGCGCTGGTCGTGGTGCTGCCGGTACGCCTGCTCTGGGAGCTGATCACGGCTGCTGGCCGGCTGCTGCACCGGTACCTGCTCCGCCCGGCGGGCCGGTTCCTGCGCCGCTGGTTGCTGGCCCCGCTGGCCTGGGCTCTGCACCGGCTGGTCTGGCTTCCGCTGGTGTGGGTCGCCCGGCACCTGCTGTGGCTCCCGCTGGTGTGGGTCGCCCGCGAGGTGATCTGGCCCGCGCTGGTCTGGTTGGCGCGTCGTGGGCTGCGTCCGCCTCTCGTCGTGTTGGGGCGGGTGCTGGTCTGGCTGGCCAAGTTCCTGGTCCTGTGGCCGCTGCGATGGTTGGGCACGGTGCTCACGCCCGTCGGTCGGCTGGTCGTCGCCGCGGTGGTCGGCGCGTGGCGGACGGCCGGTCGGGTGCTGCGACTGCTCCACCGACTGCTGCTGCGCCCGCTCGGGCGAGGGTTGCGCTGGCTGTGGCGGCACGCCGTACGCCCGCTGCTGTCCGGAGTCCGGTGGGTCTGGTCGGTGACGGTCGTGCCGGTGGCGCGGGGCTTCAGGGCGACGTGGCGGGCCACCGTCGCGCCCGCGGCCCGCTGGACCCGCCAAACGGTGCTCGACCCGGCCCGGCTGGCCGTCCGGGAGGTGCTCAGGGCGCTGGGCCTGAGCCGTTGAGGGGTGCGCGGGCTCAGAGCACCAGATTCAGCAGGACGGTCAGCACCACCGAGGCCACGATCGAGAAGAGGATCATCAGGAGGCAGCCGAGGCCCCCGCCGAGCGGGCGGATCTCCGTGTTGCCGAAGCGCATGATGTTCACCTGTCCGTGAGTGCGGGTTGAGGGGCGAGCATTTGCCGGATCGCGTCCGCGACCGCCGTCGGGGCGGTCGTGACCACGTTGTGCGCGGCACCGGAAACGACCACCAGGGCCGCCTCCGGCACCAGTCGTGTCGCCTCGTCCCGCCACCGTTGCGGCACGACGGGGTCGCGGTCGCCGGTCACGACGACAGTCGGCGCGCTGACGCGGACGAGGTCCGCCTCGATCGCGTTCCGCACCGAGTGCGACAGCGTGGCGAGGACCCGCCAGGGCCGGGCGTTCCAGACGTCCCGCACCAGGATCGGGGCCTGTAGCGGCGCCTCGCGCAGGCTGTCCACCAGCCAACGACCGAACTGGCCCCGCCGGGACCGGGCCGCCGGGTCGCTTGTCGGCCCGGCCAACACCAACGCGCGTACCGCGTCGGGGTGGGTGGCGGCGACCGCGGCGGCCACCTCCGCGCCGAACGAGTGCCCCAGCAGGCAGACCGGCGGCAGTTGGTACGCGGCCAGCCAGGCGGCCAGATGGTCGGCGTGCCGGCGGACGTCGTACGCGCCCCTGGGGTGTTCGGACAGCCCGAAGCCGGGCAGGTCCGGCACGTACACCTGATGGGTGGTGGAGAGCGCGACGGCCAGCGGGGTGAGATACCGGTGCGAGACCGCCAGGCCGTGTACCAGCACCGCGGGTGGCGCCCCGGTCCCCGGGTCGGCGCTGCGGCGGGTGTGGGTGCGCAGTCCGTCGACGACCCGCCACTCGCTGGTCAGTCCGCCGGCCGGCCGGGGCGCGGCCATGGCGAGCCGCAGCTCGGCCGGCCCGAACCGGCCGACGGCGCTGCGGCGCGGCGACGCTGGCGGCCGAGGTGCCGCGGTTCGGTTCACAGCTCGCGCAACCGGGGCAGCAGCTGCTCCTGCGCCCAGTCCAGGAACATCGGCTGGCTCTCCCCACCGACCTGGATGATCGCCACGTGGGTGAAGCCGGCGTCGACGAACTTGCGGAACGCCTCGACGTGCGCGTCCACGTCCGGGCCGCAGGAGATGCCCTCGGCGACGTCCTCCTCCCGGACGAACTGGGTGGCGGCGGCGAAGGACTCCGGGCCGGGCAGGTCGGCGTTGACCTTCCAACCCATCCCGAACCAGCGGAACTGGTCGTGCACGATCTTGCGGCACTCCGCCTCGTCGGGGCCGTAGCAGATGGCCACCTGGCCGTAGCGGGGCTGGCCGGCGCCCCCGGCGTCGTCGTACATCTCGATGATGTGCCGGTCGGGTTCGGTGGAGATGAGGCCGTTGCCGTACTCGGCGGCCAGCGTGGCGGACTGTCGACCGGACGCGGCGATGGCCATCGGCACCGGCCGTTCCGGGCGGTCCCAGACGTAGGCGTCGGGCACGTCGAAGTGGTTGCCGGAGAAGGTCAGCGTCTCCCCGTTGAGCAACGGCCGGATGATCTGCAACGCCTCCTCGAACATCTCGTGCCGCTGCTGGACGTGCGGCCAGCCGCCGACCACGTGCTCGTTCAGGTTCTCCCCGGCGCCCAGGCCGAGGGTGAAACGGCCGTCCGAGAGCGCCCCGATGGTGCTGGCCTTCTGCGCGACCACGGCCGGGTGGTAGCGGCGGATCGGGCAGGTCACGAAGGACATCAGCTGCGCCCGGGAGGTGGCGTGGGCGACCGCGCCGAGCACCGACCAGGCGTACGGGGAGTGCCCCTGGGAGTCCAGCCAGGGGTAGTAGTGATCGGACATCACCAGTTGGTCGAAGCCAGCCGCCTCGGCCCGTACCGCATGGTCCACCAGCTGCTTGGGCCCGGCCTGCTCGCTCATCAGGGTGTAGCCGACGCTGACCATCCTGGTATCCCCTCTCGCCGACGGATCGTTCCCGGGATACCCCGGTGCACGGCGGTCAACCCTCTCGTCCGGTTCGGCTGCCGCGATGCTTGACGGATCGCGGTCACCTGCCTACCGTCGCTCTTAACCGGTTAAGAGCCGGATGTGGCGCACATCCTGTGGTGGGGATGACCGCCCCGTGACGGCCTGCGTCCGCGTGGGCCGTTGCGGCTGTCTGGGCTGCGGGCCCGCCAACTGAACCGGTTGCGAGGGCCATCCCATCGTCCTACGCTGATGCCTGCGCCGGGAGCCGGGCGCGGCTGCCGGGCTGCAGCCGCCTTCCCCTGTCACATCCCACCCCTGTCGGGCACCGGGGGTCCTCCCTGAGGAAGGCCATGAAGACTCGACTCTCCGCCGCCGGCGCGACCCTGCTCGCGTTACTCGTCACCGTGCTGGCGTTCGGCCAGCCGGCGCACGCCGCGGCCGGCTTCTCCGTCGCTGGCGGCAAGTTGTACGACGCCAACGGCGCCGAATTCATCATGCGCGGCGTCAACCACGCCCATACCTGGTACCCGCAGCAGACCAGCTCGTTCGCCGACGTCAAGGCGCTCGGCGCGAACACCGTGCGGGTGGTGCTCTCCAGCGGCGACCGGTGGACCCGCAACACCAACGCCGACGTCGCCAACGTCATCTCGCTCTGCAAGGCCAACCGGCTGATTTGTGTGCTGGAGGTGCACGACACCACCGGGTACGGCGAGCAGAGCGGCGCGATCACCCTCGCCCGCGCGGTCGACTACTGGCTCAGCCTCGCCGACGTCCTCTCCGGCCAGGAGAGCTACGTCATCGTCAACATCGGCAACGAGCCGTACGGCAACCAGAACTACGCCTCGTGGGCCACCGACAACGCCGATGCGATCAAGCGTCTGCGGGCCGGCGGGTTGACCCACACGATCATGGTGGACGCGCCGAACTGGGGGCAGGACTGGTCGTTCACCATGCGCGACAACGCCGCGTCGGTCTTCGCCGCCGACCCGGCCCGCAACACGGTCTTCTCGGTCCACATGTACGGGGTGTTCGACACCGCCGCGGAGATCAGCGACTACCTGGGCCGTTTCCGCACCGCCGGACTGCCGATCGTGGTCGGTGAGTTCGGCTTCAACCACTCCGACGGGAACCCCGACGAGGACGCCATCCTCGCGTACAGCCAGGCCAACGGTATCGGCTGGTTGGGCTGGTCGTGGAGCGGCAACGGCGGCGGCGTCGAGTATCTCGACCTGGCCACCAACTTCAACCCGGCCAGCCTGACGGACTGGGGTCAGCGCCTCTTCAACGGCGTCAACGGCATCCGGCAGACCGCCCGCGAGGCCAGCGTCTTCGGCGGCACCCCTCCGCCGACCACGCCTCCGCCGACCACTCCACCCCCGACGACGCCCCCGCCCACCACGCCGCCGGCCGGCGGTTGCACGGCGACGTACACGGTGACCAACCAGTGGCAGGGCGGCTTCCAGGGTGAGGTGCGGGTGACCGCCGGTGCGAGGGCGATCACCGGCTGGACCGCCGGGTGGACCTTCGCCAACGGCCAGCGCGTCACCCAGTCCTGGAATGTGGCCCTCACCAGCAGCGCAACCACGGTGACCGCCCGCAACACGGACTACAACGGGCGGCTGGCCGCCGGGGCCAGTGCCAGCTTCGGCTTCCTCGGCAGTTGGACCGGCGCCAACAGCCTGCCGGCGGTGAGCTGCACGGCGAGCTGACCAGAGGACCGGTGGTCGGGCCCGCGTCGGACCCGGCCACCGGAACCTGTCCTGGTCAGTGCTCCCCGGCCAGGTTCACGACGACCACCCCGGCGATGATCAGCACGATGCCGGTGAGCTTGGCGAGCCCCACCGATTCACCCAGGAACACCGCCCCGATCGCCACGATGGCCGCGGTGCCCAGGCCCGACCAGAGGGCGTACGCCACCCCCACCGGGATCTCCTTGACGGCCTGGGCCAGCAGGAGGAAAGCCAAGGCGTAACCGCCGAGGCACGCCACGGTCGGCCAGAGGCGGCTGAACCCGGCGGTGCTCTTGATCAGGCTGGTCGCCAGCACCTCGGCGAGGATGGCGATCCCCAGCAGCACGTACGCCATGCGTCCCCTTGGTCCTTCGTGGTCGATGAACCCGACGCTGCCCAGGCTAGTGCCGGCGATCTCCCCGCCCTGCCGACCCGCCCACCCCCGGTCGACGTCCAACCACCCGTCGCGTGGCGTCCGTGCGGCCCCGGCATCCGTCACAGAACGCCTTTGGAGCTGATGTCACAAACGAATCGGATGTGGCGACGAATCAGCCGGAACGCCGTCGCCGAGGAGGCGCCGAGACTTCGCCAGCGGACTGGCCGTGCGCCCGGCACCCCTCCTGGTGGATGAATCGTTTACGGCATCAGCTCCAAAGGCAGCCCGGCCCGCCCACCCGCCCACCGCTGCGGGCCGCGCCGTCGCCGTTTCCCTCGTGCTGGTTGATGCCGGTCTTCACGGGAGATCGACGGACTGGGCGGCCAGTCGGGCGGCTCGCATGGTCAGGTAGAGCTGTTCGGGGCGGCTGCTCGTGCGGGCGGCGGCGGTCCGGTAGTCGGCGATCGCCTGGGCCTGGTCACCGGCCATCTCGTGCAGGTGGGCGCGGGCGGCGGCCAGCCGGTGGTGCCCGGCCAACTGTGGGTCGTGGGTCAACGCGTCGAGGGCGGCCAGGCCGGCCGCCGGTCCGTGCACCATGGCCGTCGCCACGGCCCGGTTGAGTGCCACCACCGGGCTGCCGGCCATGCGTTCCAGCACCTGGTAGAGCACCAGGATCTGCGGCCAGTCGGTCTGCTCGGTGCTCGGCGCCTCGTCGTGCAGAGCGGCGATGGCGGCCTGCACCTGGTACGGGCCGACCGGCCCGCGCGGCAGGGCCCTCGTGACCAGTGTGATGCCCTCGGCGATCGCCGCCGCGTCCCAGCGACTGCGGTCCTGGTCGGCCAGTGAGATCAGCTCCCCGGAGGGCCCGGTCCGCGCCGGGCCGCGTGCCTCGGTGAGCAGCATCAACGCCAGCAGCCCGGCCGATTCGCTGTCGTTCGGCAGCAGCGTGTGCAGCGCACGGGTCAGCCGGATCGCCTCCGCCGCGAGGTCCACGCGGCGCAGGTCCGGGCCGGTGGTGCTGGTGTGCCCCTCGGTGAAGATCAGGTAGAGCACCTGCCGCACAGCGATCAACCGGTCCGCCCGCTCCGCCGGCTCGGGCATCCGGAACGGCAGCCCTGATGCCCGGATGCGCTGCTTGGCCCGGCTGATCCGCTGCGCCATCGTCGCCTCGGGCACCAGGAACGCGCGGGCGATCTCGGCGGTGCTCAACCCGCCGACAGCGCGCAGGGTCAGCGCCACCGCCGACGTCGGGGCGAGCGCCGGGTGGCAGCAGAGGAAGAGCAGGACCAGCGTGTCGTCCCGCTCGGCGGTCAGCTCCTCGTCCGGGGCTGGCGCGTACCGCTGGTCGTCCGGATCCCGGCGGGCGACCAGGTCCTCCCGGCGGCGTCGGGCCTGCTCACCGCGGACCAGTTCGATCATTCGGCGGTAACCGACCTGGATCAGCCAGCCACGGGGGTTCGCCGGCAGCCCTTCGGCCGGCCACTGGGTGGCGGCGGCCAGCAGCGCCTCCTGCACCGCGTCCTCGGCGGTGGTGAAGTCACCGAAGCGGCGGCTGAGCACGCCGAGGACCTGCGGCGCCAACTCGCGCAGCAGGTCCTCGACGTGGGGACCGGTGTTCAGCCCCTCACAGCTCCTGTGCCGGGGCGGACATCACCGGGTGCACCTCGATCGGCATGTTCAGCGGCCGGCCGCCGGGGCCGGGCGCGGTGGAGATGTGCGCGGCCAGCTCCACGGCCCGCTGCGGGCTCTCGCAGTCGACGATCCAGAAACCGGCCAGGAACTCCTTCGTCTCGGCGAACGGCCCCTCGGTGACCACCGGCGCCCCGCCCTCACCAGCCCGGACGATCCGGGCCTGCTGCGGGCCGCCGAGGCCCTGCCCGTCGACCCACTCGCCGGCGGCGGTGAGCTTGTCGTTGACCTCGCCCATGAACGCGATGTGCGCCCGGACCTCGTCCTGGGTCCAGGTGTCGACGCTCGGGAAGTCGGTCCCAGCGGCGCTGAACTGCATCAACAGCATGTACTTCACGGTTGGCTCCTCACACCTGCGCACCCTCGTCGGTGCTCTCACCCTGAGGTAGAAGCAGGCCCCGCTGTTCTCGACACCCCGGCCGAAGATTCTCCAGAATCTTTTCAGTCGACGGCGTCGACCTCCAGCACCAGGCTCTGCTCCGGGTGCAGGGCGGGCAGCTGCACACCCACCCGGGCCAGCGCCGCCCCGCTGAGGATGACACCACCGGCCAGCCAGGTGGGCGGGGACAGGTCGATGGCCGCCGGGGCCGGTACGCCCGACACCTGTCGCACCCGGTAGCGCCGGCTCGGGTCGAGGCCGGGCAGTCGCACCGCGCCGGGCACCTGCGTCACCGAGGTGGCCAGCCGGGCCACCGCGTACACCGCTCGGGTGTTGTCGTGATCGACCACGCCGTGCGCCCAGACGGCCGGGTCCGGGTGGTCGACCCGGACCACCCGGCCAGCGTGCAGCAGCGGGCGCAGCCGCTTGTGCAGGGCCACCCAGGCGGCCAGCTCGGTCTGCTCGGCAGCGCTGATCGAGGCGATGTCCCACTCGATGCCGTGGTGGCCGAAGAGCGCCGTCGCCGCCCGGAAACCCAGGTCGTGTACGCGGTTGGTGGTGTGCGAACGTTCCGGGCCGACGTGGGTGCCGATCAGCTCCGGTGGCAGCAGCAGCCCGGTCCAGCGCTGGATGCTGAGCCGCTCCAGGGCGTCGTTGCAGTCGCTGGCCCAGACCCGGTCGGTGCGCGCCAGGATGGCCAGGTCCACCCGGGCCCCGCCGGACGAGCAGCTCTCGATCTCCACGCCCGGGTGTCGACCGCGCAACTCGTCGAAGAGCCGGTAGACCGCCAGGGTCTGCCCGTGCACCCCCGGGCGGCCATGGTGGCCGGCCTCGGTGAGGTCCCGGTTCTGGTCCCACTTGAGGTACCGGATCCCGGGGTGGTCGGTGAGTAGCGTGTCGAGGCGTTCCAGCACGTAGTCGTACGCCTCGGGGCGGCCCAGGTCGAGCACCTGCTGGTGACGCCAGGCCGGCGGTAGCCGCCCCGGCACGGCGAGCACCCAGTCGGGGTGCGCGCGGAACAGGTCCGAGTCGGGGTTGACCATCTCCGGTTCGACCCAGAGGCCGAACTGGAGGCCCTGACCGGTCACGTGGTCGATCAGCGGTTGCAGACCGCCCGGCCAGACGCCCTCGTCGACGTACCAGTCGCCGAGCCCGGCGGTGTCGTCGCGCCGGCCGCGGAACCAGCCGTCGTCGAGCACGAACCGCTCCACGCCGATCTGCGCGGCACGGTCGGCGAGCGCCCGCAGCCGGTCCAGGTCGTGGTCGAAGTAGACCGCCTCCCAGACGTTGAGGGTTACCGGGCGGGGGGAGCGCGGGTGCCCGGGACGGGCCCGCAGGTGCGTGTGCAGCACGTCGCTGAGCCCGTCCAACCCGGCGTCGGACCAGACCGCGTAGAGCAAAGGAGTCTCGTACGACTCGCCGGGGCCGAGCCGGACCTCCCCGGGGGCCAGCAGCTCGCCGCCGCCGAGGGTCGACTCGCCGGTGGGGCGACGCTCCGCGAACGTGACGTGGTCGCCGCTCCACGCGGTGTGCACCGCCCAGACCTCGCCGTGGCCGAAGCCGAACCCGGCGGTGCCGGCCACCAGCAGCAGCGTGGCGTCATGCCCGGTACGACCGTGTCGGCCCTCGCGGACCCAGGCGCCGTGCGGCCACGGGTGCCGCTGCGGGGACCGTTCCCGACACCACCGGCCGGTCAGGTCGAGCAGCTCGGTGGCGACCGCCGGCACCGGCAGCACCGGCGTCAACTCCCGCAGCTCGTACGCGCCGTCGCCGTCGTTGCGCAGCCGGTGCCGGACGGTCAGCAGGCCGTACGGGTCGAGCGTGATCTCGATGGTCAGGGTCAGCCCAGCGGCGGGGTCCGCCGCCCGCACGGTCACCCGCGCCGGTCCGTCGGCGGGCTGGTCGACGTCGAGACCGTCCAGCCGGAACGCGGTGGACCAGTTGGCCCCGTCGCGGTGCCCGGCCAGGCCGGGCCGTCCGCTCCAGCCGGCGCTCGCCTCCGGCAGCAGGGACAGCACGGTCGGTTCGTCGAAGCTGCTCGGCACCACCGGCGGTACGGTCGCGTCGACGAGCTGGCGCAGGCCGTCGTCGTCGAGGTCGCCGATGTCGCCGCCCCAGTGCACGACCCGGGGCAGCCCCGGGCCGCGCGCGTCGAGCACCAGGCTGGTCCGCGCGCGGCGCAGGTGCAGGATCGTCATCCCTTTGAGGCTCCCAAGGTCAGGCCCCGAACGAAGTGCCGCTGGAGCATAAAGAAGATCACCAGGGTGGGGATCGCGACGAGCACACTGCCCGCCGAGACCAGGTTGTTGTCGGTGAAGAACTCACCGCGCAGGTTGTTGAGCGAGCTGGTCACCGGGAACTTGTCGCCGGTTCGCATGAGGACGGTGGCCCAGAAGAACTCGTTGTAGATCCAGGTCACCTCCAGCGTCGCCAGCGCGGCCAGGGCCGGCCGGCACAGCGGCATGGTGACCTGCCAGTACTGCCGCCAGATGCTCGCCCCGTCGACCATCGCCGCCTCGTACAGGTCGCGGGGCAGCGCCTTCATGTAGTTGCTGAGCACGAAGACGCAGAAGCCGCACTGGAAGGCCACGTTGATCAGGATCAGGCCCCAGTAGCTGTCGTAGAGCAGCTCCGAGTCGCTCATGAACTCCGGCAGCGGCACCTCGGTGAAGAGCCGGAACAGCGGGATGAGCAGCGCCTGCTGGGGCAGCAGGTTGGCCGCGGTGAAGATCCCCAGCAGGACCAGGTTGAGCTTCCAACTGAACCGGGCGATGACGAACGCCACGCAGGAGGCGAGGAAGAGGGTCAGCAGCACCGCCGGCACGGTGATGTACACCGAGTTGAGGAAGTGCTGCCCGAACTCCGCCGTCCGCCAGGCGGTGACGTAGTTGTCGAAGGTCCAGCCGCCGAAGGAGACGTAGCCGTTCGCGGCGGTGTAGTCGTACGAGCGCAGCGAGGTCAGCACCGCCCAGGCGATCGGGAAGAGCCAGGCCAGCGAGACGACGATGAGGAAGCCGTGCAGCAGCATCCGTAACGGGGTCAGCTTGCGGCGGCGCGGCGGCGCGTCGGGCCCGCCCTCGGTACGCCGGGTGATGGTCGCGGTGCTCATTCCCGGTTCTCCCTCATCACGGTCGCCAGGTAGATGGTGATGAAGACCAGCGAGACGACCAGCATGATCGTTGCCAGCGCCGAGCCGAAACCGATCCGACTCGCCTCACCCACCACGTTCTGGGTGACCAGTGCGGAGATCAGCTCCAGCCCGTTGCGGCCCTTGTTGACCACCCAGACCAGGTCGAACGCGCGCAGCGACTCGATCACGGTCACCACCAGCACGATGATGTTGATCGGCCGCATGACCGGGAACACGACCCGGAAGAACGTCCGGCTCTCCGAGGCGCCGTCGACCGCCGCGGCCTCGCGCAGCGACGGATCGACGCCCTTCAGGCCGGCCAGGTAGAGCAGCATGATGTACCCGACGTGCCGCCACCCGGAGGCGACCATCACCGCCCAGATGTTGACGTTCGAGTCGCCGTACCAGTCGATGCTGCTGCCGAAGACGGCGTTGATCAGGCCCTGGTCCCGGGAGTAGAGCAGTTGCCAGACGAAGCCGATGAGCGCCAGCGAGAGCACCACCGGCAGGTAGAGCGCGGTCTGGTAGAAGCGGCTGCCGCGCAGCTCCTTGTCCAACAGCACGGCCAGGAACATGCCGAACGGGGTGGCGACCACGAAGAGCGCCGCCAGCCAGAGCAGGTTGTGCTGGACCGCCGGCACGAACGGCGGGTAGATGTTCACCACGTCGCTGTAGTTGCGCGCGCCGACGAACTCGATCTCGTTGAGTGGGCCGATGCCGTCCCAGTTGGTGCCGGAGAGCAGCACGGTGGCCGCCGCCGGCAACCAGATGAACCCGGTGACGAGCAGCAGCGGGACGAGCACCATCAGCGTGATGACCACGCGGTCGGTGCGGGACAGGAGCCGTAGCCGCCGGCGACGACCACCCGTGGAGGTGGTCGCGGCCGGCGGCGGCACGGCGCGATCCGCTTGGATCAGGGGCAGGTCGGACACGATGTCCTCCCCCTTCCGCCGTCAGTCAGTGAAGATCGACTTTTTCTGGTTCTCGATGGACGAGGTGAGACCGTCGATGTCCTTGGGGTTCTTGATGAACTGCTGGATCGCCGGGATGATCACCGTGGAGGCGAAGTCCGGCCGGGTGTCCCGGTCGAGGAACTGGGCGATCTCGGTGGCCGAGCCGACCAGTTCGGCGGCCTTCTTCTGTAGTGCGGTGTAGCCGCTGAGGTCCGCGTTGGTGTTGGCGACCAGGGTGGCCGGGTCGTTCTTGACCGTGATGTCGCCGGCCTCCTTGCCACCGAAGTACTCCAGCAGCTTGCGCGCGTTCTCCTCGTTCTTGGGCTTGCGCGCCATCATGTAGCCGTCGATCGGGGCGTCCAGTGCCTTGGCGCCGATGGCCGGGTCGATCTCGGGGAAGGTGAAGAAGTCGAGGTCGCTCTGCTCCTCGTTGCTGAACTGCTGACCGACGAAGAGGCCGAGCAGGTACATGCCGCTCTTCTTCTGCTGCAACGACTGCGCGGCCTCCTGCCAGGTGCGGCCGAGGCTGTCCGGCTGGTGCAGGGGGAGCAGGCCGGCCCAGGTGTCGAAGACCTTCTTGACCTTGTCGGAGGTCCATGCCTCCTTGCCGGCCATCAGGTCGATGTGGAACTGGTAGCCGTTGATGCGCAGGTTGAGGATATCGAAGGTGCCCATCGCCGGCCAGCCGTCCTTGTCGGCGAAGGCGATGGGGATGAGGCCGTCCCTCTTCATCTGCGCGCCGAGCGCGGTGAGCTGGTCCAGGGTGGTGGGCACCTGGTAGCCGTACTGCTGCCACACCGACTTGCGGTAGAAGACCGCCCACGGGTAGTAGGACGCCGGTACGAAGTACTGTTTGCCGTCGTCGCCGGTGGATGCCTTCTTGAAGGCGTCGGAGTAGCCGGAAAGCTTGCCCCACACGTCGCTGATGTCGCTGGCCAGGCCCTTTTGGGCGAAGAAGCGCATCCGGTAGCCGGCGAACCAGGTGAACACGTCGTCCGGCTTGCCCTGTAGGTAATTGTTGATGTTCTCCTGGAACGTGTTGTGGTCGACCGTATTGACCGCGACCTGCACGCCGGACGAGGTCTTGAAGCCGTCGGTGACCTTGACCAGGACGTCCTTCGGCTTCGGGTCGGACTGGTTCGAGCCGAGCGACACGTCCTTGCTGGACCCGCCGGAGCCGGAGTCGTCGCCGCAGCCGGCGAGCAGGCCGGTGCCGAGCAGCGCGCCCGTGCCGGCCGCGCCGGCCAGCAACGACCGTCGGTTGATGCCGGCGACTGAGGGCGGTACGAGCCGAGCCAGGTACTCGGCTTGGGATTGGGGACGGGACATCTGTGCCTCCTGCGGATGAGAAGGAGCTACGCCCAAGGGCCTCAGGGGTGGTGAAGGCAGGTCCAGCGTCGTGATCACACATTGAGATCCACCGAGAATCCACATTGGCGAACACGAACGGCCATTGGGGCCTCAAGCTACCCTGCGGTCGGACGCTGTCAAGAGGGCAGTTCGCCTCTGATAACCCAGTCGTGACGCGGCCGTTACCTGGTAAACGTTGGAAAGAACCTCGATGTTGGAACCTGTTGACTTCGGCGTCCCAACGGGTGCACCCTCAGCTGTCATGCGGCGATGGCAGGGTGACAGCATCTATTTCGGCGGCGACTACAACCCCGAGCAGTGGCCCGAGGAAACCTGGTCCGAGGACGTCGACCTGATGCGCCAAGCCGGGGTCAACCTGGTCTCCGTCGGCATCTTCTCCTGGGCCCTGCTGGAGCCCACCCCGGGGCGGTTCGAGTTCGGCTGGCTGGACCGGGTGCTGGACCTGCTGCACGACGGCGGCATCCAGGTCGACCTGGCCACCGCCACGGCCAGCCCGCCGCCGTGGTTGGCCCGCGCGTACCCGGAGGCGCTGCCCCGCCGGGCGGACGGCGCGATCCTCTGGCCGGGCGGACGACAGGCGTACTGCCCCAGCTCACCGGTCTTCCGCGAGCGCTCGCTGGAGCTGGTACGCGCGGTCGCCGGCCGGTACGCCGAACATCCCGCCGTGGTCATGTGGCACATCTCCAACGAGCTGGGCTGCCACAACGTGCACTGCTACTGCGACGTCAGCGCCGAGGCGTTCCGCGGTTGGCTGCGCGAGCGCTACGGCGACCTGGACCGGCTCAACGACGCCTGGGGCACCGCGTTCTGGAGTCAGCGCTACGGCGACTGGGTCGAGATCAACCCGCCGCGCACGGTGACGGCCTTCGCCAACCCCACGCAGCAGCTGGACTTCCTGCGGTTCTCCTCCGACGAGCAGCGGGCCCAACTGCGCGCGGAGCGCGAGGCTTTGCAGACGCTGGTCCGACAGCCGATCACCACCAACTTCATGATCGGCTTCGGCGTCAAGCACATGGACTACCAGTCCTGGGCGTCCGACGTGGACCTCATCTCCAACGACCACTACCTGACCGCCGCCGACCCGCAGGCGCACCTCGGGCTGGCGCTCGCCGCCGACCACACCCGGGGCGTCGCCGGCGGCGACCCGTGGTTGCTGATGGAGCACTCCACCAGCGCTGTCAACTGGCAGCCGCGCAACGTGGCCAAGCTTCCCGGGCAACTGCGCCGCAACAGCCTCGCGCACGTTGCCCGCGGCGCCGACGGGGTGCTCTTCTTCCAGTGGCGCGCCTCCCGGGCCGGCGCGGAGAAGTTCCACTCCGCGCTGGTGCCGCACGCCGGGCCGGACACCAAGGTGTTCCGCGAGGTCTGCCAGCTCGGCGCGGATCTCAAGGCACTGGCCGAGGTACGCGGCAGCCGGGTGGACGCCGACGTGGCGATCCTGTTCGACTGGGAGGCGTGGTGGGGTGTCGAGTTGGATTCGCACCCCAGCGTCGACATCACCTACGCCGACCGGCTGAACGCCCTGTACGGCTCGCTCTGGCGGGCCGGCGTGACCGCCGACATCGTCCACCCGTCGACCGACCTCACCGATTACCGGCTGGTCCTGGTGCCGACCCTCTACCTGGTCCGGGACGCCGACGTCGCCGCGCTGCACCGGTACGTCGCGGCCGGCGGCACGGCGGCGATCACCTACTTCAGCGGCATCGTGGACGCCAACGACCACATCCGGCTGGGCGGCTACCCGGGCGCGTTCCGGGAGTTGCTCGGCGTCCGGACCGAGGAGTTCTTCCCGCTGCGCGAGGGCGAGCAGGTCCACCTCGACGACGGCAGCACCGCCGACGTGTGGACCGAGTGGGTGCACCCCGACGGCGCCGAGGTGCTCGCGTCGTACACCGACGGGCCCTTGCCGGGCGTGCCGGCGCTGACCCGCCACCGGGTGGGCGACGGCGCCGCCTGGTACGTCGGCACCCGGCTGGACGTGCCGGCCACCGACCGACTGGTGGCCCGGCTGCTCGCCGAGGCCGACGTCCGCCCGGCGGCGTCGGCGCCGCCCGGGGTGGAGGTGGTCCGCCGCCGCGACGGTGACCGGACCTGGCTGTTCGCGATCAACCACACCGACACCGAGGTACGCCTGCCGGCGCACGGCGTCGAGCTGTTGACCGGAGGACAATGCGCCGGTGAGCTGGCACTGCCGGCCGGTGAGGTGGCGGTGGTCCGTGAGGATCGGACCTGATTCTGACGACAGTCACGGCGCGAAGGAGGTTCCCCACATGCTCGCCCAGCAGCGGCAGACCGCCATCCTCGATCTGATCCGCCAACGCGGCGGGGTGCGGGTGAGTCACCTGGTCAGTCGGTTCGGCGTGTCCGACATGACGATCCGGCGCGACCTGGAGGTGTTGGCCGAGCGCGGCCTGGTCGACAAGGTGCACGGCGGCGCGACCCTCGCCGGGCCCGGCTCGGCAGAGGAACCCGGCTTCGCCGCGAAGTCGATCCGCCAACAGGCGGAGAAGCGGGCCATCGCCGAGCGGGCGGCGACGATGGTGGAGCCGGGGATGGCCATCGCGCTCTCCGCCGGCACCACCACCGCCGCGCTGGCCACGCTGCTCTCCGACGTACGCGGGCTGACCGTGGTGACCAACTCGATCCCGGTGGCCGACGCGCTCTATCAGAACCCGCGCGCGGACCAGACCGTCGTGTTGACGGGCGGCATCCGCACCCCGTCGGACGCGTTGACCGGGCCGGTGGCCGAGGCGGCGATCAGCGCGCTCAACGTCGACCTGCTGTTCCTCGGTGTGCACGGCCTCAGCCCACGGACCGGGTTCACCACGCCCAACCTGCTGGAGGCCGGCGTCAACCGCTGCCTCATCGGCGCGGCCCGCCGGCTCGTGGTGCTCGCCGACCACACCAAGTGGGAGACCATCGGTATCGCCACCATCGCCCCGCTGGAGGCCGCCGACGTGCTGATCACCGACGTCGGGCTGCCGGCCGAGGCGCGTACCGCGATCGGCGAACAGGTCGGCGAGCTGGTGGTCGTGGAACCCGACTGACGGCCTCTCAGCCTGGCCGCCCGGCTCGCCGCCTCTTCGCGACGTACGGCAGGGCGAACAGGTACAACCCGGTGAACAGGAGCAGGGCAAGGGGAAGTAGGGGCACATAGGACACCCAGATGACGGGGTCGTCCTGTGCCAAGGCGACGAAGGTGACGATGACGGTCACCGTGAAGGCGATGGCCAGCCACCGATGGATCTGCCGAATCCATGCGTTCGCACTCATGGCAACCTCCTGGGAAGACGAGCATCTTCCGGTCCGGCGGTCTGCCGGTCGGGACGTCGATGGCGGTCACGCTAGTTGCGGCTCGATGACCAGAGCTTCTCGATTCCTGACCGATTCGCCGCTCTTGTCGTGCTGCCCCCTCAAGATCCGAGCAAGAACAGGGAGGGTGGCCCCTCGCACGTTATGGAGTCTTTGGGAGGGCGGCTCTACCTGGAGTCGCCGAAGGCTGAGCGCTTTGTTCGCGCCTATGGTCGTCTGCTGGATTTTGCGCTCAGCGAGAGCGAGTCAACGAAGTTGATCGTGAGCATCGCAGAGGAGTTGTCATGAGCGAGAGCATGCCCAAGGTCGCTTGGCACATCAGCAGCAAGAGTGACAGCAACGGTGGCAGCTGTGTCGAGGCAGGGCCCATCCTCGACGGTTCCCGTCGAGTGGCGGTACGGGACAGCAAGGACCGTGCGGCGGCAACCCTCGTCTATCCCGTTGCTGGGTGGACCGCGTTCGTCCTCGGCGTCAAGGACGGTGAGTTCGGCTAGGGCGCAAGGAGTGCCTCGGTGGCCCGGTCGACCAGCCAGCGCTCGGCCTCGTCGTACGACCAGCCACCCTCGTCGACGAGTTGTGGCCAGGAGTGCAGCCCGAAGTAGAACCAGAGCACCTGGGTGGCCTGTTCGACGGTGAGGCCCGGACGTAGGGCGGAGAGGTCGTCGAGGCGTACCGCGCCGACCCGTAGCGCCTGCCGGTACGCCGCCGCGCCGTCGCGCGCCGCTTCCGCCGCGCTCGCCGTCATGCCCGGCGCCGCCCTCATCAGTTGGATCGTGTGCGGGCGGCTCTGGTGGCCGTACCGTGTCCCGACGCCGATCAGCCGCACGACCTCGCCGGGGTCGGCGGCGACCGCGATGGCCGCCACGTTCTGCGCGGTCTCCGGGTCGTTCACACCTGCCTCGATGAGCGCCCGCAGCAGCGTCGGCTTGCCGCCGACGCTGGTGTAGACGGTCGCTACGGCAACCCGGGCGCGGGCGGCGATGTCGTTGACCGTCGTAGCGGCGTACCCCCGGGTGATGAACAGATCCTGCGCCGCATCCAAGATCAACTGCCGCGTTTGCTCGGCGCTCTCCTGGCGCCGGCTGGCGCGCGGTTGAGCAGCCACCAGGGCACTCTACCGACCCATCTCGTCAGAAGGGTATTCTGATGAACATGCGAGTCCTCTTCTCGAACGTGCCATCTTTCGGGCACTTCCTCCCGCTTCTGCCCCTGATCCGCGCGTTCCGGCGTCAAGGCCACGACGTTGCCGTAGTGACCGCTGCGGGCATGGCCCCGCTCCTCGCTCCCGAGGGCATCGAGCTGCTGCCGGCTGGCCCCATGCCGGATGTCCTCTTCGCCGAGGTGGGGCGAAAGCTGGGCATCAACCCCGCGACCGAGCCGATCCCAGAGGCGGTCGCCGAGTTCTTCGCCGGGGTCCGGGTCGACCTCACCGCTGACGAGGCGTTCGCGCAGGCAAAGAGCTGGCAGCCGGATCTGATCGTCAACGAGATGCTCGACTTCGTGGGGCCGCTGGTCGCCGCCGGTCTCGACGTACCGCTGGCCACCCTCGCCTTCGGCCCGGCGGTGCCGGCCGAGTTCACCGACCCGCTGATCGCGGTGGTCCGCTCTCGCTACGAGGAGCGCGGGCTGCCCGCGCCGCAGCGCGTCCAGGCCGGGCGGTGGCTGCTGGACACCTGCCCACCGGGGCTGCAGTTCGAGGGCTTCGCCGTACCGCAAGGGGTGGAGCGGATCGCGCTGCGGCCGGAACCGCACCAGGCACCCGACGCTTCGACGGGCGCGCACACGCCGCCGGCCGGCGGGCGTCCCCGGGTGCTGGTCAGCTTCGGTACGGTCTTCGCCGACCCCGCCGTCGTTGGCCCGCTGCTGGGTGCCCTCACCGACGTGGACGTCGACGTGCTGGCCACGCTCGGCCTGGACGGCAAGCCGGAGGACTACCAGCTCGACTCCGACCGGGTGGAGTTCAGCCCCTTCGTGCCGCTGGCCCAGTTGCTGGAGAACGTCAGCGCGGTCGTCACCCACGGCGGCGCCGGCACCACCCTCGGCACGCTCGCCCGGGGCGTCCCGATGGTGGTCGTACCCCAGGGCGCCGACCAGTTCATCCAGGCGGACCGGGTCGCCGCGTCCGGAGCGGGTCTCGCACTGATGCCCGGGCAGGCCGACCCGGCCGCCATCGCGGCGGCGCTGCGCCGGCTGCTCGACGAACCGACGTTCGCCGAGGCCGCGCGCCGGCTCAGCGCCGAGATCGTCGCCATGCCGTCGCCCGACCAGGTCGCCGAGCGGATGCGCGCCGAGTTCATCGGCTAAGACCCGCTGCTGGGCTAAGGCTCGCCATTGCCACCCGGCTCGACACGACACCGCTGTGAAGCGCGGGCGCTTCACAGCCACCTCACAGGGGTCCTGGATAAGGTGCCGTTCGAGTCAACGTCCGACTCCAGCCTGGAGCGGTCGGCGTCGCACAGGAGTTTCGATGGTCTTCAAGAAGATGTTGAGCGCGTTCGGTGTGGGCGGTCCCAGCGTGGACACCGTGCTGACCAACCCCAACACCCGGCCCGGCCTGACCCTCGACGGGCAGGTCAACCTCGTCGGCGGCGACGCTGAGGCAGCCATCGAGCAGGTGGTGATTGGCCTGGTCACCCGGGTCGAGGTCGAGGGACACGACACCGAGTACGCGGGCACGATGGAGTTCCACCGGATGGTGGTCAGCGGCCCGCTCCAACTCGCCCCGAAGCAGCAGCTCTCGATCCCGTTCCAGCTGCCGGTGCCGTGGGAGACCCCGATCACCGACGTTTACGGTCAGCGCCTGCACGGCATGACGATGGGCCTGCGCACCGAGCTGGCGATCGCCCGGGCGGTCGACAAGAGCGACCTGGACCAGGTGGCGGTGCACCCGCTGCCGGTGCACGAGCGGATCCTGGAGGCGTTCCAGCGGCTCGGCTTCCGGTTCAAGCACGCCGACCTGGAGCGGGGTCACATCCGGGGCGTGCAGCAGACGCTGCCGTTCTACCAGGAGATCGAGTTCTTCGCCTCCCCGCAGTACGCGAGCACCATCCGGGAGGTCGAGCTGACTTTCGTGACCAGCCAGCGCGGCGTGGAGGTCATCCTGGAGTGCGACAAGCGCGGTGGGTTCCTCAGCGCCGGGCACGACGCGTTCGGTCGCTTTCAGGTGTCGCACACCGACGTTGACCGGGTGGACTGGGCGCAGGTCGTCGACGGTTGGCTGCGCGAGACCACGACCCGCTACGGCAGCCTGCGCTCCCAGTACGGCGGGAGCCACGGTCACGGCCGTGGGCACGGCATGGGCGGCATGGTGGCCGGGGCGGCGCTCGGCGTCGCCGGCGGCATGGTCGCCGGCGAGATGATCGGGGACGCGTTCGAGGGCGACTTCGGCGACTTCGGCGGCGACGAGTAGTCGGTACAACACGATGGTGGCCTCCGGGAGGATCTCCCGGAGGCCACCGTGCGCTGTGAACCGGTCAGTGCCGGGCCTTGCGCTCCTCGCTGCTGCGCCAGTTGCTGCCGGCCTTCGCGAGGCCACGGCTACCGAGGTAGCCAAGCGTCAGCAGGGTGACCAGGAACCAGGCGTTGTCGGCCCGGAAGATGTCCACCCCAGTAGTGTTCCGACCAACGACCTGCGACGCGCCCAGTACGGCGGCCACCGCGATCAGATAGATCCAGAACTCGGTGGTCTTGAAAGCCTGCTTGGTCTCCGTACCGGGTGCCTGCATGTCGTTGCGGCGCCCGTCATGCATGACCGGCATCTGCTGGGTCTGCATGTCCCGCATCGCTGCGGGATTCTGCGGGTCGTTCATGGGCCGGTTCATCGGCCGGGTGGAAGCAGCCTGCGTGCTCATCTGGTCCTCCTCAGGATGCGATGAGTCGTACCTGCATTCCCTCGCCCCGCTACCGCGTTTCGGCCACGGCACGGTTCGCTTTCGTGGCGGGGACAACCCCCGACTACCCGAGGCCCCGGAGCAGGTAACACCGATCGCCGGCCGGAAAAATCCGGCCGGCGATCGGATGGTCGACGGGTCAGCGCAGGCCGTTGCGGATCGCCACGCTCACCAGAAGGCTCGGGTCGTCGGTGATGATGCCGTCGACGCCGAGGTCGATGACCCGCTGCATCACCGTGGCGTCATCCACGGTGTACGGGATCACCTTCAGGTCGTAGCGGGTCTGCAGGGTCCGAACGTCCGGTCCGTGGAAGTATGCCGGGTTTTCCCGCAGGTACCAGTCGGTCGAGGCGACCTTGCCCTGCTTCGGGTCGTGCACCTGCCAGTTGGCGGAGACCGTGCCAGCGCCCGCGGCCCGGGTCAGCTTGCCGAGGTCCTGGTACTTCCACCAGTCCAGTCCACCGGTCCACGGGCTCTTCACCGACGGGTTGCCGTAGACCGCCTCCAACGAGCACTCGTCGGCGAGGGTCGCGCACTCGGCCGGACCGTACTGCCAGACCAGGCCGACCGTGCCGATCCGCCGGTCGAGCTGCCGGGCGTACGTGATGGTGCGCCAGTCGAACGACTGGATGGTGGCCCGGCTGGTGAAGCCGGCCCGCTGGATCGCGTCGACGAGCTTGCGGGTGAAGCTGCGGTACGGCTCGGTGTCATTCACCACCGGGCTGATCTTCGTCTCGATGTTCATTCCGATGTCGGTGCGGCCACTCGCCTTCACCAGGGCGAAGACCTCATCCAAGGTCGGGATCCGGGCACCGGGGGCGGGTACCTGAGCGGGCAGCTCGGGCAGCGTCTTGGTGCCGCAGTCGACGGTCTTGAGCTGCGCCAGGGTCAGCTCGTGCACCGGCTTGCCCACGTACGGGAACTTCCGGTCTCCCGGGCGCACCGGGGCGGTGTCGACGCAGTGTGACCCGTTGACGGTGCGATCGTGCAGCACCACGAGCTTGCCGTCGGCGGTCACGTTGGTGTCCAGTTCAAGGGTGGAGATGGCCCGGTTGGACAGCGCGTTCGCGAACGCCGGCAGGGTGTTCTCCGGCCGGGTGGCCCGACCGCCCCGGTGCGCCTGGATGTCGAACGGCGCGGTGTACGCCTTCGGCAGCCGGTAACCGCGCTGCGCCAGCAGGCCGCGCAGCCGGTCCGGGTAGTCGGTGATGATGCCGTCCACACCGTCGTCGATCAGCTTGGTCATGGTCGGCACGTCGTCGACCGTCCACGGGATCACTTTGATCCCGTAGCGGTGCGCCTGGGCGACCATCTCCTTCGTGACGTACGGCTTGTAGGCCGGGTCGGTGACCGTGCCGTTCTGCGGGAACCCGTGCACCGGCGAGAACGCGCTGGCGCCGAAGCTGCGGATCGCCTTGATCGGGTCGCCACCGAAGTCGTCGATGTCCAGTCCGCCCAGCCACGGCGACGCACCCGGCTGACCGGTCTGGAGGAAGTCGTAGTTGGTCAGGGCGACCAGCGGCAGCTTCGGCTCGACCTGACGCATGCGCATCAGCGCGCCCCAGTCGAAGCTCTGGATGGTGACCTGCTTGAGCAGTCCGGCGGCGCGGATCTCGGCAGCGGTGACCCGGACGAACTGCTCGCGGGGGGCGGTCTCGGTCGGCGCGCCCGCCTCGACCTTGGTCTCGACGTTGAGCTTCACGTCCTTCGCCCGGTAACGGTTGACCAGCGCGAAGACCTCACGCAGCAGCGGCATCCGGGCACCCGGGACGGCGAGCTGGCCGGGCTTGTCCGACAGCGTCCTGGAGCCGCAGTCGAGCGAGCGCACCTGGGCCAGGCTGAGCGTGTTGATGTACTTCCCGACGTACGGGAACTCCGGGTCGCCGGGCGTCACCGGGGTGGTGTCGACGCACTTGGCGCCACTGATCTTCCGGTCGTGGGTGACGACGGCCTGGCCGTCCTCGGTGATCTGCACGTCCAGTTCGAGGGTGGTCACCCCGAGCTGCAGGGCGTTGCCGAAGGAGGCGAGGGTGTTCTCCACCCGCAGCCCGAGGCCGCCCCGGTGGGCCTGCACGTCGAATGTCCGGTCCGGTCGCGGCTTCGCCTCGGCGGGCACCGCGAGCCCGGTCGTCACCGTCGCGGCCACCAGGGCCGCGACGGCGGTACGGCGTACTGTGCGCACGCTGTCATCCCCTCCTGCCGGCGGGCATCTCCCACCGGTCGCGGGACAGCATGGACATCTCGGGCTGCGGGCAGGCGGCCGGCGGGCGGCGCGACGGTGAACCGCTGTGGACGACCTCCCGGTCACACCGGGTTTGGTCGGCCGGTGGTGGGGCACGCAGTCAGTTCCACAGCTTCTGCGAGGTGATGGACGTGCGTGAGGACGACATGCGGCAGGACGCCGCCCGCGAGGCCGAGGATCGGATCGCCGGCGGCGTGTACGGCAAGGGCGCCCTCGACGAGGTGACGGTGCCCCGCACCGATGTGGAGAGCCAGCTCCAGCGCGATGACCCGCTCGATCCGGCTCATGAGCGGATCGACCCACAGGTGCTGCGCGACGGTGGCCCCGTCGGCGGGCAGGGCGCGGTGACCACCACCGGTGGCACCGCCGGGCCGGCGAGCGTGCGCCGGGTGGCCCGACAGCCGGAGCGGCACCCGGGCAAGGTCGCGCCGACCACGACCGGCGATGCCACCACCGGCGGCCTGAGCACCCCGATGGGCGGTGGCACCAGCGACCAGTCCACCTCCGCAACCGGCCCAGCGAAGTCCATCAGGGACAAATCCACCGACTAACCCGACCCACCCGCCGCCCCCTTGGCGACGTGATCATGAGGTTGACGTGGCTGTGGAAGATCACCGTCCACGTCAACCTCATGATCGATTCAGCGGGTGGGGCGGGTTAGCTCGCCGGGCGCAGGACGCCCAGGCGTTGGGTGGCGCGGGTGAGGGCTACGTACAGGTCGCTGCGTCCGCGGGGGGACTCGGCCACCATCCGGTCCGGGTCCACGACCAGCACCGAGTCGAACTCCAAGCCCTTGGCCTGCGCGACGGTCAGCACCACCACCCGGCTCTCCAGCTCCGGATGCTCGCCGACGACGGCGGCCTCGGGCAGGGCGGCGGTCACCGCCGCGCCCAACTCGCCCACCCGGCCGGCCGGCACGAGCACCCCGAGCCGGCCCTCGGTCAGCCCGGCCGCCTCCCGGGTGGCCTCGGCGACCAACTCGGCCGCCAACCGTCCGTCGGGCACCGTCCGGTCCCACGGGGGTACGCCGCTCTCCCGCACCGAGCGCGGCGGCCGCAGCGCCGGGTCGATCTCGGCCAGTACGTCGGCGGCGACCGCCATGATCTCGGCCGGGGTGCGGTAGCTGACCGTCAGCTCGGCGAGCCGCCACCGCTGCTCGACGTACGGGGCGAGGGCGTCCGCCCAGGACGGCGTACCGCTGAGCGCGCCGGTCTGCGCCACGTCCCCGACGATCGTCATCGACCGGCTCGGGCAGCGGCGCATCAGCAGCCGCCAGGCCATCGGCGACAGCTCCTGCGCCTCGTCCACGATCACGTGGCCGAACGCCCAGGTGCGGTCGGCGGCGGCCCGCTGCGCGGTGGTGAGCCGGTCGGCCTCCTCCTGCCGTTCCAGCAGCCGATCCGCGTCGATCAGGTCGGTCACGCCGAGGATCTCACCGCCCTCGGCCTCGTCCTCGACGTCGATCGAGCGGGAACCGCGGGCGATCTCCAGCACGCCCTCGGCGTACTCCCGTTCCATCATGCGGATGCGGTCCCGCCGGGCGGCGGCGGCGCGTTCGTCCTCGCCGAGCAGCTCGGCGGCCTCGTCCAGCAGCGGGACGTCGGCCGGCGTCCAGCCACCGCGATCGCGCCGCAGCAGCGCCCGCTCGTCCTCGCTGAGCATCGGCGCGGCGGCGGCGATCCGGTCCGGGTCGGCGTACAGGTCGGCGAGCAGCCGCTGCGGGGTGAGCACCGGCCACAGCTGGTCGAGGGCGGCTTGGATCTCCGACTCCTCGCGCAGCTCGCGGCGGATCTCGGCCCGGTCCGCCTCGTCGAGGAGGTTGTCCCCGCCGAGCGGGTCGGCGCCGATGCGTTCGGCGACCTGCTCGGCGAGCGCGTGCACGATCTCCACGTCGAACAGCGCGCGGGCCAGATTGTGCGGTCGGTCGGGGCGGCGGACCCGGTCCCGGGCGGCGCGCACGATCTCCGGGTCGAGGGTCAGCGTCTCCCGCTCGACCTCGATCTCCAGCGGTTCGTCCGGCACCCACTGCCGGTCCCGTACGGCCAGCGCCAACACCTCGGCCAGCACCGCCCGGCCCTTGAGCGCCGCGGTCTCGGCCGGCTCGGTCCGTTGGGCGCTCACCCCGGGAAAGAGATCACCCTGGGTACGCAGCAGCACACCGGTCTCGGCCAGCGTCGGCAGCACCTGGGAGATGTAGCGCAGGAAGGTCGCGTTCGGGCCGACCAGCAGCACGCCGCGGCTGGAGAGTTCGCGGCGGTGTGTGTAGAGCAGGTACGCGGCCCGGTGCAGCGCGACAGCGGTCTTGCCGGTGCCCGGGCCGCCCTGGACCACCATCACGCCCGGGAGTTCCGCGCGGATGATCTCGTCCTGTTCGGCCTGGATGGTCTCGACGATGTCGCGCATCCGGCCGGTACGACCCGCGTTGAGGGCGGCGAGCAGGGACGCCTCACCGGTTAGCTCCTCGTGGGCGCCGGGGGAGGCGGTGTCGATGTCGAGCACCTCGTCGTTGAGCCCGGTCACCTTGCGTTGCCGGCTGCGCAGGTGCCGGCGACGGCGTACGCCCTGCGGGTTCGCGGCGGTGGCGAGGTAGAACGGGCGGGCTGCGGGGGCCCGCCAGTCCATCAGCAGCGGGTCGTAGTCACCGGTGGTGTCGAAGATGCCGATCCGGCCGATGTAGCGGCGGGAGTCGTCGTCGCCGTCGAGACGGCCGAAGCAGAGCCCGTTCTCCACGGCGGAGAACTGTTCGACCTGATCGGCGTACATCGCTACCGAGCTGTCGCGCTGCGAGCGGTCCTGGAGGGTGCCGCCGGTGTTGTGCAGCTCGGCGGTGAGCCGGTGGGCGGCCTGCTCACGCAGCTCGTCCAACCGGTTGTAGAGCATCGAGACGTACTCCTGCTCGCGACCGATCTCGTCATCGAGCGGCAATTCGCCGGAACCGCCGGAGTGCCTTGACAAGCCGTCTCCCTAAAGATTAGAATCCTTTGCAGGAACGGCTTTTAGCCGTTCTTTTTTGTGCCCTTCGAACTGTTGAAGATAGCGCGTTCCGCCGGTTCTCACCAAGCCGGGCGGTCCGGCGCGCCGGTGATCGCGAGGTGGCGGCGGATGATCCTGCGGACCGGCCAACGGGTGGTCTTCATCGGGGACAGCATCACCGATTGTGGTCGACGCGACGTCGCCGCGCCCTACGGCAGCGGATATGTGAGTCTCGTGCGCGCCCTGGTCGGCGCGCGGCACCCGGAGTTGGACCTGGAGTGGGTCAACCGGGGTGTGGGCGGCGACACGGTGCGGGACCTGGCGGCCCGCTGGGACGACGACGCCATCGCCGAGCGCCCCGACTGGCTCGCGGTGCTGATCGGCATCAACGACATCTGGCGGCACTACGGTGACCGGCCGGATGAGGCGGTCGGCATCGAGGAGTACGAGCGCACCCTGCGTGACCTGCTCCGCCGGGCGGTCGCCGCCACCGGCTGCCGACTGATCCTCGGCGACCCGTTCCTCATCGAGGCGGACCGCGGCGACCCGCAACGCGCCGACACCGACCGGTACGCGGCGGTCGTGGCGGGGCTGGCCACCGAGTTCGACGCGGTGCACGTGGCCAACCAGGCGGCGTTCGACCGGGTGCTGGCGGTGAGTCCGGCGACGCGCTGGGCCGACGACCGGGTCCACCCGCACCTGCCCGGGCACGCGGTCCTCGCCGACGCGTACCTCAGCGCCCTCGGCGTCCGCTGACCCGGGCCCGCCCACAGCGAAGCGCCGGGCCGACCCTCAGGTCGACCCGGCGCGATCACCGGGTGGATCAGCCGCGCGCGGCCTGGTAGAGCCGCTCCGGAGTGACGGCGCCGGCGAGCACCCGACCGTCATCGGTGAGCAGCACGCTGAACAGTTTGCTGGTGAGGAGCCGACCGCTGCCCCAGTCACCACTGACCGCCGCCAACCCGCCGAGCAGCTTCGACATGTCCACGTCCGGGGCGGAGCCGCCGGGTGCCGCAGCCGGCTTCGCGGGGGTCTTGCGGCCGACGTCGGCCCCGTCGAGGCGGCCGATCAGCACGGTCGACCAGCCGGAGCCCACCGCGCGTACCTGCGGGTCACCCGCCGGCTCGACGTGACCGGGCTTGCCCGTCGGCCGCTCGGCCTTCTCCTCGTTGACCGTCACGCCCGGCGGCGGGTTGAAGGTGAACTGGTCGGCGTCCGGACGGCGGTAGTCGACCTGGGTGAAGGCCACCTCGAACGCCGGCCGGTCACTGCCCTTCGCGAGCACCTCGAAGCGCAGTGGAACGTGCTGCTTGGCGTCGATGGCGATCCGCAGCTGGTGCACCAGGGAGTCACCGTCGCGCGGCTGGAGCACCAACTCGTACGCGTCCTGGCCGGCGACGGTCGCCGACCGGCCGACGCTGACCTCGGTGCTCGGGTCGATCGCGCCCAACGCAAGGTCGGCGGCCTGCTGCGGGGTGGCCGGCAGGCTCGCTGCCGGATCGGGGGCGGGCTTCCAGGCTCCGGCGTCGCCGCCCAGCGTGCGGTGGGTGGCGGTGTTGCCGCGGCTCTGCCAGGTCCACAGGTCCCGGCCGTTGCGGATGATGTCCTGCTCGCCCAGGGTGTCCACCAGCGCGACCCGCTGCTGGTCCGGCCCGGAGTACCAGACCCGCAGGGTGTGGGTGCCGGTCAGCAGGGTGGTCAGCTCGTTGCCGGGAACCAGCCCGACGAGAGGCGGCAGACCGAGATCGGCGCGTTGCACCACGGTCCCGGACAACCCCTCCAACCGGGATGTCTGTAGGTCGACCAGGAGCTGCGCGGCGGTTCGGGGCGGCAAACTCGGCTCGGCCTCGGCGGCGAACGTGCCGATCGCCGCGCCCCCGCCGATGACGGCGACGGCCGCGGTGGCCGGGACCAGCCAACGAAGGACGGGACGGCTTCTCAGAACGGACATGGTGGCACCTCCTGCGACCCATCCTGCCCCCTCCGTGCTGTGAACGCGCTGAGGACACCGAACCGCGCCGATTGACCCGGGTGGCACCCTTGAGCTGTGCGCGTGCTGGTGGTGGAGGACGAGGCCCGGTTGGCGGCTGCCCTGCAACGTGGCCTCCAGGCGGAGGGGTTCGCGGTGGACGTGGCGGCAACCGGCCCGGCCGGCCTGGACGCGGCCCGGCACGGCGGGTACGACGCCATGATCCTCGACGTGATGCTGCCCGGCCTGTCCGGGTACGAGCTGGTTCGGCGGCTGCGCGCGGAGCAGCACTGGTTGCCGGTGCTGATGCTGTCCGCCAAGGACGGCGAGTACGACCAGGCCGACGGCCTCGACTGCGGCGCCGACGACTACCTGACCAAGCCCTTCTCGTACGTCGTGCTGCTGGCCCGGCTGCGGGCGTTGCTGCGTCGAGGCGCGCCGGAACGGCCGACCGTGCTGGCGGTCGGTGACCTGCGGCTGGACCCGGCCCGTCGACGGGTGACCCGGGCGGACGCCGAGGTGGCGCTGACCGCGCGGGAGTTCGCCCTGCTGGACTACCTGATGCGCCGGCCGGGCCAGGTGATCTCCAAGATCGAGTTGTTGGACCACGTCTGGGACGCGAGCCTGGAGACCGCGCCGAACGCCGTCGAGGTGTACGTCGGCTACCTGCGCCGCAAGCTCGGCCGGGACCGGCTGGAGACGGTCCGGGGTGCCGGCTACCGGTTGGCGACGTGACCGCCGACGGCCCGTCACCCAACCGTCGGGTCTGGTCCGGTCGGATGCCGGTCCTCGGGCTGCGCGGGCGGCTCATGGCGCTCGGTGTGGTCGGCCTCACCATCGGGTTGGCCCTGGGTGGGGTGGTGCTGCTCGGCGCGCTCGGCTTCGTGCTCCAGCGCACGGTTGACACCGAGGCGTTCCGCACCGCCGACGCGGTCGCCCTGCTCGCCGCCGAGGACGCGCTGCCCGACCCGCTGCCGGTGGCCGGCGGGCAGGTCCGCGTGCAGGTCGTGGACGGGCAGGGGCGGATCAGGGCGGCCTCGATCGACGCCGACCGCCTGGTGCCGATGGTCCGCCCGGAGCGACTGAACCATGACGGCCGGCAACGGTTGGAGGTGCCGGCCGAGCGGGTCGGGCTCGTCGGCCCGGTCCGGGTGGTCGCCGTACCCGCCGGCACCGCCGCCGACCCGCTCACCGTGCTGGTCGCCCGCTCGATGGCCGACGTGCGGCACAGCACCCATGTGGTCCGGACCATTCTGCTGGTGGCGTTCCCGCTGCTGGTGGCCGTGCTGGCCGGGGTGGCGTGGCGGGTGGTGGGCGCGACCCTGCGGCCGGTCGAGGCATTACGTCGAGGCGCCGAGGAGATCACCGGGAGGGCCGGCACGGGCCGGCTGCCGGTGCCGGCGTCGGCCGACGAGATCCATCGCCTGGCGGTCACCCTCAACGGCATGCTGGACCGGCTGGAATCGGCCCGCGTCCGGCAGCGGGCCTTCGTCTCCGACGCCGCACACGAGCTGCGCAGCCCGTTGACCAACATCCGGACGGAGCTGGAGGTGGCCCAGCGCCTCGCCGACCGGACGGACTGGACGGCGGTGACCGCCAACCTGCTCGCCGACACCGAGCGGCTGAGCCGCCTGGTCGACGATCTCCTGCTGCTGGCCCGACTGGACGAGACCCCGCTGGCCCGGGGGACCGCCCCGGTGGAGTTGGGCGCGTTGCTGACCGAGGTCGCCGCCCGCTACCCGTCGCCGCCGGTGCGGGTGACGCCGCCGGCGGGCCCGCTCTGGACGATCGGCACCGTCGAGGAACTGCGTCGCGTGCTGGCCAACCTGGTCGACAACGCGGTACGGCACGCGCACGGCAATGTGGTGCTCGCGGCCGAGGCGACGTCGACGGCGGGGCCGACGTCGACAACGACTGCCGGGGCGACGGCCGGGACGACTGGCGGGTCTGGCGTCGGGACGTACCACCTGGTGACGGTGACCGACGACGGCCCGGGCGTCCCGGTGGCGGACCGGGAGCGGGTCTTCGACCGGTTCACCCGGTTGGATGACGGACGGGCCCGCGACGACGGGGGCGCCGGCCTGGGGCTGGCCATCGTCCGGGAGCTGGTCCGACGCGCGGGCGGCAGCATCACTCTGACCGACGCGCCGGAGCAGCGGGGGCTACGGGTGTGCCTGCTGCTGCCGGCGTTGCCGGCCGAGGAGAGCGGTGGTCCAAAGATTGACGGCCCGTGACGGCGACCTGCCCCCAACCGCCCACCGATGACCCTTTGCTCTGCACCCGCGGGTGCGACAGCTACGTAACGTGATGCTCGCCGGCCCGGGTCGAAGCGGGCGACCGCGACGTTCCGGCTGGTCACCCGAGGTGGTGCGTATAGGTAAGCAGAGCAAAGCCTGGGCGGAAGTGCGCGGCGGGGTGCGTCAGCTGTGACGGCCTGTCACGGTGGGCTGGTTGAAGAGTAAGCCCACGCTGAGTGAGATCGGCGGGGCGGGGGCGTGGCTGGCCGGCAGGGCTGTGGGGCGGGCCCTAGTGGGGCGGGCCCTAGTGGGGCGGGCCCTAGTGGGGGGCGGGGCTGGCGGGGCGTCGCTGACGGGGCACGGCTGACGGGGCAAGGCTGGCGGGACGTGGGCGGGCGGGTCAGCGGCGGCGGGTGCAGACCTGCTCGGAACGGGCCACCGTGTCGGTGGACCAGGCGACGGCGACGGTGAAGCAGAAGTCGTTGGTGCGGTTGAGCGCGTAGATGACGAAGCTGGTGGTGCCGGCGGGCAGCGTCGCGAAGATGTTGTGGGCCTGGCCGGTGCGACCGCCGGCGATGACCACCGGCCCCTCGCTGCCGGCCGGGTAGGTCCAGTTCAGCGCGATGCTGTCCCGGGTGTCGCGCAGGGTCACCGCGCTGGGTGGGGTGCCGGGCGGCGCCGCGGCGGCAGCCGACGTGGATGCCGAGCCGCCCGGGGCGGGCGCGTTGCTGGCCGGCGCGTCGGCGGTGGGGGAGGTGCTGGCCGGCGGCGGGGTCGGCTCGTCGTCGCCGTCGACCCGGGCCACCCCGGCGATCACCGCTGCCGCGCCGAGGAGCACCACCACCACGCCGGCCACCAGCACCGGCACCAGCCGGTTGCGCTGCTCCGGCGGCGCGCGGTGCACGGGCACCGGCAGCAGCCGCGACGGCGTGTACGGCTCGACCGGCCCGTAGGGGTCCGCCCGCGGAAACGGGTCGGACGGCGCGTACGAGTCCGATCGCGCGTGCGGGTCGGACGGCGCGTACGAGTCCGATCGCGCGTAGTGATTGGACGGCACGTCGTGGTCGGAGGGCGCGTGCGGGTCGGGCGACGCGTACGGGTCGGTGGGGGTGGCGGGTCGGTGCAGCCGGTAGACCCCGGGCCGCTCCTCCGTGCCGCCGGCCAGCCCGACCACCGACGGCGGCACCGGAGGGTCGGTGGGGTGAGGCGGGGGCTCGTCCACCGGTTCGGTCGACCATCTGCCGCCCGTCGATCCGACCGCCTCGTCGGAGGGCAGCCGGGGGTTCGGAACCGACCCAGCGTGGTGGGTCGCGGCTGCCGGCGGGTGGTAGCCGGATTCGGCCGGCCCGTCGCCGTGCGGTGGGACGCGGGCGGCCGGCACGACCGGCGTGTCCCGGGCCGTGGGCGGGTTGTCGGCGCAGGCGTGGTCGGGATTCGCCGCCGCCCGGGCCAGGGCCGCCACCTGGGTGGCCAGCGGGTCGTCGGCGGGCAGGTGCTGCCGGCACAGCTCGCGGGCGAGCGCCAGGTTGTCGTGTGCCTCGGCGAACTGCCCGCAGTCGCGCTGCATCGCCCCGAGCCGCGCCAGCATCTTGATGCCGCTGGGGTGCCCGTCTCCGTACACCTCGCGGTGCAACTCCCAGGCGTCCTGGAGGCGGTCGCGGGCCACCGTGCACTGGCCGCGCGCGTACTCGACGGTGGCCAGGTCGGCGTGCGCGGCGAGCACCCGCAGCGACTCCGGGCCGTCCTGCGCGGTCAGCTCGATGATGACTTCCTGGTAGAGCCGCGCCGCCCGGGAATGACTGCCGACCCGGTGCAGCACCGCCGCCAGGGTCGCCGCCGCGGCCACCGTGCGCGGGTCGGCGCGGCCGTGCAGGCGGGTGGTGGCCGCGTACGCGAAGGCGGCCCACCCTCGGGCCGAGTGCGGCTCACCGAGGGCGATCAGCACCCGCGCCTGGAGGCTGGCCGCCTCGGCCAGCTCGGGGGTGGCGTTGGCCGGGCGGGGGTCGGCGTCGGTGAGCGCGTCGGACAGTAGTTGCTGTGCGCCGGCCAGATCGCCGGAGGACACGAGGTGGTGCGCCTGATCAGTCAGTTCACCGAAGCCGGAAGACACGCCCCATCGTGCTCATCCGACGACGGTAAGTACAAGACCCGCGCCGGTGTCGATTGGTCAGGATCCGGTCAGGTGCTCGGCCAGGGTCTCGCTGATCCGGCGCAGCTGGTCGACCTGGGCGGGGCTCAACGCGTCGAACAGGTGTCGGCGTACCCCCTCGACGTGGCCGGGTGCGGCGGCCGCGAGGGTGGCGAAACCCTCGTCGGTGAGGAGCGCGATCTGCCCGCGCCGGTCGGTGGGGCAGTCCTCGCGGCGCACCCAGCCGGCGGCCTCCAGCCGGGCGACGGCGTGCGAGAGCCGGCTGCGGGACGACCCCGCCGCCTGGGCCAGCTGGCTCATGCGGAGTTGGCGGCCGGGGGCCTCGGAGAGCTGGACCAGGATCTCGTAGTACGCGTGCGGCATGCCCACGTCGCGTTGCAGCTCGCGGTCGAGAGTGTCCATCAGCACCCGGGAGGCGGTGAGATACGCGCGCCAGGTGCGTTGCTCGTCGGGGTCCAACCAGCGGGTCATGACGGCCATCATACAACCGATGGTTGAAGGCTCAACTAAATCGCGCTAGTCTCGGGGCATGGGTATCCACCGGCTCAACCACGCGGTCCTCTACGTCAGTGACCTCGCCCGCAGCGTCGCGTTCTACCGTGACGTGCTGGGCTTCCGCCCGGTGGCGATGACCCCGGACGGCTTCCGGGGCGCCACCTTCCTCCAGGCCCCCGACTCCACCAACGACCACGACCTCGGCCTCTTCGAGGTCGGCGCGGGCGCCGGCCGATCCACCGCAGGCCGGTCCACCGTCGGCCTCTACCACCTCGCCTGGGAGGTGGACACGCTCGACGAGCTGGCCGCCACCGCCGAGCGGCTCGTCGCCGCGGGCGCGCTGGTCGGCACCTCCGACCACGGCACGACCAAGAGCCTCTACGGCAAGGACCCGGACGGCCTGGAGTTCGAGGTGGTCTGGCTGATCCCGGCCGACCTTCTCGACGACACCGCGCTGGCCGCCCGCAAGCAGATCGGTCGGCTCGACCTGGACGCCGAGCGGCAGCGCTACGGCGGGCAGACCCGGGGCGGGGTGGGGATCTCCGTCTCGGCCTGACCGCCCGTACGGTAGAACGGACCGATGCCGACCGACCGGACCACTGATTTCCTCCGCGAGCTGCTGGTCCGCCAGTTGACGACCTGGCTGCCCGCGGCCCTGCACCGCTCCCGGCGGGCCACCGTCGCCCTCGCGGGCGCCGACGCGGGCAGCGCGGAGGCCGCGCTGCGCCTGGTCGCCACGCACGGCGACCAGGTGCGCGGCCGGCAGGTGACGGTGCTGATGCTGGCCGACGCCGCCGCCGACCTGCCGGCCCGGCTCGGCCCGATCGAGGCGGAGCTGCCCGCCGAGGTCACCGTGCACCTGCTGCCCGGCGACGCGTACCGGCTACCGGTCGCCGTGAAGGCCGCCGGGGCGGCCGGCGCGCCGCTGTTCTCTTTCGTGGACCTGCCCGGCGCGGTGACACCGAAGGTGCTCGCCGCCGCGACCAACGGCCGGACCGGAGAGCTGCTGCTGCACACCGCCGACAGCGCCCGAGACGTGCTCGTCTCCGCCGGCTTCCCCCTGGTCGCCGAGGTGGCGCCGGTGCTGCCCGGCGGCGAGGCCGCCGGCGTGGTCGCGTTCGGCAGCCGCTCCGACCGGAGTCTGGAGGCGGTCCGCGACGCGCTCTGGGCGGTCGGCGCGGAGTTCGACCTGCGCTACCGCGACCCGCTGGACCCGACCGGCACGACGGTCGACGTGGTCGGCGATCCCGACCTCGAACCGCTGGCCCGTGAGCTGCTGGCCGAGTTGGGTGCGGGCGGGTCGCGGCCGGTCACCGAGCTGCGCCGGCACACCCTCACCGCGACCGTCTACCGGGCCGCCGACGCCAACCAGGCGCTCGCCATCCTGCTCGACGCGGGTGACGTGCGGCGGGACCGCGAGTCCGGGCGGCTGGCCGGCGACGAGATCATCTCCCTGACACGCTGAGCCCTCCACCCCGCAGACGCCGAGCGGGGTGCCGGTGAATCACCGGCACCCCGCTCGACTCCCGGGATGCTTACGACCGGGACTTGTCCTGCTTCCAGGACAGTGGACCCGGCAGGTCGACCCGGTGCGCACGAGCCTTGGAGTTCCAGGACCAGCGACCGATCTTGATGCTCCACGAGGAGAAGCCGTTCTCGGTGAAGTTCAGGATGATCGGACCGTACTTCTTGCGCTTGCGAAACATGAGGCCCATCGGAGGTCTCCCCTCGTCACCGTTCCCTGCCGTGTCGAGATCGAACATGCCCGAACCGACAACTTTTGAAACCCTCTCGCTGTCCGTCCGCTGTCCGTCCTGGACGGTGAGCGCCGGGCACCGCAATCTCTATCAACCAGATAGGTGTTGCGGCATGGTAAACGCTGCTCGGAGTGCTTCGTAACATCGGCAGCGATAGAAGTCTCATCTTCTGGAAGGTCGTTGACCGCTCGTTCCGATCCCCGGCAGCATGGGGTCATGTCGCAGCGGGATGAGCTTCTCCTCACCGCTCGTGTGCACGTCGACCTGGTCCGGCACGCGAGCGCGCTCTGTTGAGCTGACCGGTCCATCCGGCTCGGCTCCAGCGCCGCACTCCCACCGCCCGCCCGCTCAACGCGGAGCAGCGTGCCCGTACGCCCCTCATCCGGCGTCCCCGCTCCCATCCTGGACAGATCAGGAGACTCCTCATGTCCCCACCCCGTCGTGCCATCCCGCGTACCCTCGCCGCCGTTGCCGCGCTGGTCGTGCTCACCGCCACCGCCGGCTGCGGCGGTGACGCCGCAGCCGGCGGCGCCCAGGCCCGCGAGCTGCGCTACCAGGGCTCGGTCGGTCAGGTCACCCTCCCCGAACTCGCCGCCGACCTCGGCTACCTCGGCGACGTCAAGCTCAACTGGATCGGCAACGTCACCGGTGGTCCGCAGGACATTCAGGCCACCGCCACCGGGCAGAGCGACTTCGGCGGCGCGTTCAACGGCGCCATCGTCAAGCTCGCCGCCGCCAACGCCCCGATCACCGCCGTGGTCAGCTACTACGGTTCGGACGCGCAGACCTTCCAGGGCTACTACGTGCTCGACGACAGCCCGATCCGCGGCCCCCGCGACCTGATCGGCAAGAAGGTCGGCATGAACACTCTCGGCGCGCACGCCGAGGCAGTGCTCAAGACCTGGCTCGCCCGTGGCGGTCTCACCCCCGCCGAGATCAAGCAGGTCGAGCTGGTCGCCCTGCCACCGGTCAACATCGAGCAGTCGCTGCGACAGCGGCAGGTCGACGTCGCGGTGCTCGGTGAGGTGATCCGGGACAAGGCGGTCGCCAGCGGCGGCATCCGCATCATCTTCACCGACTACGAGCTGCTCGGCGCCTTCAGTGGCGGCACCTACGTCTTCCGCGACGACTTCATCAAACGCAACCCGGAGACCGTCAAGGCGTTCGTCACCGGGGTTGGCAAGGCCATCGAGTGGGCCCGCACCCAACCCCGGGAGACCGTGGTCGCCCGGATGCGCGACATCATCGGCAAGCGGGGTCGCAACGAGGACCCGTCGCTGGTCGCGTACTGGAAGAGCAGCGGCGTCGCCGGCCGCGGCGGCGTCATCGGCGAGCAGGAGTTCGGCACCTGGATCGACTGGCTCGCCGCCGAGGGCGAGCTCAAGGGCGACCGTCCGAAGCCCGCCGACATCTACACCAACCGGTTCAACCCCTTCGTGGACGGGGGCAGCGCATGAGCGCCGACAAGATCCTCTTTGATCGGGTGAGCAAGACCTTCCCGGTCCGCGCCAGCCGGCGTGGCGGCGCCGGCGCGGTCACCGCGCTGCACGAGGTCACCCTCGGGGTACGCCCCGGCGAGTTCCTGGTCGTCGTCGGCCCCAGCGGCTGCGGCAAGTCCACCCTGCTCGACCTGCTCGGCGGGCTCACCGAGCCGACCGCGGGGCGGGTGCTCGTCGACGGTCGGCCGGTCACCGGTCCCGGCCTGGACCGGGGCATCGTCTTCCAGCAGTACGCGCTGCTGCCCTGGCGCACCGCGGCCGGCAACGTCGCGTTCGGTCTGGAGGCCAAGGGGGTGCCCCGGGCCGAACGCGCCGCTCTGATCGAGCACCACCTCGACCTGGTGGGCCTGCGGGGGTTCGCCGACCGCTACCCGCACGAGCTGTCCGGCGGGATGAAGCAGCGGGTGGCCATCGCCCGCAGCCTCGCCTACGACCCGGACGTGCTGCTGATGGACGAGCCGTTCGCCGCTTTGGACGCACAGACCCGCGACTCGTTGCAGGACGAGCTGGTGCGGATCTGGGCCCGCACCGGCAAGACCATCGTGTTCATCACGCACGGCATCGACGAGGCCGTCTACCTGGG
Organism: Micromonospora sp. BQ32; assembly: GCF_059358895.1. Taxonomy (NCBI): domain Bacteria; kingdom Bacillati; phylum Actinomycetota; class Actinomycetes; order Micromonosporales; family Micromonosporaceae; genus Micromonospora; species Micromonospora sp. BQ32. Next base: position 68,673 of record NZ_JCADBI010000020.1, on the reverse strand, counting down.
TCAGCGGGTGGCGGTGCTGACGTCCCGGCCCGGGCGGCTCAAACAGGTCATCGACATCGACCTCGGCGACCGGGACGCGGTCGAGGACGTGCGCTCCACCGACGCGTTCCGCCACCACCGCCACCAGATCTGGACCCTGCTGCGGGACGAGGTGCGGGCCGCCCAGGCGGCTGAGGGCACCGGCGTCCGCCACCCCGAGGAGGCCCGCGTTGGTTGACATCGCCGAACGTCCGACCCGACTCGTCGGCCCACCCACCGTGCCCCGAGCTGCGGCCGACCGGGCCGTTCCCGGTCGCGCCGGTCGACTGCTCGGCGTCGGTGCGAAGGTGCTGCACCGCACCGTCGCCATCGCCGCGCTGGCCGCGATCTGGGAGGGCGCACCCCGGCTCGGGCTGGTGGACCGGGTCTTCCTGCCCCCGCTGTCGGAGGTGCTGGTGGCCTGGTGGGAGTTGCTGCGCAGCGGGCAGCTCGCCGAGCACGTGGGCGCGAGCCTCACCCGGTCGCTGGCCGGGCTCGGCCTGGCGGTGCTCACCGCCATCCCGCTCGGGTTGCTGATCGGCTGGTACCGGCCGCTCGCCGAGCTGCTCAGCCCGCTGCTGGAGGTGTTCCGCAACACCGCCGCGCTGGCCCTGCTGCCGGTGTTCGTGCTCATCCTCGGCCTGGGGGAGACCTCCAAGATCGCCCTGGTGCTGTACGCGTGCTCCTGGCCGATCCTGCTGAACACCATCGCCGGGGTGAAGGGCGTCGACCCGCTGCTGATCCGGTCGGCCCGCTCGATGGGGCTCAACCACCTGCGGCTGTTTCAGAAGGTGATCCTGCCGGCCGCGGTGCCGACCATCTTCACCGGCGTCCGGCTGGCCGGGGCGTATTCGATCCTGGTGCTGGTAGCGGCCGAGATGGTCGGCGCGAAGGCCGGGCTCGGCTACCTCATCAACTACGCGCAGTACAACTTCGCGATCGCCGACATGTACTCCGGGATCATCACGATCTCCGCCATCGGCCTGGTCGTCAACCAGCTCCTCGTCGCCCTCGAACGTCGCTTCTCCACCTGGCGCGTCGACGTCTCTGCCGGATAGGACGGACACCACATGACCCGTACCCTGCACCTCAACGCGTTCCTGATGGGCGTCGGCCACCACGAGGCCGCCTGGCGGCACCCCCGCACCGACCCGCGTCGGGTCACCGACGTACGGCACTTCCAGGAGCTGGCCCGGATCGCCGAACGCGGCACCCTCGACTCCCTGTTCCTCGCCGACGGGCTCTCGGTGGGGCCGGACCCCCGGCACAACATCCAGGCCGTCTTCGAGCCGCTGACCCTGCTCGCGTCGCTCGCCGCGGTGACCGAACACATCGGTCTCATCGCCACGGTCTCCACCACCTACAACGAGCCGTTCCACGTCGCCCGCAAGTTCGCCTCGTTGGATCACCTCAGCGGCGGCCGGGCCGGCTGGAACATCGTCACCTCCGCCCAGGAGCGGGAGGCGGTCAACTTCAACCGGGACAGCCACCCCGCACACGCCGACCGGTACCGGCGGGCCGGCGAGTTCGTCGACGTGGCGATCAAGCTCTGGGACAGCTGGGAGGACGACGCGCTGGTCTTCGACACCACGGCCGGGGTGTTCGCCGACACCGACCGGGTGCACGAGGTGGCGCACCGCGGGCCGGAGTTCCAGGTCCGTGGCCCGCTGAACATTCCCCGGGGGCCGCAGGGCCGACCGCTGCTGGTGCAGGCCGGCTCGTCACCGGACGGGATCGCCTTCGCGGCCCGCTACGCCGAGGCGGTCTTCACCGCGCAGCAGACCCTCGCCGACGGGCAGAGTTTCTACGCCGAGCTGCGCCGCCAGGTCACCGCCGCCGGCCGGGACCCGGACCTGGTGAAGGTCCTGCCCGGCATCGCGCCGGTGCTCGGCGGCACCGAGGCCGAGGCGCAGGCGCTCGCCGCCGAGCTGGAGGAGCTGATCGTCCCCGACTACGCCCTCGCCCAGCTCTCCGGGATGCTCGGCATCGACCTGACCGGCCTGCCGCTGGACGGGCCGCTGCCGGATTTGCCGGCCGCCGGCACCGTGCAGGCGCACCAGAGTCGCTACCAACTCGTCACCGAGCTGGCCTGCCGGGAACAGCTCACCGTCCGGCAGCTGATCGGCCGGCTCGGCGGCGGCCGGGGTCACCGGGTCGTCGCCGGTACGCCGGAGCAGGTCGCCGACCAGATCGAGCTGTGGTTCACCCAGGGCGCCGCCGACGGGTTCAACATCATGCCGCCGCACCTGCCCGGCGGGCTCGCCGACTTCGTCGACCATGTGGTGCCGGTGCTGCGCTCCCGCGGGCTGTTCCGCACCGAGTACACCGGTCGGACGCTGCGCGAGCACTACGGCCTGCCCCGACCGGCCAGCGCGTACGCCACGTCGACCCTGGTGCCGGCATGACCACCGTGGAGCGACCCTCGGCGGACACCGCCGAGCTGCGACCGGTGAACAGGGACCTGTTCCGCGCTCTGCTGCGACGGCAGGCCACCAGCGTCACCGTGGTCACCGCGGTGGCCCGCACCACCGACCCGGCCTGCCTGGGTGGGATCGGCGCGCCCATCCGGGCGGGTTTCACCGCGACCTCGTTCACGTCGGTGTCGCTGGACCCTCCGCTCGTCTCGTTCTGCCTGGGGACGGAGTCGTCGAGCTGGCCGGTGCTCGTCCGCGCCGAGCACGTCGCCGTGCACCTGCTGAGCGCCGGGCAGCGGGAGGCCGCCACGGTCTTCGCGACCAGCGGCATCGACCGGTTCGCCGCGTACCCGGACTGGACGTCCGGACCGTTCGGGGTGCCGCTGCTCGACGGGGTGTTGGCCCGACTGCTCTGCCGGGTGGTGCACCGGGTGCCGGCCGGCGACCACGCGCTGGTGATCGCCGAGCCGTTGGCGCTCGGCGACGGCGGCGATGGCGCACCGCTGGTGCACCACCGGGGCGGCTACACCACCGCCGTCCAGACGTGACCGCGGCCACCACGCGGGACCTGCTCGTGTTGGACCGGGCCGCCCAGGACCTGCTGTTCCGGGCGGCCCGCACGGCCAACACGTTCACCGACGAGCCGGTCACCGACGCCCAGGTCGCGGCGATCCACGACCTGATCCGGTACGGGCCGACCGCGTACAACGGTCAGCCGCTGCGGGTGCTGCTGCTCCGCTCGGCGGCGGCCCGGGCGCGGCTGCTGCCGTACGTCTCGTCGAGCAACCGGGCGAAGACGGCCAGCGCGCCACTGGTGGCGGTGCTCGCCGCCGACGTGGACTTCCACGAGCGGCTGCCCGAGCTGTACCCGCACCGGCCGCAGGCCCGCGACTGGCTGAGCGACCGGCCGACCCGCGCCGAACAGGCCCGGTTCAGCGCGACCCTCCAGATCGGCTACCTGCTGGTGGGCGTACGCGCCGCCGGGCTGGCCGCCGGCCCGATGGCCGGGTTCGACGCGGCCGGGGTGACCGGCGAGTTCTTCCCCGACGGCCGGCACGAGGCGCTGCTGCTGCTCAACCTGGGCCACCCCGGCCCGGACGCCTGGGAGCGGCGGCTGCCCCGGCTCAGCACCGAGGACGTGGTGTGGACGCTGTGAGCCGGCCCCGGGTCAGCGGGGCTCCCACGCGTCGGGCAGCGCGGTGAGCTTGCGGACGTGCGCGGGCAGTCGACCGCTGACGATCTCGGCGAGGCTCACCTCGTCGACGACCCGCCGCACGGCGGCGCGGACCGCCACCCACAGGCCGGGCAGGTTCTCCGCCGAGCCCTCGTACCGGGTCTCCTCGGGGCGCAGCCCGCGTACCCCGGCAAGTGGGCCCTCGACGGCGCGCAGCACCGCGCCGACGGTCACCTCGCGTGGCGGGCGGGCCAGCGTGTAGCCGCCCTCGGCGCCGCGTTGGGCGCGGACGATGCCGGCCCGGCGCAGATCCGCCAGGACCGCCTCCAGGAACTTGCGGGGCATGTCCTGCTCCGCGGCGATGGCCTGGGTGGACAGCAGCGAGGGGTACGCGGTGGCGAGGCTCAACGCCGCCCGTACCGCGTAGTCGCCGCGCGCGGAGATCTGCACCCTGCCATCATGCCCGGCCGGTGCCGCCCAGCCCTCCGGCGGGCGGCCCGGGTCTGGTGGCGTGCCCCCCGTTGGCGGGTTCGCCGGGGGTGCCGGAGCGGAACCGGCCGCCGTTGGTGCCCGTCGACTCGGCCGGCGGTCGAGGTCGGACCACCCGGCCGGCCGGGTGGTCCCGGGCGGCCCGGAACGCCCCGGGGCTGACCCCGACCTCGCGGGTGAAGAAGCGGCCGAAGTTCGTGGGTTCGGAGAAGCCGAGCCGCCGGCCGATCTGGGCGATCGGCTGATCCGTCGCGGCGAGAAGCCGGCCGGCCTGCAACGCGACCCGCTCGTCGATGACCTGTTTGGCGCTGCGACCGGTGACGGCCAGGCAGGCCCGGGTCAGGGTCCGCACCGAGCAGCCGAGCTCGGCCGCGTAGTCCTCCACCCGCCGGGTGTACGAGTAGCCGTGCTCCACCTCGCGGCGGAACCGGTGGAACGTCTCGTCCTCGGGGCGGGCCGGCGACCGGTCGGCGTGGGCCAGCGCCAGCCGCAGCAGCAGCACGGCCAGTTGGTGCCGGAGCAGCGCGCGGGCGGTGGGGCCGTCGGGGTGTCGCTGACAGTCCACCGCCAACTGGCTCACCTCGCTGATCACCGCGTCCTCGTCCTCACCGGCCAACTGCCGCCAGGTCGCGGTCGTGGTCAGGTCGACGTCGAGGTCGCGCAGCGCGTCGGCGTCCCAGGCGACCACGGTGGCGTCGAACTGGGGGCCGGCGCAGCGCAGCACCTGGCCGGGGCGCACCCGCAGCAGCGTGCCTGGCCGGCACGGCAGCAGATGAAAGTCGAGCTCCGCGTCGCCGTGCCCACGGGTGGTGAGAATCAGCAACTCTCGTTCGACGATCACCGGTCGACGCCAGCCCGGGTCACCGGCAAGATCGGCCAGCGCGAACGTGGCTATCTCGTCGGTGACGGGAGACGCCGTTCCGATCGATGGCGCGGGGGAGGGATCGGTGGAGACCATCGCCTGCGACGGTAGCCCGAACCGCAGGTCACCGCATCCCGATCGACGTTCGTAGCGGAATCCGCGGCGCGCCACGGGCTTGTCCCGGTCCCGGCGGCCGGGCTACGTTACCCGGCGGTAGCGCCGCCGGTCCGCGGTCCACCCGGCATTCACCGGTCACCCCGACCGGCCGGCGGCCCCCGCCGACTCGCGATGGGATGGGTATGACGCAGCTGTTCTCGGTCGAAGGTAAGACGGTCCTGGTCACCGGCGGCTCCCGGGGGATCGGGCTGATGATCGCCCAGGGCTTCGTTCGGGCCGGCGCGCACGTGATCATCTCGTCGCGCAAGGCGGACGTCTGCGAGGCGGTCGCCACCACCCTCTCCGCCGAGGGCCGCTGCGAGGCCATCCCCGCCGACCTCAGCGACGACGCCGGTGCCGAAACGCTGGCCGCCGCCGTACGCGAGCGCTTCGACCGCCTCGACGTGCTGGTCAACAACGCCGGCGCGACCTGGGGCGCGCCGCTGGAGGACTACCCCGAGGCCGCGTTCGACAAGCTCTGGGCGGTCAACGTCAAGGCCGTCTTCCGACTCACCACCGCGCTGCTGCCGGCGCTGCGCGCCGCCGCCAGCGCCGACGACCCGGCCCGCGTGATCAACATCGGGTCGATCGACGGCATCCGGGTGCCGATGATGGAGGTGTACGCGTACTCGGCCACCAAGGCGGCCGTGCACATGCTCACCCGCAGCCTCGCCCACCAGCTCGCCGGTGAGCAGATCACCGTCAACGCGATCGCGCCCGGCCCGTTCGAGAGCAAGATGATGGCGTTCGCGCTCGACGACCCGGCGAGCCGGGCCGCCATCGAGCAGCAGGTGCCGCTGGGTCGCATCGGACGCCCCGACGACATGGCCGGCACCGCCATCTACCTCTCGTCGCGCGCCGGCGCCTACCTCACCGGCGCGGTCATTCCCGTCGACGGCGGCATCACCACGCACGGCTGAGCACCGGCCGACCCGGGGCGGGCTGTCCGCGTACCCCTGGGGGCTGGTGTGCCGGGGCCGCGCGGACTCGGCAGATCCGCGCGGCCCCGGTGTGGCCGGTGTTGCTCGTTCTGGGCGGTCAGCGACCGGCGAGCAGCCGGTTCACCGCCGTGTCGACGTCCAGGTGCTCGGCCTCACGGCCGCGCGGGACGACGACGTAGGTCCGTCGAAGGAAACGCACCAGGACGCTGCGCGGCACCTCGAAGAGGGCGTTGCCGTCCGGTGACGAGAGGGCCAGCGCGACGAAGTCGCCGCGCGGTGTGGCCCAGGGCCAGACCCGCACATCCCCGATGCCGGCCGGCTCGTCCAGGCCGGTGACCAGAAGTTCGCGTGCGAACGACCAACTCACCGCCTCGCCCCCGGCCGATTCGGCATGGAACAGGACATGGACCGCATACGGGTCAGCAGGGTCGTAACGCAGACTGGCACGCACCGGCAAGGCGGTGGCGTCAGGTGCGACGAGCCTTAGCGACGTCTCGACCTCTACGGTCGTCGGTCGGATGACACTCATGGACGTTCTCCCCCCGGCACCGCTGCGGAACGCGCGTGTCCCGCTTTTCCCATACTCAGGTGCTACTCCTGGCTACGCTCCGCCATACGCTGACTTCACCCAGTGGTGGGAAGGGGGACGGAAAGGCCGCGTGAATGTGAGCATTCATGTAGGATTTCCGGTTCTGCCCAGTGCGTGATCCCGCCCGGTATCGGGTGGCTCAGTCGTCGACTTACTCCGGTAACGTCCAGTCGGCCGTTGCAGTGACGGGCCCGAGCGACACTGGGGGGTGAAATGGTGACGAAGCAATCCTCAGTGGATCCGGCGGCGGCACCCGGCCCGCCAAAAGTCGCGGTCCGAGCAGCCGAAAAGCGGGGGTACGGAGTGCCGATGGAGCAGCCCGAACGGGCCGGTCGGCCGGCGTCCGACGCCGGTCGTCCCGGCGGCGATGGCGCCGGTCGTGGTGACGCCGGCGCAGGTCGCGGTAGCGGTGCCGATGCCGGTGGTCGTGGCGGCGGAATCGCCGTGCAGGATCAGCCGCGCCGCCCCCGCTGGCGCGAGCGGATCTCGCTGACCCTGGACCTGATCCGCGCCAACCCCACCGGCCGGATCGCACTCAAGATCTTCATCACGATCGCCGGGGCGCTGGTGGTGACCATCGGCATCGCCCTCATCCCGCTCCCCGGGCCGGGCTGGCTGCTGGTGATCGCCGGCCTGGGCATCTGGGCCGTCGAATACCACTGGGCGCGCCGGCTGCTCGGCTTCACCCGCCGCCACGTCCACGGATGGACACGCTGGGTGACGGGACAGTCGCTACTGGTGCGAATTGTCCTCGGCTCCGTCGGCCTGGTCTTCGTGGCCACGGTGGTCTGGCTGTCCCTCAAGTACAGCCTCGGCATCGACGTGGTCGCCGAGGCGATGCGGTACCTCGCGACGCACTGACCCCGGATTTCCGGTCCGGTTCCACGATCGGGTAGAGTCATGGGCGCTGAGGGCGATTAGCTCAGTGGGAGAGCGCTTCGTTCACACCGAAGAGGTCGCTGGTTCGATACCAGCATCGCCCACTCTCAGTTTGTGCTGGTCAGAAGCCCGTTACCGAGATAGTCGGTAACGGGCTTTGCTGCATGTGCCGCTTATATTGGGAGCAGATTGGGAGCAGCGCGGTTGTGTCTCGGCGCGACCGGTGTCCACATCACGAGAGGGTGCCCCGGGTCCCGGCTCGCGGGCCGACTGATTGCAGACGGTCCGGTGGTCCGCCCACTCGCCGGTCCCTTTGCGAGGTCGTGTACCCAGGTCTCGGTGCTTTGCCGGGACCTGGCGGACCACGTTGTTGTGATCCTTGACGCGAAGTCGTCCAAGACCTGATGGTCCGTCGCGGTCCATCCGGGAAGCTCATTAAGCCACTGCTCTGCCTGTTCGGCGCTGTGCCTGCTGCCGATCAGCCATGGGATGAGCAACTGACCCATGCCGCGGCCTTTGTTGAGTGAGGCCGCCACGGTAGTTTGTGAACCGTCCACGCTGTCCGGACCAGATTCTGTGATGCCAGCCAGCAGGTGCGGCAAATAGTCAGGAAGTGCGGTTCAAGTGGCGGGCGTGGGTTCGGGTCGGCCGGCGTTCGCGTCGTGGGTCCGCGACCGGAGCTGGTAGTGCAAGCGCCATGATTGGCCTGCCTGTGCTCGCGAAAGATGACCGTCCAGCGCCCAGGGCTAGAGCATCGGTTTCCTAACCCGATGCTCCCCTTGTGTCCGCAGGCAGGCGACCTGCGGCCGCCGTGCGCGCAATGTTACGACGCTGGCTGTCCTCGACGTCCTCCTCGACGCAGTCCGACCAGGATCACGAACCGGGTCGCACCTGATCGAGCGTGCGTGTGGGCGCAAGAATCACGAAGTGCCGGGTACTGAGGGCCGGCCGGACGTGCTGGCCGACGGATCTCCACAGTCCTCGCAATGCGGCGTCTCCGCATAGGGATGTGTCACAGGTGTGCGCCGCCGGTGGCGTCGAGATGCTGGCCGGTGACCCAGCGGGCTTCGTCGGAAGCGAGGAAGGCCACCACGTCGGCGATGTCGGCGGGTTGGCCGACCCGGTCGAACGCGGAGAAGGAGCCCCAGAAAGCGAGTTGTTCAGGGTTGTCCCGCAGCCAGACGGCGTTGCTGTCCACGTCGACGATGCCGGGGACCACCGAGTTGACCGTGATACCGCGTTCGCCGAGCTGTTTGGCGAGGGTGAAGGTGAGAGTGTTGATGGCGCCCTTGGTCAGCGAGTAGGTGATGATCGCGGGTGCGGCGATGCGGGTGGTGCCGGAGGAGATATTGATGACCCGGCCTTTGTCCCGCAACTGGTTCAGGGCCTGCTGAAGGATAAAGAACGGGGCTTTCACGTTCACGGCGAAGATCTTGTCGAATTCGGCCTCGGTCGTGCTGGCCAGGTCGTTGGAGCTCGCGATGCCGGCGTTGTTGACCACAATGTCGACGCCCGGTTCGGCGCCGGATTCGGTGAGGCCGGCGTCGAAGGCGGACCACAGCGCCTGCGCGTCGCCGGGTACACCCAGTTCAGCGCGGACCGCGAACGCGCGGCCGCCGGCTTCGGTGATGGAGGTGACGGTGTCGTTCGCGGCTGCCTCGTTGGTGCCGTAGTGGACGGCGACGAGAGCGCCGTCTGCCGCGAGTCGTGTGGCGATTGCCCGACCGATGCCTCGGCTGCCGCCCGTGACCAGAGCGGTTTTGCCGTTGAGCAGTGCCATGATGCCGTCCGACCTTTCTGTAGTAATCACTATGTATTTCTTGGCATCAGGCTAGCGAGCGCTATAGAATGTGTCAATGGCCAATGATCGTCCCCGTCGGCGTGGCCGACCCCGAGCCTTCGATCGGGACCAGGCCCTGTTGACGGCGCTGCACGAGTTCTGGCAACGCGGCTTCGAGCCGGTGTCGGTGGCCGAACTCACCGCAGCCATGGGCATCACCCCACCCAGCCTCTACGCGGCGTTCGGCGACAAGAAGACTCTGTTCCGCGAGGTGGTCGAGCGCTATCAGCAGACTCACGGCGCGTTCTTCGCGACGGCACTCGCGGCGGAGGAGTCCGTGCGCGACGGTGTCGCCCGCGCGCTACGCGCCGCCGCGGTGGAGTACACCCGGCCCGAGCATCCACCTGGTTGCCTCGTCATCAGCGCGGCCGTCAACTGCACCGCAGCGTCGGCTGACATCACCGACCTGCTGCGCGCCCAACGGGCCGCCAACATCACCGCGCTGCGAAAGCGGATCAAGGCCGACGTCGCCGACGGCCGGCTGCCCGCCGGCACCGACGCCGACCGTCTAGCCGTCCTCGTCGGCGTCATCCTGCAGGGCATGTCCCAGCACGCGCGCGACGGCGCCAGCACGGATGAGCTTCTCGCCGTCGCCGAAGCCGCTATGCTCGCCTGGCCCGCGAAGATCGACGCGAAACCGATGACGGCTGCTTAACCGCCACCTGGCCAATACTCGATCGTCAGCCCTCTGACAGCCCGCTTGTCCAGAGCCGCAAGGGGCGTCGACAGCCTCACACGCTGCGCATGATCCAATATCCGCTCATCGGCATTATGTGGGTGATCTTCGATCACCTTCGCCCTGGCGGGCCGCATAACGCCTGATATGCAGAGTGATCGGGGCGCTTCGCGCCACAATTTTGAGCCTCACGATCACCTGCATATCGAACATAAGCGGATATCGGCACGGCTGGCGATCGGGTCAGCGTCGGTCCTGGGCCGTGACGAGAGCGGTCGGGCGTTGATGGGCCTCGGGTGCGCGAACAGCCTGTCGGGCGGCGGGTAGTCGTCGGGCCCTCCGGTGCGGTGAGCGGAGTGGAGAGCCCTTGGCTGAGGTGCGGGGCATCGTAGCTCTGCGTCAGGGGGCCTCGACCGGGAGGACGTAGCCGTGCAGCGCCTTCTTCAGCTCCGCGATCAGGGCGTTCCGCTCGGCTCCCTGTGCCGCCACGATGGGCGGCATCATGGCCACGACGATGCGCACCGCCACCATGGCGGCGAGGTTCCGTTCGGCGGCGGGCAGCTGGGGGGAACGGGCTCCGATGATAGCCGCTACCCTGTCGACCACCGCCTGTTGCAGCGGACGCGCCGCCCCTTGCAGGCGGGCCGGCAGGTCGGTGTTCGCCATCAGTGCCTTCGCACCCGGGTTTGCCAGGTTGAACGCGATGAGCGGGTCCACCATCCGATCGATCAGCTCGGGCAACGTCAGGTCGGCGACCTGCGCCAGGTCGAACGCCGAGGAGTGCGCGGCCCGCATCTGCTCTAGCAGCCGGGCGGAGAGCGCCTCCGCGATCGCTTCCTTGTTTGGGAAGAACTGATACAGCGAACCGGGCGAGATGCCGGCACGGGCGGCGATGGCGTTGGTACTCGTCCCCTCGTACCCGTTCTGTGCAAACAGGGCGAGCGCCGCGTCGAGGATGTCGGCGATCCGCTGCCGCCCCCGTGCCTGCCGCTTGACCGAATGCGCCTCAGTCACCCGTACCCCTTCGCGTTGCGACAGTGCCTTGACTAACGCGAGTGGTCGCTCGTATTGTCAAAATACGGGCGACCGCTCGTGTTTTGACTTTAGCAGAGGACCGTGCATGTCACCACTGCACCGGCTGGGCGCGTACGTTGCCCGCCATCGTCGGCTCACGCTCGTCACCGGTCTGATCGTGACCCTGGCGTTTGCCGCTGTCGGGGCCGGCGCCATGGGCGTCCTGGTGCTCAGCCGTTGGGAGGCGCCCGGCACCGAGTCGGTTCACGCCCAGGAGGTGCTGCGCCGGGACTTCGACACCGGTAACGCGAACCTCATCCTGCTGATCACCGCCCACAGCGGTACCGTAGACGACCCGGCGACCCGCGCCGCCGCTCAGCAACTCTCCGACGACCTGCGGAGCCGACCACTCGTCGCCGACGTGTGGTCGTACTGGACGGAGGGGGGCGACCCGATGCTGCGCGGCTCGGACGGCCGGCAGGCGCTGGTCCTCGCTCACGTCGAAGGCGACGCCACGACCGCGCGCGCGGAGATCAGGGAACGGCTGCTGCCCGCATTCACGCACACCTCAGAGACGATCGACGTGCAGGTGGCCGGCGCGGAGGCGGCGTCCGCCCAGATAAGCCAGCAGGCGACGACGGACTTCGTTCGAGCGGAGATACTGATCATTCCCCTGATGGTCATCCTGCTGTTCGCGCTGTACCGGCGGGTACGGCTGGCCCTGCTCACCCTCGGCATCGGACTGTTCGCCGTGTTCGGCACCCTGGCCGGGCTCCGACTGCTGGCCGGAGTCACCGAGGTGTCGACGTTCGCCGCCAACATCACGCTGGTCATGGGCATCGGTCTCGGCGTCGACTACAGCCTCTTCGTCATCGCGCGGTTCCGCGAAGAACTGGCCGCCGGCGCGCGGACACCAGACGCGGTGGCGACGACGGTCCGCACCGCCGGCCGTACCGTCATCTTCAGCGGGCTCACGGTCGCCGCCTCCCTGTCGGCGCTGCTCGTGTTCCCGTACCCATTCCTGCGCTCCTTCGCCTACGCGGGCGTCCTGGTCGTCGCGATGGCGGTGCTCGGCGCGCTGACCCTGCTGCCCGGGGCGCTCGCCGTGCTCGGCCCCCGGGCGATGCCCCGCGGCGCTTCGCCCGGCGCGGCCAGTGGCCGGCGTTGGTACGGCTTCGGTGCCCGCGTGATGCGACGGCCGCTGCTGTTCGGCACCGCCGGGCTCGTCCTGATCGCGGTGCTCGGCGCGCCGGCGCTGGGGCTGCGGATCGGCCTGCCCGACGACCGGGTGTTGCCGCCGTCGGCGTCCACCCGCCAGGCGTACGACGAGCTACGCGCCAACTTCGCCCAGGAGGCGAACGACGCCATTCACATCCTCGCCCCAGCCGGACGCCCGGACGCCAGGGCCGCCGACTACGCCGCCCAACTCTCGCGCATCGACGGCATCGCGCAGGTCAACTCGGCCGTCGGCGTCTTCGTCGACGGTACGCTGGCACGCCCGGCACCGAAACCAGAACGGCTGACCAGTGCCACGGGCACCCGTCTGGAGGCGATCCCGACCCGCCACGTGCTCGCCGGCACCGAGGTCTCCGAACTCGTCGAGCGGATCCGGGCCGAGCCGGCGCCGTTCGAGCGCGTGCTGGTCGGCGGGTACCCGGCCGAGTTGACCGACTTCCGCTCCACCTTGATGGAACGGGTGCCGCTGGTCGCCGCGCTGATCCTCGCCATCACGTTCGTGCTGCTGTTCCTGATGTCGGGCAGTCTGCTCATCCCGGTCAAGGCCACCGTGCTGAACCTGCTCAGCCTCTCCGTCATGTTCGGCGCGCTGGTGTTCGTCTTCCAAGGGGGAGCGTTCTCGTCACTGCTCGGCTTCACGCCGATCGGCACTCTCGACCCCGCCTTCCCGATCCTGATGTTCTGCGTCGCCTACGGACTATCCATGGACTACGAGGTGTTCATGCTCTCCCGGATCAAGGAACGGTACGAGGCCACCGGCGACAACACCCGAGCGGTGCTGGAGGGGTTGCAGCGTAGTGCTCCCCTGATCACCTCTGCCGCCGTCATCCTGGCCGTGTCGTTCTCCCTCTACGCCACCGGCAGGGTCATGTACCTCCAAATGATCGGCATCGGCATCGCGATCGCGATCCTGATCGACGCGACCATCATCCGCGCCATCCTGGTGCCGGCATTCATGCGCCTCGCCGGGCGAGCCAACTGGTGGGCCCCCGCCCCGCTGCGACGACTCCAACGCCGGCTCGACCCGCACGCCCCTATCCCACCAGCCACTGTCGTGGATCACCGGTCGGAACGGACCTCCGCGACCACCGGGTGACTCCGGTTCTTGTCCGGATGCAACCGACCGACCGCTGAGAAACCACAACGGCCACTGGCCGGGGCTCCGACGTTCGGCGCCCCGGCCAGCAGAAGATCGGTCGGTCAGCGGCGCCAGAAGATGCCGCTGGAACCGATGGTCCGGGGGTCTATTCTTCTACAGCCAGGTCTGGCGGGGCACCTATGGCAGCTGGTGCGGATGTGGGCCCTGATCACCCTCTCCGTCTAGCTGACCCGGGCTTGTAGGCGAGGCCGGCGCTGGCTTGCTGAGCCGGTGCCGGCCTCCACGCCAACATTTGGAGATGCCGCGTATGACCACTCCTGAGACAGGTGGCGTCCGGGCCCAGCTATGGCGGATCACCATCCCTGTGATCGCCTCCGCCAGCGAGGTCGATGCCCTGACTGACCGTCTGGTCGAGACGCTCTGTCCGGACACCGCCCACGAGGGCCCCTGCCCAACTCCGTGGGCGCTACACGTCACCGACGGCAATTCGCTGAGCAAGGCCGAGCAGCGCCGTGTCGGACAGCTCGCCGCATTGCTGACCGGTGACGGCGACCAACACGGGATGCAGCACGCTAGGAACCCCACGTTCAATCAGGTACCGCTTGCCCTCGCGCCCGGCGGGCCGGAACTGCGGGCGGTCCTCCTGCAGATTCAGCAGGTCGGCCAAGGGTGCCAGGAACGACGCCAGCTGATCCGGTACACCGAGCCCCGCCAGAAACAGGTGGAGCGACCCAGGATCTGCCACGACGAGTTCGTTACGGAACCGCGACCGCTCCCAGCTGACCGAGCCGTGGCCATGCAAACCAGCGCTGGCGAGCACCGCGCCCGCCACATCGCGGAGCACGATCGTCGGCCCGCCGTGACAACGACAGACGTCACCGATGAAGCGACCCGTCGTGGCCAACACGCGCGCCGCGTCAACCGACCCGGCATCTGGGAGCTCGGCCAGAATTTCACGACCGGCAAGAGGACCGCTGTCCTCACCACCTTCGACAATCTGCACGGCGTGTGCCCGAGACCAGACATCGTCGAGCCACTCGATCAGGGGACATACTGCGCCACGCAACGGTCATCGCAGCCGCGCTCACGCCGACCACCCACACTCAGGACACAACGCACTTTCATGCCGCTGGTCGAGGGTTCCGGGTGAGCTTGCTGGAGTCCGCCGCAGTTCCGTCATCTGAGACACCGATCCCACTCGCGACGCCGTGGCCAGCGCATCCTCTGTGGTGACCCCTTCGGCGAACCCGAAGAGGTCAGCCATGGGTGCTCCCGGTCGACAGTTGGGCGGCGTCCGCTCATGCCCGATGTCAGTGCATTCGATCTTCGCGTGCTAGACGCGGCCATGATTAACGCCAGGACCCGGCGGCCCGTCATCCGAGTCGAACCAGTACAAGACCGACAAGAGGACGACCGGCGACAGGCTGGCGGGAGACCGTGCACGCTTCCCGCCAGCCTCCCCTCCGGGCGCTACTTGTCGTTGAGGGTGAACGCTCGAAGCCCAAGGCATGGTGCCAGCGCTCCGGCTAGCCAGGTAACACGGTGATCATCGGCGGCCAGCCCAGCGCGAGCGACCGTGCACCAGTCGTCGCGATCGAGCAGGGAGAGATAGCCGCCCAGAACGCGCTCTCGTCCGCCCTTGGGCCAAGCTATTCGTTCCGACGCTGAACGTCGCAAGTGCTCAGCCAATTGCGCGGCGATGACGAAACGCTCTACCGATGGCTCTAGACGGCCGGCATGTTCGCAGTGGGCCTCTAGGACGGCGGAGGCGGGCGGATAGTGCTCGAGCGTGATGCCCGTGCCGCTGCTGTCGGCCATGATGGTCAGCAGCAGGCCGGTGTGATCGACCAACTCGCTGTCAGGATTCGCAGCGGTGATCGCCTCATGCAGGTGCGCCGCAGTGGCGACCCTTCCGGCGAAGTATCGGTTGAGGTAGTCGCCATCGCAGGCACGCCGCAGCATCCACGGCCGCGCCGCGGTGCTGCCGACCGTGCACAAGGACTCCACGACATAGACCCTTCCCCAGCCCGTCACCCGCTCGGCCAGCCACAGCAATGCGTCCGAGCCGCCACACCACAACCGCCGTTCCAGCGCGCGGGCGGCCAGCGGGCCGAAGCGGTTCGACAACAAGCCGATCGTCTTGATCAACTCGATGTCGTCGTCATCCCATACGGTGGTCAGCAACGCCAGACCAACAGTCGCAGCGCAGCGATCGGTCGCGTGCTGGACAAGCCAGCGACCGGTCGCTCGGACACGTTCGGCGTCCACGCGACAGGCAGCAGCCGCGATGTGTTCATTGGGATGGATCGGAACATAGAGGTCATGGAACGCTTCGGCAAGATCGCCTGGAACGGCGGACGGATCAGCGAAATGCGTATCCAAAACGGCGGCGACATCAGCACCGCTGCGGCGCCGATCCTCCGGCTCTCGAGGACGGGACTTCCGACCTCGGTGCTGTTCCTCATCCGGATATGGCTCACCGTCACGGAGAAGAGGCTCGTCGGGATCCTCGCGATGCATTCGCAACGCATGATCAAATAACGACAGCTGAGGTCCGAGCAGCCCAGGCTCGGGTGTCACGCTCACCGGCGGACAGAGGACTCGATTCTTTCGATCATGTCCGGATCATGCCAGGCACTTCAGCCGACGAGCAACCCCGCGCCGGATTGGTTGACCTCCGGGGCACGTGGCCATCGGGGCGAGTGGGCTCTGGCCGACGCCGATGAGCACCGCCCGAGGTGACAGGCAGCCGACGGATCAGTGCCGGCAGTCGCCTAAGGCGAGGGGAAGGCCGTCCGGCTCGCGGGCCCGACGAGCGGCAGTCCGGAAGACGACGGATACTCGCCTGATGACTGGACCGGATCTCGACCCCGAACAGTATCCGCCTATCGACCCGCGTGAACCGGTGCCCGACGACGCGGGCGTCCTTCTGCCTGGCGCGCCGGACGAACTGCCCGAAGCCCCGGCTGAGCCGATGCCGGACGATGGTGGCAACGCCGGCGGCGTGCGCGAGCCGGCATAGATCCGTCCGCGATCGAGCGCGACACCAGCCCGACCGCCGATGCCGGCGCTCAAGACGTGGGGGCGCCGCCCAGCGGATCCGCATACGCCGCCGGCTACTGCGAGCCCGGTTTGGGGAGCAGGTTGGGAGCAACGGGGTGCCCTGAACAGCATTGAACTGCGCCCAACGGCATGGAACGTTCCTCAACTGCACCCACCCCTGCCTGCGGCTCCACGTTTACCCAGGTCAGAGCGGGTGCGGCGTCCTGTTTCCCGCGGAGTGCTCTACGGTTCTGCACAGCGGTCGACAAGATTTTATGTGGCCTGGCAGGGGAGTGTGCGCAGGTCAAGGCGGTAAGGAGCTGTTGGTGGGCCTGGCCTTGCAACAGGGAGCAGATTGGGTGCAGGTTGGCGAAGTGGTTTCCGCGCCCGAAGTGCTCACCGACGCCGGAGAGAGACGATGGCTGTGACCTGTAGTGATGCAGTGCAGCGGTGCGGCGTGACCTCCCAGTAGAGGTCGAAGTGGTCAGGCGTTGGGCTCCCGGGATGGCTGGCGCCGGTCGGCGTCTGGGTTCGCCTGAGGCCACGTCTGCAGGCGTGTTGCAGATTGATGTGGAGCGTTGCGGGTGAGCTTGCTGGAGTCCTCCGCAGTTCCGTCATCCGAGACACCGATCCCATGGGGAGCGCCTTGACCAGGCCCTTCAGGCTCAGGACCTCTTCGGCGACCGAAGGCGTCAGTGACGGGTCAGACTCTGCACTCAGGATCGCTGGGGTAGGTGCCGACCGGGCGATCAATCGTCCCCATCAAAGTCGGTTTCGTCGACGAGGCCGACCAGGAACGTCTCGAAGTCGGGGGCGAGGACGGTGATCTGGTAATTCCATTCCTGGTCGACGTGCACGACCGTCGGTGTGCTTGAGGATCGGTAGTCGAGGGCGATCATGTCGTGGCCCGCTGAGGGGCAGTCGGCGATGTAGATGCCGATGTCCGGGTAGCCCCACTCCGCTATCCAGAACGCGTTCCCGAGCTCGCCGCACAGGCTGAAGGGAGCGGTCCGTCCGATCGCCGCCAGTGTGTACGCCGCTACGTGGCTTGGGGACCAGGAGGTTCGGCTGGGCGAGGGGTGGGCGTTACGAGCCAACAGTCCGCCGTTGTGTCGCCGGGCTAGGTCGACGTACGCGGCGGGTAGTTTGCGCCCGAGTTGCGCTTCCACCTCCCGTAGAACCTCGTCGGTGAGCGGGCTCTCCAGAGGACCGGAGGTGTCGAAGATGATCGTGGGATCGAGCACGCGCTGACGGTAGTCGCTCAACGTCAGTTGCAGGAACAACCCGAGCTCCGCTGTCGGAACGTTGTTCTTCGTGGCGCTTCCGATTGTCTGCCCCGGGGTTGGCTGGCGTCCGCTGAGGGCTGCGTCCACCGATCGCCAGCCCGGTCGGTGTGCTCGGCCCCGACCTGCCGAGGCCGGAACCTGCCTGGAACCATCAGAGCCGTGGCGACCTTCCGCCTGCTGCGGCCAGCCGAGAGCACGTCGCGCTTTCTGCAGTAGCCGATGACAGCGCGCAAGCGGCCGATGGGTGCCGATAGGGTCCTCGGCGTGGACGCGAACGAGATCACGCCGCATCTGTTTCCCAATCGCTTCGCGGATGCGGTCGGACCCAATGCGGGCGGTCCGGCCCGCGACCACTGCCGCTGCGTCGGCCACTCGGTCGCGACCCGGCCGAACAGCGTCGTCTTCCACGGGGACCGTCAGGACACCGAGGCGGCGGGCTGGCGGCATCTGCTGGCGCTGATCGACGAGGCCGCAGCGGATGGGCGGACGGTGTTCAAGCCGTTCGTGGAGCTGACTGCTCCTGAGCGGCGGCAAATCGTCACGCTACCGGCGACGATCGCGAAGCTGACCGCCGTCAAACGTCTGGTGCTCTACGGCACGAATCTGGTTCGCATCCCGCCCAAGATTGGGTCAATGACCAGCCTCGAGGTCTTCGATCCGTACACCTCCCACCGGCTGCATTGGTACCCGTATGAGCTGACCAGGTGCACGAAGCTAGCCGACAGCACGGTGAGACGCGCGTCCTCTATGGCAACTTCAAGTTCCGTCCGCCGTTTCCGCGGCTGCGGGCAGTGACCCGTGCGGTAGAGGCGGACTTCGCCGCGCTCGACCCAGACGTGTGGGGCTGCGACGCGGTGCGAACCTGCAGCGTCTGCGATGGGCCGGTTGACGGTGAGCTTCGCCAAGTCCCGATCTCTGGCCTGGTCGCCGCCGACGTCTTGCCGTTGCTGGTAAACGCATGCTCCGCGGCCTGCGCGGCGGCACTGCCGCAGCCGTACCCCGGCTACCTCCCGACGCCGCACACCGGCGGCCCGGACACTGTCCAGCCGGCCGCCAGGCGATGAGGCTGCCACCACGAGACCACCCGCAACTGTCGATTACCGTGCACTCGAGCAATGCGCGGGTCACCGGAGCCGGATGCGGCTGGGGCGTTTGGGTGATTAGTCTGCGCGGTCCAGCGTGACGGCGCTGCGCAAGGGGGTGCTCGCCCAAAGTGCTTGCAATATCGGGTGGTGCTGCACCTCCCACTCCGCTTCACCAATCGCATGGTCTCGCTCCGGACCGGGTGGACTGAAGTCGAACCCGGTGTTCTGGACGTTGAGCCGGTCTAGGTCGGCGAGCGCGGGTGCGTCTGGGAAGACCAACTCCAGGCTCACCTGCCAGATCTCTGGTTGGTACCAGTCGGTCTCGGTCCAGGTTCCCCGCACATCGACGGCGAACTGCCGGGTGAAGCTCAGGCTGGGAAGCCGGTCGTGCCAGCTGTACCGGCCCCACTGAACAATGAAGCCATCGGCGTCGCTGTCCGGCCCTGGCTCCAAGCCGTCGACCGGCCGGGCAAGAAAGTCGCGGAACGCTTTCCACGCCGCCTCGACGTTGTCCACCCGGTCCGGAGTCAGGTTCTGACGGCGTAGCAGCCCGACCAGCGCTTCCGGCGACTCGCGCCACGCGATACCCACGGTCCAGCCCCTTCCCACCCGGAACCCATCCACCCGCCCGATCAGCTGGACATGCACGCGCGCGTTCAGGCCGCCGAATCTGTGCTGGCCGCGTCGATCACAAGATCCGCGAGGTTCACGTCGAACACGATAACTGTGCGTTTGGCCGCGGTCGCCCTTGGGGCCCTGGGACATCGTCACCTGCCCCGCACCACGGCAGCGCCGCCATTGCACCGCTGGACCTGCATCCTGACGTACCCCCGGATGTGGGGCCTCCGCTGTCGTAGCCCTGTGGTGAAGTGCGTGCCATGGGTGTGCTGTACGACTACCTCCGGGCCAAGGACGACGCTGCGGCTGTCGGGTTGATGAAGGATTTCGAGGGCGGGCCGTTCGCTGTCAGCCCCAGCGGCGTAGCTGTGGATGCGGTTGATCTGAAGGGCATCGAGCCGACCGTGTCCCTCGGCAAGCTGGTGAGCTTCGTTCGAGAGGTCGACTGGGATGTGAGCCTGGTCGACCTTGAGTTGTTGTGGAGCGGGGACGAGCAGGACGGACCGTGGCTGATGTCGCTGGACCGGGCCGCGCGGGACATCCTCGCCTCTATCAGCAACGCCCAGGTGCTGGAGTTGTCGGGGCAATGGGGGCGGATCGAGGAGCTGGCGTGTGGGCCACTGTCTGACGACGAGATGCTGCCTGTGATCGAGAAGATTGCCGCCCTTGCTCAGCGCGCGCGAGACGCGGGCGATGATCTGTATTGCTGGTGCTGCCCGTGACTTACAAGGGGGGCACCCGGATAGGGGGAGCAGACTGGGAGCAGCAGGGTGCCCTGAACGGCCTTGAACTGCGTCCAACGGTGCCGAACGGCGCACAACTGCACCCGCCCCTACCTGCGGCTCTACGTTTCCGCAGGTCAGAGTCGGTGCGGCGTCCTGTTTCACACCGAAGAGGTCGCTGGTTCGATACCAGCATCGCCCACTCTCAGTTCCGCAAGTCAGAGGCCGCTTCCCGGATTCGGGAGGTGGCCTTTCTGCTTGCGTGGAGTAGCCGCGATCGATGTGTCTGTGTGGCGTGGCCGGGAGAATCGCCAAGGCGCTTGAGCGCATCTCTGGTCGCCTTGTTGGATACCTGCGTGTAGATCTCCATCGTCACGGAGAGACGGGCGTGCCTCAGCACCTGCATGGCGACTCTCGGGTGGACGTCGAGGTCGGCGAGCAGCGTGGCGCAGGTGCGGCGGGCGTCGTGGACGGTGATCGGCGTGACGTTGGTCTTCTCGCACCTCGCCTGCCACGACCGCTGGAAGTTGCGTGGCTCGATGGGTGTGCCGTAGCGGGTGGTGAACACGAGTCCGGTCTCGTGCCACAGCCGGTGACGACCTGGACGTATGGGATGCGGCGTCGGCGGCAGAGGGCGGCGAGGTGACGGTCGATGGCCTGTTTGGTACGCCGCCACAGTTCGCCGGAGAAGTAGGCCGTGTGAGCAGGTGCCGAGCCTGTTCCCGCTGGTGAGCCGATCACGGGCCGCAGTTCCGCTTCAACGTCTGACACGCAGTGCGGAGGATGCTGGGCTCAGCCCGGGGTGGGTTGCGACGGCCGAGCCCGGCGGTAGCTGACCGGGCCAAAGCCCCCTGGCAGGTCGCGGTGTTGCGGTAGAACTGTGGAGTGAGCCGAACTCGGCTGGAGGTATTCAGCGATGCCGTTTTCGCGGTCGCGATCACGCTACTCGCGTTGAACCTGGCGGTGGCCGGCCCGGGTCATGGCCCGCTCCTGCATCAAGTCGCCGACCACTGGCCTGCATTTGTCGCCTACCTGATCAGCTTCGCCACGATCGGGCTCATCTGGATCAACCATCACGCCCTCGTCAAGAACGTCGCCGTCGTCGACCGGACCCTGGCCCTCCTCAACCTCGTCCTGCTGCTGTTCGTCGTCCTCATCCCGGTAGATACGGCGACGGTGGCCAAGTACCTCGCACTGGGCGGGCAGGACGCCCGGGTAGCGGTGCTTCTGTATGCGGCTGCCTTCATGGGGATGGGGCTCAGCTTCGCCGGGATCTTCGAATGGACCTTGCGTTCCGGGCGGCTCAAGCAGCCGTTGCCGCGGCGGGCCCGTTGGAAGGCGCGGCTGCGGTTCGGGGCAGCGTCGGTCCTGTACCTGGCCGCGATCGCCGTCGCGTTCGTCAGCCCGCCGGTGGCACTGGCCATCATCGGCGCTGTCCCCGTCTACTACATCTTCGAACGCCTCGAGGTGGTCGGCTCTCCTGTAGGCGACCGGCAGCAATGAGCCGCTGCCGAGCGAGGATCCAGCCCGGATTCCGCGTCTGTCGTGGTGGCTTGGCCGTCGAGGAGAGAGATACCCGGCGGCCGACCGGAAGCCGGTCATCTCGTCGCGTCCCGCTCGTAGCGACGTAGATAGCTGGTAGCCCTCGCAAGGATCTGGATGCTGTCGCGAAACTGGCCGATGCCGAGGTTGCAACGCCAGCACAGTAGGCCGCGGATGCACTCTCCGCAGGTCTTGTCACGACTTGGGCAGCACCGATGGTCGTGGTCGACGTAGAGCGGCTTGCCGTCACCGGCGCGCCCCTCGCAGACGGCGCACTGGCCCTGCTGGGCCACGAACATCTGCTTGTACAACTCGGGGGATATGCCGTACTTCCGCAGCCTGTTTCGGTGAGACCAACACTCCCGGCACATGCGATTTAGGCCATCGGGGCAACTGCGATTGGCGGAGAAGGACTCCTCTGGTTTCCAGGTGTCGCAGACAGCGCAGAACTTCCGGCCTTCTGGATCCCGTTCGAGAGTGGCTAGGGCTTCACGATGCTGGCGGAGCTGGCCGAACTCACCCCTCAGGCGCTGATGATGCCGGTGACCGGCGCACAGCCCCGCTGACACCGAAGCATTCGTGCAGCCTTCAATTCGACACGGACGCCGGGCTGCTCGCTGACAGCGCACATCGCAGTAGATGCGGTTCGCCGGGATTTGAGCCTGGCAGTGCCGGCACGGGTGCTTGGCCTTGCGGCGGCGCGCACGCTTCGTCTCCTCGTCGACTCGCTCTCCGGCCCAGAAGGGGTCCCCCCAGCGTCGGTAGCGCGCGTAGTGCATCCCGCAGAGCCCGAAGGACTCTTCAGGGGAATCACAGTCGTCCAGTCGGCATGGCTCTGCCGGAGGACCAACTCGCCGACCTGGGCGTCCCACGTGCAGCGGATCGCCGTGGCGTCGCTGACGCTCGTAGTGCGTGCGACACAGGCTGCGCGCCAACTGCTTCCTCGTGCATCCGTCAAGCGCGCAGACGCGCTCGGTCACGTCGGCTCCCATCAGTCAACTGCCCCAAGGTGCCCTGTACTGCCGGCTTCCCGCGACCGATCGTAGGGTTGCGGTCCGACGGGGTTCGGCTCTCCGGCCGCACACTGGCACGTTGCCCTACCGGTTTCCTTGACGCTTCCGGAGCTAGGGGAGGCGCTTGAGAGCCACGGGCATGGCTGCCGATACCGACGGCGTTCCGCCGAGGGCAGAGCGTGAGGTACGGGGCGCATGCAGCGCAGGAGCAGGGTCCCGTCGAGCAGCCAAGCCAGCGAGTACGAGCGGACGGTTGCGGACGGAGACACCCTGCTCGGCACGAGGACCAGGCGTGAACCAGCGCCGGGGGACTGACTTGTAATGCGTAGATCGTGATGACAGCGGCCGAGCAACGACCACGGGCAGAAGCCGGGACGCTGGGGCGGGTTGGCGCGAGCACGGTCACCGCTCCCGCTGTGCCTCTAATACTCTGCGGAAGCGCCGGAGGCGAAAGAGCTTCGCGCTGGCGGTGATGAAATCCTCGGCAGCCGTCTTCGCTCTTTCGTAGCGGGCATCCAGTTCGTCGGCGTCAATATTTCCCCGCCTCCAGTATGCTCCGAGAGCCTTGCCGGACGAGTTCAGCTCGTCTAGAGCCTGGAGTACATGCTGGTCACCGCACAAGATGCGTAGGCGTGCTGCGGCTAGCCGGGACGCTCCGAGATCCCAGCCCTCCACGCGTCCGGAAAGTCCTAGTTCTCGTTCCTCCCACAGCCGATGCCGAAAGTCCTCGGACATTGACACGAGCTGAGAACACTGCTCGAGAAGGATTTCGGTCAAGCGAGCGTTGCTTTCGCTTCGCTTAGTTATGTATTGCCCGAAGATCGCAATCCCAGCACCAGCAACGGCCGCGAACAGAGTGACCCACGCATCCACGTCCTCAGTCTCGCCGAGGGCGTCAACTTCTTGCCCGACGCAGCAGAAAGGCAGCGAACTCGCTGATACGGCGAAGCAACGAATGGAACAGGACCGCCAGCGACCTGCACCAAGGCGCACGACCGCGACAGACGGCAACGGTTGTCAGGCCGTCACGGTGTTCACACCGAAGCGTTTGCTGGTGGCACTGCCCTGATCCAGGCCGCTATGCAACTACTCGGCGACGAAGACGCCTACGCCTGGCAGCGCCTCGGTCATGCCCTCGATCCGTAGCACCTGCATGGCACGGTCGATGACCGGCTCTGTAACGCAGTAGTGCTCGATCAACTCTCGCCGGCTGGGCACTGAGGCATACCGCCGTTGACGGTGGCTGCGACTGCGGCTGCGCGACGACCAACCTGTCCGTTGACCGATCGCTAGCGACGCCTGCCCCGGTCATCTCAGCGGCGCCTGTCTCGGCGGATATCAGCGATGGCGACATCTACGCCGTGTCGTCCTTGATCAATACAACGCCAAGCGTTGGACGCCTACTCCTGCGGCGGGGGAGTGAGCCAGGCCAGGGGTTGTCCGCTGAGGGCGGCGTCGGCAAGGCGGTGGGCGCTGGCGGTCTTCAAAGCGGCTCGTGAGCTGTCGATCCAGCGCTGCACGTTGTCGACGCCTTGGTGGCGGTACTCGACGGCTTGGACGAGGCATTCCAGGGAGTCAGTGATGCGGGACAGAACACCACCATGGCGACGAGTGACCTACGACCAGTATCTGACGCTCCGGTCTCCCTGGCTCTCTATCTAGGTGCCCAGCTGGCGCGGGCCTCCGAGGACCTGACCTGGGTGCCGGCGGGGGTGCTGCACAGACGCTTCCTCGGCTGGCTCCGGTGAGCATCCTGCGGCCGGGCGACGAGAAGTTCCACTACAGCGACGGTTCGCACAAGTGGATCCCACCGGACCCGGACTACGACCAGGAGGTCTGGGACGAACAGGTCCGCCAACACAAGCATGGACATCTGAGAAACGAGCGCCCGAAGGTCCGGATCCAGCGCCTCGTGTGACGCCAGCAGTACAGCAGCGAAGTACAGCAACCGTGCCAGCCGGACCGAGCCGAGAGGCGCGCCAGTAGGCCGTCTGACCTCCCATCAAGCCCGACCCAACCTGATCGCCGAGAGTTCACACCGAAGAGGTCGCTGGTTCGATACCAGCGCCCACTCTCAGCTCCGCAAGTCAGAGGCCGCTTCCCGGGCTCGGGAGGTGGCCTTTCTGCTGTCGTACAGCATCCGCGGTCGAGGTGTCTGTGTGGCGTGGCCAGGAGGATCGCCAAGACGCTTGAGGGCGTCTCATGTGGATGTTGCGAGAGTCGGTGATGATCGGCAGGTGATTGACAAGGAGTTCAGCACGCGCGGGGGCGTTGCCTACGTTGACTCTGATGTGCGGTCGTGGGGACTGGGGTACAGAAGCAACAAGTACGCCACGTGGCCGTTCGCTCGGCTCCGCGTGGGAACGAGCTACCTCACAGTTTCGTCCCTGTTCGGGGAGTTCCGTGTCACGCGCGCGAACCTGGTATCGATCTCCCGATTCGGTCGTGTCCCTGTGCTGGCCGACGGCGTCAGGCTTGTGCGAAAGGGCCACAACGGGGCGGTCATCTTCTGGGCGCTTCGTGCTGGCAAAGTGGTTGACGAGTTGCAACGTCGAGGCTGGCCAGTGGCGGACTAACGTGAGTCGGAGCCACGTGCTGAGTGACCAACTGGGTGACGATGGAGGTAACCACGACCGGACGCCCGCAGACGCTGGTGGATCCGAGCCGCAGCTTCCGGCCTGCTTGCACAGCTCAACGACGGCCGATCATTCCTTCGGGACGAAGCGGTCGGCCCTCCTGTCGACTTTGGGGGATTTGCGCTACCACTTCCCGCCCCACCACACCGCTAGCATCGCCACGGCCCCTACATAGACGACGCATCCAAGCCCAGCGCAGCCGTTGGCCAGGTCAGGGTGCCATCCGTGGTGCAGATCTGCCTGATTCCCAAGCTGAGGTTCGGCACCTCCAAACTGATGGTCCAAGCCGGCTGCCTCGTCGGTCCGGCCCCGACCTGCTGGCGTCAGCCGGGCCATGCCCGGATCAGGGGGACCGGTACTGCCACAGATTCTTCCTGGCCATCCCAAGCCAGCCAGAGCCCGGTCGGAGCCGGACTTCCCATGCTTCCCGTGATCAGAAACGAGACTGAGCCGCTTGGAGGGATGAGCTCTTCCGTCTTTTTGCCCACACTGGAATGACCCTGCCGGTCAGCCCGCAGAACCCGGTCCTGGGCGTGGTTGGACTTCCGGCCAGACGTCGGAGGTGGGGCGTGCAACCCATCCCCGACAGGGCATAGTGGCCTGCGGCACCATCGACCGGTGATGCCTGCTCTTGGTGAGGGTGGTTGGAAGTGACGACGCGCTTACGTGTCCGATGGACCCGAGCGGCCGCATTGATCGCGCTGACCGGGGGGACTCTCGCGGTGCCGGCGGCACCAGCGACGGCCGCCCCGCAGACCGTTCGCATCCTGAGCGTGTCGTCGGAGAACGTGAAGCCCGGCGAGACGGTACGGCTGCGGTTCAGCGTCACCAACAACGGAAGCCGGGCCGAAACGGCCATCGTGGTGGTCGGCGGCGGCTTGCGATGCACCTCCGGATGCCGGGTAGAGCCAAACCTCGGACCAGGCCGGAGCCAGACCTTCGACACGAAGCTCGTCGCCCCCGAGGCTCGCCCGGGTGAGATCACCGGCCTCAACATCTCGGTCGGCGTGCGGCTTGCCGGGCAGAACACCTATGACCACAAGATGGTCTACGTCCACGGCTCGGGTGCATCGCCGTCCGGCGGGGACAAGCCGGCGGCCGGGGTGAGCGGGGTCTCCGGCCGGGTCCGCGACGCCGGCGGAAAGGCGATCGGCGGCGTGGAGCTGACCATCCGGGACAGCGCCGGGCACGAATATCGGACGACCAGCAGCCGTAGTGGCCAGTTCTCGATCACGTCGAGCGCCGGCAAGACGATCGTCGAGGGGCCCATCACGGTCCGCGCGGCCATGGACGGCTACCGCACCGCTCGCACGACCGTACGGGGCACCGCCGGTGACGTGGCGACCGTCGGGCTGACCCTCTCCGCGGTGGCAGCGCCCACCAAGGCGTCGCCGTCGTCTGCCGCTGAGGCAAGCCCTCTCGCCGCGGCGGTCGACGGCACCCCCGAGGCTGCGCCGCCCACCCTCAGGGCCGTCAGTGACGAGGGGAGCAGTTCGTCGCTGTTCCTTCTGGGCGGCCTGCTGGTCGCCGCGGGCTTGGGCGCGCTCGCACTGGTGGTGATGCGCCGGAGGAACGCACCGGACGCGGTGGCGGAGGCGGGGGTTCCCTCGACGCCCCAGCTGTTGGCGCCGCCCGGTGGGAGCATGGCCGACGCTCCGACCGCGGTACTGCGCATTGGGCCGGTGGGCGGCGGGTTGCCCCCGCAGGGGTAACCAGGTCTCGGTGGGTCAGAGGGTGATGGCGACCTTGCCGGCGGGTTGGCCGGTTTTGAGGTAGTCGATGGCGTCGGAGGTTTGGGCGAGGGGGTAGGTGCGGTCGAGGACCGGGGTGAGGGCACCGGAGTCGATGAGTGAGGCCAGGGTGTGCAGGTCGGCGGCGGGTTCGGTGGACATGAGGCCGGTCAGACGCTGGCCGACGAAGGGTGACAGCAGCATCGCCCGGATTTGGCGATCGGCGCCTTGGAGCAGGCGTCCGCCTCCGGGCCCGCCGACGATGACGAGCGTGCCGCGGGGGCCGAGGGCGCGGCGGAGCTGGGTTAGGGGACGGTTGCCGGCGGTGTCGAGGATGAGGTCGTACCGGTCGGTGCCCGTGGTGAAGTCCGCGCGGGTGTGGTCGATGACGTGGTCGGCGCCGAGGGAGCGGACCAGGTCGGTCTTCGCGGTGCGGCACACGCCGGTGACTTCGGCGTCGTATGCCTTGGCGAGCTGGATGGCGAAGGTGCCCACACCGCCGCCAGCGCCGGTGACGAGGACCTTCTGCCCGGCGGTGAGCTGGCCGACGTCCCGCAGTCCGTGGAGGGCGGCGCAGGCGGAGATGGGCACGGTGGCGGCCTGGGCGAAGGTGAGGGTGGTCGGTTTGGGGGCGAGTTTGTCTTGGTGGGCGCGGGCGTACTCGGCGTACGCACCGTCGCAGGTGCCGTAGACCTCGTCACCGGGACGGAACCGAGTGACGTTGGCGCCGATGGCCGCGACGCGGCCGGCGACGTCCATGCCCGGGACGGGGTTCTTGGGCCGGCGCAGCCCGAAACCGGCGGCGCGCACCAGGTAGGGCAGACCGGTGATGACGTGCCACACACCCTGGTCGACGCCGGCGGCCTCGACGCGGACGAGAACGTCCTCGGCGCCGATGGTCGGGACGGCCATGTCGCGCAGCTGGAGTTGGGCCGGCGTGCAGTAGGTGTCGCGGGCGATCGCGATCATCGTTGTCTTCGTCATGGTCGTCTCGATCCTGGTCGCGGTGGTCATACACATGGGCGGGTTGCGCGACGGCGGCGGGACAATCGCGCTGCGAGGGCTTGACGCCTGGTGCGTCGGATATCTACGCGTCGACGACGTTCGTGTAGGCGGCGTCGATCACGTGCAGCGCCTGGAACTGTGAGCCAGGTTGAGGGCGGTCGTGGCTGGTTAGTCTTCGGAGTCTGGGTATTGGAAGACGTTGCCGAGCGGCACGTTGAAGACGCGGGCAATCTGGAAGGCCATCTCCAGCGACGGCGAGTAGCGGCCCTGCTCGATGGCGATGATGGTCTGCCGGGTTACCCCGATGCGGTCGGCCAACTCTGCCTGCGTCATCTCGCCGTTCGCGAACCGCAGTGCTCGGATCGAGTTCGTGACCTTCGTGGGTTTGACCATGGTCAGAAGCCCCGGCGGTACAGGACGATTTTCGCGGTTGACGAGGCGAGCGCGGCCAGGACGAACGCCAGGTACAGCGCGTTGGCGATCCAGAAGTGGGC
Source organism: Micromonospora sp. BQ32 (assembly GCF_059358895.1). Lineage (NCBI taxonomy): Bacteria > Bacillati > Actinomycetota > Actinomycetes > Micromonosporales > Micromonosporaceae > Micromonospora > Micromonospora sp. BQ32. The sequence goes on along the minus strand of NZ_JCADBI010000020.1, from coordinate 40,113 downwards.
GGCCTCCGCCATGGCCAGGGCGAGCGGGACGGTCGCGGCGATGCTCATCACGTAGAACCCGACGTGCTCACCCATCCGGCGGATCTGCCGGTCGCGCTCGTCGGTCCTGCCGGCTTCCTTCGGCGAGGCGATGGCGGCGGCGATGTTGGCGACGATGCCCAGGCCGATCCCGGCACCGATGGCAATGAGCATCGGTCGCACGTAGGCGATCCGCGCGACGTCCGCGCCCGCCACCTTGGACAGGACGGTGGTGAAGTAGACCGCGGCGACGCCGAAGCCGACCACGACGTAGATCCACGAACGTTTTTCTTCGGAGGACATCTCCCACCTCCATGTATAGAAACTTTGACATTCTCAAAGTAAAGCAGCGCGGACATCATGTCAATTATCTTTTACTCGACTGCCCTGGCTAGCGAAGGGCGTTGACCGAGATCAACTTGCTGGCTACGGTGAGCCCGCCATGCCGTTCTGATGATGCGGGGGCTGGAATGTTGGTCGGATCAACCTTGGGTACGCGTACCCGTCTCACTCGCCGTGGTGTTGCCGCACTGGCCGCGTCGCTGGCGCTGGCCGCCGGTGCGATGCTCGTGGCGTCGCCTGCGTCGGCGGCCGTCCGGGGACCGTCCGCGACGAAGGCGCCTCTTCAACCGACAATCAGCTTCCCGGCCGGGGACAGCGTCGCCGAAGGTGGCCAGATCGCCATCAGGTTCGACGCGAACGGCGACATCCGGGTGGCCAAGTTCCGGTACAGCGTCGGCGACACGAACCTGAGCAGCGAGGTCCACGCGGCTTCGGACGGTACGGCCACCGTGACGATCGACGCGGGCAGTGTGACGGGTCAGCGTCCGGTGTACGTGGTCGCGGTCGACCGCCGCGGCCGGCTCAGCCCGATGGCGCAGGGAAGCTTCACCGTGTCCGCCACCTGGAACCTGGAGGGTCAGGCGCTCGACATGACCACCTGGCTGCCGTTGGAGGGGGCGACAATTCGACTGGAGCCAGCTGGGGTCGAGGTCGTGACTGGCCCCGATGGTGCCTTCCGGTTCGCTGTCGACCCGGGCCTGTACAACCTCATCGGCACCTACGCTGGCCCGCCCAGCCTCTACGGCAGGCAGCAGGTGGAGCTTGACCACCAGACGGTGCACGTCGACCTGTACCTGTTCCCGGACTCCGGGAGCTGATGACCAGCCTTGCGATGATGGATTGGGATGGCCCTGGCGCTGAGCGCCAGGGCCATCTTCCTACCGCTAGGCATGAGATGGCGGCCGAAGCGGACGGCCGCCGACGGGCCTCACCGGAAGGCGGAGCCTACGGTTTGCGGGCGAGGAGCCCGACGAAGGTGTGATAGGTGTCGGTCTGCACCGTAGCCGGTGCGTCCGGCTCAGGACGCCACTCGGCCAGCGGCACCAGCCCCGGCTCCAGCACTTCCAGCCCATCGGCGAACGAGAGGATCTCCTCGTCGGTACGCCAGCGGCCGGTACCCAACGACTCGTTGAAGACCCGCTCGACCTCGCGGGCCTTGCGGGAGCCCTCCGGGTCTCGCTCGCCCGGGTCGCGGAAGTGCGAGATCGCCACGTAGCTGCCGGAGGGCAGCGCATCGATCAACGCCGCCGCCACCGCCCGCGGATCCTCGTCGTCGCCGAGGTGGTGCAGGATCGCGAAGAGCAGCAACCCGATCGGCCGGTCGAAGTCGAGGAACCGACGTACGTCCGGATGGTTGAGGATCTCCTGCGGCTCCCGGATGTCCGCCTGGATCACCGTCGCGGTGCCCTCCGAGGCGAGCAGGGCCCGCCCGTGCGTCAGGACGATCGGGTCATTGTCCACGTAGATCACCTGAGCCTTCGGGTTCTGCTCGGTGGCGACCTCGTGCACGTTGCCCTGGGTGGGCAGCCCCGATCCGATGTCGAGGAACTGGTCGACGCCCGCCTCGCTGACGAGGAAGCGAATCACTCGACGCAGAAAGGCCCGGTTGGCCTGGCCGGCTGCCGGCCCGTCCGGTGTGATCCGCAGGGCGTGCTCGGCGACCTTCCGGTCGACCTCGAAGTTGTCCTTGCCGCCCAGGAAGAAGTCATAGACCCGGGCCACGCTGGGAACGTTGGGGTCGATGCCGGGGGGTGCCGCCTTGTCGCGGGTCACAGGCGTCTCCTATCGATGGGGATTGGCGCAGGCTGAGGGCTGCGGCGGTGCCGGCGTTTCGGCGAGTGTAACGATCGGGAGAGTGGAATTTTGCCCCACTGGTATCGCTCCCAGCGAATCGCTCGACCGGCCGAGGCGTGAGATAGGTTGGCGATCATCGATGCGTTGCTCCATCGTCGACGCATGACAGGCGTTTCCTCGTCCCCGCTGTTCCGCCCCCTGCGGTCGGGTCTGCTGGCCGCCGTCGTGCTCTCCGCGGCGTTGCTCGGCACCGCTCTGAACGCCGCGCCGACAGCCGACGCCGGCACCGCTGCGCCCGCCGCGCATCCGGGGGTGGCCCCGGCACCCCGTGCGGCCGCGGTTCCCCTCGCAACGCCGACTCAGAGCGCGTCGCCGACGGCAACCAGTACGCCGAGCACCTCGCCCGTCCCGCCGAGTGCGCCCACGAACCTGACCGCCAGCGAGGTCCGGACCGGGTCGATCACTCTCACCTGGACGGCCGGCACGTCCGGCTGCTGCGCCATCACCGGCTACGACATCACGTACTACCAGGAGTTTGGCGATGTCGTGCTCAGCGCCAGCGCCGGCGCGGTCACCACCACCACGATCACCGCCCACGTTGGGCCGGGCATGCAGTTCTCGTTCCGAATGATCGCCCGGGACAGCCTCGGGCAACGCTCAAACTGGTCGGACATGCTGACCGTGGTGACACCGGTGACGGACACCGGCCCGGACACCACCCCGCCGAGCGCGCCGCAGAACCTGACCGTCGGCGAGGTGACCGCCTCGACCGGCACGCTGTCCTGGTCGCCGTCGACGGACAACGTCGGCGTGTTCGGGTACAACGTCTACCGGTTCGACGGCTGGTTCACCTCGCAACTGATCGCCACCGTGCCGGGTACGACGTACACGACGTCGCTACCTGCGTCGACGCCACTGCGGAACCTGTACTACGTGCGGGCCCGGGACGCGGTGGGCAACGTGTCGATCGCGTCCAACACGGTCACTCTGCCCACGTCGACGTCCACTCCGACGCCCCCGCCGCCGCCGACCTGCCAGGTGACCTATCGGAACCAGTCCGAGTGGCGGGGCGGTTTCGTGGCCACGGCGACGGTCCACAACACCGGGGCGGCACCGGTCGACGGCTGGGTCGTCACCTTCAGCTTCCCAGGGGACCAGCAGGTCACCTCGGGGTGGAACGCCACGATCGGCCAGACCGGCGCCACCGTGACCGCTCGTAACGTCGACTGGAACCGCGTCCTCGCGCCAGACGGCTCTGCGACCTTCGGCGTCCAGGGGCGGTGGAGTGTCAGCGACGCGCCGCCGACCGGCTTCTCCCTGAACGGCGCTCCCTGCACGGTGGGCTGAAGGAGAGCCTCGTGAGCACACATTCGGTGACCACCCACCGCCGCCGCAGGGCTCTGATCGGGGCTGTCATGGCCGGCATCCTCGTCGTCACCACGCTCGGTGGCGCGCCCGCGCCCGTCGCCGCCGCGAACACACTCACCATGCGGGGCGCCGACGTCTCCTCGTTGCAGCGCAGCCTGGATCTGGGCGCCAAGTACTACGACGCCGGCGGGGTCGCCCGCGACCCACTGGACATCCTGAAGTCCGTCGGCGTCAACTACGTCCGACTGCGCGTCTGGAACAACCCGATCAGCGGCTACAACAACAAGAGCGCGGTGTTGACCCAGGCGAGGGCGGCCAGGGCGAAGGGCCTCAAGGTGCTCATCGACTTTCACTACTCCGACACCTGGGCCGACCCTGGCAAGCAGTACAAGCCGGCCGCCTGGGTCGGCCACAGTCTGAGCCAACTGCGTAGCGACGTGTACACCTTCACCTACGACGTGTGCTCCAGCCTCCGGGGGCAGGGCACCCCACCGGACAGCGTGCAGATCGGCAACGAGATCAACGTCGGAATGCTGTGGAACGAGGGCAAGGTCGTCAACAACGACTTCGCCCCGCTGGCCGGCCTGCTGAAGCAGGGCTACAACGCGACCAAGGCGTGCGGCAGCGGCATCCCGGTGATGATCCATACCGCCAACGCCGACAGCAACGCCAACGCCCGATGGTTCTACGACGGCATCCGCGCCCAGGGTGTGCAGTGGGACATCACCGCCCAGTCGTACTACTGCATGTGGCACGGCACCCTGGCGAACCTCTACAACAACATCGTCGACCTGCGCGGGCGCTACGGCAAGCCGGTGGTGATCGTGGAGACCGCGTACCCCTTCACCCGGAACAACGCGGACAGCGAGCCGAACGCCATCGGCGACGCGACCTGTGACGGCATCAGCGCGACCTGGGCCGGGCAGGCCCAGGAGTTCGACTGGGTCCAGAACACCGCCCGTAACGCGGGCGCCATCGGCGTCTTCTACTGGGAACCGACCTGGTACGCCGTCCGCGGCAACGGCTGGGACCCGGCCAACATCAACGGCACCGGAAACCAGTGGGACAACATGGCCGTCTTCGACTGGTCCGGGCGGGTGAACCCGGGCGTGCGGTGGGCGCCCTGACGCCCTCTGCGTGCTACAGCAGCTGACCGCAACAACGCTCAGCAAGCGGCTGGCTTCCCGACGAGGGGGTGTCCGCCCGTGCTGTTACTTTGCCGGCCGTGAATGATCAGCAGACGTGGATCGACCGAATCATCGAGGTGACCGGATGATGGCGGGCGAGGATCAGCAGGTGCGCGGCTGCCAACTCACCTTCGTCACGAACATGGGCACATACAGGTCCCCGCCGCCGGGGCGAGCGCAGATCGCGCCGGAAAGCTGCGTCCCGAGGTAGTTGTAGGACCAGGTGATCTCGGCGTTGCGGGAGGTGCGGTTGTAGAAATTGAAGGCCGGGACGTTGCCGGACCAGTCGGTAGTGGTCACCAGAGACGGAGTCGCGGTCGGACCCTCTGCCGGGTGATCCCAGTTGGGCCAGATGCAGAACGTGCCCTGCGGACAGTTCCCGGGTAGCCAGGCTTCGTTTGATGCTTGGGAGCTTGCCGCCGAGGCGGCGGGCGCGGTGGCCAGCACGCCGGCGATGGACGCGGCGAGGGCGAGGGATTTCAACAGCACGGTTCACCTACTTAAATAGACATCCATGAATGGACATCAAAAGGCTACCGGTGGAAATTTGAAGGGTCAAGCACTTGGTGTGATCTACTGAGTCGTGCTCGTGGCCTCGATGGCTGTGGGTGAGAATCGACAGGTGGAAGATCTCCTGAGATTCCTTCACCACCGGTACGAGGTCCGGCTGCCACGCGTACACCGACGTGTTTCACCGCTTTCGCTGGTCTCGCGTACGCGCGCCGAGTGCTCGTGCCGCCAGCCAAGCGGCGAATCGGTCGTCTTCGGGTGCGGGAACGTCTCTCGAAGCGGCGAGGGTCCACCGGTCAGGCAGCGGCGTGAGCAGCCACTGGCCTTGGTCGTCATACGCAGCGGTGACCGCATCACGCCAGTTGGCGGGAGTGGGACGGCTGAGGTTCAGCGCGGCCGCGACGGCATCGACGTCCCGGTCACGTATGGCGAGCCACTCAAGCTGCACCCGAAGCCGAGCGCGGCATCGGGAGCGATCAGCGGTTGAGGTAGGCGGTCAGGCCGCCGAGTTCCTCGCTGGCGATGAACACCGACCGCACGTTGAGGATGGCCTCCTCGACGTGGTCAGGGCAGCCCCACGCCGCGTCGCCCCATGAATCGGCGATCTTGACCTCGGCTGGCGCGGTGCACCCGGCGGCGCCGCCGAGCTGGCAGTACTCGGGGTGCGGCGTGGCGGCCTGCGCGGCCGCGGCGGCACGCATCTGGGTGGCGAGTTCCGCGGCGGCGGCGGCGCGCTGCTCAGCCTCGGCGCGCAGTTCCCGCTCCACGTCCAGCACCTTGGCCAGCTCGTCATTGGCCGACTTGGCGCGTGCCTCGGCGGCGAGTTTCGCCTCCTCGATGTGGTGGCGTTCGATGGCCAGGGCTGCGGTGCCGGCGAAGAGGCGGGTGAGGGCGAGGTCGGTGTCCTGAGGGACGCGCGGGGTGCGGTGATACATCGCGAAGGTGCCCAACAGGCCGCCGTCGCGAGCCAGGATCGGCGTGGACCAGCAGGCCGCCAATCCAGCTTGGCCGGCCAGGTCCCGGAAGTCGTCCCAGAACGGATCGGTGGCGATGTCGGTGACGATGACTGGTTCCCGCCGGTGGGCGGCGGTGCCGCACGAGCCGACACCTTCGCCGGTCGCGATGCCGTCGATGGCCTGGTTGTAGAAGTGGGGCAGGCTCGGCGCGGCGCCGTGGCGCAGGTGCCGGGCGTCGGGATCGGCGAGCAGGACGGAGACGAGCACCTCCTGCGGTGCGAGGTTCTCGATACAGCGGGCCATCCCGTCGAGCACCTCGGCCAGGGGTGCCTGACGGGCGATCTGCTCCAGCAGGGCACGGTGTTCGGCCATCAGCCGTTGGGCATGCTTGACCTGCGTGGTCTCCACGCCGAGCACACGGATCCCGGTCACGGTGCCGTCGGCGTCCCGACGCGGCTCGTAGGTGAAGTCGAAGAATGCCTCCCGCGCCTGCGGGCCGCTGCCTAGCACCACCCGGACGTCACGGCCGGTATGGGGCTCACCCGTGCGGAAGACCTGGTCCAGGAGCGCGATGAATCCCTGACCGGCCAGTTCGGGCATCAGCTCGGCGATCGCTACCCCGACCCTGGCTCGCCCTTCGCCGATGGTGGCGAAGAACGCCGGGTTCGCCGTCTCCACCAGGTGCGATGGCCCCGCCAGAGACGCGAAGACGGCGATGGACTGCCCGAACAACGCCCGCAGGTCCTCCTCCGCTGCTTGCTCGGCCGCCGCCGAACCCGCAGCAGCAGTAGACCGTTGGCCTGGTACTGCGGTCATGGTGTGGGTTCGCCTCTCGTCTGCGGATACGGGCAACGACCGACGGTGCCACCCGTCGGTGCGGGTGGCCGCGGTGCGGCGGGAGTTGGTTGAGGCCACCGCCGATGCAGCGTACCCATGCGTCCGACATTCAGGTCCTACCCACCAACCAGGCACCGCAACCCGACGCCCGAACGGTTATGAGCGCCAGTGATCCCAGTCCGGCCGGCGGTGTTCGTCAGCCCAGCTGATGGGTGTGCTCTGTCGGGGCGGGCTGCGGTTGCTGTTGCCAGGGATCACCGGAGGCACCGGCGGCCAGGTGCTTTTCGTAGCTGGCCACTTTGACGTTGATGAGTTCGAGGCAGTCGTGCAGCTGCGTGAGCTGATCGGTGATGTGGCGCTGGTGTTCGCGGAGCAACGTGAGCCGCTCGGCCTCGTTGCCGCTGCCCTCGCGAACGAGCTGGGCCAGGCGGCTGATCGTGGTGAGTGGCATCCCAGAGGCACGAAACTTCACGCAGTTCGCCAGCCACTCGATGTCCCAGGCGCTGTAGACGCGCCTGCCGGACCCGTCGCGCCGCACCTCGCTGGCTAACAAGCCCTCACGCTCGTAGAGCCGTAGGGTGTGCACGCTCAACCCGGTGCGCTGCGCCACCTGCCCGATGCTCAGGCCGCCGTCCGCCATGGCGTCGACGGTAGTCATTGACCTAGACCTCGGTCTAGCACCTAGCGTCCGCGGCATGACCAGCGACACGACCCACACCAGGTTCGGTGCCCACAGTACGGCCGGAGACGTCCTCGCCGGGATCGACCTCACCGGAAAGACCGCCCTCGTCACGGGCGGTTACTCCGGCCTCGGTCTCGCCACGACCCGCGCGCTCACCCGAGCTGGGGCTCGGGTGGTCGTCCCAGCTTTCCGGCCGGACGCAGCCCAGCAGGCACTCGCCGAAGTACCCGGGGTCGAGGTCGACCAGCTCGATCTCGCCGACCTTGCCTCCGTCCGCGCCTTCGCCGTACGGTTCCTCCGCAGCCATCCCACCCTCGACATCCTGATCGCGAGCGCCGGCATCATGGCCTGCCCGGAAACCCGAGTTGGACCCGGCTGGGAAGGGCACTTCGCGACCAACCACCTCGGCCACTACGCGCTGGCGAACCTGCTGTGGCCCGCGCTCACCGCCCCCGACACGGCTCGTGTCGTCTCGGTGGCCTCCGGTCGCAACCCGGCGTGGCGTATCCGATGGGACGACGTGCAGTTCGAGCGCGGGTACGACAAGTGGGAGGCATACACCCAGTCGAAGCTCGCGAACATCCTGTTCGCCCGCCACCTCGACCTGCTCGGCAGGCCGCACCGCGTCCGCGCCTTCTCCGTCAACCCCGGCTGGATCCTCACTCCCCTGCAACGGCACCTCGCAGTCGAGGAGATGGTCGCCGCCGGCTGGATCGACGCCGACGGCACTCCCGCGCCGGGCCTGTTCAAGACCGTCGAGCAAGGCTCAGCGACCCAGGTCTGGGCCGCCACGTCACCCCACCTCGACGCGAACGGCGGCGACTACTGCGTGGACTGCCACATCACCGACGACAGCCCGCTGGACAGCAGCGAGGCAGCCCGCCTCTGGGCGCTGTCGGCGGACCTGACCGGCCTCGATCTCATCGGGCGAGCCTGAGCGGTGTCGCGGCCACCAATCTCAACCCTGAAGCGCCGCAGTCAGCAGTTCGCCCCCGCCTGAGCCAGACGCGGCCCCGCCGCACCGTGAATCGCGGTGCTGCGGGTTTCGGACGTCAGATCAGGGCTGCGGCGAGGGCGCGGAACGCGTCGGCGGGGAACGTCGTGTCGTCGCCGCCGTTGAGTACCTGGATCGCCACCTCGTCCGCGCCGGCCTGGTAGTGCCTCTCCAACCCGGCCACCACCTTCTCGACGCTGCCCCACGGGATCAGGGCGTCGACGAGGCGGTCACTGCCGCCGCCGGCGAAGTCCTCGTCGGTCCAGCCGAATCGCCGCAGGTTGTTGGTGTAGTTCGGCAGTGCGAGGTACCCGCTCGTGTACTGGCGGGCGGTGGCGCGCGCGGTGGTGGCATCTGCGTCGAGGACCACCGCGACCTCGGGGGCGAGCAGCCGGTCGGGTCCGATTGCCGCCCGGGCTTCGGCGGTGTGCTCGGCAGGGACGAAGTACGGGTGGGCCCCGGTTGAGCGGTCGCGGGAGAGTTCGAGCATCCGCGGGCCCAGTGCCGCCAGGATGCGTCGCTCGGGCGGAAGCCCGGCCGCGTCGAGGCCGTCGAGGTACTGCACCATCCGTGAGTACGGCTTGCGATAGTCGGTGCCGCTGCTTTCCACCACCACCGCGTGGCTGGCGCCGAGACCGAGCAGGAACCGGCCGGGATGGGTCTGCTCCGCGTCCTGGGCGAACGCCGCAGCCTCGGGTGGCGACGAGTGCCAGATGCTCAGGATTCCGGTCGCGACCCCGATGCGCGTGGTCCCGTCCAGGATCTCCCGGAAGCGGGGGGCGACGTTCTCACCGAAACCACCGGAGAACCAGATTCGTGAGTAGCCGAGGTCCTCCAACTCTGTCGCGGCGTCGATGGCCGCGCCCTGACTCTCGCTAGCGAGGAAGAACGGTTGCCATACGCTGACGAGTCGTTGTGCCATACCGGAACCCTACGACCCTCGGCGCCGATTCTTCACTCATGGCGCGAGACCGGCCTGGATCGCCAGGATGGCGGCTCGTACGCGATCGCGGCTGCCGGTCTTGGCGAGCACGTTGGTCACGTGGGTCTTGACGGTGCTCATGGACAGGTAGAGGCGTTCGGCGATCTCGTTGTTGTTGAGCCCGGCGCCGATCAGGGCGAGCACGTCGGTCTCCCGGGCGGTCAGCTGGTAGGCCGCCAACTCCACGCGGCTGGCCGGCCCGGTCGTCCGCACCCGGTCGAGGACGGCGCCGGTGACCTCGGCGGAGAGGACCGCCTCGCCGGCCGCGACGGTGCGCACCGCGGCGATCAGGTCACGGGCGCTGGACCGCTTGAGCAGAAACCCTCGTGCGCCGGCGGCGATGGCGTCCAGGACGTAGGCGTCGTCGTCGAAGGTGGTGACGACGATGACGGCCGGGGCGTGCGGGATGGTGGCCAGTTCGCGGGTGGCTTGCAGGCCGTCCAGTGTCGGCATGCGGATGTCGACGAGGGCGACGTCGATGCGGGGGTCTCGACGTACGGCGTCGAGGAACTGCCGGCCGTCGGCTGCCTCGGCCGCGACCTGGATGTCGGGTTGGGACCGCAGGATCAGGCTGAAGCCGTCCCGGACCAGCTCCTGGTCGTCGGCGATCGCTACGCGGATCACTTGTCCGCCACCGGCAGGTTGGCCTGCACCACGGTGCCGCCGCCGGGGCGCTGGCTCAGCTCCCAGCTGCCACCGCGCGCGGAGACGCGCTCCCCGATGCCGAGCAGGCCCGAGCCGCTCGTGGGTGCCCGGGGCGGCCCGACGCCGTCGTCGCTGATCCGTAGGCGAACGTGGTCGCCGACGCGGACCAGTTCGACCCAGGCCGCCGTGGCTTTCGCGTGGCGGGCGATGTTGGTGAGGGCCTCCTGGGCGATGCGGTAGGCGGTCAACACACCGATCTCGTCCAGGCCCGGCTCGGGGTCCAGCTGGACCCGGACGGTCACACCCTGCTGGCGCAGCGGCTGGGCGAGCAGCTCGTCGATGTCGGACAGGCGCGGCGGCGCGCTCACCGCGATCGACGCGTTCGGGTCGCGCAGGTGCACGACGAGCGTGTCCAGCTCGCTCAGCGCGGTGCGGCCGCTGCCCGCGATCGCCCGCAGCGCCGCCCCCGGGTCGGCACTGAGCTGGCCCGCCTCGGCCTGCACCACCATCGCGGTGACGTGGTGGCCGACCACGTCATGCAGCTCACGGGCCAGGTTGGTGCGCTGTTCGAGCCAGGCGGCCTGGCCGCGCAGGTCGGCTGTCTCCCGGGTGAGGGCGTAACCGCGTGACCACGAGCGCAACAGGGTCGCCAGGAGGTAGCCGGCCGTCACGAAGAAGAACGGCTGCTCGTAGAGCCCTCGCCCGTTGAGCAGCGCGGTGGCGAGGGCACCGGCCGCGCCGATCAAGCCACCCGCCCACCCCAGCCACGGGTGTCGGGCCGGGTCCTCGCAGACCGAGAGGAACACCAGGCCGGCGGCCGCGAGGCCCAACTGCACCGACTCCCCGGTGCTGACGATCGCCACGAACCCCGCGCAGGCGGCGAAGACCAGGGTTCGGTAACGGGGGCGTAGCGCCGTGGCCCCGAGGCCGACCGGCAGCACCAGCCACGCCCAGCCCGCCGGCACGGACACGCCGTCCTCGACGGTGGTGACCACGGCGGCGATGATCAGGCCAACCGCGCCGTACGCGAGCCGGCGCACTCGCTCGGGGTCGCGCCACCGTTCGCGGATTCCAGTCATCACCCGCACAGTCTCCGCGACCAGCCGGAAGACCGGCCAGTACCCGGGTACCGGATCGGTCGGCACCCCGGTACCGCCCTCCCGACCAGATCGGCACCGCGGCACGTTCCGTGAGAACGCGCACCGGACGACCCTGCAGGGGTGACTCTCGTCGACTCCCGCGCCGCCATCACCGTCGGCCCGCTTCGCACGGTTCCCAACTACATCACCGCCATTCGCACGGTCGCCGCTGTCACCGTCGGTGTCGTCGCCCTCGTCTCCGGGTCGGTGGCATTGATGGCGGTATCGTATGGTATCTACTGGATCGGCGACGTGCTCGACGGCTGGGCCGCCCGCCGGCTCGGACAGGAGACCCGAGCCGGGGCCGTCTTCGACATCGTGAGCGACCGCGCGTGCACCGCCGTACTCTGCGTGGGTCTGGTCTCCCTGATGCCGGACATCGCGGTCGTGGCCCTGGTCTTCCTGCTCTCGTTCCTGGTGCTGGACACCATGCTGTCGCTGGCGTTCCTGTGCTGGCCGGTGCTCAGCCCCAACTACTTCCACCTGGTCGACCGGCGGGTGTGGGCGTTGAACTGGTCGCCCCTGGCCAAGGTGGCCAACACCGCCGGGGTCATCGGCGCCATCGCCCTCGGGCAGTACCCGCTCGCGCTGGGCGTCGCCGTCGCCGTCGTCGCGGTCAAGCTGTGGTCGGTCGCAGCGGTGGTCCGGCTGCTCGAACGGGACGGCCGGGCGTGAGCAGCCTCGCCGAGGCCGTAGTGGCGCTCGGCTACGGTCTCGCCTCGGCGCTCGTCCCGGTCGTCAACGCCGAGGCGTACGCCGTGGTTGCCGGGCAGCGTGGCGGCCACGTTCTCGTCGCCGTGGTCGCCCTGGCGCTCGGGCAGACCGCCGGCAAGCTGCTGCTGTTCGAGTCGGCGCGTCGCGGATCGGGGCGGCTGGCCCGCAAGATCGCGCAACGGAGAAGGCCAGCTCGCGCGGCGGCCCGGGCGGCACGGTGGACCGAACCGATCCGACGCTGGCTCGCCCGCCGCCGCACCGCCCTACCGACCGTGCTGACTTCTGCCGCGGTCGGGGTGCCACCGCTGGCCGTCGTCAGCCTCGCCGCCGGCACCGCGGGCCTTCGACGCTGGGAGTTCGCCGTCGCGTGCCTTTCCGGGCGAGTGATCCGTTTCGCCCTCCTCATCCTGCCGGCGGCGCTGGCCTGACCGCTGGCTCCCGGTCAGAGGAGTCGGCCGTCGTGGGCCAGCAGGGCGATCTGGGTGCGGTTGTCCAGGTCCAGTTTGGTCAGGATGTGCGACACGTGGGCCTTCACCGTCGTCACGCTCATCAGCAGCTCGCTGGCGATCTCGGCGTTGGCGCGCCCCCGCGCGATGGCCAGCACGACGTCACGTTCCCGGGGCGTGAGCAGGGCCAACCGCTCGTGCGCCTGCTCGTAGGACTCGGCCCCCGACGCGACCCGCTGCATGAGGCGGCGCGTCACTCCCGGAGACAGCATCGGGTTGCCGGCCGCCACCGCGCGGACCGCCTGGCTGAGCTGCTCGGGCGGAGTGTCCTTGAGCAGGAAGCCGCTCGCGCCGGCGCGGAGGGCTCGCAGCACGTGCTCGTCGGTGTCGAACGTGGTCAGCACGATGATCTCGGGTGGCCGGTGGCGGCGGCGCAGGCGCTCGGTGGCGGTGATGCCGTTGACGCCGGGCATCCTGATGTCCATCAGCACCACGTCGGGCAGGTGCCGGTCCACCGCCGTGATCGCCGTGGCGCCGTCGGCGGCCTCGCCCACGACGACGATCCCGTCGGTGCCGTCGAGCATCAGCGTGAGCATTCCCCGGACCAGGGGATCGTCGTCGACGATGACGACCCGGATCGGGTTTGTCACGTCGGCCATGGCAGCCACGCGGTGAGGTGGAACCGACCCGCGGCGTCCACGTGGTGGGCGACGTGACCGCCGGTGAGCGCGGCCCGTTCGGCGAGGCCGATCAGGCCGGTACCGGCGCTGCCGGTGGCACCGCTGTCGGGCGTGGTCGGGTTGCTCACCGCGATGCTCAGGCCGGCGCCGGGCGCGCCGCCGAGCACCAGCCGGACCGGTTGGCCGGCGGCGTGCTTGCGGGCGTTGGTCAGAGCCTCCTGCGCGATCCGGTACGCGGTGCGGCCAACCGTCGGGGAAATCTCGACCGGCGGGCGCAGCGGGTCGTCGACCTCGATCTGTTGCCCGGCGGCCCGCGCCTCGTCGACCAGGCGCGGCAGGTCGGCGAGGGTCTGCCCGGGTGGTGCGTCCGTCGGCGACTCGGCGTCGTCGCTGCGCAGCAGCGTGATGACCTCGCGCAGCTCGTTGAGGGCGTGATGGGCGCTGGCCCGGATCACCCCGGCGGCGGCGCTGAGCCGCTCGGGCGGCGCGTCCGGCCGGTACTCCATCGCGCCGGCCGCCGCCGCCAGCAGTGACAGCCGGTGGGCCAGCACATCGTGCATCTCCCGCGCGATCCGGTTGCGCTCCGCCGCCCGCGCCTCGCCGACGCGTCGTTCCTGCTCCTGCTCGGCCTGCCGGGCCCGGTCCCGCAGCGCCGTCAGCAGGGCGTTGCGGGCCTGCGCCCAGGTGCCCCAGCCGAGCAGGGCCGCGTAGGCGATCGTTATCAGTACCAGCCGCCACCCGTACGGCAGGCTGGGCACCGGCCGCCAGAACGCCTGCACCGCCTCGCCCGCCACGCCGACCACCGTCACCGCCGCTGCTTGCCGAAACGGCCGGTTGCGGGCGATGAACAGCACCGCGAAGCTGGCCGCCGGCGTGGCCACCGGAGACAGCGCGACGAGCAGGCCGGCCAGCACGCCACCGATCTGCGGGCGGCGGAGGACCACCGGTACGAGGGCCAGGGCGGCCACCGCCAGCGCGACGTCGACGCGGACCAGGCCGGCGGAGCTGGACCGGGTGGTGGACCACAGCATGATCGCGACGAGGACGCCGATCGCCACGGTCGTCACCGCCACCGGGACGGACCGCCATGCCGGCGGCGGCTTGACCTCGCACGTCGCCGCATCCACATCGCGCACGCTACTGGGCTCGCGGCGGGCCGGACCACCTCCTTTGGTAGTACGCCCGGCCGCCAGCGGACGTACCCGCCGTGGCGTCTGGACCGACGCGTCCGGCCCGGCCCGGTCCACAGACTCAGGCCATGACGAACAACCTTCTCCTGGGCCGGGCCGCGGTGGCGGCCGGCGCGATCGTGCTGGCGGTGGCCGAGTTCGCGCTCCTGCACTCGGCGGCGGGCGTCGACCTGGCGGTCAGGTCCGCAAGCTCGGCCCGGCAGATCACGGTGGCCGCGGTCATCGTGGCCACCGCGGTCGCGGCACTGGCCGGCTGGGCGCTGCTCGCGGTGCTGGAACGCCTTACCAACCGCCCGCGCGTCTGGTGGACCTCGATCGCGGTCGTCGTCCTGCTGCTGTCGCTCGTGGTCGGCCCACCGAGTGGCGTCGGCGGGGGAGCGAAGGCGACCCTCGCGCTGCTGCACCTGAGCGCCGGCGTCATCCTCATCCTCGGCCTGCCCCGGCCCCGCCCGGAAGGGGCGAACCGGTGACCGCGCTGACCGTACGCAAACAGGACGTGCCTTCGTCCTCGACGAGGGCGTGTGCTCAGACGATGCGACGGAGCACCGTCTCCACGGCGTCGATCAGCGGATCACCCTCGGTGCGTGGGTGCCGGGCGAGACCGAACTCGATGTCCGGCAGGACGGCAGGGCATCCGTGTCGCGGCAAATCATGACCGGTTCGAGGTTCGCGGGCATGAGCGCTGCGACGCCGAGCCCGGCCCGACCGCAGGCGAGTCAGACCGGCGTGTAACTGGGGGAATGGTGGAGGGACGAGCGGCAGTCGGCTCCGGCCCGACGGCGCGGCCGCGACGCGAGTCCACGGCGAGCAGCGTGAGAGCGGCCAGCGTCAGCAGCCCGCCGGCGAGCGCCAGCGGGCGTGCCCCCGAGGTGGGCAGGAGAGCGCCGCCGAGCAGTGATCCGCCGGCAATACCGGCGTTGAAGGCGGTGCTGACCCCGGCCGACGCGATGTCGGTGCTGCCGGGGGCCAGGTGCAGCATCCGGTTCTGCACGGCGGAGCCAAACCCCGCGTACGCGAGGCCGATCCCGGCCAGCAGCGCGACCACACCCGGCTTGAGCGTGCCGAGCGTGTACAGCCCGAGCAGCGAGGCCGCGCCGATGCTCAACGGTGTCAGCAGTGAGGCGATCGGTCGGGTGTCCAGGGTCCGGGCCGCGACCAGGGTGCCGACGACGCCGGCCGCGCCGGAGACGAACAGCAGCGGCGCCAGCACCGCGTCGGCGAAGCCGCTGACGTCGAGCAGGAACGGTGTCACATAGGTCTGCAGGGTCATGAAACCGCCGATGCCGAGGGCGGTGGCGATCAGCAGGACGGCGAAGCGCCGCCCGTCCGGTGCGGTGCCCCGGGCGGCGCCGCCGGCGGCCGGGGGATAGGAGGGGAGGAGGAGCAGCACCGCGGCGGCGATCGCCACACCGATTCCGGCCAGCACCGCGAACGCCGCGCGCCAGCCGGCTTGCTGCCCGAGCCAGGTGCCGAGGGGTACGCCGAGCACCGGGGCGAGCGTCGCCCCGGTCGCGAACAGCGCCACCGCCCGGCCGCGCACCGCGACCGGGAACGGCCCGATCACGGTCGCCGTGGCGACGGACCAGAACAGCGCCTGGGCGAGTGCGGTCACCAGGCGGGAGCCGGCCAGCACGGCGTACGTCGGCGCGAGCGCGGCGGCGGCGTTCGCGGCGGCGAACAGGAGCATCGTGACGCCAAGCAGGTGCCGCCGGGGAATCCGCTGGGTCAGCCGGGTCAGCGGCACCGATGCCAGCACGACCACCACGGCGTATCCACTGACCAGCAGACCCACCTGTGAGCGGGACCGGTCCAGATCGGGGGCGATGCGGGTCAGCAGACCGACGGGCAACAGCTCGGTCGTGATGAACGCGAACGCGGCGAGGGAGAGCGTGACGAGCACGGCCCTGGCCCTTCGCGGTGACACCTCCGGCGCCATGACCCACCCCCATTCCCGGGTCACCGTAATGGAGGGCCTGATCCCCGCTGCGCTCGCAGGCCCCGGCGGCCGTCGACCGCGTCGCGGGGCTGCCCAGGCTGGTCCGCCGTCGGCGGTCGGGCCTCCGGTCAGGATCGCGTCCGGAACGGGGCCAGGACGGCGCGGATCTGATCGGCTGCGCCCCAGTCGTCGTCGAACTGGGCCAGCACGGCGAGGTGCTGCCGCAGTTGGATGACCGGCATCCGGGTCTCCCAGCCGCTGTCGAGCGAGGTCAGCTCCGCGTAGACCGCGAACATTCGTCGTGCCTCGGGCGGGGGTGAGGTGGACCACACGTGGGCGAGGTCGACCTCGGCCCACAGGTACGACACGGCCGGGTCGATCAGCGCCGGCTCGCCGTCCGCCGTGGCCAGAATGTTCTGTGCCCACAGGTCGCCGTGCGTCAGACACGCTGGCCGCTTCGGCAGCAGCTCGGGCAACCGGTCACAGAGCCGTTCCAGCGCCGCCCGGTCCTCCGCGTCGAGCGCCGCCTCGACGCGGGGCTCGTCGAGCCAGCGAAGCAGCCGATGCTGGGCGAAGAAGGCGAAGCCGTCGTCGTTCCACGTGTTGACCTGGCGGCGACGGCCCAGCCAGTTGTCGTGGTGCCAACCGAAGCGAGGATGGGTGGTGCTCAGGTGCAGCCGGGCGAGCAGGTGTGCGAACCGCTCCCAGAAAACCTCGCTCCGCGGCCTCGGGCGCAACACCGACAACACCAGGACGTCCCGGTCCGCCAGGATCACCTCGGGTGTCGTCACTCCGCCGAGCTGACGCAGGGCGGCCAGCCCTTCGGCCTCGGCGACGAAGACGTCGTCGGCCGGCGGGTCGGTGAAGGCCTTGACGAACACCGGCGGGGCATCCCGACGGGTGGCGATGCCCGCGAGAGCCGCGAGCCCGCCGGTCACCGGCTGCACCGTGACGACCTCGGGCATACCGGCCAGGTGCAGACGCTCCAGCAGGGTCACGGGACGCTCCTCGGCTCCGGCGTACGCGATCGCCCGATCCTAGGTGGCCTGTCGTGGCCCGCCCTGCCGGTGGCGCCCCATCGGTTGACGAGAAATGGTCAGGTGGGGCGGCGTTGCCGGCCGGTCAGGGCCGGTTGTGGACGAACCACGCGTCACCGGCCGGTAGGGCGACGGCGACCTCCCACCGGCTCAGTTCGAGGTTTGGAGCGAGCGCCTTGAGCTGACCGGCGGCAGCCCACGCCTCGTCACCCGGCGTCGGGCGACGACCCACCTGAAACTGCAGCATGGTGCCCCACGAGGCGACCAGGCGAGCGTCCCACCGGTGCCGCCACTGCGCGAGCACCTCGGCGAGTCGCTACCGATCCTCCTTGGTGAGCGCACCGTAGAAGTCCGCCCAGTACGCCGAGCTGCGCACGTCGCTGGTGGGCAGCAACATGAGCAGGACGCTGTCCGGCGTGTACCAGTAGTCGGTCTGCGTCACGAGCCGCACGTTGCCAAGCACCTGGGCGTGCAGGTCGATGTCGGTGAGCAGCCGGTCGTACAGCGCCTGCTCCAGCACCGGTAGCGGCGTCGGCAGCGCCACATCCGACACCAGGTCGATCAGGTCGACGCGGGTCGTGCCACGCGCGTAGAACTCGATCTCGTCCTCGTCGACCTGTTGGTCCTCGCCGTAGTGGCGGAGGGTCAGCCAGGGTTCGGACGATGCCGCCGCCTCAACGAACGCGCGAAGCTCCGACTCCGACGGACCCTGCTCGGGCTCGGACCGGATCGTCAGCGCGTCGTCGAAGTCGTCGGTGACCATGACGGGCCGGCGTCCGGTGACCGGCACCAGCGCCTCGGCGGCCTGCCAGACCTCGTGCAGACGGTCGGGGTCGACGTCGGTGACGAGGATGGTGCCCGACGGGCCGTGCCCGATCGGCAGGCCGGCCAGTGGCGTGCCCAGGAAGGCCGCTTCGATCTGGTCGAGGTCGTCTCGCACGCCAGCAGCTTCCCCGATCATCCGAACTGGTCGGCCAGCTTCGTCAGCTTGCTGACGTACGCCGGCCAGTCGTACTCGTCGGGGATGATGGTGTTGTTGCGCCGGAGGCCGATCGCCGTGTCGTGCTGTTCACGCATGATGTCGGCGTGCCCGGCGTGCCGGGCGAGATCGCAGGTCACGTGGATGATGATCCGCTGTAGCGTCACGTCCTGCCGACCTGGCCGCCACCACGGCACCTGCCCCGGCGCGTCGAGCGGTAGCTGGTCGATCGTCTGGTCGGCGAACGCGCCGACCCGGCGGTACAGGTCGATCAGCCCGTCCTTCGTCTCGTCCTCGCGGGCGTACCAGTCTGCCTGCGGGTCCTCGTCGAACGCGGCCAGGGGAACCAGCTCGTGCGGCGTCGGGAACTCGCGGCCGAAGGTGGGCCCGAAGTAGCCGGCTTCGACGTTGAGGCAGTGCTTGAGCACGCCCAGCAGGTTGTTGCCGGTCGCCGTGCGGGGCAGCCTGACCTCGCGTTCGCTGAGACCGTCGAGCTTCCAGATCAGGTCTTCGCGGTTCTCCCGGAGGTAATGGTGCAGCGCGGCCTTCGCATCGCTCAGATCAGCCATGCCCGCCAGTCTTCCCCATCCGCCGGGCCGTCCTGCAACCACGGTGGGGCGGGGCAAGGCGCCTTCAGGGGCGGGTGGAGGCACTATCGTTCTGGCGTGCACATCCGTTTCGACGTCCCCGCCGATCCCGCCTACCCGGGCCGGGTGGCCGCTGCGCTCGGCAACGTTCGGCTACGCAGATTCGGCTACATCGGCGCGGTCCTGACGGCGGTCGGGGTCATCGGTCTCGTCGTCTCGCGGGGGTTCGGGTGGGGCGAGCGGAGTTCGCCGCTGTGGACCGCGCTGGTCGTGGCTGGCGTGCTGTCGATGCTGTACCGGCCGTGGGTGCTGGCGCGTGCCCGACGCCGTTCCGGTAGCTACGCCGTCGAGGGCGCCTACGACATCACCGATGACAACATCATGATGCGCAGCGGCTCGGAATCCGGCGGCATCGCCTGGGACGGGGTCGCCCAGGTGCGGGACGCCGGAGAGTTCTGGGTCGTGTACGTCGGCCGAATGCCGGCGACCGTGATCCCGCGCTGGCTGATGTCCGCCGAGGATACCGAGACGCTGCGCGCCTTCATGACCGAACGAGAGTTGCTGCCCCGTCGCTGAACTCAGCTGCCGCAGGCCGCTGGGGGTCGGGCTGCGGCATCCGCGCCCCTGATCGTCTGCGGCTACCTATCCTCGACGGGGATGCACCAATCCCGGTAACGGCCGTCCGCCCGACGGCTCACAGGAGGCCGTCATGAGCACGGATCGACCCGAGGGGATCAGCCCAACAGCGGTGGAGTCCGCACCAGGGCTGTGGCGGATCGATCTGCAACGCCACGACCTCAGCATCCCCGGGCGGGAGGTCATTCAGACTCGGGTGGAGTTCACCCCGGATTCGCCACCGTTCAAGCATTTCCACCCCGGCGAGGAAATCATCTGCGTTCTGCAGGGAACGCTCGAATATCGGCTGGAAGGGCAGCCACCCATGGTGTGCAATCCCGGCGACGCGCTCACAGTCCCATACGGTGTGCACCACCAGGCTCGCAATGTCGGCGAGGATATCGCGGTCGAACTGGCCACGTACGTCGTCGAAAAGGGAAAACCGCTCCTCACCAAGGTGGAGTGAGATCTCCACGGTCCGTGGTCAGACGGTCGCGGAGTCGCAGGTCGACGAGCCTCCTAGCGCACGGGATACGGGGACAGCGGCGGCAGCGCGACCTCATAAGGTGAACGGATGTCAGTGAAGCAGGTTCAAGTGACGTTCGACTGCGCCGATCCTGTGCGCGTCGGTCGTTTCTGGTGCGAGGTGTTGGGGTACGTTCCGCCGCCGCCCCCGGAGGGGTTCGCCACCTGGGACGATGTCAGTTCCGAGGAGCAGGGTTCGTGGTTCGCGTGCAGTGACCCTTCGGGGGTGGGCCCGCGGCTGTACTTCCAGCGGGTGCCCGAGGGCAAGGTCGTCAAGAACCGGGTGCACCTCGACGTGCGGGTCGGCACCGGGCTGGTGGGCGAAGAGCGCCTCGCCGCCCTTGAGGCGGAATGCGCGCGACTGGTCCCGCTCGGCGCGGTACGCGGGCAACTGTTGCTCGCCGACGGCGAGAACGAGTCGTGCCTCAACATGCAGGACGTCGAGGGCAACGAGTTCTGTCTCGACTAGGTGGCCGGGCACCTGCCGGGCGGCGGCGGGGGCCAGGCGGTCGCCTGGCCCCCACGTTTTGGCTCGGTCAGCCCAGGTACTTCTCCCACGGACCGGTGATGGCCAGGGTGAGGCCCGGGTCCTGCATGTTGACGAAGAGCACCTTGCCGTCGGCGCTGAAGGTCGGCCCGCAGAACTCCGAGTCGTTGAGCTGGTTGCGGGCGATCGCGTACGTGGGCCCACCCGGGATCGTGCTGAGCACGTGTGAGGCGCCCGAGCCGTCCTCGGCGAGCACGAGGCTTCCCCACGGGGTGACGGTCACGTTGTCCGGGCCGTCGAAGGTGAGGTCGGTGTACTTGACCGCCGTACCCTCCTCGGAGGCGGTCTGGTGCGGGAAGTACGTCACCAGCTGGATGGTCTGGTCCTTGTAGTTGTAGAACCACACCATCCCGTCGTGCGGCGCCGCGTCCGCCGGCAGGTCACCCTCGTCCCAGGCGTAGGAGTTGACCACGTACACGCCCTCGTCGGTGGCCCACACGCCCTCGAACTTGCGCCCACGGGTGACCTGGCCGTCGGCGAACTGCTCGCGCACCGACGTGGTGCGCGCGTCGCGGTCCGGCACCTCGATCCACCGGACCGGGAAGGGGCGGCCCAGCTGGGCGGAGGTCAGGTAGGCGACGTCCGGCAGCACCGAACCGTCATCCATGATGATCTGCATCGCGGCGAGGACGCCGGCGTTCGGT
This sequence comes from Micromonospora sp. BQ32, assembly GCF_059358895.1. NCBI lineage: Bacteria > Bacillati > Actinomycetota > Actinomycetes > Micromonosporales > Micromonosporaceae > Micromonospora > Micromonospora sp. BQ32. Next base: position 18,759 of record NZ_JCADBI010000020.1, on the reverse strand, counting down.
GCGAGGCGGGTGAGCACGCCGGGGCCCAGCTTGACGCCGTGTGGCGCCGTCCAGCGGTAGAAGAGGCCGTTGGGCTCGTCGGCGTCCTCGGAGAGGTAGATCCGGCCGCGGTCCTTGTCGACGGCCAGGGCCTCGTGGGAGTAGCGGCCCAGGCACTTGATCGGCTTCGGGTCCGCGCTGCCGTCTGCCCACACCTCGAAGACGTAGCCGTGGTCCTTCTGGTAGACGCCGGACCGGCTGCCCTCTTCCCACTTGTCGCCGGCCCGGTCCTCGGTCTCCTCACAGGTGAGCCAGGTGCCCCAGGGGGTCGGCCCGCCCGCGCAGTTGGAGATGGTGCCGGAGAGCGCCACGAACTCGCCCAGGTTGCGGCCCGCGCGGTCGGTCTTGATCACGGTGCAGCCACCGGCGTCGATGGCTCCCGCGTCGTAGACCGTTCCCTTGACGTGCGGCACGCCGAACTCGGCGCCCGGGTCGATCTCGTGGTTCTGGATCAGGGTGTACCGGCCGTGGCCGGCGTCGTAGACGGCCATGCCGTCGTGGTCCGACGGGGTGGTGCCCTGGCCGCGGTCGAGCCGGGTGACGCCGGTCCGGGTGATCACGGTGTAGCTGAAGCCCTTGGGCAGGGCCAGGACTCCCTTGGGGTCGTCCACGAGCGGCGGGAAGGGCACGTTACCGGGCTTCACCGGCGGGTGCGGCCGGGCCGGGCTGGCCTGGGCCAGGGACGGCAGGCCGCCCGCGACGGCAAGGCCGACGCCGGCTGCGGCGCCGCTGGCGAGGAAGGTACGACGAGAGGAAGGCACGTGGGTCAACTCCTGGTCAAGACAAGTGCGACGACTGGCAGCCAACTCCTGCGGACAGACAGCGACACGTCACCAATGGGATCGGGCGGTGACATCGGAGTTAAGAATCAGGGTCGCGCACGCGTCGCCGAGCCCGGTGGGCTTGACCTTGACGCTGCGTCAACCCTCCATGCTGCCGCCATGAGCAATTCGCAAACAACAGCTCAGGCCGAGCAGGCCGCGATCCAGGTGCACGGCCTGGAGAAGTCGTTCAAGCAGTTGACGGTGTTGCGCGGCGTCGACATCGAGGTGGCGCGGGGCAGCATCTTCGCCCTGCTCGGCTCGAACGGGGCCGGAAAGACCACCGTGGTGAAGATCCTGGCCACGCTCCTGAAGGCCGACGGCGGGACGGCCCGAGTCGTCGGCTTCGACGTGGCGAGCCAGGCCGCCGAGGTACGGCAGTCGATCAGTCTGACCGGGCAGTTCGCGGGGTCGACGAGATCCTCACCGGGCGGGAGAACCTGGTCCTGGTCGCCCGGCTGCGGCACCTCAAGGGGCCCGGTGCGATCGCCGACGACCTGCTGAGGCGCTTCTCGCTGACCGAGGCGGGCGCCCGGAGGGTGCGCACGTACTCCGGCGGCATGCGTCGCCGTCTGGACATCGCGATGAGCCTGATCGGGAACCCGCCGGTCATCTTCCTCGACGAGCCGACGACCGGGCTGGACCCGGAGGCGCGCATCGAGGTGTGGCAGGCAGTCAAGGAGCTCGCCCGCGGCGGCACGACGGTGCTGCTCACCACCCAGTACCTCGACGAGGCGGAACAGCTCGCCGACCGGATCGCGATCCTGCATGAGGGACGGATCATCGTGAACGGCACCCTCAACGAGCTCAAGCAGCTCCTGCCACCCGCCGAGGTCGAGTACGTCGAGAAGCAGCCGACCCTCGAGGACGTCTTCCTCACCCTCGTTGGCGCCAAGACGGAGAAGGAACAGCGATGAACAAGCACTTCCTGGGCGACACCACCGTCCTTCTGGGACGCTCGCTGCGCCACATCGCGCGCAGCCCGGACACCATCATCACGACCGCGGTCATGCCGATCGCCTTCATGCTGCTGTTCGTCTACGTCTTCGGCGGCGCGATCGAAACCGGCTCCGACTCGTACGTGAACTATCTGCTCCCCGGCATCCTGCTCATCACGATCGCCTCGGGCATCTCGTACACCGCCTTCCGGCTCTTCCTGGACATGCAGGGCGGCATCTTCGAACGGTTCCAGTCCATGCCGATCGCACGGTCCTCGGTGCTCTGGGCGCACGTGCTGACCTCGCTGGTCGCCAACCTGATCTCGCTGGTCGTCGTCGTCCTCGTCGCCCTGCTCATGGGCTTCCGTACCGGCACGAGCCTGCTGGGCTGGCTCGCCGTGGCCGGCATCCTGGTGCTGTTCACCCTGGCGCTGACCTGGATCGCCATCATTCCCGGCCTCACCGCGAAGTCCGTGGACGGTGCGAGCGCGTTCTCGTACCCGTTGGTCTTCCTGCCGTTCGTCAGCTCGGCCTTCGTGCCCACCGCGTCGATGCCCGGCCCGGTGCGCGCCTTCGCCGAGCACCAGCCGGTGACCGCCATCGTCAACGCGATCCGAGACCTCTTCGCGCAGCAGCCGGTCGGGTCGGGCATCTGGACCGCCCTCGCCTGGTGCGTCGGCATCCTCGTGGTGGCCTACCTGCTCGCCAACCTGACCTTCCGCCGCAAGATCTCCTGACCCGGTTTGGGCCAGGGCTGAGGAAGGTGGGGGCAGGATCAGAGCATGCTGACGATCAGTCAACTCGCGGCGTACGCCGGCGTCACGGTGCGGGCGGTGCGCCACTATCACCAGATCGGCCTGCTGCCGGAGCCCGAGCGGGACGCCTCGGGCTACCGGCGGTACAGCGCGGGGGCGGTGGTGGCCCTCATCAGGATCCGGATTCTCGCCAACGCGGGCGTGCCGCTGTCCCAGATCGGTCAGCTGCTGGAGGCCGACGCGTCGACCTTCGTGGCCGCGGTTGAGGAGATCGACAGGCAGTTGGCCGACGAGATCGTACGACTGGAGGCCAGCCGTCAGCAGATCGCGCAACTCGCCGCCGGGGATCGTCTGGCGCTCGCACCAGAGGTGATCACCTACCTCGACCGGCTCCGGGACATTGGCGTCTCCGAGCGGGTGGTGGCGGGTGAGCGGGACAGTTGGATCCTGATGTCGGCTCGCTGGCCCGATCGCGTCCGCGAATGGATGCCCAGCAAGACCGCGCAGCTCGACGATCCGCAGCTCGTTCGGCTCTATCGGATCCTGTCGGAGATCTTCGAGAGCGACACCAGCGACGACGAGCGTCTGGTGGAGGCGGCCGACATCTTGGCCAGCCTCGCCGAGCAGGCGTACCGCTCCGGCGAGATCGACCTCGGTGAGGTGGCGCAGGACGACCTACCGTTCGACCTGCTGGACGCGCTGGCCGTCGAGGCGGACCCGCGGGTAGAGCGACTACTGAATATGATGCGCGAGCGCGGCTGGGCTGGTCTGGCCCGGCTGGAGCGGCTGGAGCGGCTGGCAAAGCCGTCCACCTGATCGAAGGTCAGCTCTGTTGGTGGCTCACCGCAACGTTCAGCGTCCCGCTGCCGAGGCCGGTTGATTTCGGCGATCAGTCAACGTATCGGGCTTGGTGGACCACCATCGGCGTGACGCCAGCGCCGCCAGCCCGGCGCCGGCGGCGTTGAGCAGGACGTCGTCCACCGACGACACCCGGTCCAGCCGCAAAACGTACTGCGCGGTCTCGACCAGGACCGAGCAGCCGGCTGCCAGGACCAGGATCCGCGGCACCGACGCCAGCGCCGGGAATCGCAGCGGCGCGAAGAACCCCAGGGCTGCGAAGACCAGCAGGTTGCGACGACCTGGACCGTCGCCGTCAGCGGCCCCCCGTCGGAGAAGATCGTGAGCAGGTCGCGCAGCGATGAGGACGACGCCGTTGAACGTACCGAGCCAGCCGTGCCAACCCCTGACCATGCGACCCCGCCATTCGCCCGGCCCCGAACCTACCCGGCGTCGGTCGCGGGCGGTCGCCCGTCTGTGGCACCCGCACGTCAGGCACACACGCCGGTGACCGTCGGTCATCTTCCTCGGCAGATCGGCAGGGCGGGCCAGCCGAGCGCACGGTGCAGGCCGGCCAGGTAACTCAAGGTCGTGCCGCCCCCGGCGCCGCGGCGGGCGGCACGACCGATCAGTCGCGCGGTGGGTCAGCTGCGGGTGGACCACTGCTGGTTGGTGCCCCCGTTGCAGGCCCAGAGGATGAGTTTGGTGCCGTTGGCGGTGGCGGCACCGTTGGCGTCGAGGCAGAGCCCGGACTGGACGCCGGTGATGGTGCCGTTGGAGTTGAGGTTCCACTGTTGGTTGGTGCCGCCGTGGCAATCCCAGATGATGGCCTGGGTGCCGTTGGCGGTGCCTTGGCCGTTGGCGTCGAGGCACTTGTTGCCGTACACCTGGAGTTGTTTGCCGGCGGTGTAGGTCCAGCGCTGCGCGGTGTTGCCGGTGCAGTCCCAGAGTTGGACCTGGGTGCCGTTGGTGGTGCTGCCGTTCGGTACGTCGATGCAGCGGCCGGACTGGCCGCCGACGACCTGGACGTTCTGTTGCGGGTTGCCGCCGCCGGCCGGCGCGTAGGCGGCGGCGTTGATGTTCGCCTGGACGGCGTTCTCGGTGGCCGCGGTCGGGTAGCCGGAGGTCAGTACGCCCTCGAAGAAGGTGCCGCGGCCGGTGATGCTGTTGTCACCGCCGATGCCGAGCAGGATGGCCCCCTCCTTCTTCATCGGGTGGTAGCCGTTGGGGCGTGGCCCGTCGAAGTAGGTCGTCAGGTTGCCTGACTGCGCGTTCCCGCCCCGGATCGCCCAGTGGTTCGGCTCGCCCTTGACCATGGCGGTGACGAAGCGGTGGTTGATGGACGCGATGTTGTTGTAACCCGCGTTGACCCCGGAGAAGAGCCCCCACTCCAGGTCGGCCATGATCCAGGGGCCGGCTCCCGCCCCGTAGCCCCACTGCTTGTTGGCGCCGAAGTAGACGGTCTCCATGATGGCGCGTTCGTCGGCGAGGTTGTTGGTCTGCGCGTTGCCGTAGTCGAAGCAGCACCACTGGTTGTAGTGCGTGCCGTCGACGACCGCGTAGATGCCCTCGGGCTGGTCGCCGGTCGCGACACCGTTGGTGTTGTTGTTGCGGTAGCCGGTGCCGGGGGCGATGTAGACGCCGTACGCCTTCTGGCCGCCCACGGTGACCGGTGCCGCCTTCGCGTCGGCGAGGTTGTCCCATCCGCCGGGAGCGGGGCCGACGAAGTAGCCCGGCGGCGCCTGGGTGAGGCGGTTGTTGCGGCCGGACTGGTCGTAGATGATCGTGATGACGCAGTTGGTGTTGGCGCAGAACGTGTCCTGGGTGGCGGCGTTGGCGTAGCCGCCTTCGCTGAGCACACCGACGTCGCGGGTGGTGTTGTCCGACGAGCGGCGGACCTGGTAGAGCGGGCCGTTGTACGCGCCGTACAGCGCACGGGTGGTGCTGTGCGCGGCCACGCACGGCGTGCCGCCGGAGGCGTAGATGTCACACGGACCCGTGCCGGCGGCGTGGGCGACGCCCGGCGCGTCCGAGACCACATAGACGCCAGCGCCGACGACGAGGACCAGCAGCGTCCCGGCGGCGGCCATCAGGCGACCCAGCTTTCTCTTCACATTCATCGGATCCTTTCCCGTGGGTGGTGGGAGTGCGGCGTGGCGGTGGAATTGACGTCACACGTCATACCTGTGACATTAATGGCCATCCATCTATTAGCGCTAGTTGGCACACGTTGGTCATCGATCGATGAGCCTGAGGACGGATATGCTGGTCAGCGGAGCAAGGTGCGTCCCCGTGTCGGGGCAGAAATCGATTCGAGGGCGATTGGTGAACATCGGGGAGATCGCTCGTCGGGCGGGGGTGTCCCGCAGCACCGTTTCCTACGTGCTCAGCGGAAAACGCAGCGTGTCGGAGGCGACCCGGCAACGGATCCAGTCGGTCATCGACGAGTTGGACTACCGGCCGAACGCCAGCGCCCGTGCTCTCAAGGAGGGGCGCACCCGAACCCTCGGGCTTGTCATTCCGCCGGCGAGCCAGCGGTTGACCGACATGCAGCTGGGCTTCGTCGCCAGCGTCGTCGAGGCCGCCGCCCGCCACGACCTCGATGTGCTGCTGTCCCCCTCCGGTGGCGACCATGACCGGTCGTTCGAACGGATCGTCACTGGGCGTCGGGTGGACGGCGTGGTCCTGATGGAGATCCGGTTGGCGGACGACCGGGTGACCCGACTGACCAAGGCCGGGCTGCCGTTCGTCACGATCGGCCGGACCGCCGAGCCGCACGGGATGAGCTGGATCGACATCGACTACGCCGGGCTGATCGCCCGGTGCGTGCAGCACCTGGCCGATCTGGGGCACCGGCACGTGGCACTCGTGAACCGCTCCGCCGAGTTGGTGGCCGCCGGATACGGCCCCAGCCATCGCGCGCTGACCGGCTTTCGTGCGGCGGCGGTGGAGCGGGGGTTGACCGGCGTGGAGGTCTGCAGCGGCGACGACACGGCCTCCGGTGAGGCGTGTATGGAGCAGTTGCTCGCGACGCACCCGGAGGTCACGGCGGTGGCCACCATCAACGAGGCCGCACTGCCCGGAATGCAGCGCGCGTTGACCGGCGCCGGGCTGTCCGTGCCCCGCGATTTCTCCGTCACCGGGGTCGCCGCGCAGCACTGGGCGGAGGACTTCCGCCCGCCGCTGACCGCCGCCGATGTGCCGATGGTCGAGATGGGCGCCGAGGCGGTGTCGCTGCTGCTGGAGATCATCGCGGCTCCCGGCGCCGTGCCACGACACCGCCTCTACAGCCCGCCCATCTCGTTGCGGTCCAGCACCGGCCCGGTCCGGGCCCGCTGATCCGATCCGGCTACCCGCCCCTGACCCGCCGTTCCTCCTGAGCGGCGGCGAGGATGAGATAGCTGCTGGCGGTCCAGGTGTACGCGCGGTCCCGGAGTCCGGTGCCGGTTTCGGCGTCGAAGTTCTCCGCGAAGCCGGACTTCTCGCACAGCGCGAGAAATCGCCGACTGATGTCATCGGCGATCCTGATCTGCCCGGCCCGGCGCAGGCCGTCCTCGACCAGGACGGTGGAGGGTGCCCAGATCGGGCCACGCCAGTAGCCGTCGGCGAGGTAGTGGGCCGAGTCCGTCGGCTCGGTGGCCAACCCGTGCGTGGTCAGGTGGGTTTCGACGCCTCGGGCCAGTGCGGCGGCGACCGGGGCCGGCAGGTCGGCCCCGAGCGCGACGGGCATCAGGTCGAGCAGGCTGCGGCTGCTTCGCCGGTGCCCGGTGTGGGGGTCCCGGGCGTAGAAGCGCTCGCCGTCCCACAGGTCGCGCAGCATGGCACCGTGGATCCGGTCGGCCTCCCGGGACCAGCGGGTGGCGGGCTCGCCCAGCTCGGTGGCGAGGTCGGCGAGGCAGCGAAGCTGCGAGACCAGGAACGCGGCGAGGTCGGCCGTTTCGAGGACCCGGTTGTCGCCGAAGGTGGTGGCGTTGTCCCAACCGCTGTCGTTGCCGTGCTGGTAGTGCGGCAGGTCGTGGCCGGGGGCGCGCCGTGCGTCGAGCCAGAACCCGGTCCAGCGGGCGAGCCGGTCGTACGTCTGCGTCAGCGCCGCCCGGTCCGGTGGCTGGGGAAGGCGTCGGCGCAGGTGACGGAGGGCCCAGCCGTGGATGGGGGGCTTGACGTAGTTGTGCAGGACCTCGGAGTGGGTGACCGAGTCGGGCAGGGCGCCGGCCTCGTCCTGGTGGTCGAAGGGCAGCTGGAACTGGTGCCAGGCCAGCTCCGGTTCGCCGGCCGCCAGGGCGATCGCGTTGAAGCAGTGGTCCCAGCTCCACACCTTGTCCATCCAGTGCTTGGACATCAGGACGGCCGGCCGGGTGACGAAACCCGCCGGGGCGACCGTGGCCGACCACAGGACGTACGCGGCCAGCTCGGCGGCCGGCGTCTCCGCACCCCGCCAGGGCGCGATCGCGTCGACGAACGCGGTGAACTCCGCGAACCGGTCGCGGCACAACTGCTCGAAGGTGACGGATCGGGCGTACGGGCGGCGTGCCGTGGCGTACTCCTCGATCGCGATCTCCCAGGGTTGGTCGTCGGGAAGGTCCAGGGACCGGTCGGCGGTGCCGAGCGCCTGCGCGCCGTCGGTCCGCAGCAGAGCGCCGGAGAGCACCGTGACCCGGTAGCGGCGACCGGTCTCGTACGAGGTGAACACGTGCGATCCGTCGACCGGGTCGTTGTACAGGTAGGTGCCGCTGAACGGGGTGAGGGTGTGCGCGGCGGCGGCCACCCGCAGGCCGAGCCGGTGGCCCCGGATCCGCAGGGTGTCCGGCCCGTCGTAGACGGCCTCGATCCGGTCGGCCCCGTTGCGCCAGGTCAGCAGCGCTGGTGTGGCGACGACGGTGGTGCCTGCGACCGTGGGGGCCAGACGCAGTACGGGATGCAGCCCGGTCTGGTGGGAGACCAGGTGCAGATCGTCGGCGTACGTCTTCTCGGCTACCACCGGGGAGATGTTGAACCAGGATCCGCGGTAGCTGAACGGGATGTCCTGGATTCCGAACTCCGGACCGGACGGGGCGACGGTCATGGGTGGCGGGTGCCTTTCTGTGGTGCGGTTGGTCAGTCCTCGACCGCCGCGGATGGTCAGTCCTTGACGGCGCCGGCGGTCACGCCCATCGAGACGTACCGCTGGGCCAGGATCAGCAGCACGGCGGCGGGGATCGAGGCGACGACGGCGGTGGCCATGATGGCGTTCCACTGCTGGTTGTTGTTGCCGATGTAGTGGTAGATGCCGAGGGTGATCGGCTGGTAATCGCCGCCGCCGGCCAGGGTCGAGGCGAAGATGAAGTCCGACCAGGACCACAGGAACGCGAAGAGCGACACCGTGACGATCGAGTTGCGGCTGACCGGCAGCACGACCGACCAGAAGGTCCGCAGTCGACCGGCGCCGTCGACCACGGCGGCCTGGAGCAGCTCGTCCGGGATGCCGGACATGAAGGCCGTGAAGATCAGGACAGCGAACGGCACCGCGTGCGTGGTGTCGGCCAGGATCAGGCCGGGCAGCGTGTTGAGGACGCCGAGGGTGAGGTAGATGGCGTAGAAGCCCATCGCCATGATGATCCCCGGGATCATCTGCGCGATCAGCAGCACGAAACTCAGCGCCGGACCGCCGGGTGGCCGGAGCTTCGCCAGCGCGTAGCCGGCGGGAGCGGCCAGCGCCACGGTCAGCGCCACCGTGCCGAGACCGACCACGAAGCTGGTGCCGAGGTACGGCAGTTGCTGGTCGAGTACCGCCCGGTAGCCGTCCAGGGTGCCATTGGTGGGGAACAGGTGCGGGGGAGTGGCCCGCATGTCCTGGTCCCGGGTGAAGGACACGTTGATCATCCAGTAGACGGGGAAGAGCATCAGCCCGGTCAGCACCAGGCCGACGCCGGTCTTCCACCAGGCCCGAGGCGTTGAGGTGGTCATCGCAGCTGCTGCCTCCGCTCGATCCGGATGTAGACGAGGCCGGCGATCAGGGCCAGCACGATGAGCAGGTTTCCGATGGCAGCGCCCGGGCCGAACTCGGGCAGCAGGTTGCCGAAGCCGAGCCGGTACGACCAGGTGGCGAGCGTGGCGGAGGAGCCGGTCGGGCCGCCCTTCGTCATGATCCAGATGATGTCGAAGACCTTCAGCGTGTAGATCAGCCCCAGCAACAACGTGATCAGGGAGACGGGACGCAGCAGCGGGAACGTGATCCCCCAGAACCGTTGCCACCCCGTCGCGCCGTCGAGCGCGGACGCCTCGTACATCTCCGTCGGGATCGCCTGCAGGCCGCTGTAGAGCACCACCAGGTTGAACGGGATGCCGATCCAGACGTTGGCGATGATCACCGAGGTGAGCGACCAGCCTGGCGAGGTGAGCCAGTTGACCGGGTCGATCCCGACCACGCCGAGCGCCGCGTTGACCAGCCCCGAGTCGCTGTTGAGCAGCCACGACCAGGTCGACGCCGAGACGATCAGTGGTAGCAGCCACGGTACGAGGATCAGCGCCCGCAACGTGCGCGACAGCGGGAAGTGCTGGTGGAAGAAGAGGGCCAGGGCCATGCCGATGGTGAACTGGAAGGCCAGCGAGGCCGCGGTGAAGACCACTGTGTGCGTCAGCGTCGGCCCGAAGGCCGGGTCGGTCAGGACGGTCCGGTAGTTGTCCAGGCCGGCGAAGGGCGCCCCGCCCTGCACGAACGAGCGGACGGTGTACTCCCGCAGGCTCAACTCCACGTTGCGGTAGAGCGGGTAGGCGTAGAAGGCCGCCAGGTAGACGGTCACGGGCGCCAGGAAGCCCCACGCCCACCATCGGCTGGGCCGGCGGGCACGGGACGGGGGAGGCCCGGGTGGGGCGGCGGTCGCCCCACCCTGGTCCCGTACGGCGGTGGAGGTCTCTGTCGTGGAGGGCATGGTCTCTGTTCGGGTCGCTTACCTGGTCGTGGCGGCGGTCTGCGCGGCGGTCAGCGCCTCCTGTGGCGACTTCCCGCCGCTGAGGGCCGACTGCACCGCGGTCCACAGCGATTCGGAGATCTTCGGGTACTTCGTGCCGAGGTTGTCGCCGGTGCGGCCCTTGGCTGCCCGGACCGCCTCCACCCAGACCTTGAGCTTGGGGTCCGCGGTCGCCTGCCGCTCCTGCACGGCGGCGACGGGTGCCACGTAGGAGAGCGTGGTGTCCGTGGTGAGGAGGTTGTCGGCGTTGGTCAGACAGGCCACAAGCTTCTGCGACGTCTCGTACCGGCCGGTGTTCTTCTGCACCGGGATGGAGACGAACTCACCGCCGGTGGGCGCCGGGGCCGGGCCGCCCGCGCTGGCCGGGATCGGGATCGTGCCGTACGAGAAGCCGAGCTTCTCCGCGTTGGCCAGTTGCCAGGTGCCGTTCTCGGCGAACGCGTAGTCGCCGGTGGCGAACTCCTGCCAGCTCGTGGTCTGGGTGTTGTTGATGACGGAGTTCGGGGCGTGGCCCTGCTTGAGCCAGTCGGTCCAGAGCGTCAGCGCGGACACCGCCTGTGGCGAGTCCAGGCTGGTCAGTTGAGCACCCGATCCCCAGAACCAGGGCAGGAACTGGAAGCTGCCCTCCTCGGTGCCGATCGCGGAGAAGGTGATGCCCTTCTTCCCCTTGGCCTTGACCTTGGTCAGTGCCGCGGTCAGTGACGTCCAGTCCTTGACGGCGGCGGGATCGACGCCGGCGGCGGTGAGCAGATCCTTGTTGTAGTAGAGGGCGAGGGTGTTCGCTCCGATCGGCACCCCGTAGGTCTTGCCGTCGCTCTGGCCAGCGCCGAGCAAGTTCTTCTCCATGGCCGAGACGTCCAGCTTGTTGTCGTCGGTGGTGGTGAGCGCACCGGCCTCGGCCAGAGTCGAGATGACCGGGTTGTCCACGATCAGCACGTCCGGTGAGTTTCCCTGCTGGGCGGCGAGCAGCGCCTTGTTGGTCAGGTCGGTGGTGTCGTAGCCGGTTCGCTCGACCGTCACCCCCGCCGAGGTGCCGCACTTCTTGAGCAGCGCGACCCACTCGGAGTCGTCGGCGAACTGCGGATACGGGTCCCAGACAAGGTAGGCCCCACCGTCGGCGGGGCCGTCGGACGACGAGCAGGCACTGCCTGTCACTGCGGCGAGAGCTATCACGGCGACGGCGGCCAGGCGCCGCCGACGACTGAGTCCGGTCATGTGTTGCCTCACTTCAAATCGATCGTCAGGTGGGGTGTGTGGGTTGATCGGTGCGGGTTGGGCCAGTCCAACCATGAGGCGAATCGATTCGACGAATCGGTTCGCCCGAAGATAGGTCTGGCCATGCCCGGTGGTCAAGAGACAGTTGACCGCGCGGGGAGGAGCGCTGGGCAACGCGGCCGTTACCGCGCTGTCACTTCATTGACATGGTTCAGTCCCTGGTCCTACGATCCGTGCGAATCGATTCGCAAGCGCTGCCCTCCGGAGAGCGTCCCCCGCGCCCCACCAAGGAGCCGCCCGTGAAAACCCCGTCCCGCAGCAGGTCAGGACGAGCCCGTGTGTTCGTGGCCCGACTCGTCGTCGGCCTGCTCGCCGCCGCTGCCGCCGTCACCGTCGTCTCGTCCCCCGCCCAGGCCGCCGACGAGTCGATCAGCGTCAACTTCGCCACCACCAGCGGTGCGCCGACCTACCGCGCCTCCGGCTGGATCTACGGCATGACCGAGAACGCCAGCGGTCCCGCTGACCACTTCTACCGGGACGTCAAGTTCCAGTACATGCGCGCCGGTGGCGCGCAGCTTCCGGGAAGTGGCTGGGTCGGCGGAACCTACGACCGTCGCTGGAACTCCACCCTCGCCCAGGCGCGCCGGACCACTGCCCTCGGCGGGAAGTTCATCATCCTGCCGCACGATCTCTGGGGTGCCGATGGCGCCGGGATCTCCCGCTTCCCCGGCGACAACGGCAACTGGACCGACTACGACAACTTCCTGACCCGTCTGATCAACGACGTCCGGGCGTCCGGACTGTCGGTGCAGTGGGACATCTGGAACGAACCCAACATCACCATCTTCTGGAACCGGCCGATCCCCCAGTACCTCGAACTGTGGCGTCGGACCTACCAGCGCATCCGGGCGGAGTTCCCCAGCCAGCTCATCGTCGGGCCGAGCTGTGCCTGCGTACCGTCGACCACGCACGCCTTCTGGAACCAGTACCTGGACTTCGTCCGCTCGACCAACACGGTGCCGGACATCATCAGCTGGCACTCGCTGCCCGGTGACCCGGTCGCGAACGTCGCCGCCGCCAACGCCACCCTCGACCCGCGCGGCATCGCCCACCCGCGGCCGTACCAGATCAACGAGTACGGCGCGCCCGACGAGCAGAACCCGGCCGACGGCGCCTGGTACATCGCGCGTCTGGAGCGGGCCCGGGCCGACGGCCTGCGGGCGAACTGGGCCAGCGGCGGCAGCCTGCACAACGACCTCGGCAACCTGTTGATCCGTAACTCGGCCGGCCAGCACCAGCCCAAGGGGGAGTGGTGGAACTACCGCTACTACGCCTCCCAGGTCGGGGAGAACGTCGCGGTGACCCCCAGTCAGTCGTACGACGCGTACGCCACGAAGACGGCTGGGGTGGCGAAGGTCCTGGTCGGCGGTGGTCGTACCACCGGGAACCTGACCGTCAACCTGCAACGCCTGGACACCACCAGCGGCATCGTGCAGAACAACCAGGTCCGGGTGCTCACCCAACGCATCCCGCACAACGGTGGCGGCGCAGTGGCGGGGCCGGTCACGGTCTCCAACAGTGTGGTGGGGGTGTCCAACAACAACGCCACGGTGACCCTGCCGTACACCAACCAGACCGACACCTACACCGTCACGCTGCTGCCCCCCTCGGAAGGTGGCTTCCAGTCGGTGGCGGTGGCCCAACACTCCCAGCAGTGCCTGAACAACGCCGGCCTGAGCACCGCCGACGGCAACGTCCAGCAGCAGAACTACTGCGACGGTGGTGACCAGCAGCTCTGGAACTTCCAGCCGGTCGCCGGCGTGGCCAACACGTACACGGTGGTCAACCAGCAGAGCGGTAAGTGCCTCGACGTCAGCGGCGTCTCCACCGCCGACGGCGCGGCCGTGCACCAGTGGACCTGTCTGAACAGCCTCAACCAGCAGTTCACGCTGCGCAAGGTGACCTACTCGGGCAACGACTCGCACGACTACCAACTCGTCGCCCGGCACAGTGGCAAGTGCGTCGATGTCAACGCGGTCTCCACGGCGACCGGCGCGCTGGTCCACCAGTGGACCTGCAGGGCGGTCAACCAGGGCAGCCCGTTGAACCAGACGTGGCGGCTCCTGGGGCGGTAGGCGTCCCGGGGGAGGTGGCGCGCTGGCCGTCCGCCCAACGGCCAGCGCGCCACCCCGCAATCACATTCATTGACATGAATTGCACAAAGGTCATACGATTCGCTTCGAATCGATTCGCCACCGCCACCACCCCCGTGGCGTGTCGACACCCCCACCGCGCTTCCACGACTCCGAGGAGCCACCTCGTGCGAACCCCGTCCCCCATCGGGCCCGGAAAAGCCCGTGAACTCATCCCGAGACGTCAGCGCGCCCGACGTCTGACCGCCCTGGCGGGCGCGCTGGTCGGCGTTCTCGTCGGCATCGGCGCCACCCCCGGTGCCCCGTCGCCGATCGCCGAGGCCGCCGCCGCCCCGATGGCGGCCGCCATCGAGCCCGGGCAGAGCACCCCGATCGTCGGTACGCCGTCCGGCCGCTGCCTCGAAGTGCCCAACTCCAGCACCACCAACGGCACCCAGACGCAACTCTGGGACTGCAACGGCAGCGCCGGCCAGACCTGGACGTGGACGTCGACCAAGCAACTCCAGGCGTACGGCAACAAGTGCCTGGACGCCTCCGGGCGAGGCACCGCCAACGGCACCCAGGTGATCATCTGGGACTGCAACGGCCAGAACAACCAGCAGTGGAACGTCAACAGCAACGGCACCATCACCGGCGTGCAGTCCGGGCTCTGCCTCGACGCCAACGGCGCCGCCACCGCGAACGGCACCAAGATCATCCTCTGGGCCTGCAACGGCGGCGCCAACCAGCAGTGGGCCTCGCCGACCACCACCCCGCCGCCGACCAACCCGCCGACCGGCGCGCGCCCCTGCGACATCTACGCCTCCGGCGGCACCCCGTGCATCGCGGCGCACAGCACCACGCGGGCGCTCTACGAGGCGTACGCCGGCAACCTCTACCAGGTCCGACGCTCGTCGGACAACACGACCCGCAACATCGGGCTCACGGGTGCCGGAGGCACCGCCAACGCGGCGACGCAGGACTCGTTCTGCACCGGCACGACCTGCGTGATCACGGTCGTCTTCGACCAGTCCGGGCGCGGTAACGACCTCTGGTACCAGGGGTCGAGCGTCGTTCCGGGCTCCCCCCAGAGCAAGCCGGCGATCGCGACCTCGGAGTCGCTGACCGTGGGCGGCGCGAAGGCGTACTCGCTCTACATCAACCCCGGCAACAGCTACTGGCGCGACGGGCACCTCACCGGCGTGCCGACCGGCGCGGCGCCCGAGGGCATGTACATGGTGACCAGCGGGACCCACGTCAACAGCGGCTGCTGCTTCGACTACGGCAACAGCGAGACGACCAGGAAGGCCGACGCCGCCGGGGCGATGGACGCCATCAACTTCAGCAAGCAGTGCTGGTTCGGCGGCTGCTCCGGCAGCGGCCCCTGGGTGCAGGCCGACCTCGAATGGGGTCTCTTCCCGGGCGGCAGCAGCTCCTGGAACCCGAACCAACGCGCGTTCACCAGCAAGTTCGTCACCGCGACGCTCAAGAACAACGGCACGACCCGGTTCGCCATCAAGGGCAGCGACGCGCAGGTCGGCAGCCTCTACACGCTGTACGACGGCTCGCTCCCGCCGGGATACAGCCCGATGAAGAAGCAGGGCGCGATCATCCTGGGCAGTGGCGGTGACTGCTGCAAGCCCGACGGCGGCGCGAACCTGAGCGCCGGCACCTTCTACGAGGGGGCGATGGTCGCCGGCTATCCGTCCGATGCGACCGAGAACGCCGTGCAGGCCAGCGTGGTCGCCGCCGGCTACCGCTGACCCTGGCGACGCCCGAACGAGTGCGCCGGTCACCACCTCGTGGTGACCGGCGCACGCGGGTGTGGACGTCGACCCGGTCTCAGGCGACCGTGCAGGACGCGCCGTTGAGGGTGAACGAGGACGGTCGGGCGTTGTTACCGGTGTGGGTGGCCTGGAAGCCGAAGCTCACCGAGCCGTTGGCGGGGATGCCGCCGTTGTAGGCGACGTTGCGCGCCGTGACCTGCCCCGAGTTGGGCGAGTAGGTGGCGTTCCAACCCGAGGTGATGCTCTGCCCGCTGGGCAGGGTAAAGACCAGGGACCAGCCGTTGACGGCGCTGGTGCCGGTGTTCGTGACGGTGATGTTCTCGGTCAGCCCGGTGTTCCAGGCGTTGATGTCGACCGTCACCCGACAGGCGCCGGAGGCCGGCGGCGGGGTGGTCGGCGGCGGGGTGGTCGGCGGTGGCGTGGTCGGCGGTGGCGTGGTCGGCGGTGGCGTGGTCGGGGGCGGCGTGGTGGGGTTGGTCAGTCCGAAGAACGCGATGGCGGACGCGGCCATGCCGCCGGAGGGCAGGCTGTGCCCGGCTCCCTGGATGCTGTAAGCCTCGACCTGGACGGTGCCGCTGCTGTCGGCGTACCGCCGCCGGTTCCAGTTGGCCTGGGGTGTGTCGGTGGAGGTGGGTGTCTGGCTCAGCCCGAACACGTTCGTCCACTGCTCGACCGCCTCCTGCAACAACGAGTACGGCACGAGTGTGTCGTTGGTGCCGTGCCACAGCTGCACCCGCGGGCGGGGCCCGGAGAAGCCGGGGTACGCCTGGCGGACCGCGTCGCCCCACTGCTGCGGGGTCCGGTTCATGTTCCCGCCGGTGCACTGGCTGCTGGTGGGTGGGAAGTCCGCCGCGCTGGCGAAGCAGTTGAACGGCACGCCCATGAACGCGGCGCCGGCCTTGAACAGGTCGGGATAGAGGGCCAGCATGTGGTTGGTCATCATGCCGCCGGACGAGCTGCCGGTGGCGTAGACCCGCTCCGGGTCCGCCGCGTACTGCTGTTGCACGTACCTGATCATCGAAACGATCGACACCGGGTCGCTGCCGCCGCCACGTCGCTTGGCGGCGTCCGACCAGACGTCGAAGCAGTTGCCGAACCCGGCCTGCTGGGTGGCGGACGGGTAGATCACGATGTATCCGTAGCGGTCGGCGAGGCTGGCGAACTCGCTCCCGGAGTAGAACTCGGGGCCGGACCCGCCGCAGCCGTGCATGGCCACCACGACCGCCGGCCGGGCCGGCCGGTTGTCCGGCACGTAGACGTGCATACGCATCCGGCCGGGGTTGTCACCGAAGCTGGTCACCTCGGTCAGTGACGCCGCGTACGCGGGCCCGACCGTGGGGACCACCAGGCCGGTCACCACCAACGACGCGGCCAGGGCGAGTAGCAGTTTCCTTCTGATCTTCAACGGACGACTCCTTCGATTGCCTGTGCAGGCTGGATCGGCCGTGCGGTCCGGTCGCGGGTGTGCCCGACTCCCGCGGTGGTCGCACGATGCCCGTTTCCTGTGGCTCGCCCGGCCCGGCTTCGGATGGCGTCGTGTGGCAATTAGTGTTCCCTCCGGTCCAACAAGTGTCAATCGAGGAACCTCGATCTCTATGGGTCGCGGCGGTCCGTCTACAGTCGTCATACCGTCCCGAGCAGCACGGAGCGCCTGTGGCCAGCCCGTTCGACATCGACGAGATCTATCCGGACGACGGCGACCAGCCACTCCGGCTGCCCCGCCGGCAGGTCGGCAACTCACCCCAGGGTGTCGCGGTGACCCTGTTGGCGGACTACACGCTGCGGACCCGGGTCGCCCTCCCGTCCGCGGCCATCGTCGCGCTGCTCGGGGAGACCGGCGTGACGACGGCCGGAGCGCGGACCGCGATCAGCCGGTTGGCCCGCCGTGGCGTGTTGGAGGGCAGTCGACTGGGGCGGCGCAGCTCCTACCGGCTCAGCCGAGCCGCCGCCGCCAACCTTTCCGCCGGCGGACAGTGGATCCTCGCCGCCACCACCTCGACGGCGCGGTGGGACGGGTGTTGGACGATCGTCGCCTTCTCGCTGCCGCAGGACCGCGGTACGCAGCGCCGGGCCCTGCGGGCGCAACTGCGGTGGCTCGGTTACGCGCCGCTGTACGACGGTTTGTGGGTCTCGCCGCAGGAGCTGACTCCGGCGGCTCGAGCCGAGCTCGACCGGCTCACCCTCGGCGCGGTGACGGTGTTTCGCGGGCGGCAGACCGCGCTCGCCTCGACCATTCACCGTGCGCCGATCGAGGCCTGGGACATCGAGGCGATCGGCCGGAGCTACGACGCGTTCCTCCGGCGTTGGACGCCGCTGTTGCCTGCGGTGCTGTCCGGGCAGGTCGACGGTGCCGCGGCGGTGCGTGCCCGGACCGAGGTGATGGACACCTTCCGGCGCTTTCCCGTCCTCGACCCGCAGTTGCCCGTGGAACTCCTCCCACGGGACTGGCTCAGACGTCCGGCGCGGGAGTTGTTCGAGGCCGTCTACGACGGCCTCGCCGCACCCGCCGAGCGACATGTCCGGGCGATCGTCGAGCGGTTCGCCGACGCCGCGCAGCCCGGCGTCGAGGCCCACACCACCGCCGACCTGGTCGCCGGAGTGCGCGCCGGCGACTGTGAGCGATAACAGGATTGCCGTCCGCCGTGACCCCAGCGGCACGCCGATGCGGCTCGTTCGCTGGTTGGGCGGCTGCTGAGCACGGTTGCCCAGGGCATTTGGCGCCGGGCGAAACGTGGCGTTCCGGGAGATCGCCGTGAACGGCCCGTTACGTCTTGACGAACGGCATGTTATCGCTCACTCTCGATATAGAGGACGATCGCTGTCGTGGTTCACCGGGCGAGCCGCACGGGTCGTACCTCCGATCACGACGTCGGCAAGGGCATGCGGACGTCACCTCGGGGCCCGGCAGGTGCCGGCGACAGCCCTCTCGGACTGTGCGTGCTGATGCCGGGCGGCCAGGATGACCGTCCCGATCAGTCGTCCCGAGCGAAGTGGCACATCACCACCACCGATGCAACCACTGAAAAGGAACGCCATGAAACCCATGAGAACGATGCTGGCGGCGGCGACCATCGCCGTCGCCCTCACCACTGGTATGACGGTGGCGCTGACTCCCGCATCGGGTGCCGGCACGACCTTGAAGGCGGCCGCAGCCGAGAAGGGCCGTTACTTCGGGGCGGCCGTCGCGACGGGCAAGCTGTCCACCAGCGCCTACACGACGATTCTGAACCGTGAGTTCAACAGTGTCGTGGCCGAGAACGAGATGAAGTGGGACGCCACCGAGCCGCA
>NZ_JCADBI010000002.1:0-725093 GCF_059358895.1 Micromonospora sp. BQ32 | reverse complement strand
AAACGCTACGTCGCCCGCGAAATCTACCGACGCTTGGAAAACCCACCCCAACCACTTGACCCGGCATAGGAGCGTCCGACCTGAGCTGACCGGGCGGCGACCGACGAGGTCGCCGCCGGGTCAGGCGCCGTAGCGGCGTTGTCTGGTGGCGTACGAGCGCAGGGCCCGCAGGAAGTCGATGTGCCGGAAATCCGGCCAGTTGAGCTCGCAGAAGTAGAACTCCGAGTGCGCGGACTGCCAGAGCATGAAACCGGACAGCCGCTGCTCGCCGCTGGTGCGGATGACCAGGTCGGGGTCGGGCTGGCCCCGGGTGTAGAGGTGCTCGGCGATGTGCTCGACGTCCAGCACCTCGGCCAACTCCTCGAGCGTGCCGCCGGTGGCGGCGTGCTCCAGCAGCAGCGAACGGACCGCGTCGGTGATCTCCCGGCGACCGCCGTAGCCCACGGCGATGTTGACCTCCGCGCCGCCGGTGCGCTCGCGGGTGCGCTCCTCGGCGCCCTTCAGCGCCGCCGCCGTCTGCGCCGGCAGCAGGTCGAGCGCCCCGACGATGCGCAGCCGCCAGGGGTTGCCCTCCTCGGACAGCTCCACCACCAGGTCCTCAATGATCTTGAGGAGCGGGTCCAGCTCACTGGCCGGCCGGCGCAGGTTGTCGGTGGCCAGCAGGTAGAGCGTCACGTGCCCGACACCGGCCTGGTCACACCAGCCGAGGACATGTTTGATCTTCGCGGCGCCCACCCGGTGCCCGTCGTTCGGGTCGACGAAGCCCATCTCCCTCGCCCATCGGCGGTTGCCGTCGCACATCACCCCGACGTGCCGGGGCACCGGCTTACCCGCGAGCTTCGCCGTAAGCCGGCGCTCGTACACGGAGTAGATAAGGTTCCGCAGCGTCATCACCTAGCAGCGTAGCGACCCTTCAGCCCGTTCACTGCCTCGGAGCCCCATCCCCACCGCCCAGACCGATGCCGATCATTGCGAGCGTACGAGCGGTGAGGCGTCCGTCACCCAGCCCCAGCTCGACCACGTCGTAGAACACCCGGTCGTCCCGACGTGCCGCCCGGACCGCCGCGTCCACCACCCGGCGTCGCCGGGCCAACCAGGCCGCGACCGAACTGTGCCGCAGGTGGGTGCCGAGACGACGGCGCAACCCGTGGGCGTAACGGCCGGCTGCGCCCTCGGGCGACCGGGCCGCCGCCGACCCGGCGAGCGCGCCGGAGAGCAGCGCGTAGAAGATCCCCTCGCCGGTGAACGGATTGATCAGTGACATCGCGTCCCCGGCCAGCAGCGTGCGCCCCCGCCCCGGCGACGGCCGGTGGGTGGAGAGCGGCAGGTGATGGGCGCGCAACGCGGTCACGGTCGCCAGGTCGGTGCCGGGAAGCAGCGCGGCCAGCCGGTCCAGCAGGTACGCCCGGCTCAGCGGCTCACCGCGCAGGACCTCCCCGTACCCGACGTTCGCCCGTCCGTCGCCGATCGGAAACGACCAGGCGTACGCCGGCCAGCGCGCCTTCGAGGTGACGATGAGCTGTTCGGACGGGCCGGGCAGAGCCGGGGCGTACCCCCGGATGGCCAGCGCGAGGTGTCGGTCGGGGTTCTGCGGATGGCCGAGCGCCCGCCGCACCACGGAGCCCGCGCCGTCCGCGCCGATCACCACCCGGCCGGACACCTGCCCGTCAAGCACCACCCGGTCGGCGCGCGGCTCGACCTGGCGCACGGTGTGCCGGCGCAGCTGCGCGCCGGCGGCCACCGCGGCCGCCACCAGCCGCGCGTCGAAGACTTCCCGCGGCACGGTGTACGCGGGTCGGGGCAGCGCCCGAGCCACCGCGCCGCCGCCCGGCGCGATCATCCGCAACGCGGGAAGCGGCGCGTAGCCCGCCACCGCCTCGGTCACCCCCAGCTCGGCGAGCACGTCCACCGAGTGCGCGGCGATCCCGTCACCGCACGCCTTGTCCCGGGGGAAGTCGGTCCGGTCCAGCAGCAGCACGCTGGCACCCGCCCGGCGCGCCGTCAGCGCGGCAGCCGCCCCGGCCGGCCCCGCCCCCACCACCACCACGTCGAACTCGTCGCCCACCGCGCGCCTCCCTCCAGTCCGACGCGGCGCGGCCGCTCCCGCCGGGCGACCCGGTCGGCCTTGCGGCCGGCCGCGCCGACGATCTCCGCTGCCGCCCCGACGCCGACCGCTGTGACCGACGCCACCGCCATCCTGCCCCCTGTCCGCCCGCGAAGACCGCTCCCGCACCGGGCCGGCCAATCTCACCCACCCCCTTTGCTCTGCACCCGCGGACGCGACGGTTACCGTCCGCGACCGTCGCCTATCGGGGTGCAGAGCAAAGGGGTGCAGAGCGAGAGGGCGGGGGCGAGGGGGCGGGGGCGAGGGCAGGGGCTGGGCTGTGGTCGGCCGCCGGGTCGGCACCCAGCGGCGTCGGTGCGGGGCCCCACCGCGGTCAGGGTTGGGGTTCAGGTTGGGCGGCGTCGGGGGCCCGGGCGGCGCGGCGCAGACCGTAGAGGGCCAGCCCGGCGGCGGCGATAAGCGGCGCGCCGTCGCGGACCAAGCCGTCCACGCCCAGCAGCCACCAACACAGCGGCAGATCCACGGCGAGCACGACCAGGGTCACGGCGACCAGCAGGCCACGGGCCCAGTCCTTGCCCCGCATCAGGAACGCGGTGCAGAACAGCACCGCGTAGCTGGCCGTGATGCCCGCGCCGAACCAGACCAGCACGGCCGGTACCGCGGTCAGCCGGCCATCCAGGATGGAACCCCCGGCCACCAGGGCTGGCACCAGCATCAGTGGGCTGTAGGTGAACGCCGCCACCCGGCTGGTCAACAACCAGGCACTGGCCTGTGGTCGACGGGGAGGGGTTTCCCGCCAGGAGATGCCGTCCCGGTCGATGACGAGGCGGGGGCGGTGCCGGACCAGGTGCCCGGCCAACGCCGACGAGCGGTAGAGCAGCCAGACCACCGCGACACAGAGCGCCGTGAGGATCGCGAAACCGAGCAGGCCGGGCAGCGGCGGCACCCCCTGCCGCGGCACGATGAGCCGGCCGACCGCGAAGATCGTGGTGACCGCGAGGATCAGCCCGAACGGGCGGGCCACCGTACGGCCCCGTCGCACATGCCCGATCAGCAGCAGGAAGCCGAACGAGCGCAGCATGGCCCAGCCGGTCCGCACCGCCAGCCCGAAACCCTGCTCCGGGGCGTACCACCAGTTGAGCAGCTCGACCACGACGGTGGCCGCCGCCGTCGCGGCCAGCAGGGTGGTGAGCATCCGGACGGCGGACGGCCGCCGGACCTGGGTCTCGGCGGCCGTCCTCATGGGATTCGACATTGCCCGCAGGGGGCGGTCTTCACACCTAGCGCTGCGGCTGTGCGGCGTCGAGGCGCGCGCGCAGCGCGTCCAACTCGGCCCAGAGCACGCCCGGCAGCTTGTCACCGAACTTCTCGAACCACTCGGTGATCATCGGCAGCTCGTTGCGCCACTCGTCCGGGTCGACCTTCAGCGCGATCCGAACATCCTCCGGGGTCATGTCCAGGCCCTCGACGTCCAGGGCGTCCGGCGCGGGGACCATGCCGACCGGCGTCTCGACCGCGTCGGCCGTGCCCTCGATCCGCTCGACGACCCACTTGAGCACCCGGGAGTTCTCCCCGAAGCCCGGCCAGAGGAACGAGCCGTCCGGGTCCTTGCGGAACCAGTTGACGTAGTAGATCTTCGGCAGCTTCGCCTCGTCGCCGTCGGCGCCCTTGCCCATCTCGATCCAGTGCCGGAAGTAGTCCCCGGCGTTGTAGCCGATGAACGGCAGCATCGCCATCGGGTCCCGCCGGACCACGCCGACCGCGCCGGACGCGGCGGCGGTGGTCTCCGAGGAGAGCGTGGCGCCCATGTAGACGCCGTGCACCCAGTCGCGGGCCTCGGTCACCAGCGGGACGGTGTCCTTGCGGCGTCCGCCGAAGAGGATCGCGTCGATCGGCACGCCGTTCGGGTCGAAGTACTCGTCGGCGAGGATCGGGCACTGGGTGATCGGGGTGCAGAATCGGCTGTTCGCGTGGGAGGACAGGGCGTCGCTCTCCGGCGTCCAGTCGTTGCCCTTCCAGTCGATCAGGTGCGCCGGCGGCTCACCCATGCCCTCCCACCAAATGTCGCCGTCGTCGGTGAGGCCGACGTTGGTGAAGATGGAGTTGCCCCGGTCCAGGGTGCGCATGGCGTTGGCGTTGGTCTTCCAGTCAGTGCCGGGCGCGACGCCGAACAGGCCGTACTCGGGGTTGACCGCGTAGAGGCGGCCGTCCGGGCCGAACCGCATCCAGGCGATGTCGTCACCGATGGTCTCGACCTTCCAGCCGGGAATCGTCGGCTCCACCATGGCGAGGTTGGTCTTGCCGCAGGCCGACGGGAACGCGCCAGCGATGTGGTAGACCCGACCCTCCGGCGACGTGATCTTGAGGATCAGCATGTGCTCGGCGAGCCAGCCCTCGTCCCGGCCCATCACGCTGGCGATCCGCAGCGAGTAGCACTTCTTGCCCAGCAGCGAGTTGCCGCCGTAGCCCGAGCCGTACGACCAGATCTCCCGGCTCTCCGGGAAGTGCGAGATGTACTTGGTGTCGTTGCACGGCCAGGCGACATCCTGCTGGCCGGGGGCGAGCGGGGCGCCGATCGAGTGCAGCGCGTGCACGAAGTCCGCGTCGTCGCCCATGGCCTCGAGGACCCGGGTGCCCATCCGCGTCATGATGCGCATCGAGGCGACCACGTACGGGCTGTCGGTGATCTCGACACCGAACATCGGGGACTCGGCCTCGACCGGGCCCATGACGAACGGGATGACGTACATGGTGCGACCGCGCATGGAGCCCCGGTACAGCTCCGTCATCGTCCGCTTCATCTCGGCCGGCGCCATCCAGTTGTTGGTGGGGCCGGCGTCCGCCTCGTCGACGGAACAGATGTAGGTGCGCTCCTCGACCCGGGCGACGTCCGTGGGGTCGGTGCGCGCGTAGAACGAGTTGGGCTTCTTCTCCGGGTTGAGCCGGATCAGCGTGCCGGCCTCGACCAGCTCATCGGTGAGGCGGCGCCATTCCTCGTCGGACCCGTCCACCCAGACGACACGGTCGGGGGTGGTCAGTTCCGCGACCTCACGGACCCAGGCGAGCAGTTTCGGATGGGACGTCGGGGCCTGATCAATACCCCGCACAACAGCCGGAGCAACCATGACACATCTCCTTGTGGTCGACGCTGACCGATCTATGGGATGCACGAGACTCGGCGGCGCGATGCGTCGCCTTCGTGGAAACCTGGGATTGGCCTCAGCGTAAACCGGGCAGCCTTCCGAGTCAGTGGGACAGGTTGTGAAGAACTGCACAAGCTACGGCCTCGCTGCGGCATCACGAGCTGATACCCGCTTTCCCGCGCAGTTTCACGCAAATCTTGTTGTGCACCCCGGCGGACGCTTGTTGCGGTCGGGCCGTGGACCTGCCCCGCCGACCGGTGCGGGGATTCCCGTTCCGCAGCGGCTCAGTCCTCCCAATTGGCTACGCTCTGTGCAGTGGCGACGCACGCGGCGCTGGGTCCCTCGGGGCGGCCACGCCTGCTTGCCGTTGCTACCCCTGTGACTGGCCAGCAGCCGGTAGGCTCCCTCCGTGGCCGCCACGATGACCGGGGAACAACCGGGTCCCCGGCAGACCCGACGGGGTCTCGTCGGCATACTGCTCGACCGCTTCGGTCACCTCCTCCGCGAGATGAGCAAGTTCGCCACCGTGGGTGGCTTCGCCTTCCTCGTCGACTTCGCGCTCTTCAACTACCTGACGAGCAAGCACGGCGTCGAGGAGTTGACGGCGAAGACGATCTCCACCGTGATCGCGGCCTCCGTCGCCTTCGTGGGCAACCGGTTCTGGACCTGGCGGCACCGCCAGCGCAACAACGCGGCCCGCGAGTACGCGCTCTTCTTCTTCTTCAACGCGGTCGGTCTCGGCATCACGGTCGCCTGCCTCGCGCTCAGCCGCTACGGGCTCGGAGCCATCTGGCCGGCCGTCTTCCAGACGCGCCTGGCGGACAACCTCGCCAGCTACATCGTCGGCACCGGGTTCGCCACGCTGTTCCGATTCTGGTCGTACCGGCGGTTCGTCTTCGTCGAAGCGGGAACCCCGACCGTTCCGCAGGTGAATCCCGACCCTGACCGCGGGGCGTGACCTGCCGCCCATCCCGTTCGGCCGGTGATCGCCGGCCGCACCGACTGCCCTAAGGTGTTTCGCATGCGTCTTGTCCGCCTGCTGCCTGAGCGCTGGCAAAAGTTCATCCACGAGGCGCTCAAGTTCGGCATCGTCGGCGGCATCAACACCGTCATCAATTACGCGGTGTTCAATGCCCTTGCACTGACCGTTTTCGTCAATGGTCAGTTGAAGGCGACCGTGATCGCGACCATCGTCGCCACTATCACGTCGTACCTGATGAATCGGCACTGGACGTACCGCGATCGCCCGAAGTCGGCGCTTCGCCGGGAATATCTCCTTTTCTTCCTTTTCAACGGTGCCGGCCTGCTCATCGAGCTGGGCGCCGTGGCGGCGGCCAAGTACGGTCTCGGCCTACACGGCCTGCTGGCGCTGAATCTGGCCAAGACTGTCGGCGTCATGCTGGCCACGCTGTTCCGGTTCTGGTCATACCGCACCTTCGTCTTCCAGCCCGTGGCACCGGCCGAGGACGAGGCCGCGAAGCCCGACTCCACCTGGCACGACATTCCCCGCGACGAGTGGGACACCATGGCGGAGATGGACCCGGTCGCCGAATTGGCGGAATCCGTGTCCGAGCTGGAGGAGTCGGAGTCCGCGCAACGCGCCGACTACCCGACCGGCGCACCCACCCAGGGCCGGCCCGCCCGGCTGAGCGTCAGCCCCGCCGTCGACCTGGACGCGGAACTCGCCGCGGAGCTGCACGTCACCACCCGCCGCGCGCCCCGCCGGTGACGACACCCGACGCCCGCTCCGGCACGGGGCGACCGGCCGAACTGTTCTTCGAGGACCTCGTCCCGGGGCTCACCGTCGACCTCGGCGTGGTCACCGTGGACGCCGACGAGATGGTCGCCTTCGCCCGCCGCTTCGACCCGCAGTGGTACCACGTGGACCCCGACCTGGCAGCGGAGAGCCGGCACGGCGGTTTGATCGCCAGCGGCTTCTACACGGTCAGCCTCTTCATGCGCGCGTACGTCGACCACCTGCTGTCCCGGGCCGCCGCGGACGCGTCCCCCGGCCTGGAGGAGCTGCGCTGGCTCGCCCCCGTGCGGGCCGGCGACCGACTCGCGGTCCGGGTCGACGTGATGGGTGCCCGACCGTCGACCGCCCGCCCCGGGCTCGGCACCGTCAGCCTCACCGGCACCATGCTGCGCCTCGGCCCCGACGACCGGCCTGAGCAGGAGGTGCTGCGAACCCGCTTCCGTGGCTGGTTCGCCGTCCGACCGGTCGAAGCCGACCCCGCCGAAGCCGCCGAAACCGAAGCCGCCGCAACCGAAGCCGGCCCGACCGGCGCTGACCGGCCCGACACCACCCCGGTCGCGGCGGACCCGCCCACCGCCGCGTCGTCTGACGGCGAACCGACGGAGATCAGCGGCTCACCCGAGGCTCCACGAAACGACTGACCCGCCCCCGACACTGTCGGCAGGGGCGGGTCACAACCGGTCCGGTTCAGGTGGTGGTGTCGCGTAGCGGCTTGCCGTCCTGCATGTCGGCGAGCATGTCGCGCATCTCGCCGTCGCCCAGCGAGTGCTTGTCGTGCTGTGCCTCGACCAGCTCGTACAGGGTGGTCTGCACCTTCCCGACGTCCGGCACGTCGGCGAGCACCGACTGGCCGCGCTCACCGGCCGACTCGATGGTGAGCGTCCCACAGCCGAGCAGGCGCTCGACGAAACGCTGGTTCATCGAGTGGTCGTTGACCCGGGCGAGCGGGAGGTCCCGCCGGTCGCGGGAGAAGACACCCTGCTGGAGCAGGACTCGCTCGTTCGTGAACAGGTAGTGGGTGGTGCGCCAGATCAGGAACGGCCACAGACCAAGCCAGAGCACCCCGACCAGGGCGATCGCCCCGATCACGGCCAGCGCGATCGAACCGCCGCCGCTCTCGGGCAACAGGAGCACGCCGACCACCACCGCGGCGATGGCCAGCACCAACACCACGATCGGCCGGATCAACGCCTTCCAGTGCGGGTGCAGGTGCAGCACGACGTGCTCGTCCTCGGTGAGCACGTCTTCAGGAAACGCCACGGGGAACCTCCAACGCGATTTTCTGGACGCGCAGACGGTAAACCCCCCAAGCCCCACCACAACATCCGCCGCGCGGGCCCACTCGGCTCTTCGTGATCTTGCCGTCCTCAGCGGAGGTGCAGGACGTCGCCGGCGGCCAGGGTTCGGGCTCCGGTTGGGGTGGTGAGCATCAGTTGGCCGTCGGGGTCCACCCCGGTGGCGGTGCCGGTGAGAGACTCGCCGTTGGGAAGCAGGACGCGCACCTCGCGGCCGACCGTCGCGCAGGCCGCCAGGTAGGCGTCGCGCAGGCCGCTGGCCACCGCGTCGCCGCCCGCGGAACGCCAACGCTCGTACCAGTCGGCCACCGCCCGCAGCAGCGCCCGCAGCAGCGGATCCCGATCGGTGGCCACCGCGCCGGCCAACTGGAGCGAGGTGGCCGGCAGCCCGGTCGGATTCACCGGCAGCTCATCGGCGCGCAGCGTCACGTTGAGCCCGATGCCCAGCACGATGGCCGGTGGTTGGTCCGGCGCCCGTCCGGGCACCGCCTCGGCCAGCACGCCCGCGCACTTCGCGTCGTCGATCAGCAGGTCGTTC
Organism: Micromonospora sp. BQ32; assembly: GCF_059358895.1. Lineage (NCBI taxonomy): Bacteria > Bacillati > Actinomycetota > Actinomycetes > Micromonosporales > Micromonosporaceae > Micromonospora > Micromonospora sp. BQ32. The sequence goes on along the minus strand of NZ_JCADBI010000002.1, from coordinate 716,296 downwards.
GGCCACTTGAGGGTGGCTTCCAGCTCGGCCAGCCGGGCCACCGCCTCGACCAGCGCCACCCCGGCCAGCAACGGCAGCCACCCGTACCCCGTGGGGCTCGCCGGCAGCCAGCCGCGGTCCGGCACGGCCTCGCCGGGCCGCAGCAGGACGCTCGTCGCGATGCCGGCCCGCGCCGGCGACTGCCAGACCCGACCGCGCCGGCCGCGCCCTTCGGTCTGCCGCTCGGCGACCACGACCAGGCCCTCGGGCTCGTCGGCCCGGGCGGCCTCGGCCACGTCGGCGTTCGTGGAGCCGGTCTCGGCACGCAGCTCCAGCCGGGCCCACGGCCCGTTGGGCGTGGTCAACGCGCGGCGCAGCCGGGCCGCCGACAGCGGCGGCCGGTCCAGATCGGTGTACGGGGAGCCCGACATTCCGCCAGCCTACGGCGGTGCTCCGGTCGACACTGAGGCGTACTGCACAGCGGCACCCACCTGAACCATCGTTATATTCCCTGGGTGACTACCGAGACCGGGACCAACATCCACAGCACCGCGGGCAAGCTGGCGGACCTGGAGCGCCGGGTCGACGAGGCGGTGCACGCCGGGTCGGCCCGCGCCGTGGAGAAGCAGCACGCGCGCGGCAAGAAGACCGCCCGCGAGCGGATCGAGATGCTGCTCGACGAGGGCTCCTTCGTCGAACTCGACGAGCTGGCCCGGCACCGGTCCACCGCCTTCGGGCTGGAGAAGAACCGCCCGTACGGCGACGGCGTGGTGACCGGCTACGGCACGGTGGACGGCCGGCAGGTGTGTGTCTTCGCGCAGGACTTCACGGTCTTCGGTGGCTCGCTCGGCGAGGTCTTCGGCGAGAAGATCGTCAAGGTGATGGACCTGGCCATGAAGATCGGCTGCCCGGTGGTCGGCATCAACGACTCCGGCGGCGCGCGCATCCAGGAGGGCGTCGTCTCGCTCGGCCTCTACGGCGAGATCTTCTTCCGCAACGTCCGGGCCTCCGGCGTCATCCCGCAGATCTCCCTGGTGATGGGGCCCTGCGCCGGCGGCGCGGTCTACTCCCCGGCGGTCACCGACTTCACCGTGATGGTCGACCAGACCTCGCACATGTTCATCACCGGCCCGGACGTGATCAAGACGGTGACCGGTGAGGACGTCGGCATGGAGGAGCTGGGCGGCGCCCGCACGCACAACTCCCGCAGCGGCAACGCGCACTACCTCGCCAGCGACGAGGAAGACGCGGTCGACTACGTCAAGGCGCTGCTGTCGTACCTGCCGTCGAACAACCTCGACGAGCCGGTCGTGGTCGACGCCCCCGCCGAGCTGGCGATCAGCGACGAGGACCGGGAGTTGGACACCCTGATCCCAGACTCGGCCAACCAGCCGTACGACATGCACACCGTGATCGAGCACGTCCTCGACGACGGGGAGTTCCTGGAGGTCCAGCCGCTCTACGCGCAGAACATCGTGGTCGGCTACGGCCGGGTCGAAGGGCGCCCGGTCGGTGTGGTGGCCAACCAGCCGATGCACTTCGCCGGCACCCTCGACATCGCCGCCTCGGAGAAGGCCGCCCGGTTCGTCCGCACCTGCGACGCGTTCAACATCCCGGTGCTGACCTTCGTCGACGTGCCCGGCTTCCTGCCCGGCACCGGCCAGGAGTGGGACGGCATCATCCGTCGCGGCGCGAAGCTCATCTACGCGTACGCCGAGGCGACCGTTCCCAAGGTCACCGTGATCACCCGCAAGGCGTACGGCGGGGCGTACGACGTGATGGGCTCCAAGCACCTCGGCGCGGACCTGAACTTCGCCTGGCCGACCGCGCAGATCGCGGTGATGGGCGCGCAGGGCGCGGTGAACATCCTCTACCGCTCCGAACTGGCCAGCGCGGAGGACCCGGCGGCGGTCCGGGCCGAGAAGATTGCCGAGTACGAGGACACCCTGGCCAACCCGTACGTGGCCGCCGAGCGTGGGTACATCGACTCGGTGATCCCACCGCACGAGACGCGCACCCAGATCGTCCGGGCGCTGCGAATCCTGCGCACCAAGCGGGAGACCCTGCCGCCCAAGAAGCACGGCAACATCCCGCTCTGATCTCGGTCGCTTGCTCTGCTCGCTGATCAGCGCAATTTCGGGGAAAGTGCTGCCTCCGGGCGACGGGAGGCAGCAACAACCCTGATAGAGGTCAGCAGGCCGGGTTGGCGGCGGCGCACATCCGTCGGGCGGCGACAGCCGCCAGGCGACGCAGGTCCAGCTCGGTGCCGGTCTGTCCCAGATTGAGCACGGTGATCAGGTCGCCCACCCGGACCACGGCGGTGGTGCTCGGCCGGGGTGGGGCGCCGATGGGCTCGCCCGTCTTCTGGTCAACGGGCTGCGTACCGGTGTGTCGCAGCAGCGCAGCCCCGTCGCCGGCGAAGTCCCGCTGGACCACCGCCCAGCGGTGCGTCGCCGACCCGGTGCCCGTTGCGCCCCCCACCTTGTACCCGCCGATGCTGTTCCACTCGGCGCACGGGGCGACCAGGTCGTCCATAGTGGCGAGAAGCTGGATGGCCGCGTCCGGGGTCAGTCGGTAGAGATCCTGCGTGAGCAGACCGTCGGACTGGGTGAGGATTGCCGCAGCGCGCTTCGGCACCAGGGTCTGCGAGCGGGACAGGATCGAATACTGCCGGCCATCCGATCGCCCCTGGCTCGTCCGGCAGGCGTCGAGCATGTGGTCCAGCCGGACCGGCTCACCCAGCCCTGATTGGCTGAGCTGCACATCTACCTGCTGCGGCAGGTCGGCTGGCTGCAACAGGGCGTTGGCGGTGATCTCGTGCCGGGTCGGCGAGGGGGACGGCGCGGCGGCCGGCTGAACCAATGGCGGGGACGTCCTCGGCGCGGCGACCGCCACGGCGGAGCCCCCGGCGAGGGCCAGCACCACGCTCGCCACCACGATCCTGCGCTGGCTGCGGCGACGGGCCCGGGAGCGGATCTCCTCCGGGCCGAGCCAGCGAACGTCCTGTAGGTCCCGCTGGATCTGCTCGACGAAGGTCGGGTCGTCACGCATCGGTGGCCTCCTCCAGGTCAGAGACGGCGAGCAGGCCGGCGAGCGCGCTACGCCCCCGGGAGAGACGGGCCTTGACGGTGCCCACCGGGGCCGCGGTCTCCCGCGCGACCTCGGCGACCGGCATGCCCACCAGGTAGTAGAGGGCGATGGCGACGCGTTGCTCCTCGGGCAGTCGGCGCAGCGCCGCGACCACCGCGACGGTGTCGGTGCCCGGCCCGGGAACGGTCTCGGTCGCCCCGTGCCGCAGGTAGGCGCGGGCGCGGCTCCGCAGGCTGCGCCACCGGCTGACCGCGATCCGGCTGGCCACCACCCGCACCCACGCCTCCGGGTCGTCGTACGCGCTGACCGTCGACCAGCGCTGCCACGCCCGGACGTACGCCTCCTGCACGGCGTCCTGCGCCTCGCCCCGATCGCCGGTGAGGGCGTAGACGAACCCGAGGAGTCGTTGCCGACTCCCCCGGTAGAACTCGTCGAACCCGTCGACGTCCGGCACCCGCTACCTCCCCGCGTCGGTCGCTGGGAACACGCACCGGGCGGGGTCGTCGGTTGCCCCGATCAGGCGATCATCTTCTCCAACTCGGTGAGCGGGAACGCGCCGGCCGCGATCCGCTCCCGCACCGCCCGGCGTACGGCCCGCTGCACGGCGACGTTGACCGGCGTCGGTACGCCGTGCAACCGGCCCAGCAGCGCGATCTCGCCGTTGAGGTGGTCGACCTCGGTAGAGCCGGTGCCCCGGGCCAGGCTCTGCCAGGTGGAGCCGCCGGAGCGGGCCTCGCCGTCGACCGGGCGCTGCCCGACCAGGTCGCCGCGTTCGGCCTTCTCCTCCTCCGGCGAGGTGTGCGCGATGCCGGCGGCGGCGAGCGCGGCGACGCCCTCGGCGCGTACCCGCTCGACCAGTTCGTCGGGGATGTCCGGGCCGAGCAGCGCCTGCAGGCCGTTGCCGAGGTTGCTGAGCAGCTTGCCGTACTTCCAGCGCAGCACGTCGGTGCGGACCGGGGCGACGAAGCCGGCGGCGGTCAGGTCGGCGGCGATCGTCCGGTCGGTGTCGTCGGCGCCCCCGGGGTACCGCCCGATGTGGAGCATCCCGGGGTGCGGGTACCCGTTGGCGACCACCACGCCCGGGTCCAGGTGGGTCGCCGGCAGCCAGACGCAGACCGGGTGTACGTCGGCGAAGAGCCGCAGCGCGGCCCGCTCGTTGGCCACCCCGTTCTGCGCGGTCACCAGTGGCAGACGTTCGCTGGCCGTGCCCCCGCCGACCACCGGCGCGTCCACCCAGGCGGCCAACGCGCCGGCGGTGTCCTGCGACTTCACGGTGAGGATCAGCACGGTGTCCGCTGGCAGCGGCTGGTCACCGGGCCGGTCCACCGCGGTGATCCGGGCGGTGACCTCACCGTCGGGCTGCCGCAGGGTCAGACCCCGCGCGCGGATCGCGCCCAGGTGGGCACCGCGGGCCACCACTGTCACGTCCCGGTCGGCCTGGGCCAGCCGTACGCCGATGGTCCCGCCGACCGCACCCGCCCCGATGATCACGTATCGCATGGCCTCATTCTGCCCGCCCGCGCCGTGCCGCCGTGGTCCGAGCCGCCACCCCTCCCGCCGTCGATCATGGAGTTGTGGTGCCTGGCTGCGGGGGCATTGCGGCTTTCGCGGCCCACCACAACTCCTTGATCGACCCGGATGGAGGCGGGGTTAGAGCGTCAGGCCGGCGTCGGTGAGGATCGGACCGGCGAGCAGGAGCGCGCCGGCGATCAGCGCCGCCAGGTTGACGAGGGCGAAGACGCCAACCCAGAAGAGCGGCGGAAACGGGGTGAGCCCGGCGAGCTGGTCGGCGTCGGAGGCGGGCATCCGGCCGCGCGAGCGCAGCCGTTGCAGCTCGACCACCGGCCGCACCCCACCGAGCAGCAGGAACCACACCCCGGTGTACGCGAACGCGGCCTGGACCTGCGGCGTCGCGTACCACGAGACGGCGAACACCAGCGCGCCGGTGACCAGCAACGACACCACGCCGAAGGCGTTGCGGATCATGACGAGCATGGCCAGCAGCAGCGCCACCGCCACCCAGAGCAGCAGGGTGATCCGGTTGCCGCCGAGCAGCCAGGCGCCGGCCAGCCCGACCAGCGGCGGCGCGACGTATCCGGCGAGCAGGGTGAGAATCATGCCCGGCCCGGTGGGACGGCCGGCGGAGAGCGTCAGCCCGGACGTGTCCGAGTGCAGCCGGATGCCGCGCAGCTTGCGGCCGGTGAGCAGGGCGACCAGAGCGTGCCCACCCTCGTGCGCGATGGTGATGGCGTTACGGGCGATCCGCCACGGCAGCCGGGTGGAGACCACCACCAGCGCGACGGCCCCGGTGATCAGCACCAGCAGCGCGGGCGGGTCCGGCTGCGCGCCGAACAGCGTGTCCCACAGGTCGCCCAGCCCGTCGATCGACATCATGGGGCGCGAGCCTACCGGCGGCGTTCCGTGTCGCTCCCGGAGCACCGGCTCGTATCCTGTGAAACTGATCGGGTGGCGACTGGAGCGGGAGGTGGACGCAGGTGAGCGCAGCCCCCCTGGAGCCGCACGTCGGCCTGTGGACCGAGGCCGACTACTTCGCTCTGGGCGAGACGCCTGACCGGATCGAGCTGCTCGACGGGAGCCTGCTGGTGAGCCCTGCACCGAGCCGGCGGCACCAGCGGGTGTCGCGTCGGCTGGCGAACAGCATCGAGGCGGCAGCGGAGCCTCGCGGTCTCCTGGTCTATGACGCGATCAACGTCCGGCTCGGCGTCGACCGGGTCGTCATTCCGGATCTCGTCGTCACAGACGCCGACGACGACGGCACCTATCTCGATTCCGAGAGAGTGTCTCTCGTCGGTGAGGTCGTCTCGCCGGGGAATGCAGCCGCCGACCGCCTGCTCAAGATGCAGCTCTACGCCATCGCGCGAATCCCCTGGTATCTGCTGGTCGAGCAGGACGGCGACGGTCACTCGCTGCGGCTCTACCGGCTCGACGGCGAGCACTACGTCGAGGACCAGGTGGCCAAGCCCGGCGAGACGCTGGCCGTCGTCGAGCCGTTCCGCTGGCAGCTCGACCCGGCCACGCTCCGCTGATCCGTCCTGCCCCGACCATCGGGCCTTCACAGCCCGTCAATGAAGCTTTTTTCCAGTCGCCCTTGTGATCTAGGGCATTTACCTCCAAAGATGAATGTCGATAGAACGACGTCCTTGGAGGCACTCATGGCCCGTACCCGATCATCGCTGCGCCGCGCGCTCGCGGCCGGCCTCACCGTCCTCGCCACCGCGGCGGCGGCCCTGGTCGCGACCGCCGGACCGGCGGCCGCCGCCACCACACCCGGTGTCGACGTCTCCCGCTACCAGGGCACCATCAACTGGACCAGCGTCCGCAACGCGGGCATCCAGTTCGCCTTCATCAAGGCGACCGAGGGCACCAGCTACAAGGACCCGAACTTCAACGCCAACTACGTCAACGCGTACAACGCCGGGGTGATCCGCGGGGCGTACCACTTCGCCCGCCCGAACATCTCCGCCGGCTCGACCCAGGCCAACTACCTGGCCTCCAACGGCGGCGCCTGGTCGGCGGACAGCCGCACCCTGCCGGCCGCGCTGGACATCGAGGGCAACCCGTACGCCGGCGGCTACTGCTACGGGCTCAGCACGACCGGAATGCGTAACTGGGTGCAGGACTTCCTGAACACCTACCGCTCCCGCACCGGCCGGTACGCGGTCATCTACACCACCACGAGCTGGTGGAACCAGTGCACCGGCAGCTGGACCGGCCCGTGGGCGAACCACCCGCTCTGGCTGGCCCGCTGGTCGAGCACGCCCGGCGCCCTGCCGGCCGGTGCGTCGGTGTGGAGCTTCTGGCAGTACACCAGCACCGGCGCGGTCTCCGGGATCAGCGGCAACGTGGACCGCAACTACTGGAATGGTGACCGCAGCCGCCTGATCGCGTTGGCCAACAACACCTGACCGGGCCGTTGGCGGCAGCGGGATCGACGGTCACCACACGGTCGACAATCGGTCCGGCTGCCGCCACACCACCGGGTACGGGTCAGGCCCGCCGCCGGCTCAGGGCCGGCACCACAGCATCCTCACGAGCCAGCGCGCCCCTGCGGGTCAACCGCCAGGCGGCAACGCCAAAGCCGGCAACGATCACGACGCCGAGCAGTGCGATGAGCACCGAAACCCCCGCGCTGACCAGCAGCAGGATCGCGTCGCCGAGCGCCACGAGCATCCATAGTGCCAGCCGGGGCCGAGCGTCCCTCCGTCGGTAACCCATGTCGTGCCCCCTTCCGTCGTCGAAGGTCAATTACCCACGACGACGCAAGGTCATGCGAATGAGTTTCAGTCTTGGCGGTCGGGCACGAAACCCTTGGCGATCCGGTCGAAGTTCGGCAGGTTGGCCTGCCAGTCCTTCTCCGCGATCTCCCACCGCAGGGCGTAACCGCGGTTCTTGGCCGTCACGAACCCGCGGTTGCGGACGTGGATCCGCTGCCCGTCCCGGGTCTCCAGCCACTCCCAGTCCCCGCAGGTCTTCCAGAAGTCGCAGGCCACGATGCTGAGATATTGGTAGTTGTTGACGCGGCTTGCGCGGTTCGGCTCCTGCTCCCGCCAGTCCTTCACCGCGTCCTTCGCCGGCGTGTCGGTCCACTGCACGAGCAGCTCGCCCGGCCCGTTGGACTGGTCGAAGACGACCGTGTCGTTGCCGGCCTTGCTACGCACCCAACCGTCGGGTATCGGCAGGGCGAAGCCCTCCGGGTCCCGGTGCAGCTTCCAGCCCGCCGGCAGCGCGTTCGGGTCGGTCGAGGGCGTGGCCGAGGCCGATGGGCTGGGCGCACCCGGGGTGGGCGGCGGTGGCGCGGCAGCGGAGGTCGGCGCGGCCCCCGAGGTCACGGCAGCACCGGTCGGGGTGGCCTGCGGGGTCTTGTCGTCGTCCTTCGTCAGCATCGGTACGACCACCACGAGGCCGATCAGCAGCAGCGCGACCACGGCCCCGATCAGCAGGTTACGTCGGGTGTTGGTCGGCTTCGTGCCATCCGAGGGCGGCACCGCCGCGCGGCCGGCCGGACTAACCGGCGGCATGAGCGACGTCGGCGTGGTCGGCTTGCGCTGCTCTGGAGACACCGGCGGACCGTCGACAACGGTCGGCTCGTCGTCGACGTGCGTCGTACCGTCGCCGCTCGTGCCGGCCGTCACCTTCGCGGTCGGCTCGGCCTCGGCCGGCTCGGCATCGGCCGGGCGGTCGATCGGGGCGGTCGGCTCGGCCGGCACCACCGCGGTCGGGTCGGCGGCCGTTCCGGAGGAGACGACGGCCGTCGGCGTGGCATCCGTGGCCGGGGGCGCGGTGGCGGGGGTCGCGGCGGCAGCGGAGGTCGCGGCGGAGGTGGTCGGGGCGGCGGCCGGCGGCGGCGACACCGGCCGGTCGACAGTCTCGGCCGGTCGCGGGGCCGGCACCACCGGCAGGCGCGGCTCGCGCGGACCGTTCGGCCCGGGCCGGCGTACGCCATCGAGCAGTGAGATGCCGCGCGACCGCTTGCCGGCGGCGCGGCGCAGCAGCCGCTCCGCCACCTCGGCGGTGATCCGCTCGTTCGGGTCCTTGCGCAGCAGCCCGTTGAGCACGGCCTTGAGCGGGCCGGCGTTCTTCGGCGGCGGAATCGGCTCGGTGGCCAGCGCGGCCAGGGTGCCGATCGCCGACGGCCGGGCGTACGGCGACTTGCCCTCGACCGCCGCGTAGAGCGTCGCGCCCAGCGACCACAGGTCGGCCTCCGGCCCTGCCGTGCCGTCCCGAGCCCGCTCCGGCGAGATGTACGCGGGCGAGCCGAGCACCATGCCGGTGCGGGTCACATTGGGGTCGCCGGGGATCGTGGCCAGACCGAAATCGGTCAGCACCACCCGGCCGTCGTCGCCGAGCAACACATTGCCGGGCTTGACGTCGCGGTGCATGACGCCCGCCTTGTGCGCGGCGCTGAGCGCGCCCAGCACGCCCAGGCCGATCTCCACCGTGCGGGCCACCGACACGGGGCCGTCCTCGGCGAGAGTGTCCTGCAACGACTTCGACGCCACGTACTCCATGACGATCCACGGATCGCCGTCGGTGCGCAGCACGTCGAAGATGCGGACGACGTTGGCGTGGTTGAGCCGGGCGATGGCCCGCGCCTCCCGCAGCGAGCGCTCGCGCATCTCGCGGCGCTCCTCATCGGTGAGACCGGGCGGCGGCACCAACTCCTTGATGGCGACGTCCCGGTGCAACACCTCGTCGCGCGCCTTCCACACCCGGCCCATGCCGCCCTGGCCGAGCGGCGAAAGAAGCCGGTATCGGTCAGCGACGAGTTGGGGAAGCGCGTTCGACATCGGTGAGACGGTACCCGGACCCGCTGACGCTCACACCGCCGGCACGCCACTGTGCGCTCCGGGTAACTTCGCGCCGCGTACCCTGGCGGCATGTCTGCCGAAGAGCCGCTGTTCCGGGTCGTCCGCGGCGTGCCCACCGCCGAGGAGTTGGCCGCTCTGGTGGGGGCGATCATCGTCCGGACCCGTCCAACCGCCGCCGCCGCGCCGACGCCCGCGTCCGCCTGGGCGCGCAGCGGTCGACCGGCTGGCTCCCGTGGGTGGCGCGCCGCCGGCCTGCCCCGCTGACCCGACCCGCCGTACGGGGGCTGCCAGGGTCGCGTTGAGCCGTTAACCTCACTCTGGGAAACGGTGCCGTTACGGGTAGGGAGGATCCATGATCCCCGAAGAGGACCGGCCAGCACCTTGGCTACGCGGTTACGGCGGCATCGAAGCCGACATCAGCCAGCTCAGAGAGTTCGCCGACCGACTCGCCGCCGAGGTCGAGAGCAACTACGCGCCGCACCTGTCGTACATCGCCGAAGACATGTCCGCGAAGCTGCCCAACCCCTGCGACGCCTTCATCGAGCTGGTCACCTTCCTGCACGCGCACCACGAGACGCAGCAGGCCACCGCCGACATGGTGTACGCCGTCCGAGGCGCCACCGGCCACCTCGCCGCCGCCGCCGACCAGGTCGCCACCCACTACGCCGACAGCGACGCGTTCACCGCCGCCCGAGTGGTGGACGTGCAACGAGCCCTCGCCAACCCGGCCAGCGTCCTCCCCGGCGGCCCCACGCCGACCCTGACCGACCCGACCAGCCCCGACGCCGAAGGACCGGTGGTGCTGCCGTGATCGAACGGGGCACCGGCCGCACCTCCGGCCTCACCGACTGGCACCTCATGGACGTCAACAGCATGTGGGCCTGCCTCCAGGACCACGACACCGCCAACCACTGGAAGCAGGTCGCCGGCTGGCGCAAGGTCTGCGACCTGGCGCAAACCCACCTCGGCCGCCTCCAGCAGTACCGACGCGGACTCGCCGAGGCGTGGCCCCCCGACACCAGCGCCGCCTCCCGCACGTACCTCGCCGAACTCGACGAACTCATCGACAAGGTGCAACGCACTTACGACGCCGCCGCCGCGAACTACACCGCGCTCTCCGCCGCAACCCAGGCCATCGGCACCACCCGCGCCGCACTCGGCAAGATCTACGAGGAGTACACGACCAAGTTCCAGCAAAAGCAGGCGTACGAGGCGATGGCCGCCGACCCGAAAGCGGTGATGGGCAACCGGGTCACCGAGTCGCCTGTCGCCGATGGGGAGTTGGAACGGCTGAACGTGCAGGCTCGATCGATGATGTTCAGCCTGAGCGGCGAGCTCCAACAAGCCCAAGCAACCCTCCAAAAACCACCTATGGCACCAAGGGCAAACCCCGGGATCGATCAAAGCGACCCGAATGTTTACGGCGGAACTCCCACTGCCCCCACAATTCCTCCGGTAGTCGCGGTACCGCTTTCAACACCCCCTACAACTCGACCAAGCGCTTCCGCAAGTCAACGTTGGCCAACGAAAAACTCTGGCGTCGGACCAGTTCTTGGCGGGGCAGGTAACGTAATTACCCCTGGCTCCACAAGCCCGGTTGCGCCAATTGGAGCTACACCGCCAACAGTGTCCGGTCCAACATCTGGACTCGGGGCACCATCTCTACCGCCCGCCATCGCCGCACGTGGTGATGCGTCTGCGACGTCGCGTTTGCACCCCCACTCGGCCAATCCCCCAGCCAACGCCACAGGATCCGTGGGCAACCCTGCGCCGCAACCGCGTCCGATGCCTCCTGGCGGCCTAATCGGTGGGGTGCCTGGGATGGGACTGGGCTCACCCTCGGCCGGCGCCAGCGCACCCCGCCGGATTAACCCGGTGGGCGGTCTAATAGGTGGCGGCGGTGCCGGAACAGGGCCCACTGGCGGTGCAGGCTCTCGCCCCGGAGGCGGCCGGGGCTTGAGCGCACTTCAGGGAACTCCCCCTTTCGGCTTCGGCTCCAGCATCGGTCACGGCATCGGCCACAGCCCGGGTGGCGGAGCAGCCCCTCGGCCCGGCATCCGGACAGATCCCGCTGCGGAGAAGCATCGCTGGGATCCTGACAATCCCTGGATAACAGACGAAGGCGTCGCCCCAATTGTTCGGCCGCCGAACGAAGAGGGCCCCATCGACCCCGGCCCGGCTATTGGTATGGACCGTTGACCGTACGGGCCGCCGGAGCGCTTCTGGCCAGCCTCAGCCTCACTTTCACATTGCTATCACTATCGGCGACAGCTCATGCCAATCCTGAACCGACGGATGTCGAGCGGATACGCAGGGATCAGTGGCATCTGGACTATCTAAAGGTCGCCGAAGCGCAGAGATTAAGCAAAGGCAAGGGCGTAATTGTGGCCGTACCCGACACCGGAGTCGCACCGCATCCTGACCTGCGCGGGAATCTCTTAACCGGCACCGACGTCATATTCCCACAGAGCGGGGACGGCCGGCAGGACGAAACCAGCCACGGAACCGGAATGGCTGGGATAATAGCTGCTCACGGACGGCCCGGAGACCTAGGCGCTCTTGGCGTCGCGCCAGAGGCGAGCATCCTACCAATTCGAACCAGCCGAACAGATCAAGACGGCGACAGTGACAACCTTGCGATAGGAATCGAGTTTGCCGTCGCCAAAGGTGCTTCGGTTATCAGCATCTCTTCCGTCGCAGGGCCAAATAGTCGACTAAAACGAGCCATCGAGATGGCGATGCGCGCGAATATCGTCGTGGTCGCAGGGGCAGGAAATAAACCCCGAGACAACCATGTTGGCTTCCCGGCGGCCTACCCGGGCGTGGTCTCTGTAGGCGGCATAGATCAGAAAGGTAATCACGCTAGCTCCTCGGTTTCTGGGCCGGAAATTGACGTGGTCGCGCCTGGGGTCAACATCTACAGCACGAGCATCGACGGCAAGTACCGCAAAGGCACCGGCACCTCTGACGCGACGGCGATCGTGGCGGGCGCGGCTGCGCTGATCAGGTCCAAGTACCCATACCTACCGGCCCGAGAGGTCGCGCACCGGCTTACGGCTACCGCCGTCGACAAGGGCCCTCCTGGGCGCGACGACGAGTACGGCTATGGAGTAATCGATCTTGTGGCGGCGCTGACGGCAGACGTACCGCCGCTGGGGTTTGAATCAGTGAGCGCTCCGGCCGATTCTGGCCCGACCACGACGGCTGGCGCACAGCCGGGCGACGGGAGCGACGGCGCGACCGCACGCGGCCTGGCCACGCTTGGGGTGATCGTGGCTGCCGGGGTCGGGTGGGCGGTGATTGCGCGGCGACGTCGGCGTGGTGGTGATCCGCCACCCAGAATCAGTCGCTGACCGATCAACAAAGCGGTGATCGACTCGGGTTTCTTGATGTCGGCGTGTCCGGGACGGCGGGATAACCCGATATCGCCGACACCGAGCCGGCCCCCGCGGTCAGCGAGGGCGGTTTGGTGGTGATCCACTCGCCTTCCAGGAAACTGCGGTGTCCGGGCCGAGGGGATGCCGCGTTTTCCTGAAAGGCGAGTGGATCAAGGGCGGCCGGCCCACCAAGGCCGCCCGGCCATCCAGCGGGCCGGCACCCAGCGGGCCGGCCACTCTGGGCGGGGCTGGGCGGGGTGTCGGTCTTGATGGGGAGCAGGGCGGTAACGTCGGGCTCGTGTCTGAGACTTTGCCGCTCCGCCTCGTGCTCGCTTCGGCGAGCCCTGCCCGTCGTAAGTTGCTCCAGGCTGCCGGTGTAGAGCCGGAGGTGCTGGTCAGCGGGGTGGACGAGTCCCTGGTGGTGGCCGAGCGGGCCGAGGAGTTGTGTCTGGAGTTGGCTCGTCTGAAGGCGCAGGCGGTGTTGACCCGGCTGAACCCGGCCGCCGATCAGCGGACGTTGGTGATCGGGTGCGACTCGGTGCTCGCCTTCGACGGGGAGATCCTCGGCAAGCCGGCGGATGCGGCCGACGCGACCCGGCGGTGGCTGCGGATGCGGGGGCGTAGCGGGGTTCTGCACAGCGGGCACTGCCTGGTCGACGTTGCCGCGGGGCGGCGCGCGGAGGCGGTCGCGTCGACCACGGTCCACTTCGCTGACATCAGTGATGACGAGATCGCCGCGTACGTGGCCACGGGTGAGCCGCTGGCGGTGGCCGGCGCGTTCACGATCGACGGGCTGGGTGGGCCGTTCGTGGAGCGGATCGAGGGTGACCCGGGGACGGTGGTCGGGTTGTCGATGCCGCTGCTGCGCCGGCTCCTCGGCGAGTTGGATCTGCGGATCACCGACCTGTGGACGAAGGTCGCGCCGGGCGGCCAATCCGTCGAGCCGCTCGGTAACGTCCGGTCATGACCACCAAGTCGATCCCGCTCACGAACGAGCTGCACGCCTATCTGGTCGCGCACGGCTCCCCGCCGGACGAGATCATCCGGGACCTGGCCGAGGAGACCCGGTCGGTGCTGCCGGAGCACGCCACCATGCAGGTGGCCCCGGAGCAGGCCGCGTTCCTGACATTCCTCACCCGGCTGCTCGACGTACGGCAGGCCGTCGAGGTCGGCACGTTCACCGGGCTCTCGTCGCTGGCGATCGCCCGAGGGTTGCCCGAGGGTGGGCGACTGACCTGCTTCGACATCTCCGAGGAGTTCACCGGCATCGCCCGGCGCTACTGGGCACGGGCCGGCGTGCAAGATCTGATTGACCTACGCATCGGCCCGGCTGCGGACGGGCTGCGGGAGTTGCCGCACGAACGGCACCTGGACTTCGCGTTCATCGACGCGGACAAGACCGGCTACCCGATCTACTGGGCGGAGTTGGTGCCCCGGATGCGTTCGGGTGGTGTCATCGCCGTCGACAACGTGTTGCGTGGCGGGCGGGTCATCGCCCCGCAGGACGCCGGTGACCGGGCCATCGCCGCGTTCAACGACGAGGTTCTCGCCGACGTACGGGTGGACCCGGTGATGCTGCCGATCGCGGACGGCCTGACCCTCGCCCGGGTCCGCTGACCGCCGACGATCGCTGACCGTCGGCAACCGCCGAACACGGATATTGGGGTGTCCCCACCAGGGGACACCCCAATATCAAGGAACGGTGAAAGCCAGCGTCAGCGGACGCTGCGGGCGAACTGGCGGGCGGCCCAGTAGACGCCCAGCGCGGCGAGGACCGCGGTGATGCTCAGGCCCTGCCAGACCTTGTCGCTGCCCAGGTCACCGGCGAACAATGCCCGGGTGCCGTCGACCGCCCAGGAGAACGGGTTCCAGTTGGCGATGCCCTGCAACCAGCCGGGTGCGAAGGTCAGCGGCAGCAGAATGCCGGAGAGCAGCAGCACCGGCTGCGCCACGGTGTTCATGAGCGGGGCCAGCGCGTCCTCGCTCTTGACCTTGAGGGCGACGCCGTAGGAGACGGCCGAGGTCATGAGGGCGATCAGAGCGAGCATCAGGTACGCCAGCAGCAGGTCCCCGATGAACACCCGCAGGTCGAAGATGAGCGCCAGGAGCGTGATGATGACGGCCTGCACCATGAGTGAGACCACGTCGCGCAGCGAGCGGCCGAGCAGCAGGGCGAGCCGGCTGATCGGGGTGACCCGGGAGCGTTCGATGACGCCGGCGCGCAGCTCGGCGATCAGGCCGAAGCCCTGGAACAGGCCACCGAAGATGGCCAGCAGCACCAGCAGACCCGGTACGAAGATCTTGTAGGCGGCGGCCTGGGTGGGCGCATTCAGTGCGGGCTTGAGCAGCGGGGCGAAGAGCAGCAGGTACATGACCGGCTGGAACACGCCGACGAAGACCCAGACCGGGTTGCGCAGCAGGAGTTGGGTCTGGCGCTGGAAGATCAGCCACGTGTCACGGGCGAATTTCATGAGAGTCGTCTCCGGTGGTCAGGACTCGCGCAGCGAGCGGCCGGTCTTGGTGAGGAAGACGTCGTCCAGGCTGGGTCGGTGCAGCTCGATCGAGCGCAGCTCCAGCCCGGCGTGGTCGAGTCGGCGCAGCACCTGCGGGATGGCGGTGGCGCCCTCGTCGACGTAGAGGCGTAGGCCGCCCTCGTCGACGGTCTCCAGCTTGTTGACGTACGGCTCGCCGTCGAGCGTCTGGGCGGCCTGCGGGGTGGCGGCCAGGTCGAGACCGACCAGCACCACGTCGCCGGAGATCTCCCGCTTGAGGGCGGTTGGCGTGCCCTCGGCCACCACCTCGCCGTTGTCCATGATCGCGATCCGGTCGCAGAGCGCGTCGGCCTCGTCCAGGTAGTGCGTGGTGATGAAGACGGTCATCCCGTCGGCGCGGAGCCGCCGGATCTCGTCCCACATGTGGGCGCGGCTCTGCGGGTCGAGGCCGGTGGTCGGCTCGTCCAGGAAGACGATCTTCGGCTCGTGGATGATGCCGAGGGCGATCTCCACCCGGCGGCGCTGGCCACCGGAGTAGGTCTTGCACGTGCGGTCGGCGTACTCGGTGAGCTGGAAGGCGTCCAGGGCGCGGGCGGCGCGCCGCTGCGCGTCGGCCTTGCTGATGCCGTACATCCGGGCGTGCAGCACCAGCTCCTCGCGGGCGGTGGACTCGTCCCAGGTGCTGCCGCCCTGCGGGACGTACCCGATGCGGCGGCGCACCTCGGCCGGGTCCTTGCGCAGGTCGGCGCCCGCGATGGTGGCTTCGCCGCCGTCCGGCTCGATCAGCGTGGCGAGCATCCGCAGCGTGGTGGTCTTGCCGGCGCCGTTCGGGCCGAGGAAGCCGAAGATCTCGCCCTTGGCAACGTCAAGGTCGACGCCCCGCACGGCGTCCACCGTCTTCGTCTCTCGACCTGCGCGGGAGCGGAACGACTTCCGCAGCCCCCTGGTCTCGATCATTTCTGCTCCTGGTCGTTCGGGCCGGTCGGGCCGGCCGTCGAGTGGGACGACGCCGGACGGCGCACTCCCCCGCTGTGCCGTCAGCAGGCTAACGCGATATAGCGTTTTTAGTCAACGTTGATTATTCCGTGTTGGGGCCGGACGACTCCACGCCGTCCCTCCACCCGGACCAACCCTGCGCTTCATCCAGCTCAGCGGGCAGGTACGACACTCCGGAATCGATCCGCTCCGCGATCCGCTCGCACCAGCTCATCTCCGCCTCCGCCCGCGCCGACCACAGTTCGAACATCCAGCCCACGTGCGCCGGCTTGCGGTTGCGCACCCAGTCCGACTCCAGCGAGGCGCGCATCGACTCGACGCCGGCCCGCAGCAGGTTGGCCCGGTTACGCAGGGCGGCAGCCGCCTCGGCGCGCGGCATGGCCGGCAGGAAGGAGAAGGCCGCCACGAACGGGTCGGCGGGCTCACTGATGGTCCACCAGGAGTTGCGCAGCAGCGTCTCGAACTCGTCCTCCCCCTTGACGGTCACCTCATAGGTGGTGCGCGCCGGACGGGCACCGACCTGCTCGGTCGCGACGGCGCGGAGCAGCCCTTCCTCGGTGAGCTTGCGCAGGGCGTGATAGATCGATCCGGGTTGGATGTTCGCCCACTTGTCGGCGCTCCAGCTCAGCAGCTCGCGGCGCACGTCGTAGCCGTGCACGGGCTGCATCCACCGCACCAGACCGAGAATCATCATCCGAGTCGAAGACACCCGATAAGCGTAATAGCCAAGTTTGACTAAACCGTGGCGGGTGCAGTGCGGCATCCCACACTGAGCGATCGTTAGGGCCGCCGTGGGCGGCCGATACACTCCCCGTCAGTAACCTGCCCGGGAGGAGCCACGAAGGTGCGCAAGGTACTCATCGCCAACCGCGGCGAGATCGCCGTCCGGGTGATCCGCGCGTGCCGCGACGCTGGCCTGGGCAGCGTCGCCGTGTACGCGGACTCCGACCGCGACGCCCTGCACGCCACCCTCGCGGACGAGGCGTACGCGCTCGGCGGGGACAGCGCGACCGAGACCTACCTGCGCATCGACAAGCTGCTCGACGTCGCCGCCCGGGCCGGCGCCGACGCCGTACACCCGGGTTATGGCTTCCTTAGTGAGAACGCCGACTTCGCCCAGGCCGTCATCGACGCCGGGCTGACCTGGATCGGCCCCACCCCGCAGGCGATCCGCGACCTGGGCGACAAGGTCACCGCCCGGCACATCGCCCAGCGGGCCGGAGCGCCCCTGGTCCCCGGCACCCCGGACCCCGTGGCCAGCCCGGACGAGGTGATGGCCTTCGCCGTCGACCACGGCCTACCGGTCGCCATCAAGGCCGCCTTCGGTGGCGGTGGGCGCGGCCTCAAGGTCGCCCGCACCATGGAGGAGATCCCCCAGCTGTTCGAGTCGGCGACCCGGGAGGCGGTCGCGGCGTTCGGTCGGGGCGAGTGCTTCGTCGAGCGGTACCTGGACCAGCCCCGGCACGTCGAGGCGCAGGTCCTCGCCGACCAGCACGGCAACGTGATCGTGGTGGGCACCCGGGACTGCTCGTTGCAGCGACGTCACCAGAAGCTCGTCGAGGAGGCGCCCGCGCCGTTCCTCACCGACGCCCAGCGCGCGCAGATCCACGAGAGCGCCAAGGCGATCTGCCGCGAAGCCGGCTACCACGGCGCCGGCACTGTGGAATACCTGGTGGGCGTCGACGGCACCATCTCCTTCCTGGAGGTCAACACCCGACTCCAGGTCGAGCACCCGGTCACCGAGGAGACCGCCGGCATCGACCTGGTCCGCGAGCAGTTCCGGATCGCCGACGGCGAGAAACTGCGGATCACCGAGGACCCGACGCCGCGCGGGCACGCGATCGAGTTCCGGATCAACGGCGAGGACCCGGGCCGCAACTTCCTGCCCGCCCCCGGCACGGTCACCGCGCTGCGCCTGCCCAGCGGGCCCGGTGTGCGGGTCGATACCGGCATCTCGGCCGGCGACGTGATCGGCGGCAACTTCGACTCACTGCTCGCCAAGGTGATCATCACGGGTGAGACGCGGACCGAGGCGCTGGAGCGCGCCCGCCGCGCGCTGGACGAGATGGTCCTCGACGGGATGGCCACCGCGCTGCCGTTCCACCGGCTCGTCGTGCGGGACGAGGCGTTCACCGCCGAGCCGTTCACCGTGCACACCCGGTGGATCGAGACCGAGTTCCACAACACCGTGCCGCCGTTCACCGCCGCCGCCGGCGCCGCCGAGGCGCCGGCCGAGCGCGACACCGTCGTGGTCGAGGTGGGCGGCAAGCGCCTTGAGGTCAGCCTTCCCGCCAGCTTCGGCGGGAGTACGACCACCGCGGCACCCGCCTCCCGCAAGCCGACCCGACGCGGCGGCGGTGCCAAGGCCGGCGCCCCGGTCGGCGGCGACGCGCTCACCTCGCCGATGCAGGGCACCATCGTCAAGATCGCGGTGGCGGACGGTGACACCGTGGCCGAGGGCGACCTGGTCGTGGTGTTGGAGGCGATGAAGATGGAGCAGCCACTGCACGCTCACAAGGCGGGCACGGTCAGCGGTCTCAGCGCCGAGGTCGGTGCCGTGATCACCGCCGGCGCCCCCATCTGCACCATCGCCTGAGCCGCCCGGCGGGCAGTCAGCGCAGGGTCTCGTCGGCGACCGCGCGGACGGCGGCGGTCAGGGCGTTCAGCACGTCCGACTCCAGCCGCCAGTGCTGCCAGTAGAGCGGAACGTCGAGGTGTCGGCCGGGCGCGAGGTCGACACAGCGGCCGGCGGTCAGGTCGGCCTGGGCGATCTGTTCCGGCACCAGGCTCCAGCCCAACCCGAGCCGGATCGCCTCGCTGAACGCCGGTACCGACGGTATGTAGTGCACCGGCGGGTCGAGCGTCCGACCGGCCACCGCCCGGATGAACCGGTGTTGCACCCGGTCCTTCCGGTCGAAGACCACCAGCGGCGTGCTCGCCAGCGCGTCGGCGGTGAGTCCTCCGGCGAAGTGAGACGCCGCGAATTCCGGCGTGGCCAGCGCGCGGTAGCGCATGGCCCCGAGCCGCAGCACCCGGCAGCCCCGCACTGCCTCCCGCTGTGCGGTGACCGCCGCCGTCACCGAACCGTCGCGGAGCAGCTCGGCGGTGTGGTCCTGATCGTCCTGCCGCAGGTCGAACGAGAGCCCGGCCCGCTGCGGCAACCGGGCCAGCGCGGCGGGAAACCAGGTGGCCAGCGAGTCCGCGTTGACCACCACGGCGACCCGGGTCAGGCCACCGCCGGCCAGCGGGCCGCGGGCATCGGCCAGCGCCTCCCGTTCGAGCAGCGTGAGCTGGCCGGCCAGGCGCAGCAGAGGGCGGCCAGCGTCGGTTGTCACGCATGGTCGGGCGCGGCGGACCAGCACCTGGCCGACGGTCTCCTCCAGCGCCTTGATCCGTTGGCTCACCGCAGACGGCGTGACGTGCAGCAGCCGGGCCGCCGCGTCGAAGCTGCCCTCCGCCACCACCGCCGCCAGCGTGCGCAGCTGCGCCGAGTCGAGACCATCCATTAGCTAAGCTTAAGTTGCGTCAGAATCCTTAGCTGGACTGGTGACTGTCGGCAGCCCTAGCGTCGAGTCCGTGCTCACCTCCGCCGTCGCCGGCTTCTCGATCTCCATCGCCCTCATCGTCGCCATCGGCGCCCAGAACGCCTTCGTCCTCCGCCAGGGCCTGCGGCGCGAGCACGTCGTACCGGTGGTGCTGACCTGCGCCGCGTCGGACGCCCTGCTGATCATGGCGGGGGTGGCCGGGGTCGGCTCACTGGTGACCGGCCGACCGGGCCTCCTGACGGCGATCCGCTGGGGCGGTGCGGCCTTCCTGCTCTGCTACGCCGGGCTCGCCGCCCGCCGCGCCGCGCGTCCCGGCACCCTGCTGCCCACCGATCGTCCGCCGGCCACGCTGGGGGCGACCCTGCTCGCCTGCGCCGCCTTCACCTACCTGAACCCCCACGTCTATCTGGACACCGTGCTGCTCCTCGGCGGCGTGGCCCAACAACACCCGCACCGGTGGGTCTTCGGCGCCGGCGCCGCCCTGGCCAGTGTGGTTTGGTTCACCGCGCTCGGCGTCGGCGCGCAGCGCCTCGCGCCGCTGCTCGCCCGCGCCGTGGCCTGGCGGGTGCTGGACGGGGTCATCGCCGTCGTGATGGCCGGGCTCGCCGTGGCACTCCTGTTGGGCTGACCGGCTCTGCCCGCCAACGCCCGGCCGACTCTGTCGTCAAGCGCCGGCAGACGCCGACGCCCCCGAGCAGGCCGACGCCGCGCGGGCGGCGGGAGTGTTTTCCGCGACCACCGGCGGTGGAACGGACCGCGAGCGGGAATGATTGCCGGGTGCGGTTCCTTCACGGCGCGGCTCCCGCGCACGACCTGACCTATGCCGACGTGTTCATGGCGCCGGCCCGCTCCGACCTGGCATCCCGGCTCGACGTCGACCTGTCCACCGGCGACGGCACCGGCACCACCATTCCGCTGGTGGTGTCGAACATGACCGCGGTCGCCGGACGGCGGATGGCGGAGACGGTCGCCCGCCGGGGTGCCATCGCGGTGATCCCGCAGGACATTCCGATCGAGGTGGTGGCGAACGTCGTCGCCTGGGTCAAACAGCGCCACCTGGTCTACGACACGCCGATCACGCTGGGCCCGACCGACACCGTGGGCGACGCCATCCACCTGCTGCCCAAGCGCTCGCACGGTGCAGTGATCGTGGTCGACGACGCCGGCCGCCCGATGGGTGTGGTCACCGAGGCGGACACCACGGGCGTGGACCGGTTCGCTCAGCTGCGTCACGTGATGTCCACCGAGCTGCACACCGTCCCGGCGGACGCGGATCCGCGTACCGGGTTCGACCTGCTCTCGGCGGGCCGCCGCCGACTCGCCCCGGTGGTGGACACCGAGGGCCGGCTGGTCGGGGTGCTGACTCGGCAGGGCGCGTTGCGGGCCACCCTCTACACCCCGGCCGTGGACGACCGGGGCCGGCTTCGGATCGCGGCGGCCGTCGGGATCAACGGTGACGTGACCGGCAAGGCCGCTGCCTTGCTGGAGGCGGGGGTGGACACGTTGGTCGTGGACACCGCGCACGGCCACCAGGCACGGATGATCTCCGCACTCCAGGCGGTCCGCAAGCTGAACCCGGGGGTGCCGGTGGCGGCCGGCAACGTGGTGACCGCCGAGGGCGTACGCGACCTGGTGGAGGCGGGGGCGGACATCATCAAGGTCGGCGTCGGCCCGGGCGCGATGTGCACTACCCGGATGATGACCGGCGTGGGTCGGCCGCAGTTCTCCGCCGTGCTTGACTGCGCGGCCGCCGCCCGCCAACTGGGTCGGCACGTGTGGGCCGACGGCGGGGTGCGGCACCCCCGGGACGTGGCGCTCGCGCTCGCCGCCGGCGCGTCGAACGTGATGATCGGCTCCTGGTTCGCCGGCACCTACGAGTCCCCCGGCGACCTGTACACCGACGCGGACGGCCGGCGGTACAAGGAGAGCTTCGGGATGGCCTCGGCTCGGGCGGTCAGCGCCCGAACCGCCGACGACAGCCCGTACGACCGGGCTCGCAAGGCGGTGTTCGAGGAGGGCATTTCCTCGGCCCGGATGCACCTGGACCCGGCCCGACCCGGTGTCGAGGACCTGATCGACGAGATCATCGCGGGCGTACGCAGCGCCTTCACCTACGCCGGCGCACGGAACCTGACCCAGTTCCACGAGCGGGCGATCGTCGGCGTGCAGAGCGCCGCCGGCTTCACCGAAGGAATGCCCCTCCCCACCAGCTGGTAACCCACCCACCCACCATCGTTGATCATGAAGTTATTGCCTCCCGCGTCGGCGTGTCGTGGCAATAACTTCATGATCAACGGAGGAAGGCCGGGGCCGGCCGCAGGAAAGCCGGGGCCGATGGGGGGCTCGGTGTCAGGTCGCCAGTCGGCGCAGGACGGCGCGGGCTGCCTCGCGGGGGTTGTCGCCCACCCGGTCGGGTAGCGCGCCGGCCAGCCAGAGGGTGGCGAAGCCGTGCGCGATCGACCAGGCCGCGAGGGCGTCCCGATCGGTGTCGGCGGGCGCACCGCCAGTGGGTAGCGCCGCCACCCCGGAGCGGAGCTCGGCGCCGGCCCGGGCCCGCGCCGCGATCAGCTCGGTGTCGTCGGCCCGGTAGAGCTCCGGCCGGAACATCACCTCGAAGTACGCGCGGTGCGTGACGGCGAAGTCGACGTAGGCGACGCCGGCCTGCAACAGGTCGCCACCCGCCCTGGCCAACGTCTGGGCCAGCAGGTCGAAGCCCTGCGCGGCGAGCGCGGTGAGCAGGCCCGCCTTGTCGCCGAAGTGGTGTGCGGGCGCGGCGTGCGAGACACCGGCTCGACGGGCCAGGTCGCGCAGGCTCAGCGTGGCGGGCCCGACCTCCTCGATGGCCTCCAGCGCCGCGGCGAGCAGCGTGCGGCGCAGGTCGCCGTGGTGGTAGGCGCGGGTGTCGGTCATGCTCGAATCTTATCTTGCCATTGACAAGATGCGCCAACGTCTCGGCCGCCCGTCGCGAACTGACCCTCGCCGGCCGCCCGGTCACCCCACTCGGGCAGCGCACCGCCCTGCAGATCGTGTTCGTGGCCGCCGCTGCGGCAATTTCGTTTGGCCCCTGACTATCAGGGAGCTAACCTGCCTGTCGTGGAACTCGTGACCCTCCAGGACGTGCCGCTCGGCCGGCTGCTGGTGGTGGCCGGGCACCTGGTCGGGCAGCGGTGGAACCGCTACCTCGCCGAGGAGCACGGCCTCACCCAGGCCGGCATGATCACCCTGATGACGCTGGCCCGCCACGGCGAGCTACCCCACCGGGAGGTCGCCGAGAAGGGGTTCGTACGCCCGGCGACCCTGACCGGCATCGTCGACACGCTCGAACGCGACGGTCTGGTCGAGCGGCAGCGCGACGACAACGACCGGCGCAGCATCCGACTCGCCCTCACCCCCGCCGGGCGGAAGCGGGTGGCCGCGCTCGGCGCACTCATGCACTCCGGACGGCCCCTCACCTCGGTCGACGCCGACCCGGCGAAGGCCCAGGTGATCCGGGAGTTCCTGCTTGAGGTCATCGGCAGCGGAGACGACCCGCGGATGACCGGACGCCCTACCGAAACGAAGGACCCGGCGTGCTGATCCGACTCCTGCGCGGCCAACTGCGCACCTATCAGAGGCCGCTGCTCGCGGTCGTGCTGCTCCAGTTCGTGGGCACCATGGCCTCGCTCTACCTGCCCAGCCTCAACGCGGACATCATCGACCAGGGCGTGGCCCGGGGCGACACCGACTACATCGTGCGCACCGGCGGCTGGATGCTGCTGGTCAGCCTGATCCAGATCGTCTGTTCGATCGCCGCCGTCTACCTCGGCGCCCGGGTCGCGATGGGCTTCGGCCGGGACGTACGCGCCGACCTGTTCGGGCACGTCAACCGCTTCTCCGCCCGGGAGGTGGCCCGGTTCGGGGCGCCGTCGCTGATCACCCGCAACACCAACGACGTCCAGCAGGTGCAGATGCTGGTGCTGATGAGCTGCACGATGCTGGTCGCCGCACCGATCATGAGCGTCGGCGGCGTGTTCATGGCGCTGCGCGAGGACGTCGGGCTCTCCTGGCTGATGCTGGTCAGCGTGCCGGTGCTGGCCATCGCGCTCGGCGCGATCATCCGTCGGATGGTGCCGGGCTTCCGGCTGATGCAGACCCGCATCGACACGGTCAACCGGGTGCTGCGGGAGCAGATCACCGGCATCCGGGTGGTCCGCGCGTTCGTCCGCGAGCCGTACGAGACGGACCGCTTCGCCGTCGCCAACGCCGACCTGACCGCCACCGCGCTGCGTACCGGCCGGTTGCTGGCCTTGATCTTCCCGGTGGTCATGCTGGTGCTGAACGTCTCCAGCGTGGCGGTGCTCTGGTTCGGCGCGCAGCGGGTGGACGCCGGCGCGATCCAGGTCGGCGCGCTCACCGCATTCCTGCAGTACCTGATGCAGATCCTGATGGCGGTCATGATGGCCACCTTCATGCTGATGATGGTGCCGCGGGCGGCGGTCTGCGCCGAACGGATCGTCGAGGTGCTGGACACCGACTCCTCGGTGGTCCCGGCCGCCGCACCGGTCACCGAGCTGCCCACCCGAGCCGAGCTGGAGCTGCGCGGGGTGCGCTTCCAGTACCCGGGCGCGGTCGAGCCGGTGCTGCGCGACATCTCCTTCCGGGCGACCCCGGGCACCACCACGGCGATCATCGGCAGCACCGGCGCGGGCAAGACGACCCTGCTGTCGCTGATTCCCCGCCTGGTCGACGTCACCGCCGGCGCGGTGCTGGTCGACGGGGTGGACGTCCGGGAGTTGGCACCGGACGAGCTGTGGCGACGCATCGGCCTGGTGCCGCAACGGCCGTACCTGTTCACCGGGACGGTCGCCAGCAACCTGCGCTACGGCAACCCGGACGCCACCGACGAGGAGCTGTGGACGGCGTTGGAGATCGCCCAGGCCCGGGACTTCGTGGCCCAGATGCCCGGCGGGCTGGACGCCCCGATCGCGCAGGGCGGCACCACCGTCTCCGGTGGACAGCGGCAGCGCCTGGCCATCGCCCGGGCCCTGGTCCGGCAACCGGAGATCTACCTCTTCGACGACTCGTTCTCCGCGCTCGACCTGGGCACCGACGCGCGGCTGCGAGCGGCACTGCGCCCGGTCACCGCGCAGTCGGCGGTCGTGATCGTGGCCCAGCGGGTCTCCACGATCATCGACGCCGATCAGATCATCGTTCTCGAGGACGGAGGGGTCGTCGGAGTGGGACGACATGCCGAGTTGGTGGACACCTGCCCGACGTACGCCGAGATCGTGGCCTCGCAGCAGACGACGGAGGTGGCGGCATGAGCGAGCGTGACGAGCCGCGCACCGCGGCCGTACCCAGTCAGAAGCCGGCCGGCGACGGACGGACGCCGCATGAGACCGCGCAGCAACCCGGCGGGGAAACCGCGCCGGAGACCGGCAGCGGCGCGCCGACGCCGAAGCGGCTGCCGCCCGGCCGTCAGGGCGGTGGCCCGCCGTGGATGGGCGCCGGGATGCCGGCCGAGAAGTCGATGAACTTCGGGCCGTCGGCCCGCCGGTTGCTCGGCCGGCTGCGCTCGCACCGACTGCACCTGGCCGCGATCATCGCGTTGGCCGTGGTGAGCGTCGGGTTCAGCGTGGCCGGGCCGAAGATCCTCGGTCACGCCACCGACCTGATCTTCACTGGGGTGATCGGCCGGCAACTGCCCGCCGGCACCACCGCCGAGCAGGCCGTCGCGGCGGCCCGGGCCAGCGGCAACGACAGCTTCGCCGACATGCTGGCCCGGATGGACGTGGTGCCCGGGGTGGGCATCGACTTCAGCGCCCTGAGTCGGGTGCTGCTGCTGGCGCTCGGGCTCTACCTGGCGGCGAGCCTGCTGTCCTGGTGGCAGGGTTGGCTGCTCAACGGGGTGGTCCAGCGCACCGTGCTGCGGCTGCGCGCCGAAGTGGAGGAGAAGCTCAACCGGCTGCCGCTGCCCTACTTCGACCGGCAGCCGCGCGGTGAGTTGCTCAGCCGGGTCACCAACGACATCGACAACATCTCCACCAGCCTCCAGCAGACCCTCAGTCAGCTGCTCACCTCGCTGCTGACCGTCGTCGGCGTGCTGGCCGTGATGTTCTGGATCTCGCCGGTGCTGGCCCTGGTGGCCCTGGTCGCGGTGCCGTTGTCGGTGCTGGTCACCCAGCGCATCGCCAAGCGCTCGCAGAAGCAGTTCATCGCCCAGTGGACGCACACCGGGGAGTTGAACGGCCAGATCGAGGAGGCGTACACCGGTCATGAGCTGGTGAAGGTCTTCGGCCGGCAGCGTGAGGTCGAGGCCGAGTTCCACGCGAAGAACGAGGAGCTGTTCCGGGCCAGCTTCGGTGCGCAGTTCATCTCCGGGATCATCATGCCGTCGATGATGTTCATCGGAAACCTGAGCTACGTGGCGATCGCCGTGGTCGGTGGGCTGCGGGTCGCCTCCGGCACGATGAGCCTCGGTGACGTGCAGGCGTTCATCCAGTACTCCCGCCAGTTCACCCAGCCGCTCACCCAACTCGCCTCGATGGCCAACCTGCTCCAGTCCGGGGTGGCCTCGGCCGAGCGGGTCTTCGCGGTGCTCGACGCGGACGAGCAGACCCCTGACCCGGTCGAGCCGGCCCGGGTCGCCGACCCGCACGGTCGGGTCGAGTTCGAGCACGTCTCGTTCCGCTACGAGCCGGACAAGCCGCTGATCGACGACCTGTCGCTGGTCGCCGAGCCCGGGCACACGGTGGCCATCGTCGGCCCGACCGGCGCCGGCAAGACCACCCTGGTCAACCTGGTGATGCGGTTCTACGAGCTGGACGGCGGCCGGATCACCCTCGACGGGGTGGACATCACCACGATGCGTCGCGACGACCTGCGCGGCCGGATCGGCATGGTGCTCCAGGACACCTGGCTGTTCGGCGGCACCATCCGGGACAACATCGCCTACGGGCGGCCGGACGCCACCGAGGAGGAGATCCTCGCCGCGGCCCGGGCCACCTTCGTGGACCGGTTCGTGCGCAGCCTGCCCGACGGCTACGACACGGTCATCGACGAGGAGGGCAGCAACGTCAGCGCCG
This sequence comes from Micromonospora sp. BQ32, assembly GCF_059358895.1. Lineage (NCBI taxonomy): Bacteria > Bacillati > Actinomycetota > Actinomycetes > Micromonosporales > Micromonosporaceae > Micromonospora > Micromonospora sp. BQ32. Next base: position 689,424 of record NZ_JCADBI010000002.1, on the reverse strand, counting down.
GCGAGAAGCAGCTCATCACCATCGCGCGGGCGTTCCTCGCCGAGCCGTCGCTGCTGATCCTCGACGAGGCCACCAGTTCGGTGGACACCCGCACCGAGGTGCTGCTGCAACGGGCGATGGCCGCGCTGCGCTCGGACCGGACCAGCTTCGTCATCGCGCACCGGCTCTCCACCATCCGCGACGCCGACCTGATCCTCATGATGGAGAACGGCCGGATCGTCGAGCAGGGCACCCACGAGCAGTTGCTCGCCGCCCAGGGCGCGTATCACCGGCTCTATCGCTCACAGTTCACCGGCGCGGTGGTCGACGAGGAACCGGCCGCCCAACCGGCGTCGGTCTGAGGTCGGGCGGCCGTGCGCGCGGGACGATCGGTGGGCGTGTCAGCCCGACGGCAGCAGGTCGGTGGCGCGGGCGGCGACCTGCCCGCCGATCAGGGCAAGCGCGGCGTCGGCGGGCATCGGGGCCAGGGCGCGACCGCCGCGCACGCGCAGCACGAGACGCCCGTCGGCCGTCTCCCGGGCACCCAACACCCCGAGGTACGGGACGCGGCGGCGGGCCGCGTCCCGGACCCGGGCGCCCAGCGACCCGGGGACGTCGACCTCGACCCGCAGGCCGGCCTCGCCCGCCCGTCGGGCCAGGTCGGCCGCCGCGTCGACCTGACCGTCGTCGACCGGCAGCAGCAGCAGCTGGACGGGCGCGTACCAGGCCGGGAACGCGCCCTCATGCACCTCGATGAGGTACGCGAACAGTCGTTCCATGCTGCCGACCAGGCTGCGGTGCACCATGACCGGGCGACGCCGGCTGCCGTCCGAGTCGGTGTACGACAGGTCGAACCGCTCCGGCTTGTCGAAGTCCAGTTGGATGGTGGAGATGGTCGACTCCCGGCCAGCGGCGTCGACGATCTGAATGTCGATCTTCGGGCCGTAGAACGCGGCCTCGCCCGGCGCCTCGACGTACTCCACCCCCGCCAGCGCCTTCCGCAGCAACTCCTCGGCGCGGGCCCACTGCGCGTCGTCGCCGACGTACTTCTCGCCCGGCCCGCGCAGCGACAGCCGGAACCCGGCCGGCCGGACGCCGAGCGCGGCGTGTGCGGCACGGATCAGCCCGAGGATCTCGACGACCTCCGCGCCGACCTGCTCGGGGGCGCAGAAGGTGTGCGCGTCGTTGAGCGAGATGGCGCGGACCCGGGACAGCCCGCCGAGCACGCCGGAGCGCTCCGAGCGGTACATCCCGCCCAGCTCCGCGATCCGCAACGGCAGCTCCCGGTAGGAACGGCCGCGCGCCCGGAAGACCAACGCGTGGTGCGGGCAGAGGGCCGGCCGGAGCACGAACTCGTCGTCGGCGCTCAGCCGCATCGGCGGGAACATGTCGTCGGCGAAGTAGCCGAGATGGCCGGAGAGTTCGAAGAGTTCGCGCTTGCCCAGCGGCGGCGAGTAGACGTGCTGGTGGCCGGAGCGGCGCTCCAACTCCCGGACGTACTCCTCGACGGCGTGCCGGGCCGCGGCACCGGCCGGCAGCCAGATCGGCAGGCCGGCACCGGCCAGCGGGTCGGAGACGAAGAGGTCCAGCTCGCGGCCGAGCCTACGGTGGTCGATCATGTCGGGCTCCTGGATCGGGTACGACCCGGAGGCGACCTGAGCTCCGTTCGGCGCGCTGCCCTCGGGGGCGGATCGCCCCGGGGCCTGGTCGACGGTGGTTACGTCAGAGCGGCGCGCCGGGGATACCCGGCGTCGTGGTCATCACTACCGCGCTGCGCATACGGCGACCGTACCCGCGCGACGATCGGGGGCGCACCCGGATTTGCGGCGGAGGGGCGGGCCGCCGGCGCGGGACCCGCCGGCGGCCCTGGCGGCCGAATCGTCAGGAACGGGGGACCCGACGGGCGTGGCCGCGCCGACAACGGTACGCCGACGAACGCCGATCCGCCGCCCGCCCGGGTCGGGTGGGACAACGTCCGAACCCGTCACCCGGCAGCGTTCAGCCTCGTTGTAGCTGGGTGGCCCAGTCGTGTCGACGGTCACGACGGGCCGGGGCCGTCCACCGTGACGCCGGACACGACGTCAGGCTCAAGACACCCAATTGGCCGCATCCGGCGAGGTGGCAGGCGTGCCCGAACTACTGACTGACGTCGCGTCGCCGACGTGGGCGTACCTGGTGCTGCTCGCTCTGCTGATCGCGGACGCCTTCGTGCCGGTGATCCCCACCCAGATCGTCATGATCACCAGTGGCGCGCTCACCGTCTACGGCGGGCTCAGCCTGCCGGTCACCATCGCCGTCGGCGCGCTCGGCGTATTCGCCGGTGATCTGGCCTGCTACCTGCTCGGGCGGAGCGCGCCGGACCGACGGCCACCCCGGCACGCGGAGCTGAGCCGCGCCCGCCGGGTGGCCAGCCGGGTCACCCAGGGGCTGCGACAACCCGGGCCGCTGGTCATCCTGCTCTGCCGGTTCGTGCCGGGCGGCCGGATGGCGGCCTGCTTCTCGGCCGGGCGCAGCCGCTACCCGTACCGCCTGTTCGTGCTCTACGAGGCCATCGCCGCGCTGGGCTGGGCCACCTACGGCGCGCTGGTCGGGCACCTGGGCGGCACCGCACTGACCGAGTCGGCCTGGCGGCTGGCCATCATCGCCACCGCCGCGGCGGCCGGCTTCGCCGCGGCCGGATGGGCGATGACAGTGGTCAGCGCCCGCCACGCCCGCGCCGCCGCCGCGGTCGCCGCAGTCGACGTCCCCATCGACTGAGTGTCGTTGGATCTGGCTCCTCAGCCTCTGCAAGACGGATCCCGCCAGCGCCGACCTCATCAGCGAGGCCATCGACCTGCTCGCCGAACACGGGCCGGCGCTCGGGCGTCCCCTGGTTGACCGCCTCAAGGGCAGCATCTTCCACCACATGAAGGAGTTGCGGCCTGGGTCGACCGGCTCCACGGAGGTCCGCATGATCTTCGCTTTTGATCCCGTTCGAGAAGCTGTTTTTCTGGTCGCTGGCGACAAGTCGGGCCAGTGGCAGACTTGGTACAAGACCGCGGTCCCGTTGGCGGACGACCGGTTTCAGGAGCACCTCTCCAGGCTGAGGGAAACACAGAGATGACCGGTGGAGCTGACTGGCACGACGTCAAGGCGAAGGCCCGCGCGCTCGATCCATCCTGGGAAGATCCGGACCGGGCCTCCCGGCGGGCTCAGCACCGTGAGCAGATGCTGGCGGCCGTCAGCGGGGCACAGCTGGCAGAGATCCGCAAGCACCTGGGTATGACTCAGGTCCAACTGGCCGAGGCGGCGGGGCTGACGCAGGCGAGAATCAGCCAGATCGAGAATGGCGAGCACACCAGCCTGGAATCACTCCGCGCCTACGTCACCGGCCTGGGTGGTCATCTCGACGTCGTCGCCCGCATCGGGAACATCCAGCTGAACGTCGCCTGACCTGGCGAAGGTCTTCGCGATCATCGGAAGTTCACGGATGCGCGGGAGCACGTGACGGCCAGATGCCGGACGGCCTCTAGGGGTGGTCCCGGGGAACGATTTCGGTGGCTGTCCCGGATTCGGCTGGGGTGTCTGCGGCGACAGGCTGAGGCATGCCTGTTACCCGGAGTACCGGCCTGCTGGCCCTGGGCGGGATCGCCCTGGCGGCGCTGCTCACCGTGATCGGCCACCTCGAAGTCAACGACGACCTCAACCCGTGGGCGTTGACCATCAGCGACTTCGCGGTCTCCGACCGCGGCGGCGTCATCGACATCGCCATGGTGGTGCTCGCGCTCGCCACGGTGGCGTTGCTGTACGGACTGCGCCACTCCAGTCCACCCCGGGCGCGCTCCGGTCGAACGGCCGAGCTGCTGCTCGGCGCATGGGTGGGTGGCCTGCTGCTGGCCGCAGTGGTGCCGACGAACGAGCCGGGCACCGCCATGACCACCGCCGCCTACCTGCACCGGTACGCGTCGGTGATCGCCTTCCTGGCGTTGCCGGTCGGCGGCTGGTTGCTCGCCCGCCGACCCGATCTGACACCCGCCGCCCGGACGTTACGCGCCCTCGTCCTGCTCAGCCTGGCCCTGGCGGCAGCCATGATCTGGTCCGCCTACCCGGGTGACCGGATGCTCATCGGCCTGGCCGAACGCCTCCTCATCCTCACCGAGGTGGCCGTCCTGGCCACGGTGGCGATAATCCAGACCCGGCGAGCTACTCCAGCTCGTGCAGCATGAGCTGCCGGGCCGCCTCGGTGATGGAGCCGGACAGCGACGGGTAGATGGTGATGGTCTGGGCCAGCTCGTTGACGGTGAGGTTGTTCTCCACCGCCATGGTGATGGGCAGGATCAGCTCGCTGGCCTTCGGAGCGACCACCACGCCGCCGATCACCTGACCGCTGGCCGGCCGGCAGAACAGCTTCACGAAACCGTCGGAGAGGTCGTCCATCTTGGCCCGGGCGTTGCCGGAGAGCGGCAGCATCACCTGCCGGGCCGGCACCTTGCCCGCGTCCACCTCGTCCTGCGAGACACCCACGGTGGCCAGCTCCGGGTCGGTGAAGACGTTCGCCGCGACGGTACGCAGCCGCAGCGGGCGGACCGCCTCGCCGAGCGCGTGCCACATGGCGATCCGACCCTGCATGGCGGCGACGCTGGCCAGCAGCAGCACCCCGGTGCAGTCGCCGGCGGCGTAGATGCCGGGCACGTTGGTCCGGGAAGCCCGGTCGACGGTCAGGTAACCGCCCCGACCCAGCTGCACCCCGTACTCGGCCAGGCCCAGGTTGGCGGTGTTCGGGATCGAACCGACCGTGATCAGCGCGTGCGAGCCGGTCACCTTACGGCCGTCGGAGAGCTCCACCTCGACGCCGTCGGCGGTACGCCGGACCGCGTCGGCCCGGGAGTTGTTCAGGATCTCCATGCCCCTGTTGCGGAACACCCGCTCGATGGCGGAGGCGGCGTCGGCGTCCTCGTGCGGCATCACCCGGTCCCGGCTGGAGACCAGGGTCACCTCGACCCCCATCGCCAGGTACGCGCTGGCGAACTCCGCGCCGGTCACGCCGGACCCGACCACGATCAGGTGCTCGGGCAGCTCCGGCAGGTCGTACACCTGTCGCCAGGTCAGGATGCGCTCACCGTCCGGTACGGCGGTGGGCAGCTGGCGGGGCGTCGAGCCGGTGGCCACCAGCACGGTGGACGCGTCGATCGAGTACTCCTCGCCACCGTCGGCGGGGGTGACGACGACCCGGTGGGTGTGCCCGAGGGAGTCCTCGCCGAGCCGGGCGGTGCCGGCCACGAAGGTGACCCCCGCCTTCAGCAGCTTGGCGTGGATGTCCGCGGACTGCGCCAGGGCCAGCCGCTTGACCCGCCCGTGCACCGCCCGGGCGTCGACGGTGACCGCCTCCAGGCCGTCCGAGTGCACCCCGAACTCCTCGGTGTCGCGGTATCCGGTGACCACCCCGGAACTGGCGATGAAGGTCTTCGACGGTACGCAGTCGGAGAGCACGCAGGCACCGCCGGCACCGTCGGCTTCCACCACGGTGACATCGGCGTCCAGCTGGGCGGCGACCAGTGCCGCCTCGTACCCGGCCGGCCCCCCACCGATGATCACGATCCGGCTCACAGCGTTCGCCCTTCGTCCATGCTCACAGTGACTTTCTTCTCCCGAGCGCATTCGACACGCACTGTCGTATTCTCCCCCACCCGTCGGCCGGGCTATCGTCATCGCCGTGCGTCATCACGCCGCCTACGGCTCAAATCTCGATCCCGCCCGAATGCGCGCCTACTGTCCGCATTCGCCGATGGTGGGCACCGGCTGGCTGGAGGGCTGGCGGCTGACCTTCGCCGGGGCGGACGTCATCGGCTGGGAGGGTGCGGTGAGCACCCTGGTCGAGTCTCCCGGTGACCGGGTCTTCGTGGCGCTCTACGACATCCACCCGTACGACGCGGGCCAGCTCGACGAGATCGAGGGGGTGACCGCCGGCACGTACCGCAAGCTGCACGTGCGGGTCTCCACCCTCGACGGCGACGTGACCGCGTGGATCTACGTCTTCAACGGGTACGAGGGTGGCCTGCCAACCTCGTGGTATCTGTCGGAGATTGCGAACGCCGCCGAGAAGGCGGGCGCCCCGGACGACTACGTCACCGAGCTGCGGGCCCGCCCCACCGGCACCGCGTCGGCGTAGCAGCGCGTATCGCACGCCCCCAGTCTGCTACCGCCGTCGGCCGGAGCGCCGGTCGGGCCGGACCGGGGTCGTCAATCACACACCGGCCGCCGGGACGGAACGTTCGTACATGTCGGTCCACTGGGTCTCCCGCAGGCCCACCGACCGGTAGAGCGACAGCGGGGCGGTCGGGTTGGTGAGGTCGACGCCCAGGCCGGCCGCTCGCCTCCCCTTCTCTGCGTAGCGGGCGAAGGCACGGCGCAGCAGCGCCGCACCCACCCCCCGGCGCCGGTACGCGGAGAGCACCGACAGGTTCTTCACCCAGCCCGACTGCTGGTCGAGCGCCTGATCCGAGGACTGCAACGCGCCGACCGGCACCCCGTCCACCTCGGCGACGAACCACTCGTCCCAGGCGGTCAGGTCGCCGATCCGGGCCCGCCACCGCTCGTACGACAGCGGCTCGTGGTCCGGGGTGTCGCCGAAGGCGGCCTCGTAGATCCGGTGGAACTCCACCAGGTCGGCCTCGTCGTCGGGGCGGACCGGCCGCACCGTCACGGCCGCTGGCCCAGCCGGCTCGTCGGGCAGGTCGTCCAACGGCCGGCTCATCCGGACGTACCGCTTGACGAGGGCGAACCCGAGCCCGCGCAGGGCGTGTTCCCAGTCACGTTCCGGGGCGAAGACCGCGCAGCGGACGGTGAGCGACGACAGCCCCCGCTCGGCAGCGCGCTCGGCGACCCGGTCCAGTTGGCGGACCAGCAACGGCGCCCGCACGGCGGCGCCCCGTACCGGATCGACGTAGACCTCCACGAACTCGCGGCCCACCCCGGTCGGGTTGTCCACGGTCGCCCAGCCGACCACGGTGTCGTCCGGGTCGATGGCGAGCCAGGAGTCCCGGGTCGGGTCGAAGTAGGGAGCGGTCAACGACGCCGCGACATCCTCGGCGTCGAAGTCGGGATGGCCGATGGCGAAGGTGTCGGCGGCGTGCACCACCGCGAGGATCGCCGGCACGTCGTCGAGGGTGGGCCGGCGCGTTGTCCAACCAGCGGGAAGGGTCACGGCAGGACATCCTGGCAGCCGACCCGCTGCGGCGCCGCCCATTTTCTGGCCGCCGGGAGGCTCAGCCGAGGTCGACCCGGGTGCGGTGCAGCAACTCCACCAACTCCGCGCCGTCGGCGGGGCCGAGGGCCGTGAACGCCGGCGCGGCCAGCCGGTTTGTCACCGCCTCCGCCCAGAGTCGGCGGCGTACCAGCGGCCCGATCGGCGGGTACGGCGGTGGCCAGCCGCAGGCCACCGCCCCGGCTTCGCCCTCCGGCCCGGCCAGCACCGCCTCCAGCGGGGTCATCCCGGCGGCACGGACCGCCAGCAGGTACGCGCCGGTGAAGTGTTCCCGGAGCAGCCGCAGGCCGGCGGCGCTGCGGGCCCCGGGAGAGAGATCCGGAAGCGGCATGGCCCGCCACGCGGCGAAGAGCGGCATCCCGCTGGCTTCCGCCGCCACCACGGCCCGCTCGACGAGCGCCGACAGGCGTTCGGCGCCGGGAAGGGGGCCGAGTTGCTGGGCCCCCCACCGGCAGCATTCGGCGAGGCTCGCGGCGGCCACCTCGAACGGCGGGACGACCCGGGCGGCGGCGTCCCAACCGTCGGCGACCGCGTCCGGGGCGATGAACCCGATGGCGGCGGCGGCCGTCTCGGCCCGCACGTCGCCGAGCGCACCGGCCCGGCCACTGATGTAGAAGGCCCAGCCGGAGATGCCGAGCAGTCGGGCCCGACGCAACGTGGTCGGGTCCCGGCTGAAGGCGTCGCCCAGGTCGAGCACGACGGGCTTACTGGCGGCCGCGACCTGCTCCGGAGTCACCTCGACGCCCCGCCCGGGCAACCCGAACCGCCGACCACGACCACGCCCCGGCCCGGGGCCACTCGCCGTGTACGGCCCGCACACTCGTCGTCGTCCATCGATGGTCAGTCTGCCGCGCCACCGCCCGCGTCCGCATCCCCCTCTTCGGCCGCCAGTGCCTCGACCGCCGCCTCGACCTCACCGGCGCGCCGCCGGGCCACGGTGACCGCCCGTTCGGCGGCACGCCGGGCCAGCTTGGCCCGGCTGAGGTCCTGCTCGGCGACCGCGCGCCGCCGCTCCAGCTCGGCCAGCTCGGCCTCAAGGCCATCGAGTACGGCCGCACCGTCGCGCTCCTGCCCGGTCGCCTCGGTCAGCTCGGCCTCGGCCCGCTCCTGGTCGGCCTGGGCCTTCGCCAACTCCCGGTCCAGGGAGCGCCGCTGCCGGGCCCGTTCGGCTCGGGCCGCCCGCTGGGCAGCCTGCTCGGCGCGCTCGGCCGCCCGGTCCGTGCGCGGCGCCGCCTCCGGACGGCCGCGCTGGGGGCCGGGTCGGCGGGCCGGGCGTTCCTCCTCGCGCTCCTCGTCATCGCCGGTGACCAGCCGTAGTTGTGGCCGGGGCACCTCACCGAAGCCGGCGTAGCTGGCCGCCCGCAGCAGGCGGCCCGCCCGCACCTGCTCGGCGACCTCGACGTCGGAGAACGCCGCGTTCAGGGTCGCCTCCACCTCGGCCAGGGGTAGCCGGCTCGCCGGTGGGGCGTCCGGCTCGGCCGCGGCGAGCTTGCGGACCTCGGCGACCAGGGCGCCGACCACCGCCCGGCGCTGCGCGGACAGCTCCCGCAGTCGAGGCCCGCGCAGCTCCCGCTGGGCGGCTCGCAGGGCGTCGGCGAGCTGCACCAGATCGGCGACCAGTTCCGGACGACGGATGGCGAGCAGGTTCACCAGCCAGGCGGCCACCGTCGGGCGACGGAGCCGGGCCAGTTCTCGGGCGGTGGCCGGGTCGCCGGCCCGGCGGGCCTCGGCCACAGCGGCGTCCCGGGCGGCCACGAACCGGTCCGGTGGGGTGCGGTAGAGCTGCTGCACCAGCTCCGCGGAGAGGCCGGGCATCGGGTCAGACGTCCACCCGGCTACCGGGCTCCAGTCGCTGGTATTCGGTGCCGGACAGCGCGGTGTACTGCCGGTCGAGCACGCCCAGCCCGTTGTCGTTGAGCAACGCGTCGTGCAGGGCGTACGCGCGCCGCGGTGCGACCGCGCGGATGAAGTCGACCACCTCGGAGAACTTCGACCAGGGGGCGTGGATCGGCGCGAAGAGCGTGTCGACGGGAGTCTCGTCGGGCACCACCAGGGAGTCGCCCGGGTGGTAGACCACGTCGTTGATCAGGTAACCGAGGTTGTCGATCACCGGGATGTCGGGGTGGATCACGGCGTGCCGCCCCCCGTACGCGCGGACGGCCACCCCGGCGGCGGTGAACGACTCACCGACGCCGACCGGGCGCAGCACGTCGGCCGCGTCGCCCAGGGCCCCGGCGAGCGAGGCGGGCCCGTGGATCGGGAACGGCTGTCGGTCGAGCTGGCGGCGCACCGCTGCCAGATCGAGGTGGTCGGGGTGTTCGTGGGTGATCAGCACCGCGTCCGCACCGTCCAGCGCCGCCCCGGCGTCGCTGAACACTCCGGGGTCGACGATGAGCACTCCCCCGTCGTGTTCCACCCGAAGGCAGGAGTGGGCGTACTTGGTGAGCCGCATCGTGACTCCTCGATTATCGAATCGTGACGTCCTCAGCGCAGTCTGCCGGAACCAGCCGACGTGTGCGTCGCGTCCGAGCTATCGCCACACCGGTTGACGACGATGGGAGCGGGGATGGACGGACAGGTGGGACGACGCCGCAGTGCGCTGCTGGCGGCGACAGCACTGGCGGCGACGCTGGCGTTGACGGGGTGCGGTGCCGGCGACAGCGGGTCGAAGGACACCGCTGGCTCGGCGGCCGACGCGCCGGCGGCCAACGGCGGTGAGGCGGGCCGGGACGCCGCGGCGGGCGCACCGGAGGCGGCCGGCGCCGGCGCACCGGACCTGCGGGTCGACCAGCGGGCGATCATCTACACCGGAACGATGCGGGTGCAGGTGGACGATGTGGACTCGGCCGCCCGTGAGGCCACCGCCGTGGCCACCCGGGCCGGTGGGTTCGTCGGCGGCGACCAGCGGCGCGATGCCGACGCCGACGCGGTGGCGGAGTTGGAGCTGCGAGTGCCGGCGGCGAAGTTCACCGGCGTGGTGGAGGAGATCACGAAGCTCGGTCGGCAGCAGAGCCGGGAGATCAACACTCAGGACGTCACCGAGGAGACCGTCGACCTGGAGGCCCGGATCACCAGTCAGCGGGCCCGGGTGGAGAGCGCCCGCCGGTTGCTGGCCCGGGCCACCTCGATCACCGACCTGGTGTCGCTGGAGAACGAGTTGGGTCGCCGGGAAGCCGACCTGGCCTCGCTGGAGGCCAAGAAGCGACGCCTGGCCGACCTGACCGCCCTCTCCACGATCACCGTGTCGCTGGCCGGACCGAAGGCGAAGGCCACCGAGGAGAAGGCCGAGACCGGCTTCCTGGTCGGGCTCAGGGGCGGCTGGAAGGCGTTCGTCGTCTCGATGACCGTCCTGCTCACGGTGCTGGGCGCGCTGCTGCCGTGGCTGGTGGCGCTCGGCGTACCGCTGGCGGTGCTGCTGGTGGTGCTGCGCCGACGGCGCAAGCCGACGGCTCTGGTCGCGCCGGTCAGCGCGCCGCCGCAAGTGCCCGCAGCGCGGTCTGCACCATGACGCGGACGCCGACCGGGATGGCCCGCTCGTCCACGTCGAAGCTGGCGCGGTGCAGGTCGACGTTCGGGCCGGAGCGACCCACGCCGAGGCGGGCCAGGGCGCCGGGGACGTACTCCAGGTACCAGGAGAAGTCTTCGCCGCCCATGCTCTGCGGTGTCTCGGCGATCCCGTCCGGACCGAGTGCGGCGGTGGTGGCCGCGGTCAACACCTGGATGGCGCGGGAGTCGTTGCACACCGGCGGCCGGCCGCGCAGGTATTCCAGGTCGACCGTGGCGCCGGTCGGTGCGATCACGTCCCGCACCACCTGAGCGACGATCTTGGGAGCCTGTTCCCAGGTGTCGCGGTCCATCACCCGAAGGGTGCCGGAGGCGCTCGCCTCGGACGGGATGACGTTGTAACGGGTGCCGGCCGAAGCGTGGCCGAAGACCAGCAGCAGGCCGCTGTTGGCCGGCACCCGGCGGCTGACCAGGGCGGGCACCTCGGTGATCAGCCGTCCGAGCGCGTCGACCATGTCGACGGTCAGGTGCGGGCGGGCGGTGTGCCCACCCGGCCCGGAGAGTCGGACGGTCACGTTGTCGGCGGCCGCGGTGATCGGGCCGACCCGCAGGCCGACCTGGCCCACCGGCAGGTTCGGGTCGCAGTGCAGCGCGAAGATCTGCACCACGTCGTCCAGGCCGCCGGCCTCGATGACCTCCAGCGAACCGCAGGGCAGGATCTCCTCGGCCGGCTGGAAGATCAGCCGGACCCGCCCGTCCAGCTCGCCGAGGTCGGCGAGCTGGGCCAGCAGCATGCCGACGCCGAGCAGGATCGAGGTGTGCACGTCGTGTCCGCAGGCGTGGCAGACGCCCTGAACGGTCGACCGGTACGGGACGTCCTTGGGGTCGTCCAGCGGCAGGGCGTCGATGTCGGCGCGCAGCGCCACGACCGGGCCGTCCGGCCTGCCGTTGACGTCGCAGATCACGCCGTTGCCCTTGGGCAGCAGGCGCGGGCTCAGCCCGGCCAGCGACAGCTCCCGGGCGATCAGTGCGGCCGTCTCGAACTCGTTGCCGGAGAGCTCAGGGTGCGAGTGGAGGTGACGGCGCGTAGCGATCAGCCCCGGTACCCGGAGCGCGAGGAGGTGGTCCAGCTCGCGGGGCAGGGGTTGGGATCCCGGTGGCGTCTCCAGCCAGGACGACGCCAGCTGGCCACTTGTGGGCAGCGTCAACGCACTCGTCACGTCGAATTCTCGATCACTAGGAATGGATGGATCATCGGGGACAGCAGACAGCCTAGACCTCCGACGGTGACGCTGCGCAACCTCGTTACGGTAATGATCGGACCGCGCAGAGTCACGTATGCCCTGCTGAGGGCGCTCGTCAAGGTGGGGGACAGCAGGTAGATCACGGTCAAACGCCGTCATCAGCCCCTCACCTCCTACAACGCGTAACCGATTGCGGCGGTCACGAATCCCGGCGCCAGTCGGAGCCCGTTGCCAAATTGTCGCATTAGTCGGGGTGGTGAACTGACACTCCGACAATAAGCCGACCACACTCCGCAACGAGCCGGATAAGGACGCTCACACGCACCCACAAACCGTGGGCGCACAGGGTGTGCGTCCCGCCTCAACCGACCGGATACCCGCTGAGCCCGCGGGACACACCGCGCCCAGGGTCGCGGTCGCGGCCGGACGCCTAGAACCGGTCGGTCGGCCGGTACAACCCCCACACCTCACGCAGCGTCCCGCAGACCTCACCCACGGTCGCCCGGGCCCGCAGCGCCTCCTTCATCGGGTACAGCACGTTGTCCGTTCCCTCGGCAGCGGCCCGAAGATCGGCGAGCGCCCGCGCCACCGCGTCGGCGTCCCGCTCGGAGCGCAGCCGGGCCAGCCGGTCGGCCTGGGCCGCCTCGATCGTCGGGTCGACCCGCAGCGGCTCGTACGGCTCCTCCTCGTCCACGGTGAACCGGTTGAGCCCGACCACCACCCGCTCCCCCGAGTCGATCTCCTGGGCGATCCGGTACGCGGACTGCTCGATCTCCCGTTTCTGGAACCCGGCCTCGATCGCGTCCACCGCCGAGCCGTGGTCGGCCACCCGCTCCATCAACTCGACGGCGGCGGCCTCGATCTCTGCGGTCATCGCCTCCACCACGTACGAGCCGGCGAACGGGTCGACGGTCGCGGTCAGGTCGGTCTCGTAGGCCAGCACCTGCTGGGTACGGAGCGCGAGCCGGGCCGCCTTCTCGGTGGGCAGCGCGATCGCCTCGTCGAAGCTGTTGGTGTGCAGCGACTGGGTGCCGCCGAGCACCGCGGCCAGGCCCTGTACCGCCACCCGAACCAGGTTCACCTCCGGCTGCTGGGCGGTGAGCTGCACGCCCGCGGTCTGGGTGTGGAACCGCAGCATCATCGACTTCGGGTCCTTGGCGCCGAAGTCGTCCCGCATCAGCCGGGCCCAGATCCGCCGCGCGGCGCGGAACTTCGCCACCTCCTCCAGCAGAGTGGTGCGGGCCACGAAGAAGAACGACAGTCGGGGCGCGAAGTCGTCGACGGCGAGCCCGGCGGCCAGCGCCGCCCGTACGTACTCCACCCCGTTGGCCAGGGTGAACGCGATCTCCTGCGCGGGCGTCGCGCCGGCCTCCGCCATGTGGTAGCCGGAGATGGAGATGGTGTTCCATTTCGGCACCTCCTTGCGGCAGTACGCGAACGTGTCGGCCACCAGGCGCAGCGACGGCTTCGGCGGGAAGATGTACGTCCCCCGGGCGATGTACTCCTTGAGGATGTCGTTCTGGATGGTGCCGTTGAGCGCCGTGCCCGGCACCCCGTTCTCCTCGGCCACGAGTTGGTAGAGCAGCAGCAGCACCGAGCCGGGCGCGTTGATGGTCATCGAGGTGGAGACCTTGTCCAGCGGGATGTCGGCGAAGAGCAGCCGCATGTCCTCGATGGAGTCGATCGCGACGCCCACCTTGCCCACCTCGCCGTGCGCGATCGGCTCGTCGGAGTCGTAGCCCATCTGGGTCGGCAGGTCGAACGCGACCGAGAGGCCCATCGTGCCGGCCCGCAGCAGCTGGTGGTACCGCGCGTTGGACTCGGTGGCGGTGCCGAAGCCGGCGTACTGGCGCATGGTCCACGGGCGGGAGGTGTACATGGTGGGGTAGACACCCCGGGTGTACGGGAACTCGCCCGGGCTGCCGAGTCGGGAGTCCAGGTCCTCCGGAAGGTCGGCCTCCGTGTAGACGCCGTTGATCGGGAAACCGGACTCACTTGACCGCCGTTGGTTCATCCCCGGATGGTAGGACGCCTGGCCACGTCGTCGGGTGAGGGATACCGCACAGTGCGTCCCGACCGGTCGACACCAGGTGAACGACAGCGCACGTTCTGTCGACTTCGACAAACGTCCGTCGCGTCGGCTTTCGCATCGGGCGTCGGAACCAGCAAGATAGGGGGGTTGTGTCCCAGCCCCCCTCGATTTCCCCCGGTGGCTTTTCTGTGACTCAGATCCCGACGTGGAGCGGCGGACCAGTTAGTCCCGCCAACGGACGAGCGGCGCCCGGCACCACCATTGGTGGCCGGTACTCGCTGCGGTCCTCGGTGGGCAATGGCGGCATGGGCACGGTGTGGCGCGCCACAGACACGCTGCTGCGCCGTGACGTGGCGGTGAAGGAGGTCGTCCTGCCCCCGGGGCTGGCCCCCAGCGACCGTGACGCGATGTACGAACGCACCCTGCGCGAGGCCCGCGCCGCCGCCGCCATCCAACACCCGGCGGTGGTGCAGGTGTACGACGTGGTCACCGAGGCCGGCCGACCATGGATCGTGATGGAGCTGCTGGACGCCCGCAGCCTCGCCGACATGGTGATCGAGGATGGGCCGGTCGCGCCCCGTGCCGTTGCCAAGATCGGCATCGCGCTGCTGGGCGCGTTGGAGGTCGCGCACGCGATCGGCGTGCTGCACCGCGACGTCAAACCCGCAAACGTGCTGATCTGCACCGACGGGCGCTGCGTGCTGACCGACTTCGGGGTCGCCCGGATGCCCACCGACGTGCAGCTCACCACCCCCGGCATGGTGCTCGGCTCGCCGCACTTCATCTCCCCTGAGCGGGCCATGGGTCAGGAGTTCGGCCCGCCCAGTGATCTCTTCTCGCTGGGTGTGACGCTCTACACCGCGGTCGAGGGGCGGCCCCCGTTCGACAAGGGCGACCCGATCGAGACCATGCACGCCGTGGTGGAGGACCCGCCCGCCCCGCCGCAGCGCAGCGGCCCGCTGACCCGGGTGCTGATGGGGCTGCTGGAGAAGGACCCGGCCCGCCGGCTCGACGTGCACACCTCCCGGGCCATGCTGCGCGAGCTGCTCGCCGGCCCGCTGGGCAGCACGGCGACGGCCGTGCACTCGGTCACCGACCCGTACGCCGTGGTGCCGGTGCAGCAGCGTCCCGTGCCCGTCAACCCGCCGGCCCAGCCGGAGCCGAAGCCGGACAGCCAGATCGGTGGCCCGGCGATGCTGGCCCCGGGTGAGTCGCTGACCGACCGGCTGGCCGCGCTGCGCCGGGGCGAGCGCCCTCAGGCAGCTCGACCGGCCGGCGCCACTGGTGGGCTCGACGAGACCAGCGCCGACGCGTTGGCCGGCCCGCTGCACACGCCGACCGGCGCGATGCCGGCCCCTGGCCGACCGGCGGCCGGGCGCACCTACGGCGGCAACGCGGACGCCACCCAGCGGGTGGACGCCGGCGGGCACCCCGACGCCACCCAGCGGGTCAGCTACGGCAGCCCGGCCGATGCCACCCAGCAGGTCGGGTACGGCGGCGGCGCACCGGAGGCCACCCAGCGCATCGGCGGCACCTACGGCGGCGGCAACCAGTGGTCGGTGCCGGGCACCGGCCAGCCCTGGGCCACCACGCCCGCCGCATCGGGTGGCAGCGCGCTGGACAAGGTCCGGGCCACCGGGGGTCAGCTCGTCACCACGGTCAAGGGCTGGCCGCGCAAGGTCCAGCTCGCCGCGGCCGGCGGCCTGGTCGTCGTGCTGCTACTCACCGCGGTGGCGCTCTCCGGCGGTGATGACACCCCGCCGAGCACCCCGACGGCGCAGCCCAGCACGTCGTCCGCCCCGGCGGCCCCCACCGTCGAGATGCAGGAGCACACGGCCCGCGGCATCCAGGTCATGGTGCCGAAGGGCTGGAAGAAGGCCACCGGCGGCTCGTACACCGACTACATCGACCCGGCGGACAGCGGGCGCAAGGTCCGCATCATCACCGAGAAGTGGTCCAGCACCTCCGCCCGGTGGGCGGAGACGGCCGAGAACGGCCTCAAGACCCGGAGCACCTCCTGCGTCAAGCCGTACAACCAGGTCTCCTCCAGGGAA
Source organism: Micromonospora sp. BQ32 (assembly GCF_059358895.1). Classification (NCBI taxonomy): domain Bacteria; kingdom Bacillati; phylum Actinomycetota; class Actinomycetes; order Micromonosporales; family Micromonosporaceae; genus Micromonospora; species Micromonospora sp. BQ32. The sequence continues at coordinate 673,368 of NZ_JCADBI010000002.1, read as the reverse complement.
ACCGAGCTGGACAGCAAGCCGGCCGCCGAATTCGAGTACACCTGCGGCGAGGGTGACGTGATGCGGCACGGCGTCTGGCGGGGTGTGGCGCAGGACGGGAAGGCGTACTCGTTCTACCTCACCGCCACGGACGCCAAGTTCGCGGAGAGCAAGCCGATCTTCGACGAGATGGCGCGGACGTTCCAGCTCACCGGAAACGGCTGAGCCGGAGGGAACCCACAGGGGTGATCCGTCGCCGTGCTATCAAGGGGCATGGCGGCGGACACCACTGACATCGACGACATTCGCGAGCAAGCCCGGCGCTGGCTGGCCGACGACCCCGACCCGGCCAGCCGGGACGAGCTCACGGCAGTGCTCGACGGGCTGCCGGCGAGCGCTCCGGAGCTGGCCGAGCGGTTCGCCGGCCCGCTGACCTTCGGCACGGCGGGTCTACGCGGCCCGCTGCGGGCCGGACCGAACGGCATGAACCTCGCCGTGGTCACCCAGGCCGCTGCCGGCCTGGTCACCTGGCTCGCGGCCCAGGGTGGCACCGGCCCGCTGGTGATCGGGTACGACGCCCGGCACGGCTCCCGGGAGTTCGCCGAGCGCACCGCCCAGGTGGCCACCGGCGCTGGCCGCCCGGCGCTGCTGCTGCCCCGCCCGCTGCCCACCCCGGTGCTGGCGTACGCCGTGCGGCACCTCGGCGGTGTCGCCGGCGTGATGGTCACGGCCAGCCACAACCCGCCGCAGGACAACGGCTACAAGGTCTACCTGGGCGCGGAACTGGGCGGCGAGTTGGGCGCCGGCGCGCAGATCGTGCCACCCGCCGACGCCGGCATCGAGGCGGCCATCCGATCGGTCGGGCCGCTGACCCAGGTGCCGCTGGGCGAGCCCGGTCAGGTGCTCGGCGACGACCTGGTCGCCGCGTACGTCGAACGGGCCACCGCGGTGATCGACCCGGGCGGGCCACGGGACCTGACGGTGGCGTACACCCCGCTGCACGGGGTGGGCGCGGCGGTGCTCACCGCCGCCTTCGCCCGCGCTGGCTTCCCGACCCCCGGGGTGGTGCCCGACCAGGCCGAGCCGGACCCGGCGTTCCCCACCGTGTCGTTCCCCAACCCGGAGGAGCCGGGTGCGGTGGACCGGCTGATCGCCCTGGCCGACTCCACCGGCGCGGACCTCGCCATCGCCAACGACCCGGACGCCGACCGTTGCGCGGTGGTGGTCCGGGACGACCGCGACGGCTGGCGGATGCTGCGCGGCGACGAGGTGGGCGTCCTGCTCGCCGACCACCTGATGCGCCGGGGGGTGACCGGGCTCTACGCCACCACCATCGTGTCGTCGTCACTGCTGCGGGCAATGTGCGCGGCCCGGGGCCTGCCGTACGACGAGACGCTGACCGGCTTCAAGTGGATCGTGCGGGCCGGCGGCGGGAGCGCGCCGCTGGTCTTCGGCTACGAGGAGGCGCTCGGCTACTGCGTCGCCCCGGAACACGTCCGGGACAAGGATGGCATCACCGCCGCGCTGACCGTGGCCGAGTTGGCCGCCGGCCTGAAGGCGCAGGGTCGTACGCTGACCGACCGGCTGGACGAGTTGGCCGCCGAGTTCGGCGTGCACCACACCGACCAGCTCTCCGCTCGGGTGGACGACCTGAGGGTCATCGCCGACGCGATGACCCGGATCCGGGCGAACACCCCGGCCACCCTGCTCGGGCAGTCGGTGGACAGCGCCCGGGACCTGCTGCCCGAGTCGGACGTGGTGATCCTGCGGACCGCGACGGCCCGGGTGGTGATCCGCCCGTCCGGCACCGAGTCGAAGCTCAAGGCGTACCTCGAGGTGGTGGAACCGGTCGCGGACGGTGACGTCCAGACGGCCCGCAGCCGGGCGGCGTCGGCCGTCGCCGCGCTCCGCGCCGAGGTCAGCGCCGCCCTTGGCATCTGAACCCGCGGCCCCACCCCCACCCGCGGCAAGTCCGCCCTTTGCTCTGCACCCGCGGAAGCGCCATTCACCTGTCGGTGGGTGGTGCCTGGGCGGGTGCAGAGCAAAGGGAAGGCCGCGCGGGGTGCGACCCGGTGGGCGGCGCGGGTCGAGGGGGTGGGCCCGACGGTCAGCGACGCGGGCCGAGGGCCTGGTCGACGGCCTTGGCCAGGGCGGCGACGACCAGGCCGACCGACGGGCGGACCACCGAGTCGTCGGTGCTCACCTGGCCGGAGAAGCCGGCGCCGGTGGCGATCTCCGTCAGCCGGCGGCGGGCGTCAGCGGCGGCCTCGCCGCTCACCCCGAGGGCGGACTCCATCCGGAGCACCACGACCAGGGTGGCCAGCGCGGCGGTCCGCTCGTCCGGGGCTGCCGCCCCGGTCAGCGCCTCGGCCAGCCGCTGCCGGGTCTCCGCCTCGACGGAGGAGTCCACGACCGGGTAACGGTGCACGTGGATGAAGCCCAGCTCGGTCTCGTCGACGTCCCGGACGACGCCCTGCCGGCACAGATCGGCGAGGATCCGGTCGCGCAGGCCGTGCCGCAGACGCTGCACCCAGGACGCCGGGGTGTGCGGGGTGTCGGCGGCGATCCGGCTGAGGACGTCGTCGCTGAACGGCTCGCCGGTCGGCGTCGGGTCGATCACCGTCAGTGACCCGTCGGCGTACGCGATCCGGCCGGCCAGGGCCAGCTCGACCAGCACCGCGGCGGCCATGCCCAGATCCAGGCTGATCCGCGGCATGGTCGCCTTGCCGGTCGTGTCGTCGTAGGCGAGGAGCAGCAACTCCTCGGCGAGCGCAACACCAGTCATGGCCGGAGACGGTAGCGGTTCCGCGCACCCCGCGCACGGACCCGCCCGACCCGGCACCGACCGGGTATCGCCTCAGAAGCGGGGCATTCCACCGAACTGGCGGTCACCGGCGTCGCCGAGGCCGGGGACGATGAACATGCGGTCGTTGAGCCCCTCGTCGATCGAGGCCGTGACCAGGCGCAACGGCAGACCGGAGCGCTCCAGCCGGTCGATACCGACCGGGGCGGCGAGCACACAGAGCACGGTGATGTCGGTGCAGCCACGGTCGGCCAGCAGTTGGCAGCAGTGCTCCAGCGAACCACCGGTGGCCAGCATCGGGTCGAGCACCAGCACCGGCAGCCCGGTCAGGTCGCGCGGCAGCGACTCCATGTACGCGCGAGGCTCGTAGGTCGCCTCGTCGCGGGCCAGGCCCACGAAACCCATCGAGGACTCGGGCAGCAGGCCCAGCGCGGCGTCCGCCATGCCCAGCCCGGCGCGCAGCACCGGGACCAGCAGCGGCGGGTTGGCCAGCCTGGTGCCCTCGGTGCCGGTGACCGGCGTCTGCACCGGGTACCGCTCGACGGGGAAGGAGCGCGCCGCCTCGTACACCAGCATGGTGGTCAGTTCGTGCAGCGCGGCCCGGAACGTCGAGGAATCGGTGCGCGCGTCCCGCATGGCGGTCAACCTCGACTGGGCCAGCGGGTGGTCAATGACGTGTACGTCCACGATCGCTCAACCTACCGGTCCGTAGCGCGCGGCGGTGCGGGTGCGGTCGGACCAGGGACGCCGCTCACGTGGGCGCGTCACCAAGCGGTCGTGAGCAAGATCACTCGGCGGTCCGGTGCGTAGACTTCTCGGCATGACGGCGACAACGACGTCGGCCCGGTCGGACCTCTCCGAGCTGGGACGATCCGAGACCGCTCTGCGGACCTTCCTGCACGGCCTGCCCGGCGTGGACCAGGTCGGCGCGGAGCAGCGGGCGGCACAGCTCGGCACCCGCTCCATCAAGACCACCGCCAAGGCCCAGGCGATCGACCTGGCGATCCGGATGGTCGACCTGACCACCCTGGAAGGGGCGGACACCCCGGGCAAGGTGCGCGCGCTCGCCGCGAAGGCCCTGCGCCCGGACCCGGCCGACCCGTCCTGCCCGCACGTCGGCGCGGTCTGCGTCTACCCGGCGATGGTCCCCTACGTGGCCGAGGTGCTGGCCGGAAGTGGCGTGCACCTGGCCAGCGTGGCGACCGCGTTCCCGTCGGGCCAGGCGCCGTTGGAGATCAAGCTGGCCGACACCCGGGCCGCCGTCGCGGCCGGCGCCGACGAGATCGACATGGTGATCAACCGGGGCGCGTTCCTCGCCGGGCGCTACAAGGAGGTCTACGACGAGATCGTGGCCACCAAGGAAGCCTCCGGGGATGCCCACCTCAAGGTGATCCTGGAGACCGGCGAGCTGGCCACCTACGACAACGTCCGGCGGGCCTCCTGGCTGGCCATGCTGGCCGGCGGCGACTTCATCAAGACCTCCACCGGCAAGGTCCCGGTCGCGGCAACCATGCCGGTGACCCTGGTGATGCTGGAAGCCGTCCGCGACTTCCGCGAGGCGACCGGGCGGCAGGTGGGCGTGAAGCCCGCCGGTGGCATCAAGACCACCAAGGACGCGATCAAGTACCTGGTGATGGTCAACGAGACCGTCGGCCCGGACTGGCTCGACCCGGACTGGTTCCGCTTCGGCGCGTCCAGCCTGCTCAATGACCTGCTGATGCAGCGCACCAAGCTGACGACCGGCACCTACTCCGGTCCCGACTACTTCACCCTGGACTGATAGCCGATGTTCGAATACGCCCCCGCCCCCGAGTCCCGCTCGGTGGTGGACCTCAAACCCTCGTACGGGCTGTTCATCGACGGTAAGTTCGTCGACCCAACCGACGGCGGCAGCTTCAAGTCGATCAACCCCGCCTCCGAGGAGGTGCTGGCCGAGGTCGCCGAGGCCGGCGCCCAGGACGTGGAACGCGCGGTGCGTGCCGCCCGGAAGGCGTACGAGAAGGTCTGGGGCCCGATGCCAGGCCGGGACCGGGCGAAGTACCTGTACCGGATCGCCCGGCTCATCCAGGAGCGCTCCCGCGAGCTGGCCGTCCTGGAATCGCTGGACAACGGCAAGCCGATCCGGGAGAGCCGCGACGTCGACCTGCCGCTGGTCGCCGCGCACTTCTTCTACTACGCCGGCTGGGCCGACAAGCTGGAGCACGCCGGGTTCGGCGCCAATCCGCGGCCCATCGGCGTGGCCGCGCAGGTCATCCCGTGGAACTTCCCGCTGCTCATGCTGGCCTGGAAGATCGCCCCGGCGCTCGCCGCGGGCAACACGGTGGTGCTGAAGCCGGCCGAGACCACGCCGCTGACCGCGCTGCTCTTCGCCGAGATCTGCCAGCAGGCCGAGCTGCCGGCCGGTGTGGTCAACATCCTCACCGGCGCCGGCGACACCGGCCGCGCGCTGGTCGAGCACCCCGGCGTGGACAAGGTCGCCTTCACCGGCTCCACCGACGTGGGCCGGGCCATCGCCCGGTCGATCGCCGGCACCCGCAAAAAGCTCACCCTGGAGCTGGGCGGCAAGGCCGCCAACATCGTCTTCGACGACGCGCCCATCGACCAGGCCGTCGAGGGCATCGTCAACGGCATCTTCTTCAACCAGGGGCACGTCTGCTGCGCCGGCTCCCGACTGCTGGTCCAGGAGAACGTGGCCGACCGGGTGCTGGAGTCGCTGAAGCGACGGATGGCTCAGCTCCGGGTCGGCGACCCGCTGGACAAGAACACCGACGTCGGCGCGATCAACTCGGCCGCCCAGCTGGAGCGGATCCGCGAACTGTCCGACGCCGGCTCGGCCGAGGGCGCCGAGCGCTGGTCACCGCCGTGCGACCTGCCCGACCGGGGCTTCTGGTTCGCGCCGACCATCTTCACCGGCGTCACCCAGGCACACCGGATCGCCCGCGAGGAGATCTTCGGCCCGGTGCTGTCGGTGCTCACCTTCCGCACCCCGGCCGAGGCCGTGGAGAAGGCCAACAACACGCCGTACGGGCTGTCGGCCGGGATCTGGACCGACAAGGGCTCCCGGATCCTGTGGATGGCCGACCGGCTACGCGCCGGCGTCGTCTGGGCCAACACCTTCAACAAGTTCGACCCCACCTCGCCGTTCGGTGGGTACAAGGAGTCGGGCTACGGTCGCGAGGGCGGCCGGCACGGGCTGGAGGGCTACCTCAATGTCTGAGCGGGTCGCGGTACGCAAGACGTACAAGCTCTTCATCGGCGGGAAGTTCCCGCGCAGCGAGTCGGGACGGTCGTATCTCGTGCAGTCCTCGAATGTGTCACTGGCCTCCCGCAAGGACGCCCGGGACGCGGTGGTCGCCGCCCGCGCCGCCGTCAAGGGCTGGGCCGGCGCGACCGCGTACAACCGGGGTCAGATCCTCTACCGGGCCGCCGAGATGCTGGAGGGCCGTCGCGAGCAGTTCGTCGCCCTCGGCATCCCCGGCGACGAGGTGGACGCCGCGGTCGACCGCTGGGTCTGGTACGCCGGCTGGGCCGACAAGCTGGCCCAGGTGTACGGCGGCGCCAACCCGGTCGCCGGCCCCTACTTCAACATCTCCGCGCCCGAGCCGACCGGCGTGGTCGCGGTGGTCGCCCCGGACCGCCCGGCGCTGCTCGGCCTGGTCAGCGTGATCGCCCCGGCGATCGTCACCGGTAACACCGTGGTGGTGGCGGCCTCCCCGAGCGAGCCGCTGGCGGCCGTGACGCTGGCCGAGGTGCTGGCCACCTCCGACCTGCCCGGCGGTGTGGTCAACATCCTCACCGGCGCGATCACCGAGACCGCGCCGACGTTGGCCGCGCACATGGACGTCAACGCGATCGACCTGACCGGGGTCAGCGACGCCGCGCTCGCCACCGACCTGGAGGTCAAGGCGGCGGAGAACCTCAAGCGGGTGCTCCGGCCGGCCCCGGCCGACCATGACTGGACCGCCGACCCGGGTCTGGATCGGATGACGGCGCTGTTGGAGACGAAGACGGTGTGGCATCCCAAGGGGGTGTGATCGTTTCTCCTCGGCCTTTTGGGTTTTCCGGGGGGAGCCCGCCCACTACGGGCGGTCAGGCTTGATCCCTGCGCGGGCGGGCTCCCCCCGGAAAACCTGACGTGGGCCGGGTTCGTCGGGTAGGTCAGCTCAGGGGTACCGCCTCGGCTCGGGTTACGGTCAAGATCCGCCGGGGCGGGGCGGGGCGGGGCGAGGTGGGGTGGGATGGCGCGGGTGGGGGGTCTACTACCGGGGGTAGGATTAGGTCGTGACTCGGTTGGGCGATCTTGAGCGTGCGGTGATGGACGTGCTGTGGGACGTGGTTCCCGGCACGTCGGACGGGGTGACCGTGCGCGAGGTGGCCGACGCGCTCGATGGCCGCGAGTTGGCGTACACCACGGTGATGACCGTGCTGGACCGGCTCGCCGGCAAGGGCATGGTGCAACGGGAGCGGGAGGGTCGGGCCTGGCGGTACCGGCCGGCGGCCAGCCGCGAGGCGCACATCGCCCAACTCATGCTCGACGCCCTCGACCTGGGTGGCAGCCGGGACGCCGCGCTGGTGCGGTTCGCCCGCTCGGTGACCGGCACCGAGGCCGAGGTGCTGCGGGCGGCGCTGGGCAGCGAGGCCGGCCTGACCGGGCCGGGCTCCACCGGCGGCGACGCGGGCGGGGCCGACGCCCTGACCGATCGGGTGGACGGGCCGGCGGGCCGACGACCCGCCGGCGAGGCAGCGGAGCGGTAGGGCGCACGCCATGGCGTATGCCGTGCACTTCGCCGCCACGATGCTGGCCTGCTATCTGACCGCCCAGGTGTTGGCCCGCTCCACGTGGACGTGGCGCAGTCCTCGGGTGGCGATCGTCTGCTGGCAGGCCGTCGGGCTGGCGTTGGGCCTCTCGGCGATGGGTCTGCCGATGGCGCTCGGGTTGACCGCGTACGACCAGCCGACCGGTAGCGCGCTGCTCGCCCTGGCCAATGACCTCGCCCACGGTGCCCTGCCGGTCGGGGTGGGCACGTTCCACCTGGCCGGCGTCGGCGTGGGCTTCGGCATCGGGGCGGTGCTGGTCACGACGACCGTGCGCAGCATCCACGGCACCGTACGCGCCCAGCGTCGCCACCGGGACCTGCTCTCCCTGGTCGCCAGAAACGACCCGGCCGCGCCGGGCGCGCTGGTGCTGGATCATCCGAGCGCCGCCGCGTACTGCCTGCCGGGCGTGAAGCCGCAGGTGGTGGTCAGCGCCGGCACCCTGAGCCTGCTGGACCGGGCCGAGCTGGCCGCGGTGCTCAGCCACGAGCGTGCGCACGCCCACGAGCGGCACGATCTGGTGCTGCTGCCGTTCACCGCGCTGTGCCGGGCGCTGCCGTGGTTCGGCTGGGTGCGCGACGCGCACGAGCGGGTCGCCTTGCTGGTCGAGATGCGCGCCGACGACAAGGCTCGCGAGCTGCACGCCGAGGCCCCGCTGGCGGGGGCGCTACGCCGGTTCGCCGCCGCCGGGCACCGGATCACCCCGGCCGGCGCGCTGGGCATGGGCGACCGGGATCTCGACGTACGGGTGCAGCGTCTGCTGGTCAGCGACCGGCCGCCCCGGGTGCTCGGCGCCACCGCCCTCGCGGTCGCCACCACCCTGGTCGCTCTTCCGGTCACCCTCTTCCTGAGCTGACGCGCACAAGGCGCCACTGAGCCCACGCGGCAGAACCGCGCGGAGGGCGCCTGCCCCGCGCCCTCAGCACCCCTCGCAAGATCGCACTCGATCCAGGATCGGGCGCGATCTTCCTCTAGTACTACGTGACGTAGTAATATCGCCTACGACAGGGCGTAGTAGGCAGACATGTAGCCAAGCTACGTGTAGGGTGGCTACGACAAGGGAGCCAACGCTTTGGAGGGCTGGTCATGGACACCCTGCTCCTCGCCCGCCTGCAGTTCGCCACCACCACCTCGATCCACTTCCTGTTCGTCGTCGTCACCCTGGGGCTGGTCACACTGCTGGTCGGCATGCAGACCGCCTGGGTGCTCACCGGCAACCCGAAGTGGGAGCGGCTGACGCGCTACTGGGGCCAGCTCTACGTGATCAACTACGTGCTCGGCATCGCCACCGGGATCGTGATGGAGTTCCAGTTCGGGCTGAACTGGAGTGGCCTGTCGCGCTACGTCGGCAACGTCTTCGGGGCGCCCCTGGCCATCGAGACGCTGGTGGCGTTCTTCCTGGAGTCCACGTTCCTCGGGATGTGGATCTTCGGCTGGCACCGGCTCGGCAGGGGCGTCCACCTCGCGTTGCTCTGGGGCGTGGCGATCACCGCGTACGCCTCGGCGTTCTGGATCATGGTGGCCAACTCCTGGCTCCAGAACCCGGTGGGTTACGAGGTCCGCGACGGAATCGCCCATCTCACCGACTTCGGCGCGCTGCTTACCAACCCCAGCCTCGGCATGGCCTTCGGGCACGTGGTCTCGGCCGCGCTGCTGGTCGGCGGGATGCTGATGGCCGCGGTCAGCGCCGGGCACCTGATCCGGCGTACCCCGGACTTCGCGCTCTTCCGCACCTCGCTACGGATCGGCCTGGTCACCGCGGCACTGGCCATCACGATGGTGCAGGGCTTCGGATTCGCGCAGTTCGGCCCGGTCGGCGGGGTGCAGCCGACCAAGTTCGGCGGCGACAGCCCGGAGAGCCAGGCGCTGATCGCCGAGTGGACCACCCGGTTCGGCCCCGGCGACTACACCCCGCCGGTGCTGGCCAGCGTCGGGCTGGGCTTCATGATCCTGATCGGGTTAACCCTCGGCTGCCTCTGGCTCCTGCTGCCCCTGCTCTTCCGGGACTGGATCATCCGACTGCGCTTCCCGCTCTGGCTGATCCTGCTCGCCCTGCCGCTGCCGTTCGTCGCGGTGATCCTCGGTTGGATCTCCCGGGAGGTCGGCCGTCAACCCTGGGTGGCGTACGGGCTGCTCCCCACCGAGCAGGCCGTCTCCCCGGTCAGCGCACCGCTGATGCTCGCCTCGCTGATCGGGTTCAGCCTGCTGCTGGGCGCCCTCGCCGTCATCAACTGGGTGCTGCTCGCCCGGCACGCCAGACGCGGCGCGGCCGATCCGGCGCTCGGCCGCCCACCGGCACCGCCCAGCGAGCCGGCCCAGCCCGAACCCGCCCTCATCTAAGCACCGAGGAGTAGACCGTGGACCTCGCCTGGTATGCCCTGCTCGGCCTCTTCTTCGCCAGCTACCTGGTGCTCGCCGGCTACGACTACGGCGTCGGGCTCCTGCTCGCCCGCGGCGTCGGTCCGGCCGGGCGGCGGGAGGCGCTCACCGCGCTCGGCCCGTTCTTCCTCGGCAACGAGGTCTGGCTGGTGGCCGCCATGGGCATCCTCTTCGGCGCGTTCCCCCTCCTGGAGGGCGAGTTGCTCGCCGGCTGCTATCCGGCCGTCGTCGGCGCCCTGGTCGGCGTCATCCTGGTCACCGTCGGGGTGCAGCTGCGCAGTCGGCCCGGTGACGAGCGGATCCGGGCCCGCTGGGACCGCGTCGTGGTGATCGGCAGTGCCCTCGCCGCGCTGGGCTGGGGGGTGCTGCTCGCCGCGCTGTTGCAGGGCGTGCCCCTCCAGGCCGACGGGCACGTCGCCGGCGTGACGCACCTGGCCACCCCGTTCGCGGCCGCCGCCGGATTGGCCATGGTCACCCTGGTCGCGGTGCACGGGGCGACCTTCCTCGCCCTGCGCCTCTCCGCCGACGCCGCCGCCGTGGTCGGCCGCACCGCCCGCCGGCTGGTGCCGGTGGCGCTCACCGCGGTCGGCCTGGCCACCGTCGTGGGCCTGCTCTCCGCCCGGGTACGCGACTCCGTGCAGCGGCCGGCGGTGGCCGTACTCCTGCCGGTGCTGCTCGTGGCGGCGTTGCTGGCGGCCCGCGCGGCGCTGGCACGGCGGCGGCCGGGGTGGGCCCTGGTCGCCACCGGCGCGGCCCTGGCGCTGCCGGTGGCGCTGGTCGGAGCCGCTCTCTGGCCCTACGTGCTGGTGTCCACGACCGACCCGGACGCCTCGCTGCGGGTGGCCGACGCCGCCGCCAGCGCGCCGACCCTGCGGCTGCTGGGCTGGGTGGCGCTGCCGCTACTTCCGGCCCTACTAGGCTTCCAGGCAATGTGCTGGTGGGTTTTCCGAGGACGGACCGACGGCAGGGCACCGGTGTACTGGTGAGCCGCCGTCCGTTCGACCCGCGTCTGCTGCGCCGGGTCCCTGCGGCCCGGGGCGATCTTGCCGTGCTCGGGCTCCTGGGCGTGCTGGCCGCCGGGTTGATCGTGGCGCAGGCCACCGCGCTCGCGTCGCTGCTGGCCACCGCGATCGACGGCCGACTCGATCGACCGGCGCTGGCCGGCTTCGTGATCGCGGTCGCCGCCCGCTCGGCCCTGGTCTGGGCGCAGGGCACGGTCTCCGCACGGGTCGCCGCCACGGTCAAGGCCACGCTGCGGGCCGACCTGCTCGGCGCGGTGGGCCGGCACGGGCCGGGCTGGGTGGCCGGGCAGCGGGCCGGTGAGATCGCCACCCTGGCCGGGCGCGGATTGGACGCGCTGGACGCGTACTTCACCGGCTACCTGCCACAGCTGGTGCTCAGCGTGACGGTGCCCCTGGCGGTACTGGCCCGGGTCGTCTTCGCCGACTGGAGCTCGGCGGTGATCATCGCGCTGACCCTGCCGCTGATCCCGGTCTTCGGAGCGCTGCTCGGCTGGCAGGCGCAGGCCGCCACCGAACGGCAGTGGCGGCGGCTCGCGCTGCTCGGCGGGCACTTCCTGGACATGGTGGCCGGGCTGCCCACCCTGCGCGCGTTCGGACGGGCCCGGGCACAGACCGACGTGGTCCGCCGGATGGCCGACGGTCACCGCGTCGCCACCATGAAGACGCTGCGGATCGCGTTCCTCTCCGCGCTGGTGCTGGAGCTGGTCGCCACCCTCTCGGTGGCGCTGGTCGCGGTGCCGGTCGGCATCCGGTTGCTCGGCGGCGGGCTGGCCCTGCAGACCGCGCTGCTGGTGCTGCTGCTGACCCCGGAGGCGTACCTGCCGCTGCGGGCCGCCGGTAGCCGCTTCCACGCCAGCATGGAAGGGCTGGCCGCGCTGGACGAGGCGTTGACCGTCTCCGCCGCACCCGCCGCGCCCCGGGCCGCCGAGGGCGCCTCCGCCCCAAACGCGCGGGCCGAGATCCGGTTCGAGGGGGTGACCGTGGCGTACGAGCGGACCACCGCGCTGCGCGACGTGACCCTGACCATCCGGCCCGGCGAGCGGATCGCGATCATCGGGCCCAGCGGCGCCGGCAAGAGCACCCTGCTCGGCCTGCTGCTCGGCTTCGTGGTGCCGACCAGCGGCCGGATCACCGTGGACGGGGTCGACCTGGCCACCGCCGACCCGGACGCCTGGCGCCGGCAGCTCGCCTGGGTGCCGCAGCGGGCGCACCTCTTCGCCGCCTCGCTGGCCGACAACATCCGTCTCGGCGCGCCGGACACCCCGGCCGACGCACTCACCGCCGCGGTGCGCGACGCCGCCCTGGACGACGTGGTGGCCGGCCTGCCCGAGGGCCTGGACACCCTGCTCGGCGAGCGCGGCCACGGGCTGTCCAGCGGGCAGCGGCAGCGGGTGGCACTGGCCCGGGCGTTCCTGCGGGCCGCCCCGGTGGTGCTGCTCGACGAACCCACCGCCCGACTCGACACGGCGGCCGAGGCGGTGGTGCTCGACGCCACCCGTCGCCTGGTCGCCGGGCGGACCGCGCTGCTGGTCGCGCACCGACCGGCGTTGCTCGCCGACGCCGACCGGATCCTGCGCGTCGAGGACGGTCGGGTCACCGAGTTGACGCCCGAACCGACCGGGAAGGCCACCCGATGACCGCCGAACACGGGCCGGCGGCGGTGGCCGACCCGACACCAGCCGGGCGGGTCGCCGCCGAGCGGGCCGTGCTGCGACTGGCCCGGCCGTACCTGAGGCGCCTGGTCGGAGCCGGGCTGCTGGCAGCCGCCACCGAGTTCGCCGGGCTCGCCCTGATGGCCACCGCCACCTGGCTGCTGATGAGCGCCGCCGGTCAGCCTCCGCTGGACCGCCTCACCGTGGCGATCGTCGCGGTCCGGGCGCTGGCGATCAGTCGGGGCGTGTTCCGCTACACCGAACGGCTCGCCGGGCACGACGCGGTACTTCGCACGATCACCGATGTCCGGGCCCGGGTCTTCGCCACCCTGGCGGCCCGCCGTGGCACGGCGCACCGCTCGGGGGACGTGCTGAGCCGCCTGGTCTCCGACGTGGAGGCAGTACAGGACCTGTTGCTGCGGGTACTCGTTCCCGGTTCGGCGGCGGCCCTGGTCGGCGTGCTGGCGGTCGCCGTGGCGGCGCTGATCTCACCGCCGGCCGCCGGCGCGCTCGCCGTCGGGCTGCTGGTTGCCGGGGTGGCGCTACCCGCGCTGGCCACCGCGGTCACCCGCCGCAGCGCGGCCGAGGTGGCTCCCCTGCGAGGCGCGCTGGCCACCGACGCGATCGACCTCACGCACGGCGCCGCCGACCTGGCCGCGTTCGGGGCCACCGCCGGCACGCTGCGCGCCGCGGAGCAGCGCGCCCACCGGCTGGCCCGGCTGGAACGGCGGCTGGCCGCCACCGGGTTCGCGGTGGACGCGGCCGGCGTGCTGACCGCCGGCGTGACCGCCGCGGCGGTGGTGCTGGTCGCGCTCGCCGCCGACGTGTCCGGGGTGCTGGTGGGCGTCCTGGCCGTCGGCGCACTGGCCGCCGTCGAAGTGACGTTGGCGTTGGTCGCGGCGGCCCGGCAGTGGACTCAGCTACGGCCCGGCCTGACCCGGGTGGCCGACCTGCTCGACGCCGACCCGCCGCCCCCGCCGGCTGGGAACGGCCCCACCGACCTGACCGGCCCGCACGAACTGCGCTTCGTCGACGTGACCGTGCGGTACCGGGCCGGCGCGGCCCCCGCCCTGGACGGCGTCAGCCTGGACCTGCCGGCCGGACGCCGGATCGCGGTCGTCGGCCCGAGCGGCGCCGGCAAGAGCACCCTGGCCGCCGTGCTGACCGGCACCGTCCGGCCCGCGTCCGGCCGGGTCACAGTGGACGGTCAGGACCTTTCGACGTACGCCGAGGAGGCGCTGCCCCGCGCGGTCGGCGGGCTGCTGGCCGAGGCGTACGTCTTCCATGCCACCGTGCGGGAGAACCTGCTGCTCGGGCGTGCCGGAGCAGGCGAGGAGGAGCTGACTGCGGCCGTCGCCGCCGCCGGCCTGCTGGACTGGGTCCGCGCCCAGCCAGCGGGCTGGGACACGCTGGTCGGCGAGGAGGGCGGGCAGCTCTCCGGCGGGCAGCGGCAGCGGCTGGCGCTCGCCCGGGCCCTGCTGGCCGCGCCGCCGGTGCTGGTGCTCGACGAGCCCACCGAAGGTCTGGACCCGACCGCCGCGGACGCGGTGCTCGCGTCCGCCCTCGCCGCCACCCCCGCCGGGCACTCGGTGCTGCTGATCAGCCACCGGCTCAGCGGGCTGGCCGAGTTGGACGAGATCGTGGTCCTGGACGGCGGCCGGGTGATCCAGCGCGGTCGGCACGCCGAGCTGGTCGCCGTCCCGGGCTGGTACCGGGACCAGTGGCAGCTGCAGGCCGCGGCCGAACGGGGTTATCTGGCCCTCGCCCCCTGACCCGACTCGGGGGCGGACCAGGGTTCTCCCGGACGTCGACCTGGCAATGTCCGTGGCAGTGTGGTGCCATGGCGCGCGGTGAGGATGTGATGGTCGACGAGCACCTGCGGGAGCTGGCCGCTCGGTTGCAGGGGCCGGCGCGACTCAAGTCCGACCTGCTGACCGAGGCTCGGCACGGGTTGCTGGACGCCGTCGAGGCGTACCGCGAGAGCGGGGTGCCACCCACCGAGGCGCAGCGCCGGGCGGTGGTCGAGTTCGGCTCACCGGCGCAGGTGCTCCCGTCCTGGCAGGCCGAGCTGGCGGTGGGCGCCCTGCGCGGGCTCTCGCGGCGGATGCTGGTGATCGCCGGGGTGGGGGTGGTCGCCGGCGATCTGACCTGGCGGGGGTCGAGCTGGAGCGGCGGCCCGCGCCCCCCGGCCGGCTACCTGCTGCTCTCCAACTCGGTCGACTGGATCTGGATGAGCGCGCTGCTACTCTCGGTGGCCGGTCTGCTGGTGGTCTGGGCGAGTGCGCGGGCGCCCCGACCGGGCCTGGCTCTGGCCCAGCGCGCCGTGGGCACCGGCCTGACCGGCGTTCTGGTCCTCGGCATAGTGGCCGGCAGCGCCCTCTTCACCTGGTCACTCAACCTCTGGGACGCGGCGCTGCACTGGCCCCCGATGATCATCGGGGCGGTGCTGGTGGGCGGCGCATACTTCTCGCTGACCCGCGCGGCGCGCGGCTGGCTGCTGGCCACCACCCGCTGATCGGTGGGCCGGCCCGAGCTGGTCAGGCCGCTGCCCCGCCCGAGCAGGTCAGGCCGGGGTGGGCGGGCTGCCGGGATCGAGGAACCGGCCGACGGTCAGCTGGAACTCGCGCCAACCGGCGCGTTCCCCGGCCAGCGCCCGCCGGCCGGAGTCGGTGAGCTGGTACGTCCGCCGTTCCCGACCACTGACCGTGCTCCAGGTGCTCGCCACGTGGCCGGCGCGTTCCAGGCGACGGAGCGCCGGATAGATGGTGCCGGTGGGCAGGTCCAGACTGCCGTCGCTGCGGGCGCGCAGCGCCTCGATGATCGCGTAGCCGTGCAGCGCGCCCTGTTCGAGCACGGCGAGCAGCAGAGCGTCGAGATGGCCGTGCAGCGCCTGGGCCTTCATACGTAGCTACGCTACTTGTCGAACCGCCGCTTCGCCAGCGGTGACCACCAGCAGGTCGGACCCGTGCGCCAACCGGCCACCGGGGTGCGGGCATCGGTCACCCAGGGCTGCCGACTAGGGTATGTGCCCAGAGTCACTCGCCGGTCAGAGACCCCGGTGGGTGGGCAACCCGAAGCACACGGAGGTCAGCGTGGCCCGCCAGTCGCCCCAACGGCCCGACGCCGACGAGCCCGAGCTCGACGACACCACCGGCACGGCCGAGCCAGACGAGATCGAGGAGACCGACCGCCCGTCGGCGTCGATCGACCGTTCCCTCTGGGACGAGCTGCGCATCGACCCAGTGGAGATCGCCCTGCCCGCCGGCACCGGCTTCACGCTCCGGGCGTACCGGCCGGCCAGCTCCCTGACCCCGACCGACGTGACCGAGCGCGACCAGGACGACCCGTTCCTCGCCCGCCGCCAGGCGGCCGAGGAGGAGGAGGACGACGAGACCGTCGTCATCCTCGACGAGGAGCTGGCCGAGGAGTTCGCCGCCGAGGACGAGGACGACGAGTCGACGCGCCGCCGTCGTGACGGTGCCGCCACCGACGCCGAGTCGGACGAGGCCGTCGCGGACGAGGCGGACGAGGCGGACGACGAGGAAGTGCCGGTCTTCCTCAGCAACCGGGGCAAGCTGCTGCTGTTCAAGACCCCGGAATCGCTTGTCAGTTTCATCCGATCCGGTGCGCCCAACGATCTGTCCCAACTGGACAGCTGGAATGAATTGTCCGAACGGGTGGAGCCGGCAGATATCGCCCCGCTCGACGAGGACACCTACGAGCTCGACCTGGTCGTGGAGAACCTGCGCGGCGGGCACGACACGTGGGATTCGACCCTGCTGATCGAGGCAGGCGAGGTCGCGCGGGACATCTCGTACGCATTGCGGCTGCCAGCGGTACTCGACATGCTCTCCGCCGGCTCCAGCCTCGACGACCTGGACGAGGCGCTGCGTGCCACCGCCAACGGTGGGATCGGCGCGTTCATGGGTCGGCGCCGGCTGAAGAAGATCGGTGCGCAGACCGCGAGTTTGGGTTGGCGCACCATTGTCGGCAAGATCTCTGCGGTGGTGGACTGGCGCGACTGACCCGTACCGGGGAGCATCAGTTGCTGGCAGAGGAAAGACCTGTCCCGGGAGGAGGACGACGCCGTGGCGCTCGTGCGCGTTTACTGCGGTCTGGCCTCGGCGGATCCGGCTGACCGACCGGCCTCCGCCGGTTCGACGCTGACGTCCGCTGTGGTCGACGACGCAGGCCGTCTGCTGCATGTCTGCGAGATCAGCGATGACGCCGCTGGCTACGCCCAGCTCGTCGCGCTGCTCGTGGAGCGGTCGGGCGGGCCGAGCGGTGCGGCCATCGCCGCCGACAGCGACGACCACACGGTCACCTCGCTGCTGAGCGCGGCGGGGCGACCCCTGGCGATCGCTGACGACGACTCGGTGGACGACTTCGCCGAGCGGTTCGCCGATGACGACTCCCTTGAGGAGATGCAGTCCCCGCCGGCCGAACGCCGGGCGGTCGGCCTGGCCCGCGCGTTGCAGGCGGGGGCGCTCTCCGCCGTCACCCTGCCGGCACCCCGGGACCTGGCCGGCTACAAGCAGGTGCTCTCCGCGCACGCCGCGCTGGCCAGCGGTCGACACTCCGCCGCCGTGGCGCTGCGCGAGGTTCTGCGGGAGCTCTACCCGGCGGCCCTGCGCGCATACCCGGACCCGGCCGAGCCGGTCTCTCTGGCGGTGCTGGACGCGCTGCCCGAGCCGGGCATGCTCGGCGGCACCGTGGCCCGGGGCCGCGAGGTGTCGGTCGCGGCGGATGCCATCGCCGCGCACCTCGCCGCGGACGGGGTCGCCGATGCCGAGGAGATCAACGAGGCCGTCACCGCCCTGCGGGTCGCCATCTCCGAGACACCGCGACGCGCTGCGGTCAACCGGGCGCTGACCTCTGCGGTGGCCGAGACGGTCCGCCAGGCGGTCGCCTCCGTACGGGCCTGCGACGCCGGGTGTGAGGCGCTGGTCAGCGCGCTCAGCTCACGCGTCAGCACGCCGGTCCAGGCGCCCGGTCGCCGGGCCGCTGCCCGCCGTGGTGAGTCCGTCGGTGAGCTCACCGGCCTGGCCGGCACCAACGCCGGGATGACCGGCCTGGCCGGCACCAACGCCGGGTTGCGGTCGGTCCGACCCACCCCGGCAGCCGCCGACCCGGCGCCCGCCGTCGGGCGGCGCAGCCGTCCCGATCCGGTCCCCGGTAACGCGCCGCTGGCCTCGCCCCGCCCGCTCGGGCCCCCGCCGGTCGCCCCGGCGCCGGTCACGCCACCGCCGGTCGCACCCGCGCCGATGACTCCGGCGGCGATGGCTGGTCCGCCAGCGTCCACGCTGCCCAGTCGCAGCGAGCCGCTCCCCAGCCGGATCGACGGTCCGACCAACCGGCCCGTCTCCTCGCCGCCGCCTCCGCCGCCCGGGATCACCCCGATCGCGCCGGCGCAGCGCGGCATGGTGCCTCCGGCCGAGGCCGGTGAGCCGTTCCGACCGACGCTGACCACCGCCGCGATCAACAACGCGCGGGCCGAACGGCAGCGCACGGTCATTCCGCCCCGCCCCAAGACCAACGGCGAGCCTCGGCCGAGCCACCAGCAACGCCCGGTCGACGAGCCACCCACCGGCGGGTTCAGCGCCACCGATCTCAGCATTCCGGTGCCGACCCCCCGGCCGGGGCAGGAGGCCGCACCGCCCGGTTCCCGTGCCAACTGGCCGCTGGTCAACAACCCGGAGGACCCGTCCGACAGTTCACCGAACAACCCGGTGGCCTACCCGTACGGTGGCAGCCGCGGTGTCGACGCCCCGACCGACCCAGGCCGGGCCGACGGTCGGGTCACCCCGCCCTGGTTGGCGGACGACCTGCCACCGGAACCGCCGATGCTGCGGCTGGTGGAGCCGCCGCCGCTGGCCGACCGGGCGCTGCGCGAGGGGCTCAAACCTCCTGCGGACCAGCACCTGGAGACGCCGCCGCTGCGCCTTGTCGACCGCGAGCAGGCCGCTCGTAACGGTCGGGCGACCGCCCGCACCGAGCGTGCCGCCGAGCACCGGCCGTCGCCCCCGGTCGAGCACCGGCCGCCGCCGATGGAGCACCGGCCGCCGCCGGTCGCCGACGAGGGCGACGGCGATCTGCTGATCTTCGCCCAGGCCAAGTCGGCCTGGTTCGTCGGCCAGGCCGAGGAGTCCGACCTGGACTGGTCGACCACGGCCGACACCGGCTGGCAGGCCGCGGAGCAGGCCGCTCGCCCGGCGGTGGGCGCCGAGACCAATGCCGGGCTGCCGAAGCGCGTGCCGCAGGCCAACCTGGTGCCGGGTTCCCCGCTACGCGAGGAGCGCCCATTGCGGATAGTGCGTGATGCGGCAAGCCTCGCGGAGAACACCACCGGCTACTTCCGTGGCTGGCGTCGCGGCCAGGAGATCGGCGGTTTCGCGGTGGGTGGTCGGCCCGGTCGTGAGGCGGCCGGCGGCTGGGACTTCAGCCGCGACCACGGGGACCGCGACGACGACCGGGAGTACGAGTACCGCTCGGCCGGCTACCAGTCCTGACCCTTCTTCAGACGTATAAGCGCCCCCAGCCAGCTGGCTGGGGGCGCTTCCGCTTCAGCATGGCGATCCCGGGCACGCAGAAGCCGCCTCGCGAGGCCGTGGGTGGCTTGTGCCCCCGGGAAGGGGCCGACAGCTTCCAGGACGTCAGGAGGCGGCTTGGCGGCGCACCGGCTCGTCTGGGCAACGAGCCAGTGCGGAGAAACTCACCGGGGCAGCCGGCAGCGCCCGGTGGCAGCCGGAGCCACCACCGGGGCGTGCAGCGCCGCGATCAGGCCGGGGCGACGGCGCGCGTACGGCGCATGGTCAGCACGTACTCGACCAGCGAGATCAGTACGTGCTTCGTCGACTCCCGGTTACGGGCGTCGCAGGCCACCACCGGCACGTCGCTCGAGATCGCCAAGGCGTCCCGGACGTCCTGCGGGTCGTGGTACTGCATCCCGTCGAAGCAGTTGATCGCCACCAGGTACGGCAGGCGTCGGTGCTCGAAGAAGTCGATCGCCGCGAAGCAGTCGGCCAGCCGGCGAGTGTCCACCAGCACGACCGCACCGATCGCACCCCGCACCAGTTCGTCCCACATGAACCAGAAACGGGTCTGACCCGGCGTACCGAAGAGGTACAGGATCAGGTCACGGTCGATCGAGATCCGGCCGAAGTCCATGGCCACCGTGGTCGTCGTCTTGCCCGGCACCTGCCGGGTGTCGTCGACGCCCACGCCAGCGGAGGTCATGATGGCCTCGGTGGTCAGCGGCGTGATCTCCGAGACCGAGCCGACCAGCGTCGTCTTACCGACGCCGAATCCACCGGCGATAACGATCTTCGCCGACGTCACGCGGCCGCTCGGGTTCGGCGGGCGGTGCGACATGTCAGAGCCTGCGAAGTCCACTCAGCACCCTCTCCAGCAGTTCAGTGCCCACCGCGTCGTCGGAGTCGTCCAAAATGGTCGGCTCGTGGACCGCGACCAGGCCGTCCGTCGCCATGTCGGCGATGAGCACCCGGGCCACACCGAGCGGGAGCTGCATCCGCGCCGCGATCTCTGCGAGCGATTGCACGCGTCCGTCACACAGCGCGGCGATGTACTGGTGTTCGCGGCCCTGGCCGCCGTTGCCATTGGCAGCGGCCCGGCCGCGCACCGTCGTCTCGACGAGCGCCTCCAGCGCGATGTCGAGCCGGGGACGGGTGCGACCACGGGTCACGGCGTATGGACGGACCAACGCTCCGGTTGGTTCGTCACGATCGGCCATCTCGCCGCTCACCTCCTTCGCACCCGTTACCGGCTCCCACCGGTGAAACCCGTCGTTGTCGTTGTTGCGGTCCCGCCGACCTCACGATCGGCGAAACGTCAGCCCAGCATGCCCGCAGCCGCACGCGGCTGCGGGGTCAGCGCGTCGCCCACCCGGTCGACCAGCAGCGCCATCTCGTAGCCAACCTGGCCCACGTCGGAGCTGCGGGCTGCCAGCACGGCGAAGGACGAGCCGTCCGAGATGGACATCAAGAACAGGAAGCCATTGTCCATCTCCACGACGGTCTGCAACACCGCGCCTCCCTCGAAGCAGCGTGCTGCCCCCTGGGTCAGGCTGACCAGACCCGATGAGATCGCGGCGAGCTGATCTGCCCGGTCGCGCGGCAGATCCCGTGACGACGCGAGGAGTAGGCCGTCCGCCGATACGGCGACCGCATGCGCGACGCCGGGCACCCGGTCGGCGAAGTTGGCCAGCAGCCAACCAAGATCCTGCGTAGTTGTCATCCTTCTTGCTCCTTCTGCCCGCTCCCGGCCACCGGGCCTGAGCCAGACTGCGAGGATTGCCCTCCCGGAGTCGCCTCCGGGCTGGTCGGGTTGTCCGAGGTGCTACGCCCTCGCTGCACGCCCCGGTGGTAGGCGGAGAGCAGGCCACGGACCGCCTCCGGGGAGCGCCGCTGGACCGAGGTGGTGGGCTTCTCCACCGCGCCGGGCACCAGCTGCGCCATCGGCTTGCGTTTCGGCAGACCGGTCGTGGTGGTCTCGCTCACCGGCGCCGCGCCGGCCGCCGCGGAGGCAGCACGCCAGCCGTCGTCGGCGGCGGTCTGCCAGCCGTTGCTCTGCGGTTGGGGCCGGCGGTTCGGCAGGCTCTCGGCGAGGCTGGGACGGGTGCCCTCGTTCGCTGTGGAGCCGTTGTCCCGCGGCGCTCCTCCGACCGTCGGAGTGTCTGCCATCGGTGTGTTACCTGTCGTCCCGGGTGGTGTCTTGTGGACTGCCCGACCGGTGGCCTCGACCGTGGCGAACTGCTGGGTCGCGGAGTCGCCGTTCGTCGCTGGCTGCGCGCCGGCCGCGGTCTCCTCGGAGCCCGGGCGACGGGTACGGAACCAGGCCGACTCGAGCTCCCGGAAGATCGGCAGCTCCATCGTCTCGTCCGCGTACCGCTGACGGTTCTGCGCCTGCGGCTGCTGCGGTGCCGGCCGGGTCTGCGCAGCCGGAGCCGGAGTCGGCGCCGCTGCCGGGGTCGACGCCGGAGCCGGCGGCTGGGCTGCGGCCGGCTGCTCGCCGGGTCGCGGCACCCGCGGCAGCTCCGTCGTCATGTCCAGCGCGGCGGCGAGCCGCTCGGGCACCGGCGGGGTGGCGGTGTCCCGGTCGCTGCCCGGCACTGGCGGCCAGGCCGGCGGTGCCGGCGCGTTGGCAGCCTGCGCGGGCGGGGCGGATCGGGGCGCGAACCCACTGAACGACTGGCCGGAGGCGGGCGGCGCCGAGTACGGCTGACCCGAGTACGGCTGACCGGACGCCGGCGAGGCCGAGACCGGGGACGCCGACACCGGCGGACCGGCGTACGGCTGCCCGGAGGCCGGGGCGGCCGACACCGGCGCGCCACCGTACGGGGCACCCGAGTAGGGCTGACCGGAGTAGGGCTGGCCGGAGGCCGGCGAGGCGGAGACCGGCGCGCCGGAGTAGGGCTGCGAAGAGACCGGCGGCGCCGAGTACGGGTGCGCCTCGGGGCTGCTCGGCAGCTGACGCGGGATGGACGGCTGCTGGTCGCTGGTCGGGGTCTCGTCCCCGGCCCGGCGCTGCGGCAGCGGATCGGTCCCCTGGCCGTTGGCCGGCCGGGGGGTGAACCCGTCGCCGCCGGTGACGCCGTTCGTCCCGGCCGCGCCGGTCAGATCGGACCAGGCAGGCATCGAGCGGTACGCACCGCCGTTGGCGGGGGTGCCGGCACCGTTACGGGACGCGGGGTCGAACGGACGACCGCCCAGGGTGACCTGGTTGCCGGACGACTCGCTCGGGCGCGGGCCGTTGCCCAGCGCGGGCAGCGCACCGAAGGCCGGCGCGGGACCACCCGACTGCGGACCACCGAACTGGAGAGCACCGGCCGCCGGCAGCGCCGGGGGCTGCTGCACCCGACCGGACAGCGCCCGGGGCACCAGCACCGAGGTGGGCAGGGTCACATCGGCGACCGTGCCGCGATCGTTGCCGGGGCGCAGCTCGACCCGGACCCCGTGCCGGGACGCGAGTCGGGCGACCACGACCAGGCCCATCATCCGGGACACGGCCACGTCCACCTGCGGCGGCGTCGCGAGTCGTTCGTTGAGGTCGTGCAACTGCTCGGCGCTGATGCCGATGCCGCGGTCCTCGACGTACAGCGAGGAGCGGTCGCCGACCCGGCGAGCCTCGACCATGACCTGCGAGTCGGGCGGGGAGAACGCGGTGGCGTTGTCGAACAGCTCCGCGACGAGGTGCACCAGGTCGTTGACGGCGTGGGCGGCGACCTCGATGTCGCGGTCGATCACACCGAACTCGATGCGGGTGTAGTGCTCGACCTCGGACTGCGCGGCGCGCAGCACGTCGATGAGAGCGGCCGGCTCACGCTGCACGCGGGTGGAGTCGGCGCCGGCGAGCACCAGCAGGTTCTCGTCGTTACGACGCATCCGGGTGGCCAGGTGGTCGAGCTGGAACAACTCGGCCAGCCGGTCCGGGTCCTCTTCGCCGCGCTCCAGCCGGTCGAGGTGCCCGATGAGGCGGTCGACCAGGATCTGTGAACGGCGGGCGAGGTTGACGAACATGGTCGCGACGGAGGCGCGCAGTGCGGCCTGCTCGGCGGCCGTACGGACGGCTTCCAGGTGGACGGCGTTGAACGCCTCGGTCACCTGGCCGAACTCGTCCTTGCTGCGCACCGGCAGCGGCTCGGCGATCTGGTTGGCCAGCTGCACCGGGGAGAGCTGCCCGACAACCTGCGGGTCGCGCAGTCGGGCCACCGCCTGCGGCAGGCCGTACTGGGCCACGGAGAGCGCGCCCTGCCGCAGCTCACGAAGTGAGCGGGCCATCGAGCGGGCGACCAGGTACGCGAAGAGGATGGCCAGCAGCAGCATGCTGAGCAGCAGGCCGGTCTCCAGGAAGACCTGGCGCTGGACGTCCGAGCGGAGGGCGTCGGCCTGGGCGACCACTTCGCTGTCGAGCTTCGTCTCGACGGTGCGGATCAGCTTGGCGTTGGCCGTCATGGCGGCTTCCCACTGGTCCGGGCCGAACGGCGCACCGCGCATGTTGCCGGTGGTGTTGCCGTCGATCCAGCCGGTGTAGTTCTGTGCCTGCCGGCGGTCGCCGCCCGCGACCGTCTGGTCGTGGAACTTCGCGTCGTCCGGGGTGGCGACGGCCTTGAAGCTCTGCAGAGCCTGCTGCTGGCCGGTGTCACTGGCGACGTAGTCCCTGCGCAGTGCCGGGGTCAGGCGCTGCCCGCCCTTCACGCCCAGCGCGCGGTGCACCACGACCCGGCGCACGGCGAGGAATTCCTTCTCCCGGGCGACCGCCGCGGCGGCGCGCATCCGGTCGCTCAGTTGGTTGTCACCGGCGAGCTGCGTGGACGAGTCGCGGATGGCGAGCAGGTCACTGATCAGACCCTCGTACGCCTGCACGGTCTCGGTGAGCGCGAGCTTCCCGTTGAACACCTGGCTGCGGACGCCCGACAGGTCCTGCAGGTTCTGGTCGATGCTGTCGAGCAGACCCTCGAGGCTGCTCGGCAGGTCCTCGATCTCGGCCCGCTGCTGGCGGTAGGGGATCGCGTCCTGGTCCACCCGGGAGTTCACCCGGTTGTATGCCTCCTGGTACTGCGCCGTCGGCTGCGTCCCGTCCGCGCCCAGCAGCAGTACGGCGGCGGTCCGCTCGTCCTGCAGGCTGTCGACCAGGACACCTGAGTAGCTCGACAGGTTGGCCAGATCGCCAGCTCGGTTGGCATTGTTGAGCGTCTCCACGTGGTCGATAAGACCACTGGTGCCCACCACGACCGTGGCGATGGTCGGCACGATCATGATGAGACCGAGCTTGGACCAGATCGGCATGTCCCGGAGCCGGCTGGCCGGCCGGCGCAGCCGCGACAGGAAGGAGCCCGCCGTCTTTGGCCGTTTGCTCACGTCACCGCCCTCGCGATTACAGCTTGAACGCGTTGCCCCCGGGCAACGCCCAGCGACCGACCCGGCGGGTCGGACCCCCGAGATTCCATCACGCCGGTCGACAAGAAGAAAGCCCAGGTTGTCCCCGACCGAAGGTGTGATGAGATGTTGATGCGATTTGATAGCAGTCTGTCTGGCCGGAGTAACTGAAGGTAATGGAACATCCGCACCGAGTTGTCCTACTGGCCGGCCCATCTGGGTCCGGAAAGTCGTACATTGCACAGCAAACCGGCCTGCCGGTGCTCTGCTTGGACGACTTCTACAAAGACGGCGATGACCCTACGTTGCCGAGACGAAACGGCCAGGTGGATTGGGAATCGCCGCAGTCCTGGGACGCCCCCACTGCGGTGGAAATCATTGCCCGACTTGCCCGTGAGGGCCGAGCCGATGTGCCGGTTTATGCGATCGGCGCGGATCGACGGGTGGCCACCCGGCCATTTGATGTCGCCGGATCGCCACTTTTCGTGGCCGAAGGGATCTTCGCCGCCGAGATCGTCGAGGAGTGCCGTCGCCGTGGCCTGCTCGCCGGGGCGTACGCGCTGCGTCGTCCGCGCGGCGCGACCTTCCTGCGCCGACTCGCCCGTGACCTGTCCGAGCAGCGCAAGGCGCCTCGGGTGCTGATTCGGCGCGGGGTGGCGCTGCTGCGGGCCGAGCCCGCGGTGCTGCGTCGGCAGATGGGCCTCGGCGCGGAGGCGGCCCGGGCCCGGGAGGTGCTGCGCCGGGTGGCCGGCCTGCTCGCTGGCCACCCGCACGGCTGAGATCAGGCCAACAACTTCGCGTACGCCGGCTTGATCACGTCATCGATGATCCGCAGTCGCTCGTCGAACGGGATGAAGGCGCTCTTCATCGCATTGATGGTGAACCACTGCAACTCTTTCCAGCCGTAACCGAACGTCTCCGCCAGCAGCGACATCTCCCGCGACATCGAGGTGCCGCTCATCAGCCGGTTGTCGGTGTTGACCGTCACCCGGAAGCGCAGATCCCGCAGCAGGCCGATCGGATGGTCCGCGATCGAGTCCACCGCACCGGTCTGCACGTTCGACGAGGGGCACAGCTCCAGGGGGATCCGCTTGTCCCGGACGTAGGCGGCCAGCCGGCCGAGCGAGCCGTCGGGGGCGATGTCGTCGACGATCCGCACCCCGTGGCCGAGCCGGTCCGCTCCGCACCACTGGATCGCCTGCCAGATCGACGGCAGCCCGAACGCCTCGCCAGCGTGGATGGTGAAGTGGAAGTTCTCCCGTTGCAGGTATTCGAAGGCGTCCAGGTGCCGGGTGGGCGGAAAGCCCGCCTCGGCGCCGGCGATGTCGAAGCCCACCACCCCGGCGTCCCGGTGCCGCACGGCCAGCTCGGCGATCTCCTGTGAGCGGGCGGCGTGCCGCATCGCGGTGAGCAGGGTGCCCACCCGGATGGTCAGGCCCGCCTCGACCGCCTGGGCGGTGCCCTCGGCGAACCCGGCCAGCACCGCCTCGACCACCTCGTCCAGGCTCAGGTCCCGCTCCAGGTGCTGCTCCGGGGCGAAGCGCACCTCGGCGTAGACCACGCCGTCGGCGGCCAGGTCCAGGGCGCACTCGCGGGCCACCCGACGCAGCGCGGGCGCGGTCTGCATGACCGCCACGGTGTGCGCGAACGTCTCGAGGTAGCGCTCCAGGGAGCCGGAGTCCGCCGCGTCCGCGAACCAGCGTCCGAGCGCTTCCGGGTCGGTGGTGGGCAGTTCGTGGCCCACCTCGGCGGCCAGGTCGACGATCGTCGCCGGCCGCAGCCCGCCGTCGAGGTGGTCGTGCAGCAGCGCCTTCGGAACCTTGACGATGTCCTCGTACCGGATAGTTGCGACCATGCTCAGACCCTAGTCAGCGGCCCGGGCGGACCGGGACGGGACCGGCCGGGTGTCACGGCCGCCATCCGTAGACCCGGTCCACGACGAGGCGGATCACGAGTCGCCCGTCGGCGACCATGGCGGCCCGGTAGTCCGCCCAGTCCGGGTGCTCGCCGCGAATCCGCCGGTAGACCTCGACCAGTTCGTCGACCGTGGCGTCGCTGATGGTCGCGGCCGGCTCGGTGAGGGTCACCGTCCCCTCGGCGACCGCGTACGCGCCACCGTCCGGCGTGGTCACGTGGAAGCTCGCCCGGGGATCCCGGCGCAGGTTGCGTGCCTTCGCCCGGTCACCGGTGCTGGAGCAGCGGATCAGCCCCGGCTCGGCCAGATAGTCGAGGTTGGACAGCTGGGGTCGGCCGTCCCGGCGCAGGGTGACCAGCACCCCGCGCCCCCGCTCACCGAACAGCTCCCACAGACGGTCGCTCACGCCGCACCCGCGACGCGGCGGCTGGTCGGGTCACCCTGAAGAGAATTGGTTGACATGTCATCGAATTTACGTGGCGAATCGATGACGTGTCAACCAACCGCTAGACTTGTCGAATGGACGCGACCCGGTGGTTGGACGAGCGAGAGGACCGCGCGTGGCGCGGCTACCGCCGAATGCGTCGGCTGCTCGACCTGGAGCTGGCCCGGGAGCTGACCCAGGACGCCGGCCTCTCCGAGGCCGACTACGACGTGCTCTCCGACCTCTCCGAGACAGCGCAGGGGCGGCTGCGCCTGCGGGAGTTGGCAGACCGCATGCTCTGGTCGCGCAGCCGGCTCTCCCACCACCTGACCCGGATGCAGCAGCGCGGCCTGGTGACCCGCGAGGAGTGCGCCGATGACGCCCGGGGCTCGGTCGTCGTCCTCACCCCCGCCGGGCGGCGGGCCATCGAGTCCGCCGCCCCCGGCCACGTGGCCGCCGTCCGCCGGCACCTGATCGACCTGCTCACGCCGGCGGAGATCGACGCGCTCGGCGCGCTCACCCACCGGGTGGTCGATCATCTCGGCGGGCGGGCGCCCCACCCACGGCACGACCCGGAGGTCTGACGTGGACCCCCGCATCCTCGACCGACTGCGCTGCCCGGTCTGCGGCGAACCACTGGCCGAGGCGACAGCCGGCACCGCCAGGGCGCTGCGCTGCCCGCGCCGGCACAGCTTCGACATCGCCCGGCAGGGGTACGTCAACCTGCTCGCCGGACGCTCCCCGCACGTCGGCGACACCGCCGAGATGGTGGCCGCCCGGACGGACTTCCTCGCCGCCGGGCACTACGACGTCATTTCAGCCGCCCTCGCCGCTGCCGCGACAGCAGAGGTACGGGTCGAGCCGTCGCCCGACGTCGAGGCGTACCCCCTGGTGGTGGATGCCGGCGCCGGCACCGGCCGGTACCTCGGCGCGGTGCTGGCGGCGCTGCCGGACGCCGTGGGTCTGGCCCTGGACGTGTCCAAGCCGGCGCTGCGCCGCGCGGCCCGCGCGCATCCCCGGGCCGCCGCCGCGCTCGCCGACACCTGGCAGCGGCTGCCGCTCGCGGACGCCTCGACCGCCGTGCTGCTGAACGTCTTCGCCCCGCGCAACGGCCCGGAGTTCCACCGGGTGCTCGACCCGGCCGGCACGTTGCTGGTGGTCACGCCCGCCGCCGACCATCTCGCCGAACTGGTGGACGCCCTCGACCTGCTACGGGTGGACCCGGACAAGGCCGACCGGGTGGCCGGCAGCCTGGGCGGGCACTTCACGCCGGTCAGCTCGACCGTGCACCGGGCGGAGCTGGCGCTGACCCGGCCGGAGGTCGCCACCCTGGTCGGGATGGGCCCCAGCGCCTGGCACACCGACCCGGCCGCGCTCGGCACCCGGCTGGCCGCGCTGCCCGAACCGGTCCGGGTCACCGTGGCGGTCCGGCTCGACGTCCTGCGACCTCGCTGACCTCAGGTGGAGAGGTCGACCTCTTCCCAGCCGGGCGGCTCGTCGTGGTACGGCCCGCGCAGGATCACCGCCCACTCCAGCGCCCAACGCCGCTGCCCGATCGCGTTCGCGTCGACCAGGCCCGGCGCACGCCGGCCGCCACGCTCGGTCTCCAGGTACGCCCAGTCCAGGCAGTAGTGCAGGTCGAGCAGGGCGGCCGCGTCGGCCGGGTGCTGCGGCGCCGTGAGGATCCGGGAGCGCCAGTGCGGGAAGGTCTCCCCCTCGGCGATGTGCGGCAGCCGCTCGACCAGCCGCTCGTCGACGGCCAGCGTGGGGTCGAGCTGCTTGCTCAGCCCGAGCACCCAGGCCAGCGCGAAGAGCGCGTCGTGATGCAGCACGAACGACCGGTGGTCGCCCTTGCCGCCCATCACGAACTGCCACTCCGGCGGGGTGACCATGTCGACCAGGTGCGAACCGAGCAGCCAGCTCATCGCCGCCTGCGGCGGCATCCCGAAGCAGCGGGCCAGGATCAGGTGCAGTACCGCGATCCGCGCCTCGATCTCCGCGGTCGGGCGCAGGTCGATCTGGTCACCCGGCTCCCAGACGAGGGGAAACTGGGCCGGCGGCAACGGCAGGCCGAGCCGGGACAGCTCGTCCAGGCTCGCCTCGCGCACCTCACGTGGGTCGGGGGCAGCAACGGTCACGGCGGATCTTCCTGTCTGCTCGCGCCGGCGCAAGGCCGGTTGTCCCCCCTTGGCCTGCGACAATAGCGCTCCCAGGTGACCGGCACCACGCCAGGGCGACCCCGGATCGATCAGCCGATGCGTTCGATGACCAACGACGTCGCCGCCGGGGCCGTCGACGCGATCCGCACCGCGGTGGCGGCCTCGGCCAGCGCGGCGGGAATCCGCGTCGCGTCCTCGGCACGCAGCTCGTAGAGCGGGTCACCGGCCCGCACCTCGTCACCCGGCCGCTTGTGCAACACCACCCCGGCCGGCACGCTCACCGGGTCCTCCTTGCGCGCCCGACCCGCGCCGAGCCGCCACGCCGCAACCCCCATGGCGTACGCGTCGACGGCCGCGACGTAGCCGTCCCGCTCGGCGCGGACCACCTCCACCTCGGCGGCCGTCGGCATCGGCGCGTCCGGGTCGCCGCCCTGCGCCCGGATCATCGCCCGCCAGGAGTCCATGGCCCGGCCATCGCGCAGCGCGGCCGCCGGATCGGCGTCCGGCAGGCCGGCGGCGTCGAGCATCTCCCGGGCCAGCGCGAGGGTCAGCTCCACCACGTCGGCCGGCCCGCCACCGGCCAGTACCTCGACCGACTCGGTCACCTCGACCGCGTTGCCGATCGCCAGGCCGAGCGGGGTCGACATGTCGGTGAGCAGGGCGACCGTCCGCACCCCGTGCGCACCGCCCAGCTCGACCATGGTGCGCGCCAACTCGCGGGCCTGGTCGACGGACTTCATGAAGGCACCCGAGCCGACCTTGACGTCGAGGACCAGCGCCCCGGTGCCCTCGGCGATCTTCTTGCTCATGATCGAGCTGGCGATCAGCGGGATCGCCTCCACGGTGCCGGTCACGTCGCGCAACGCGTACAACTTGCGGTCGGCGGGGGCGAGCCCGGCACCGGCCGCGCAAATCACCGCACCGACCTCGTCCAGCTGGGCGATGAACTCGTCGTTGCTCACCGTGGCCCGCCAGCCCGGGATGGACTCCAACTTGTCCAGCGTGCCGCCGGTGTGCCCGAGACCCCGGCCGCTCAGCTGCGGTACGGCCGCGCCACACGCCGCCACCAGCGGGGTGAGCGGCAGAGTGATCTTGTCGCCGACGCCGCCGGTGGAGTGCTTGTCGACCGTCGGCCGGCGTACCGCCGACAGGTCCAACCGCTCACCGCTGGCGATCATCGCGGCGGTCCACCGGGCGATCTCCGGCCCGGTCATGCCGTTGAGCAGGATCGCCATCGCCAGCGCGGACATCTGCTCGTCGGCGACAACCCCCCGGGTGTACGCGTCGACCACCCAGTCGATCTGCGCGTCCGACAGCACCCCCCCATCCCGCTTCGCCCGAATAACGTCAACAGCAGCAAACCCAGTCATCGAAGATCTTTCCTAGTCGAATGGCGGCACCGACGCACGGTCGGCCCCGCCCCCGAACAGCAACCACAATCAAGACCAGCGCACCGGGATCTCCGCCGGCGGCTCACCTTCACCGGCCCAGAAGATCGTGCCGGTGGCGTCCACCACGACCACCCGTGGCGTCCGCGCCAGGCCCCAGGTGATCGCCTCGGCCGGGTCGTCCCAGCTCGGCGCCTCCTCCAGCACCCCGGTCTCGGCGCCGGCGTCATCCCCGGCCGACCGCTCCCAGTACCCCGTCCAGACCTGCTGACCAGCGGACATGTCCGGGTGCACGAAGACGGTGCCGCGCCCGCGCCAGGCGGCGAGCCGCTCCGGGACCACCGGCACCGGCGTCTCACCGGTGACGGCCTCCAAGTCCTCCACGCCGAAGGCGTGCGGCAGCAGCTCGGCCATCCGCAGTGGCCGGGTCTTGCTCTCGATCAGGCACTCCGGCCCGCCGTGCTCCCAGAGCAGCTGCCGGCAGCGACCGCACGGCATCAACGGCTCGCCGGTGGCGTCGACGCAGGAGAGCGCGACGAGCCGACCGCCACCGGTGGCGTGCAGGCTGGACACCACTCCACACTCGGCGCAGAGCGTCACCCCGTACGCGGCGTTCTCCACGTTGCAGCCGACCACCACCCGGCCGTCGTCGACCAGCGCGGCCGCGCCGACCGGGAACGTCGAGTACGGCGCGTACGCGTGCCGCATCGCCTCGGTGGCGGCGGCGCGCAACTGCGCCCAGTCAATGTCGGTCATGCCATCATTCTGCCGAAGTAGCCCAGGTCAGAAGCGGGCAGGGCCGGTTCCCCGGCCCTGCGCACAGCGGTCTGCGGTCTGCGGTCTGCGGTGATGGTGGCAGCCGTCAGCCCTTGATGTACGGCTTGCCGTCGGCGGCCGGCGCCCGGACCCGGCCGACCAGCCCGGCGACGGCCAGGATGGTCGCCAGGTAGGGCAGCATGGCCAGGAACTGGCTGGGGATCGAGCTGCTGATCGCGCCCAGGTAGGTGGCGAGTTGGTCGGCGAAACCGAAGAAGAGCGCGGCGAGCAGCGCGCCGGTCGGGTTCCACCGGCCGAAGATCAGCGCGGCCAGGGCGATGAAGCCCTTACCGCCGATCATGTTCTTGGTGAACGAGTAGAGCGCCAGCGTGTAGGACGCCCCGCCGATGCCGGCGACCACACCGGCCAGCAGCACGTTGCGGTAGCGGACCCGCAGCACCTTGACGCCGAGCGTGTCGGCGGCGATCGGGTGCTCACCGACCGAGCGGGTCCGCAGGCCCCACCGGGTACGGAACAACCCGATGTGGATCACCAGCACCAGGAGCAGCCCGAGGTAGAGGAAGATGTTGCCGCGGAACAGCGCCGGCCCGAGCACCGGGATGTCCTTCAGCAGCGGGATCTCCCAGTTGCTGAACCGGGGCGCGCTGTTGTACTTCTCGGCGTCGGTCTGCATGAGCCGCTCGTAGAGGAAGCCGGTGACGCCGACCGCCAGCAGGTTCAGCACGATGCCCATGACGACCTGGTCGACCAGGTAGCGGATGGCGAAGACGGCCAGCAGCAGCGAGATGAACGCGCCGCCGATGGCGGCGGCGATCAGGCCCACCCAGACGCTGCCGGAGATGCTGCCGAACAGGGCCCCGCTGAACGCACCCATCAGCAGTTGGCCCTCGATGGCCACGTTGACCACACCGGAGCGTTCGCAGAGCACCCCGGCGAGCGCGCCGAAGATCAGCGGCAGGGCCAGGATGAAGGTACCCCGGATGATGTTGACCAGCGGCATGAAATTCTGCCCGGCCGGCGCGGCGGAGACCTGCCAGCAGAGGAACGACAGCACGAAACCGACGAGCCCGACGCCGAGCACGGGGACGAACCACCGCTTCGGCACCCCGGCGAGCAGCGCCGCGCCGGCGGCGATCGTGATGATCCCGAACAGGATCGCCCCGATCGTGCCGTTGATCTCCAGTGCGGCGCCGGCCGCGTCGTCGCTGAGCGTGAACCGGGCCTGCTGGTCGGTGGCGAGCGCGCCGAAGAGCACCGCGGACAGCAGGCCGAGCCCCAGCAGCGTGAGGCCGACCTTGCGGCTGCGGGTCCAGAAGCCCTCGTCGACCGGGGCGACGGCGATATCGGGGACAGCCATGGTGGACATGAGTTACCAGCCCTTCGCCAGGCTCGTCTGCAACCGGGCGGCACGTGCGGCCCGGAGCTGGAAGATCGCCTTCACCAGGGCCGGCGCGGCGATGAAGATGACGATCAGCGCCTGGAGCACGGTCACCAGCTCCAGTGAGATCCCGGAGTACGACTGCATCCGGTTACCACCGGCCTGCAACGCCCCGAACAGCAGCGCGGCGAGCAGCACCCCCCAGGGCTTCACCCGCCCCAGCAGTGCCACCAGGATGCCGTCGAAGCCGATCTGCGCGACCACCAGCGGGGTCAACGCGCTGGCGGTGGAGCCGAGCACCATGTTCGAGCCGCCGAGGCCCGCCAGGATGCCGGCGAAGACCATGATCAGGATGTACGTCCGGGTGACGCTGATGCCGGCGGTCCGGGCGGCGTCCGGGTTGGCGCCGACCGCGCGCAGCTCGAAGCCGAGCGTCGAGCGGTTAAGCAGCCAGGCCACCGCCCAGGTGGCCAGCACGGCGAGCAGGATGCCGGCGTGCACCCGCAGGTTGTCGCCGAGCAGTCGGGGCAGCTGGGCGGAGTTGTCCACCGCCTTGCTGATCGCGTCGGTACGGGCAGGGTCCTGCACGCCGTTCTGCACGATCAACCAGGTGAGGAAGTACGTGGCGACGTAGTTGAGCATGATCGTGTTGATCACCTCGTGCGCGCCGGCACGGGCCTTGAGGATGCCGGGGATGAAACCCCAGATCGCTCCACCCAGCGCGCCGGCCAGCACCGCCACCAGCAGGTGCAGGCCGGGCGGCAGCGGCAGCAGGAAACCGGCCAGCGCCGCCATGATCACGCCGATGGTGGCCTGGCCCTGGGCGCCGATGTTGAACAGGCCGCCACGGAAGGCCAGCGCCACGGACAGGCCGGTGAAGACCAGTGGCGCCGCGTAGGTCAGCGTCTCCGAGATCGGCGCGAGCACTGCCTGCCAGCCGTTGGCGCCGTCCAGCCAGCCGGAGAACGCCTCGGGGTCGAAGATCGAGCCCTTGAACAGGTTCGCGTACGCCTCGCTGACGAGCGTCCAACTGGAGTTGATCGCGTCGGACGGGCGAGAGGTGATGTACGAGTAGGTGGAGAGCACGTCGGGATCAGAGATGATCATCAGGACCGCGCCGACCACGATCGCCAGCACCAACGACAGCAGGGTCACCGTGAAGGTGTTGGCCGCCCAGAGGTTGTCCAGAAACAACCGGCCCAGGCTCGGTTTCGGCTCCGGCTCCGGGCCGCCCGGTGTGGTCGCCGTCTCGGCACGCTCGGTGTTGCCGAGAACGTTCTGCGCGGCCTGCGCCTCGCTCGCCGGCTCCTTGTCCGGGGAGCCCGACTGCAGGTTGGGGTTGGTCATGCCTCGTCCTCGCTCGCGGAGCCCGCGTCGCTCGCCGGGCTCCCGTCTGCCACGCCGGGCTTGTCAGCGGCGGTCGCCGTACCGGGCTTCTCGGCGGCGGGTGCTGCGACGGCGTCGTGGGCCGCGTCCGGGCTGATGCCGGCCATCAGCAGGCCGATCTCCTCACGCGGGGTGTCCGGGCCGACGATGCCGATGATCCGGCCGCGGTACATCACCGCGATCCGGTCGGCCAGCCCGATCAC
This sequence comes from Micromonospora sp. BQ32, assembly GCF_059358895.1. Lineage (NCBI taxonomy): Bacteria > Bacillati > Actinomycetota > Actinomycetes > Micromonosporales > Micromonosporaceae > Micromonospora > Micromonospora sp. BQ32. The sequence goes on along the minus strand of NZ_JCADBI010000002.1, from coordinate 639,194 downwards.
CTCGTCGAGTTCGCTGGAGACCACCATGACGGCGGTGCCGATGTCCCGTTCGCGGATGACCTGGCTGTGGATGAACTCGATCGACCCGACGTCGACACCACGGGTCGGCTGGGCGGCGATGAGGAGCTTCAGCGGCCGGGACAGCTCCCGGGCCACGATCACCTTCTGCTGGTTGCCGCCGGAGAGGGTGCCCACCGCCGCGTCGGCCGATGAGGTACGGACGTCGAACTGCTCGATCCGCTCCTTCGCCGAGGCGGCGATCGCGTCCGGCTTCAGCGCGAGCCCGGCACCGAACGGCGGCCGGTCGTAGATGTCCAGCACCAGGTTCTCCGCGACGCTGAACTCCTTGACCAGGCCGTCCACGCTGCGATCCTCGGGCACGTAGCCGACGCCCGCCCGGAGTACCTTCTTGGGCTTCCAGCCGTCGATCCGGTCGCCGGCCAGGCTGACCGTCCCGGCGAGCACCGGGCGCAGACCCATGATCGCTTCGATCAGCTCGGTCTGGCCGTTGCCCTGTACACCCGCCACACCGAGCACCTCACCCGCGCGCACGGTCAGGTCCACCCCGTCGACCGCGCGGATCTGCCGGTCGTCGTCAACCACGAGGCCGGCCACCTCCAGCACGGGCTCGCCCGGCGTGGCCGGGGTCTTGTCCACGGTGAGCCGGACGTTGCGCCCGACCATCAGGGCGGCCAGCTCGTCCCGGCTGGCGTCCGGTGAGGCGGTGCCGACGGTCTTTCCGCGTCGGATCACCGTGATCCGGTCGGCGATGGCCTTGACCTCGCCGAGCTTGTGGGTGATGAAGACGATCGACTTGCCGGCCGCCTTGAGCGACCGCATGACCGTCAGCAGTTCCTCGGTCTCCTGGGGGGTGAGCACCGCGGTCGGCTCGTCCAGGATGAGCAGGTCGACGTCGCGGGTGAGCGCCTTGACGATCTCGACTCGTTGCTGGATGCCGACCGGCAGGTCCTCGATCACCGCGTCCGGGTCGACCCGCAGGTTGTAGCGCTCGGACACCTCGGTGACCTCGCGCCGGGCCCGCCGCCGGTCCAGGAAGCCGGCGATGCCGCCCCGGACCTGCTCGGCGCCGAGCATGATGTTTTCGGCGACGGTGAAGACCGGCACCAGCATGAAGTGCTGGTGCACCATGCCGATCCCGGCTGCGATCGCGTCGGAAGGGCCCTTCAGCTTCAGCGGCTTGCCGTCGACCAGGATCTCGCCCTCGTCGGGCTGGTAGAGCCCGTAGAGCACGTTCATCAGGGTCGACTTGCCCGCGCCGTTCTCGCCGAGGAGGGCGTGAATCTCTCCAGGCTCCACCGTCAGGTCGATGTGATCGTTGGCGACCAGATCACCGAACCGCTTGGTGATGCCGCGCAGTTCGAGTCTCAGCGCAACCTCCTGGAGTGCGAGCGATGGTGCAGCCTAGCTGCCGTCGTACCGGCCGGACCGGACCGGCCGCCGTGGTGCGCGATCGGCCGCTCCGACCCCGCGGGGTATCCGCAGAGCCGGAGCGGCCGATCGGGTCGTACCTGTCCCCCGCCGACCTCCCGATGATCTCACCGGAGGGGCCGGCCGGTTGTCACTTGGTCGGCTGGGCCTTCGAGGTGACGGTGATGGTGCCGGCGGCGATGTCCGCCTTGATCTTGTCGACCTCGGCCTTCAGCTCGGCCGGAACCTTGCTGTCGAAGTCGTGGTACGGGGCGATCGAGACGCCGCTGTTGGCCAGGGTGCCGACGAAGCCCGGGTTGGCCTGGAGCTTCTCGCCACCGGCGGCCTTCACCACGGCCTCCTTGACGGCCTCCGGGATGTTCTTGACGACGGTGGTGATGATCGCCGAGCAGTCCGGGGTGCTCTCGCAGCCGTCGACATCCACCCAGATGGTGTTGTACTTGCCGCCCGATGCCTTGGCCGCGGAGGTGGTGCCGAGGCCCGCGCCACCGGCGACCGGCATGATGATGTCCGCGCCCTGGGCGACCAGCGCGTCGGAGACCTTCTTGCCCTCGTCCTGCTTGCCGAAGTCGTTGGTGAAGGAGCCCTTCTGGGTCTCCTTGTTCCAACCCAGCGCCTGGACGTCCTTCTTCTTGGTGGTGTTGTAGTACGCCACGCCGTCGACGAAGCCGTCCATGAAGATGGTCACCGGCGGGATCGGCAGACCACCGTAGGTGGCGACCTTGCCGGTCTTGCTCATCCCGGCGGCCAGGTAGCCGGCCTGGAACGCGGCCTGGGCGGTGTCGAACTGCATCGGGTAGACGTTGGCGTCACCCGGGTTGGCGTCGACGATGCCGAACTGCTGGTTCGGGTTCGCCTTGGCGATCTTCGAGGTGGCGTCGCCCATCAGGCCACCGACCGCCAGGATGAAGTCGCACTTCTGGTTGACGTACTGCGTCAGGTTCGGCTCGTAGTCGGCCTCGGCCTTCGACGCGACGTACTTGATGTCGATGTTGTCGTTGGCGGCCTTGGCCTCCTCCAGGCCCTTCCAGGCCGAGGTGTTGAACGACTTGTCGTCGATGCCGCCGACGTCGGTCACCATGCAGGCGCTGAACTTCTTGCCGCCACTGCCGGCGTTGTTGTCATCCTTGGGGGCCTCGCCACAAGCGGCGGCGGTGAGCGCGAGCCCACCCACCGCGAAGATCGAGGCGATCCGCATCCCACGCACCGAGCGCAAGACGTCTCCTTCCCATTGCACACCGCGCCTAGTGCGGTGGCAGCCCATCAGCCGACCTGCGGTATGCCGCCGGCTGTCCCACGTTACGGACGGGAGCGTACGCCCGCGCCCACCCACCGGCCGACAATCGTGCACGACTGTTGAGCGCCTGTTACCCGGGTGTAACCCTTGCGTGGGGCACGTCACTCTTCGTGCTGGTAACCAAGCGCCACAGCGTCCGCAAAGTCCGTTTCTTGGAGGCGTTTCCCTCCCCGGACGTTACCGCCAAAAGACCGCGACCGCCGCGTTGACCAGGGTCAGAGCGACGATCGCGAGGAAATGCCCGCGATTGACCACGTCCCGCTTCCGGGAGAAGAAAACCATGACGAAGATCAGCAGCGCGATCACCAACTTCGTCACAAGTTTTGCCGGTGCCGGCTCGTCGCCGTCGCGCAGCGGCGCGGAGAGGCCGAACCCGGTCAGCAACTGGATCACCGCGCCCCACAGCATGGCCGGGTTGATCCGCAACCGACCGCTGGCGTACTGGGCGATCGAGCCACCGAGCAGCAGGGCGAACCCGATGAGATGGACGTAGAGAAGGATGAGTCGGAGAGCTTCCACGCCGCCCATCCTCCCCCATCAACGACACTTTGTAGTAGCGGGTAGGCCGGTCGGCGCGTCCAGGCCGCCCGGCCACGGTCGACGGCCTATCCCTTCACGGCGCCGGAGGTGAGGCCGGAGACGATGTACCGCTGAAGGAACTGGAAGACCAGCACCGTCGGGATCGCGGTCAGCAGGGTGCCGGCCGCGAAGATCCCGAAGTTGGTGTTCCGCTCGCCGCCCTGCAACATGCCCCGCATGCCGACCGCGAGGGTCTTGGCGTCCGTGTCGGTGAGGAAGACGCTCGCCATCAGGAACTCGTTGATGGTGTTGATGAAGGCGAGCAGCGCGGTCACCGCGAGGATCGGCGCCACCAACGGCAGCATGATCCGGAAGAAGACCTGGGCGTGTGAGGCACCGTCCACGGTGGCCGCCTCGTCCAGCTCCCGGGGCAGCGTGTCGAAGAAGCCCTTCATCAGCCAGGTGTTCACGCCCAGCGCGCCACCCAGGTAGAGCAGCAACAGACCCCACGGGGTGTTGAAGCCGATCTGCGGCCACAGGTCGGTGATCGTGCCGAAGATCAGGAAGATCGCAACGATCGCCAGGAACTGCGGGAACATCTGGATCAACAGCAGTGACAGCAACCCCACCCGTCGGCCCTGGAACCGCATCCGCGAGAAGGCGTACGCCGCGAGCGCGGAGAGGAAGACCGAGGCGAACGCGGCCCCACCGGCGATGAGCAGCGAGTTCAGGAACCAGTCAGCGAACTCGGTGCGCGCGAACAGATTCCCGACGTTCTCCAACGACACCTCGCCGGTCGGCACCAACTCGGTGGACGACAGGGTGCCGAGCGGATTGAGCGCCGCCGAGACGACGAACACGAGCGGAAAGAGGCTGAACAGCACGCCGAGCAGGCCGACCAGGTGCCGCCAGCCGACCTCGGCGAACCATCGCTTCTTACGCTTGCCCGCGTTGCGGTTGACCGCCGCCGGGCCGTGCGCGCCGCCCGTGACGGCGGCGCCGGAGAGCATGGTCATGCATACACCTCCTCCTGTTGGCGGGTCCGCCGGAAGCTGACCGCCGACACCACCGCGACGATGGCGAAGATGAACAGCGAGATGGCCGCGGCGAAGCCGAACTGTGCGGCCTGCCCACCGAACGCCAGCCGGTAGGTGTAGGTGATCAGCAGGTCGGTAGCCCCGTTGCTGGGGTTGTCCGCCGGGAACGGCGCGCCCTCGGTGGTCAGGTAGATCGCGTTGAAGTTGTTGAAGTTGAACGCGAACGACGAGATCAGCAGCGGCGAGAGCGCGATCAGCAGCAGCGGCAGGGTGACCGTCCGGAACGACTGCCAGCGCGACGCCCCGTCGACCGAGGTGGCCTCTGTCAGCTCCCGTGGGATGGCCTGTAGTGCGCCGGTGGCCACCAGGAACATGTACGGGTAGCCGAGCCAGAGCTGCACCAGGATCACCGCGGCGCGGGCCGACCAGTCCTGCCCGAACCAGTCGACGCTGAGCCCGAACAGATTGTTGATCAGCCCGAAGTCGGTGTTGAACATGTCCCGCCAGACCAGCAGCATCGCGAAGGACGGCATGGCGTACGGCAGGATCAGCAACATCCGGTAGAGGTTGGTGCCCCGCATTCGGGGCGAGTGCAGCGCCAGGGCGATCACCATGCCGAGGATGAACGTGCCGCCGGTGGAGCCGATGGCGAAGGCGAAGTTCCAGATCAGCGTGCCGAGGAACGGCCCGGAGATCCGCTCGTCGGTGAGCAACCGGGTGAAGTTGGACAGCCCGACGCTCACCTTCCAACCCTGGGCCAGCCGCTCGCCGTCGGCGGCGACGAACGCGCCGACCTCGCCATCCGCGGTCCAGGTCTTGCCGCTGTCGCTGTCCTTGACGCAGTCGCAGCCGGCGTAGTACGCCCGCACGGCCTTGCCCTCGTACGCCCGGGACAGGCCGGACGAGCGCAGCGCGCCTCCGGCGGTCGGCACCACCAGGCCCGTGATGTCCTTGCTGCGAGCGCTGGCCTGGCCGAAGTTCAGCACCGTGTAGCCGTCGGCCGCGGTGACCTTCCCGCCGGGGCCGACGGTGGCCGTGCCGGGATCGAGCGGGCGCAGGCCCCCGGCGTCGCCGACGGAGACCGTGTCGGTTCCTGGTTTGGTGATCAGGAAGACCAGGGCGCCGGTGGCCGGGTCGCCCTTGGTGGCGACCGACAACGGGTACTGGGTGGACCCCGGGACCTGCTTGACCGAGGAGCTCTGGATCGCGACGATCGCGTCGTCCTTGCTGCCGCGGTGGCCGTCGCCGAGGTTGGTGAAGGCCGTGCTCGCGGTGTAGAGCACCGGCACGACCTGGAAGGCGATCAGGAAGAGCGTGCCGGGGATGAGGTACTTCGCCGGGACGTGCCGGCGGCCCAGGTACAGATAGAACAGTGCGGCGGTGGTCAGCACCAGCACGGCCAGCCCGACCCACTTCTCGGCCGCCACAAGCGGGAAGGCCGCCCAGATCGCGATCCCGGCCACCAGGCCGAGCAGGATCACCTTCGCGGCGAGGCCGGCCGCGGTGATCGGCGCGTGGTTCCGCGCGGTACGGGAGGTGCGCGGGGACCCGGTGCGGACGGGCCCCCGGCCCGGGGCCTGCTGGGCAGACCCCGGGCCGGACAGCGGTGTGCTCATTACTTGATCGAACCGGCGATCGTCTTGCCGGCTGCGGTAACCGTGCTGGTCGGGTCGGCGCCGCCGATGACGGCGGCCTCGGCCTTGCCGAACGGGTCCCAGATCGCGGCCATGGCCGGGATGGCCGGGAGCACCTGGCCGTTCTTGCCGGCCTCGATGAACTTGGCCAGGTCCGGGTCGCTGCTCTTGACCTGGTCCAGCGCGGCGGTCAGCGCCGGCGGGCGCGGGTCGGCCTGGTAGAGCGCCACGGCCAGCTCCGGCGTGGTGACGTAGTTGGCGACGAACTCCTGGGCGAGAGCCTTGTTCTTGCCCTTGGCCGCCACGTAGAAGGACTGGACGCCCACGAACGGCGCGGCCGCCTTGCCACCGGCGAAGCCGGGGACGGCGGAGACGTCGTACTTGATGCCGGCCTTCTTCACGTCGGCGGTGGCCCACGGCCCGGAGACCAGGAAGGCGCACTTCTTGCCGGTGAAGGTGGCGGTCGAGTTGGTGTCGGCGATCGAGCGCTTCAGCACGCCCTCGCCCTTCTCGCCGAGCGCGGCGATCTTCTTGAACGCGGCGATCGACTCCGGCTTGCCCACGCCCAGGTCCTTCGGGTCGTAGTCGCCGTTCGCCGTGGTGCCGAAGAGGTAACCGCCGGCCGAGGTGTACAGCGGGTAGATGTGGTACGCGTCGCCCTTCTGGCCGACCTGGAGGCAGAGCGTCTCGGTGACCTTCTTCTGCGCCTTGAGCTGCTTGCCGGTGGCGACCAGGTCCTCGATCGTCTTCGGTGCCTCGGGGGCCAGTTCGGTGTTGCGGATCAGCGCCAGGTTCTCCTGGGCATAGGGCACGCCGTAGAGCTGGCCGTTGAACGTGACGGCCTTGACGGCGGTCTCGTTGAAGGCGGCCTTCTGCTCGTCGGACAGCTGCACTGGGTCGATGGCACCGTTCTGGACCAGGTTGCCGATCCAGTCGTGCGCGCCGATCACCACGTCCGGGCCGCCGCCCTGGCTCGACACGGTCACGAAGTTGTTCTGGAGGTCCTCGTTCGGGACGGCCTGGACCTCGACGGTCACGCCGTTCTCCGGGCCGAACTTCTCGGCGAACGGCTTGAGGGCGGCGGTCCGCTTGTCGTCCGCCCAGATCACCAGTTTGCCGCCGACGGCCTTGGGGGTGTCCTTCGCGGCCGGCTCGTCGCTGTCGCCACCGCAGCCCGAGGCGGCGAGCGCCAGGGCGAAGAGGGCGACCACACCCGCGGTACGGATGCGCATCGGTGCTCCTGTCGTCATGGCGGGTCCGCCGGGGGAAGGGCGGCCAGCCAGTGGAAACCTCTGGAAGTTCTTGCCAACCGGCGCATGGACGTGCGCCGCTGCTCTCGCATGTTGCGGGGACGTTAGCAAGACGTTGCAAGTAATGGAAGGGCTTGCAGAGCACCCCGCAAGAACTTGCCGGTGGGCTAAAGTGCCGCCATGCGCGCTCGACTGTCCGACATCGCCCAGCAGGCCGAAGTCAGCGAGGCCACGGTGTCGCGGGTGCTCAACGACCGCCCCGGCGTGGCCCCGGAGACCCGGCAGGCCGTTCTCACCGCCCTCGACGTGCTCGGGTACGAGCGCCCGGCCCGGCTGCGTAAGCGCAGCGCCGGGCTGGTCGGCCTGGTGGTGCCGGAGCTGGACAACCCGATCTTCCCCGCCTTCGCCCAGGTCATCGAGTCCACCCTGGCGCAGAGCGGGTTCACCCCGGTGCTCTGCACCCAGACCGCCGGTGGCGTGACCGAGGACGAGTACGTGGAGATGCTGCTGGACCGGCAGGTTTCCGGGATCGTCTTCGTCTCCGGCCTGCACGCTGACACGGCCGCCAACCACGACCGCTACCGGGCGCTGCTCGCCCGGCCGCTGCCGGTCGTGATGATCAACGGGTACGTGCCCGGCGTCGGCGCGCCCTTCGTCTCCTGCGACGACCGGGAGGCGGCCGAGCTGGCCGTCGCCCACCTGGTCGCGCTCGGGCACCGGCGGATCGGCCTGATCACCGGCCCGGACCGGTTCGTCCCGGTGCAGCGCAAGGTGGCCGGCTGGCGCTCCGCGATGACCCGGCTGGCCGGCGTCGCCGAAGCCGACCTGGGCCCACTGGCGGAATTGTCACTGTTCGGTGTGGAGGGTGGCGAGGCGGCCGCCGGCCGACTGCTGGACCGCGGCGTCACCGGGGTGGTCTGCGGCTCCGACCTGATGGCGCTCGGCGCGATCCGGGCGGCCCGCCAACGCGGCCTCAACGTGCCCGACGGCCTCTCCGTGGTCGGCTATGACGACTCCCCGCTGATGGCCTTCACCGACCCGCCGCTGACCACCATGCGGCAGCCGGTCACCGCGATGGCGGTGGCCGCCGTCCGCGCCCTGGTGGACGAGATCAACGGGCACGGCGCCCCGCACTCGGAGTACCTGTTCCGCCCGGAGTTGGTGGTGCGCGGCTCCACCGCGGTCGCGCCGACTTCCGCGCGGCTCTCTTACGCAAGATCTGCTTGACTCTTGCAGCGGCGGGCCGGCATATTGCTCGAATGATCAGCACCGCCACCCCGCCGCACGCCACCGACGACGACTGGTGGCGCTCCGCGGTCGTCTATCAGGTGTACGTCCGCAGCTTCGCCGACAGCGACGGCGACGGCACCGGCGACCTCCAGGGCATCCGGCAGCGCCTGCCGTACCTGCGCGACCTCGGGGTGGACGCGCTCTGGCTGACCCCCTTCTACACCTCGCCAATGATCGACGGCGGGTACGACGTGGCCGACTACCGGGACGTCGACCCGATGTTCGGCACCCTCGACGACTTCGACGCGATGATCACCGACGCGCACGCCCACGGCCTGCGGATCATCGTCGACCTGGTCCCCAACCACACCTCCAGCGCACACCGCTGGTTCACCGCCGCACTCGCCGCCGGCCCCGGCTCACCGGAGCGGGCCCGCTATCTCTTCGCCGACGGCCAGGGCGCGCACGGCGAGTTGCCCCCGAACGACTGGGAGAGCATCTTCGGCGGCCCCGCCTGGACCCGGATCGCGGACGGTCAGTGGTACCTGCACCTGTTCGACCCGTCGCAGCCGGATCTGAACTGGCGCCACCCGGAGGTCCGCGCCGAGTTCGAGGACGTGCTGCGGTTCTGGCTGGACCGAGGCGTGGACGGATTCCGCGTCGACGTGGCGCACGGAATGATCAAGGCGGAAGGGCTGCCGGACGTCGGCTTCAGCTCGATGACCACCGGCCAGCGTCAGGTCGAACTGCTCGGCAAGGGCCGGCTGCCCTACTTCGACCAGGACGAGGTGCACGAGATCTACCGGTCCTGGCGGCCCATCCTGGACAGCTACCCGGGCGGTCGGATGGCGGTCGCCGAGGCGTGGGCGGAGACGCCGCAGCGCCTGGCCCGCTACATCGGCCCGGACGAGTTGCACCAGGCGTTCAGCTTCGACTTCCTCGACGCCACCTGGTCGGCCGACTCGTTCCGGAAGGTGATCGACACCGCGTTGGCCGAGGCGACCGTGGTCGGTGCGCCGACCACCTGGGTGCTGTCCAACCACGACAAGCAGCGGCACGTCACCCGGTACGGCGACGGTGCCGAAGGGCTGCGCCGGGCCCGCGCCGCCAGCTTGCTGATGCTCGCCCTGCCCGGCTGCGCCTACCTCTACCAGGGCGAGGAACTGGGCCTGCCGGAGGTCCTCGACCTCCCCGACGAGCTGCGCCAGGATCCGGCGTTCCTGCGCATCGGCGAGAGCCGCGACGGCTGCCGGGTGCCCATCCCGTGGAGTGGCGAGTTGGCCCCGTACGGCTTCGGGCCGGCCGGCAGCGAGCTGAGCTGGCTACCCGCCCCGGCGATCTGGCAGGCGCTGTCCGTCACGGCGCAGACCGACGTGCCCGGCTCCACCCTGGAGCTGTACCGGGCCGCGCTGCGGATCCGTCACCACCATCCCGCACTCGCCCTCGACGCCGACGGGGTCACCTGGCGGGAGAGCGAACCGGGCGTGCTGGCCTTCTCCCGCACCGCTGGTCCGACCGTGCTGACCTGCGTGGTCAACCTCAGCGGCGCACCGGTCCTGATCGACGGGTACGGCCAGCCGCTCGTCGCCAGCGACGAGCTCACCGAGCAGGGCTCCGGTCACCTGCTACCAATTGACGCGGCAGTCTGGTTGGAACAGCGCTGAACGGGTAACTCGTTCTCGACCTGGTCGTTCGTCGTGCCCCGCGCCGGCGGGCGACTGGGCTACCGGCCCCTTGTGGTGGGGGGTGAGGTGCCACCGGCGCCACGCGGAGTCCGCTCCGTGTGGCGCCGGTGTCCGTGTGGCGCCGGTGGTGTGACCGCGGATGTCGCGGGTACCGCATTGGGCACCATCGCTACGGAGGTGACCCATGGTGGTACGGATCGCCCAGTGCACGCTCGACGTCGAGGACCTGGACGTGATGGTCGCGTTCTGGTCTGCGGCGCTCGGCTACGAGGTCGAACAGGGCGACGACGGCAGCGCCAAGCTCTGGCCGCCGGGGCAGCCGTCCGCCGCCGCGCCGACAGTGTGGTTGCAGGGCTCGGGCACCGCCAAACGGGGCAAGAACCGGCTGCACCTCGACGTGGTCGCGGACGGAGACCCCCAGGCCGAGGTACGGCGGCTGTTGGGCCTCGGCGCGCGGCACGTCGACGTCGGGCAGACCGGGTCCGAACAGTTCACGGTGCTCGCCGATCCCGAAGGCAACGAGTTCTGCGTGCTGGACAGCGCGCCGACCCGCTGACGTCGGCGGCCCGAGCGGTTCACTTCGCGGTGAGCAACGCCGCGATCCGGGTGAAGCCGGCGCGTACCTCGGCCTCGTCCGGCGGTTCGGCGGGCTCACCGTGACCGGCCTCGTCGGCTGCCGCGTCCAACTCCTCGTCGATCACGTCCTCGAAGTCACCGTAGAGGTCGGCCCCCTCCACCTGGCGGGCCTCGTCCTCGGCGGCGACCTGAGCGGCGGCGATCTCGCTGCGGATCTCGTCGGCGGACAGCGCCGGCAGCAACGGCTCCACCACGGCCATCAGCTGTTCCTCGGCCACCACCGCCTCGGCCAGGGCCAACGCGTGCGGTCGCTCGTACGGCCCGCAGACCACCGGCTCCCACTCGTCGAGGTCACCGAGCGGACCGAAAGTGATGATCCACGGCAGGCCGAGGAGCGGCGAGTCCGCCGGCAGGTCCAGTGTCATGAGTGCGCCCACCGGCTCATCATGGTCCGCGAACGCGAGCGCCGACGCCGTTCTGCTCGGTTATCGCCCGTCCGGCGGTCGATCGGCGGCCGGTCAGCCGGGGCGGACAGCGTCCAGGGCGGCGCGGACCAGGGCGAGCGCGGTGGCCGGCGGCACGCCGAGCCGGGCCGCCTCCGCCGCGTAGCCGGCCGCCGCCTGCTGCAACCGGTCGACGGCGTCGTCCCGCCCGGGGGCGACGAAGGTGCCGTTGCGCCCCCGCGTCTCCAGCAGCCCGGCCGCTTCCAACTCCCGGTAGGCGCGGGCCACCGTGTTCGCGGCCAACCGCAGGTCGGCGGCGAGCTGCCGGACGGTCGGCAGTCGGCTGCCCACCGGCAACCGGCCGTCGCCGATCAGCTCGGCGAGCTGCACGCGCACCTGCTCGTACGGGGGCACCGACGAGTCCTGGTCGACCGAGATCAGCACCTGTACGCCTTCCGTCATCAACCCGCACCGCCCGGCGTACCGGGGTCGATGCCCTCGTCGACATCCTTCGGTGGCGCGGGGGTCTCCGCCAGGTCCACCACTCGGCCGTTGGTGCTGGTCGCGAGGAGCGCCGCGCCGAACAGCACCAGTTGGTTGAGCAGGTAGAGGTAGAGCAGCAGACCGACGGCGCCGGCCACCACGGTGTACGCCGGATTCCGCTCGGTACGCACCACGTAGTACCGCCCGACGGTGTTCAGCAGCGTGATACCGATCGCCACCAGCACCACCACCGGCCGCAGCCGGGACCGGCTCATCCGTAGCCGGGGCACGGCGAGCAGCAGCGCGGTGGCGAGCACGGTGTTGACCAGCACACTGAGCACCGCGCTGATCGTGGTCAGACCGACCGATCCGGTGCTGCGCAGCAGGAAACGCAGCAGCGACTCCAACGCGTCCACCGCCGCGACCGAGACGCCGAGCAGCACGAAGACACCGATCATCACGCCCAGGTCGACGAGCCGCCGTACCACCAGATTGCCCGGCTGCTGGTTGAGCTGGTACATCAACCGCTGCGAGGACCGGATGGCCTCGACCCAACCGATCCCGGTGAAGACCAGGATGACCAGGCCGACCACACCGACCGTGCCACTGGAGTTGGCGATCTGTTCGGCGTCCAGGAACGGCAGATTTTCCTTGAGGAAGTCGGCCGCCGCCGCGCTGACCTCGTCGTTGTCCTCCAGGATCGCGCCGAAGATGGAGAACGCGACCAGGGCGAGGGCGAACACCGCGAAGAAGCCGTAGTAGGCGATGGCGGCGGCCAACCGGCCGGCCAGCACCTCGCCGTACAGCACGCCGGCCCGCCACACATGATCGAAGAGTCCCGACCGGTGGCGCGCGGCGCTCACCCAGCGGTCGATGCCCGCCTCGATCCGGCCGATCACGTTCACGCGATCATCCTCGCCGATCTCCCACCGCTGTAGTGGCAACCGGCTTTCGATGCTCGCCGGCCGGCGCGTCGCCGCACTTCAGTTGCCGAGGCAGAAGTCCCGACGCGGCTGCCACCTGGCCTGCCCGCTGTGCGAGAAAAGGGTGAACGCGCCGACCTCGAACATCGCGGAGAAGTCGGCCAGATCCTCGTACACCTTGTCCAGGGCCTCCGGTGCCACGTCCTGAGCCACCGTGACGTGCGGATGGTACGGGAAGCGGAGCTCGCGGTGCAGGCCCGGCGACGCGGCGATGGCCGCGGCCAGCAACTCACATTCACTGATCCCGGCGGCCACCGCGACGAACACCACCTGGGTGACCGGACGGAACGTGCCGGTGCCCCGCAGGTGCAGCGTGAACGGCAGGTGCGCGGCGGCGACGGCGGCCAGGTGCCGTTCGACCGCGGGCAGGTTGGCCGTCCGGATCTCGGTGGGACCGAGCAACGTCACGTGCGCGGGCACCGCCAGCGGATCACCGGCCTCGACCCGCCGCCGGGTGAGCTGGGCACCCCACGGCTCGGGGATGTCCACCGCGATGCCGATCTGGATGGTGTCGCCGGTCGGCGGCACCCCGCCACTGCGATCCACGCTGCGCGCCGCCCCTCCGAGCACCGACCCGTCCACCTGTTCCGCGGAGCTACTCGCCACGCACGGGCGGGAAGAACCCGACCCGCTCGTACGCGGACCGCAGAGTCGCCGCGGCCACCGCACGGGCCTTCTCCGCGCCGGCCGCGAGCAGCTTGTCCAGCTGCGCCGGATCGTCGAGGTAGGCGCGGGTGCGCTCCTGGATCGGACGGACGAAGTCCGTCACCACCTCGGCCAGCTCCTTCTTCAGATCGCCGTAGCCCCGGCCCGCGTACGCGGCCACCAGCTCGTCGATGCTGCGGCCGCTGAGCGCCGAGTGGATGGTCAGCAGGTTGGACACACCCGGCTTGGTCTCGGCGTCGAAGACGATCTCCCGGCCGGTGTCGGTCACGGCCGAACGGATCTTCTTCGCGGACCGGGCCGGATCGTCGAGCAGGTCGATGATGCCAGCCGGCGAGGACGACGACTTCGACATCTTCGCGGTCGGGTCCTGCAAATCCGTGATCTTGGCAGTGTCCTTGACGATGTGCGGCGCGGGCACCGTGAACGTCGCGCCGAACAGCGAGTTGAACCGCTGGGCCAGATCCCGGGAGAGCTCCAGGTGCTGGCGCTGGTCCTCGCCGACCGGCACCGCGTTGGCCTGGTAGAGCAGGATGTCGGCGGCCTGCAGGACCGGATAGGTGAACAGCCCGACGCTGGCCCGCTCGTTGCCCTGCTTCTGCGACTTGTCCTTGAACTGGGTCATCCGGCTGGCCTCGCCGAAGCCGGTGATGCAGCCGAGCACCCAGGCCAGCTGCGGGTGCTCGGGCACCTGCGACTGGACGAACAGGGTGCTGCGTTCCGGGTCGAGCCCGACCGCGAAGAGCTGGGCCGCGGCCACCCGGGTCCGCTGGCGCAGCAACGCCGGGTCGTGCCCCGCGGTGATGGCGTGCAGGTCCACCACGCAGTAGAACGCGTCGTGGGTGTCCTGGAGCGCCACCCAGTGCCGCACCGCACCCAGATAGTTGCCGAGGTGGAACGAGTCGGCTGTCGGCTGGATGCCGGAGAAGACGCGGGGCCGGGCGGGAACGTCGGACATGGCGATAATTCTGTCAGCAAGCAACCCGGTCCGTCATGACGGGCCGGCGGGTCGGCTCCGGCCCGCCGGTGCCGGGGTGCTGACCTCGTGTGGTTCGCCCGCGTCGACCCGGCGCGTCGGCCCGACCGCGACCCGGCGGTGCTGCCCCGCCACCGCCTCCCGGGCCTGCTCGGGGCCGCCCGCCGAGGGCGGCGCGGCGTCGTACTCACGGCGCTGCTCGGCGTCCTGCTCGCGGCGCTGCTCGGCGCGGGCGGCGGAGACGGCGAGTTGGGCCACCCGGCGGCCGTCCAACGTGAGCACCCGCAGCAGCCAGCCGGCCGGCAGCTCGGCCGGATCGGGCGCGCCGACGTCGGCGGGTTCAGCGGGCACCGGCACCTCGTCGCCGGTCACCGGGAGCCGGCCCAGCGCGGCCATCACGAACCCACCCACCGTCTCGTACGGCCCGGCGGGTAGTGCCACCCCGGTCCGCTCGGCGAAGTCCGCGAGGTTGAGGCGACCGTCCACCACGGCGGGCAGACCAACGTGCACCGGGTCCGGGGCGGCGTCGTACTCGTCGTGGATCTCACCGATCAACTCCTCGATGAGATCCTCCAGGGTGACGATCCCGGCCGTTCCGCCGTACTCGTCGACCACCACCGCGAGGTGCTGACCCTCCCGGCGCATCTCGGTCAGCGCGGCGAGCACCCGTTTGCTGCCGGGAAGCCGCTTCACCTCCCGGGCCAACTCGCCGACGGTGACGCACGGGTCGGTGTCCGGGCGCAGCAGCACGTCACGGAGGTGTACGAAGCCGACCACGTCGTCGTGGGTGCCGTCGGTGACCGGGTAGCGGGTGTGCGTCTCGGCGCGGACCAGTCGGGCGGCTTCGACGATGGTCAGCCGCGCCGGGAGGAAGACCACCTCGGTGCGCGGCATCATCACCTCGCGGATCAGACTGGCTCCGGCCACCAGGACCTCGTCGATGATCCGCCGCTCGTCCGGGTCGAGCACCGTGTTCGCCGCGACCAGGTCCCGCAGATCGGCCTCCGAGATGTGCTCCCGGCCGGCCGTCGGACCGGTCCCGAGCAGGTCGGTGACGAGTCGGGTGGCACCATCCGCGGCGCGGACCAGCACCCGGGCGAAGGCTCGGGCAAGCGGACCGGGGTCGCGGCGGGGGTGTACCCGCGCGCGTCGCCGGAGCCCGGTACGGGCCACTTCCCGCATGACAGAGATGGTAGACACCGTGGGCCCACCGCACCGGGGATCACGCGGAGCGCCTACCGGATGTTCGGCTCTGTTTAATCATGAGAGATTATGATGGAATGGGGTTGACGGTGGCATCGGCGAGAATGCCGGCCACCGCCCTAGTGTGATCACCGAAGGGCCACGTCCCGGGCGGGCCAGGCAGGAGGCAACGACGTGAAACTGCTCGTCACCGGGGGCGCCGGCTTCATCGGAAGCGTGGTGACCCGGATGCTGCTCGACGCGGGCCACCAGGTGGTCATCCTGGACGACCTACGCACCGGTCACCGCGAGGCCCTCGCCCCGGACGCCACCCACGTCGAGACGTCCATCCACGACGCCGCCCGCGTCATCACCGCGGACGCCGGGTTCGACGGGGTGCTGCACTTCGCCGCCCTGATCGCCGCCGGCGAGTCGATGGTCAAGCCGGAGCTGTACTGGCAGACCAACACCATCGGCACACTCGCCCTGATCGACGCGGTCCGGGCTGCCGGCGTACCCCGGATGGTCTTCTCCTCCACCGCCGCCGTATACGGCAACCCCACCGAGCTGCCGATCACCGAGAACGCGGTCAAGGCGCCCACCAACACGTACGGCGCCACCAAACTCGCCGTCGACATGGCACTCACCTCCGAGGCGATCGCGCACGGGCTGGCCGCCGTGTCGCTGCGCTACTTCAACGTGGCCGGCGCCCACCTCGACGGCGACATCACGCTCGGCGAGCGGCACGACCCGGAGACGCACCTGATCCCGATCGCGCTGGACGTCGCGGCCGGCCGGCGGGAGAAGCTCCAACTCTTCGGGGACGACTACCCCACCGTGGACGGCACCTGTGTCCGCGACTACATCCACGTCGCCGACCTGGCCCGCGCCCACCTGCTGGCGCTGGAGGCGGCCACCAGCGGCCAACACCGGATCTACAACCTGGGCAACGGCAACGGCTTCACCAACCGCCAGGTCGTCGACGTGGTCCGCGAGGTCACCGGGCACCAACTGCCCGTCGAGGTCGCGCCGCGCCGCGAGGGCGATCCGGCCGAGTTGGTGGCGTCGTCCGCGCTGGCCCGCGACGAGCTGGGTTGGGTGCCGCAGAAGCCGACCCTGCACGACATGGTCGGGGATGCCTGGGCGTTCTACCGCACCCACGTCCTGGGACAGTCATGACGCGCCCGAGCGGTGACGTCGCCGAGCGGGCCGCGGCCGGCTTTTCCGCGCAGTTCGGTGGCGAGGCTGCCGGCCGCTGGGCGGCCCCGGGCCGGGTCAACCTGATCGGCGAGCACACCGACTACAACGACGGCTTCGTGCTGCCGTTCGCGCTGCCGATGCGTACCGTCGTCGCGGCCGACCGGCAGGACGGGGAGCGGTGGACGGTCTGGTCCGAGCTCTCCGGCGAGGCGATCACCTTCGGCGCGGACGACGTCGCCGAGCCGGGTCGGGTCACCGGCTGGGGCGCGTACGTCGCCGGTGTCGTCTGGGCGCTGCGCGAGGCGGGTCATCCGGTGCCGGGCGCCCGGCTGGCGATCGCCTCCGACGTGCCGTTGGGCGCCGGGCTCTCCTCCTCGGCCGCACTGGAGTCAGCCGTGCTGGCTGCCCTGCTCGACCTCGGTGGGCTGACGCTTGCCCCGGAACTTCAGCCGCGGCTGGCGCAGCGGGCGGAGAACGTCTACGTGGGCGCGCCGACCGGCATCATGGACCAGTCCGCCGCGATCCGTTGCCGCGCTGGGCACGCCCTCTTCCTCGACTGCCGCGACGAGTCGGTCGAGCACATCCCGTTCGACCTGGACGCCGACGGGTTGGCTGTGCTGGTCATCGACAGCCGGGCGCCGCACCGCCACGCCGACGGGGAGTACGCGGCTCGCCGGCGCTCCTGCGAGGCCGGGGCGAGTGCCCTCGGCGTTGCCGCGCTGCGGGACGTGGGCATCGACCAGCTCGACGCCGCGTTGGCTCAGCTCGACGACGAGGAGACCCGGCGACGGGTCCGGCACGTGGTGACCGAGGACCAGCGCGTACTGGACACGGTGGCGCTGCTCCGCGCCGCCCGGGTCCGCGACATCGGCCCGCTGCTGACGGCCTCCCACGTCTCGATGCGCGACGACTTCGAGATCACCGTGCCGGAGATCGACACCGCGGTCGAGGCGGCGTTGGCGGCCGGCGCGTTGGGCGCCCGGATGACCGGCGGCGGCTTCGGCGGATGCGTGCTCGCGCTGATCGAGGCCGACCGTGCCGATGCGGTAGCCGCCGCCGTGGCCGGCGCGTACGCCGAACGTGGCTTCACCGCCCCCGGCACCGTGACGGTCCTCCCCTCCCCCGGCGCCACCCGCCTGCCCTAACCCCACCCCACCCCACCCCCACCCTCGCCCCACCCTCGCCGGTGATCAAGAGGTTTGCGTCAGGATTCGGGCTCGAATTGACGCAAACCTCTTGATCACCGCTCGGGGGCGGCGGGCGGGCTGGGCTTAGCTGGCTTCGACGATCATGGCGGCGCCTACCGTGCGGTTGGTCGCCTCGTCGATGATGACGAAGCCCCCGGTGGTGCGGTTGCGGCGGTACTCGTCGGCCAGCAGCGGCACCGTCGTGCGCAGTCGGACCCGGCCGATCTCGTTGAGCCGCAGCTCATCGGCGGACTCGTCGCGGTGCAGCGAGTTGATGTCCAGCCGGTAGTGCAGCCCGCGCACGATCGCCCGAGCCGACCGGGTGGTGTGCTTGATCGCGTACCGGCCGCCGACCCGCAGGGGTGCCGTCTCGTCCATCCAGCAGACCATCGCCTCGATGTCCTGGGCCACCGCCGGTGCGTTGTTCGGCCGGCAGATCAGGTCACCCCGCGAGATGTCGATCTCGTCGGCCAGTCGTACCGTGACCGACATCGGCGGGAACGCCTCCGAGACCGGCCCGTCGGCGGTCTCCACGGCGGCGATCCGGCTGGTGAAGCCGGAGGGCAGCACCATCACCTCGTCACCCGGCTTCAGCACGCCGGAGGCGACCTGGCCGGCGTAGCCGCGGTAGTCGGTGACCGTGGTGGACTGCGGACGGATGACGTACTGCACCGGGAACCGGACGTCGACCAGGTTGCGGTCGCTGGCGATGTGCACCCGCTCCAGGTGGTGCAGCAGCGACGGGCCCTCGTACCAGGGCATGTTGTCCGACCGGGTGACGATGTTGTCGCCGCGCAACGCGGAGACCGGCACCACGGTCAGGTCCGGTACGTCGAGCTTCGCCGCGAACGCGGTGAACTCGTCGGCGATCCGCTCGTAGACCTCCTGCGACCAGTCGACCAGGTCCATCTTGTTGACACAGAGGACCAGGTGCGGCACCCGCAGCAGGGAGCAGAGGAACGCGTGCCGGCGGGACTGCTCGACGAGGCCCTTGCGCGCGTCCACCAGGATCAACGCCAGATCCGCGGTCGACGCCCCGGTGACCATGTTGCGGGTGTACTGGATGTGCCCCGGGGTGTCGGCGATGATGAACTTGCGCCGGGGGGTGGCGAAGTACCGGTACGCCACGTCGATGGTGATGCCCTGCTCCCGCTCGGCCCGCAGACCGTCGGTGAGCAACGCCAGGTTGGTGTATTCGTCACCGCGGGCCGCGCTGACCGCCTCCACGGCGGCCAACTGGTCGGTGAAGAGCGACTTGGTGTCGTAGAGCAGCCGCCCGATCAGGGTCGACTTCCCGTCGTCCACGCTGCCGGCGGTGGCGAACCGCAGCAGGTCCATCGGCCGCGCCTCGGGGGCCGCGGCCACCATCTCGGTGCTCATCAGAAGTAGCCCTCCCGCTTGCGGTCCTCCATGGCGGCCTCACTGACCCGGTCGTCACCACGGGTGGCGCCGCGCTCGGTGATCCGGGTGGCCGCCACCTCCTCGATGACCTTCTCCACGGTGTCCGCGTCGGAACGGACCGCGGCGGTGCAGGAGGCATCGCCGACGGTGCGGTAGCGCACCTGCGCCTTGAACCGCTCCTCACCCGCGCGGGGGCGGAAGAACTCGTTGACGGCGTAGAACATGCCGTCCCGCTCGATCACCTCACGCTCGTGCGCGTAGTAGATCGACGGCAGCGGGATGCGTTCCCGGGCGATGTAGTGCCAGACGTCCAGCTCGGTCCAGTTGGACAGCGGGAAGACCCGGATCGACTCGCCCGGGTGGTGCCGGCCGTTGTACAGCGACCACAGCTCCGGCCGCTGGTTCTTCGGGTCCCACTGACCGAACTCGTCGCGGAAGCTGAACACCCGCTCCTTCGCCCGGGCCTTCTCCTCGTCCCGGCGGGCGCCACCGAACAGCGCGTCGAAGCGGTGCTTCTCCACCGCGTCCAGCAGCACCGGCGTCTGGATCCGGTTGCGCATGCCGTCAGCGGACTCCCGGACCATGCCGCTGGCCAGTGCCTCCGGCACGCTCGCCACCACGAGCTGCAACCCAAGCTCGGCGACCCGTTGGTCACGGTATTCCAGGACCTCGGGGAAGTTGTGCCCGGTGTCGACGTGCATGACCGGGAAGGGGACGTTGGCCGGGGCGAACGCCTTCTGCGCCAGCCGCAGCATGACGATCGAGTCCTTGCCACCGGAGAAGAGCATCACCGGGCGTTCCATCTCGGCGACCACCTCACGCATCACGAAGACGCTCTCCGCTTCCAAGGCGTCCAGGTGGGAGACCTGGTACGCCGCGGGGGTGGTCATGACACCGGCTCGATTCGCTCGCTCATCCGATTTCCAGACCTTTCCGGTCGGGCATGTCAAGAAAGTCCGCTCAGGCTACCCGGAATGTTTCTGCAGCGCTGCAAGCAACCGGGTGGCGAGATCCTTGCGGCAGACCAGGAGGTCGGGCAGCCGCGGATCCGCCTCGTTGTATTTCAGCGCAGAACCGTCGATCCGGGAAGCGTGCAGTCCGGTGGCCGTCGCCACAGCGATCGGGGCCGCGGAGTCCCACTCGTACTGCCCACCGGCGTGGATGTACGCGTCCACCTCGCCGGTGACCACGGCGGCGATCTTCGCTCCGGCCGACCCCATCGGCACCAGGTGCGCCCCGACGTCCTCGGCCAGGTCGGTCAGGAACACCGGCGGCCGGCTCCGGCTCGCCGCCAGGCGGATCTTCCGCTCGCCGGCCGTCGCCGCCTCCACCGTCATCGGCGGGTACGCCGGCGGGTAGTCCGTGCCCAGCACCCGGTGCTGCGCCGGCAACCCCACCGCCCCGGCGACCAGCCCATGCGGGCTCGGCGCGTTGCGCGCCCAGAGCGCCACGTGCACCGCCCAGTCCGAGCGGCCCTCCTCGGAGAACTCCCGGGTGCCGTCCAACGGGTCGACGATCCACACCCGGTCCGCGGTCAACCGCGACACCGCTCCGGTGTTCACCTCGGCGGCCCAGGCCAACCGCGACCCCTCGTCCTCCTCGGAGAGCACCGCGTCACCCGGACGCCACTTCGCCAACTCCGTGCGGATCAGGTCGTGCGACACCTTGTCCCCGGCCGACTTCAACGCACCCGTGTCGGCGAAACCCATCTCCGTGCGCAGGTCGAGCAGCGCCTGCCCAGCCCGGGACGCCAGCCACCGGGCGAACGCGCCATCGATCATCGGAGGACTGCTCATCTGTCCGCTCCCGTCGCCTCGCCGCGCTGCCCGCACGGGCCGATCCGCCGCGACTCGCGTCGCCGGTCGCGGCACGCCGAAAGGCGCAGACTACCGGCCCGCTGTTTCGGATTCGGGTACGCCCCGCCCGGCTCAGCTGCCGTGGTAGAGGTTCTGGGTCGGCTCCACGCCCTTGGTGATCACCGACTCCACCACGTCGGCAGCCCGATCCACCAGGAAATCCAGCTCCTTGCGCTCGGCCGCGCCAAAATCCGACAGCACGTAATCCGCCGGATCCTGCCGCCCCGGCGGTCGGCCGACGCCGAACCGCACCCGGGCGTAGTCCTTCGTCCCCAACGACTTCGACATCGAGCGCAGGCCGTTGTGCCCGCCCTCGCCGCCGCCGAACTTGACCCGCACCTGGCCGAACCCGATGTCCAGCTCGTCATGCACCGCGATCACCTGCGTCGTCGGCACCTTGTAGAACTGCGCCAGCGCCGCGACCGGCCCGCCGGAGAGGTTCATGTACGTCAGCGGCTTCACCAGGACCAGCTTCGGCCCACCGAACCCCAGCCGCGCCTCGGCCACCTCGGCCACCGCCCGCTTGTGTCGGCCGAAACGCGCACTCACCCGCCCGGCCAGCAGCTCGGCCACCATGAACCCGACGTTGTGCCGGTTGCCGGCGTACTCCCGACCCGGGTTGCCCAGGCCGACCACCAGCCACGGCCCCGCCTCGTCCGTCACGACCCGTCCCTTCCGACGCCCAACCCACCGACTCCCGATATGCCGACAGGCGCCCCCGAACCTCCGGGGACGCCTGTCGCACAGTACGAACCGATCAGGCCTCGGTGCGCGCCTCGGTCGTCTCGCCACCCTCGGCCGGGGCAGCGTCCGCGCCCTCGGAGCCCTCGGTGGTCTCGCCGACCTCGGCCTCGGCCTCGTCGGTGGCAGCCTCGACCTCGGGCAGCGTCGCCTCAAGCTGCTCGGCGGTCGGGGCGGCGGTCACCGACGCGACGGTCAGGTCCGAGTCGGCGGCCAGCTCGACGCCGGCCGGCAGCTTGACATCGCCGGCGGTCACCTGGGTGCCCGCCTCCAGGCCCTCGATCGACGCCTCGAGGTGGTCCGGGACCTTGGTGGCGTCCGCGGTCACCGAGAGGGTGTCGTGGTCGTGCACGATCAGGGTGTCCCGGGCGGCCTCGCCGGTCAGCTGGACCGGGACCTCGACGGTGACCTTCTCGCCCCGGCGGACCAGGATCAGGTCGACGTGCTCGAAGGTGTCGCGGATCGGGTCACGCTGGATCGCCTTCGGCAGCGCCAGCACCTGGGTGCCGTCGGTGATGTCGATCGCGAAGAGCTGGTTGGCACCGCCCTTGCGGATCGCGGCGGCGAACTCCCGCGACGGCAGCGCGATGTGCTTGGGCTTCTCGCCGTGGCCGTACAGCACGGCGGGCACCTTGCCGGCCCGGCGGGTACGGCGGGCACCACCCTTGCCGAACTCGGTACGGGGCTCGGCGCTGATCTTTACCTCGGACACGGGGAAACTCCTGATGCTTTTCGCTGCGGCGGCTTGTCGTCTAACGGTGCTGGGGCGAGGGGCTCGCTGGGGCTCATGCGTCATGAACGACTGCCCGGAGCACCGCGTCGATGACGGTGCCTCCGTGCGGCGCTTTTCAGCGGCCCGCCGGGCACCCTCGCCGTGGCAACCGCACCAGTCTACCCGAGCTGTTTCCAGGGTTTCCGGCAGTCCCCGATCACGGCTCAAGACCGACGCGTCGGTGGCATTCCCACCAGCGTGCCGGCCCCGTCTCCGCCAGTTTGCCAGCCCCGTTGCCGCCAGCGTGTCGAGTGGCGGAAACGGGGCCCGGGCTCAGCTCAGGCCACCGAAGAGGGTGGTCACCGACCCGTCGTCGAAGACCTCCCGGATCGCCCGCGCCAGCAGCGGCGCGATCGACAGCACGGTGAGCTTGTCCAGCTGCTTCTCCGGAGGCAGCGGCAAGGTGTTCGTCACCACGATCTCGCTGATCGAGCTGTTCTTCAGCCGCTCGGTGGCCGGGTCGGAGAGCAGCGCGTGGGTGGACGCGACCACGATCTCCGCAGCCCCCGACTCCTTGAGGATGTCGGCGGCCTTGGCGATGGTGCCGCCGGTATCGATCATGTCGTCGACGATCAGGCAGACCCGGCCCTCGACCTCGCCGACCACCCGGTTCGCCACGACCTGGTTCGGCTTCATCGGGTCGCGGGTCTTGTGGATGAACGCCAGCGGGCAGCCGCCCAACCGGTCGGTCCACCGCTCGGCCACCCGCACCCGGCCCGAATCCGGTGCCACCACGGTCATCGGTCGGCCGGCGTACTTGTGCTCCACGTACTCGGCCAGGATGTCCATCGCGAAGAGGTGGTCCACCGGGCCGTCGAAGAAGCCTTGGATCTGTGCGGTGTGCAGGTCGACGGTGAGGATGCGGTTCGCGCCCGCGGTCTTCAACAGGTCGGCCACCAGACGGGCCGAGATCGGCTCCCGACCGCGGTGCTTCTTGTCCTGGCGCGCGTACGGGTAGAACGGCAGCACCACGGTGATCCGCTTGGCCGACCCCCGCTTCAGCGCGTCCACCATGATCAGGGTTTCCATGACCCAGGTGTTCACCCCGTGCGTGACGGACTGCACCACGAAGGCGTCCGAACCACGTACCGAGTCCTTGAACCGTACGAAGATCTCACCGTTGGCGAAGTCATACGCGTCGGCCGGGGTCGGCGCGACGCCGAGCACCTCGCCGATCTCCTTGGCCAACTCCGGAAAGCCACGTCCGGAAAAGAGCATCAGGCTTTTGCGGTTTTCGGCGACGATGCTGCCCATGGGCCCGTCTGCTCCCGTTATGTCGGCGGTACCCGACCCGGTGGTGGTGGGTCAGGGACTATTCGGTTGCAGTATCTCCCGAGCCGGATGTGCCGCCCACCGTCTCGGTCGCCCCGTGCATTGCCTCACTGTGGCTTGCGGCACCGGTCGTACCGGACCCACCCTCCGCGTCGCCGACTCGCTGCGCGTCCTTCGCGTCGCGGGCCCGCTGCGCCGCCTCCGCCGCGGCAGTGCCGGCGCGCCGCTTGACCACCCAGCCCTCGATGTTGCGCTGGCGCGCCCGAGCGACACCCATCGCACCCGCCGGCACGTCGTCGACGATCACTGAACCCGCCGCCGTGTACGCCCCGTCGCCCACCTCGACCGGCGCCACGAACATGTTGTCCGCACCGGTCCGCGCGTGGCTGCCGATCACCGTGCGGTGCTTGTTGACCCCGTCGTAGTTCACGAAGACCGACGCGGCGCCGATGTTGGTCTGCTCGCCGATCGTTGCGTCGCCGACGTAGGTCAGGTGCGGCACCTTCGTGCCGGCGCCGATCTGCGAGTTCTTCACCTCGACGAACGTGCCGATCTTCACGTTCTCGGCCAGCTGGGCGGCCGACCGCAGGTACGCGTACGGCCCGACGGTCGCGCCCGGACCCACCTCGGCGCCGACGACGTGGCTGCGGACCACCGACGCGGCGGGGCCGACGACCGTGTCGACCAGCGTGACGTCCGGCCCGATCAGTGCGCCCGTCCCCACCACCGTGCCGCCGCACAACTGGGTGTTCTGGTCGACCACCGCGTCCCGGTCCAGCGCGACCGTCACGTCGATCCAGGTGGTGGCCGGGTCGAGCAGGCTCACCCCGGTGCGCATCCAGGCATCGTTGATCCGGTCGCGCAGCAGCCGGCGCAGGTTCGCCAGTTCCACCCGGTCGTTGCAGCCCAGCGTCTCGACGTGGTCCACGGCGACGTGCACCGCCACCGGCTCACCGGCCGAGCGGAGCAGGCCGAAGACGTCGGTCAGGTACTCCTCGCCCTGGTCGTTGTCGGTGGAGAGCTTGCCCAGCGCCTCGCGCAGCCGCACCGCGTCGAACGCGTAGATGCCGGCGTTGATCTCCCGAATCGCGCGCTGCGTCGCGTCGGCGTCGCGTTCCTCGACGATCTGCTCCAGGTGGCCGTCGGCGTCCCGGACGATCCGGCCGAGGCCGGTCGGGTCGGGCACCTCGGCGGCCAGCACGGTGGCCGCCGCGGCGGCCTCCTCGTGCGCGGTCACCAGCGCGCCCACCGTCTCGGGTCGCAGCAGGGGCACGTCCCCGTTGATCACCACGACCGTGCCGGCGCCGTCCGGTACGGCCTCCAGCGCGATCCGCACGGCGTGCCCGGTGCCGAGCTGCTCGGCTTGGAGCACCGGCGTGGCGTCCGGGGCGACCTCGGACAGGTGCGCCCGGACCTGGTCGGCGCCGTGCCCCACCACGACGACGGTGCGGTCCGCGCCCAGCGGGGCGGCGGCGCTCAGCACGTGACCGAGGAGGGTCCGACCGAGCAGGGGGTGCAGCACCTTGGGCAGTGTGGACTTCATCCGCTTGCCCTCACCGGCGGCAAGTACGACGACGGTACGGAGGTGGGGCTGGGGCACGACGTGGCTCCCGTCGGGACGGCGGACACTCTCGCGGCCATGCTAGCCGCGAGGCCCGGCACGTTTCCCTCTTACCCCCACCGGATCCTAAAACGGACGTAGGTGGGCAGCTCGGCCGCCAGGGTTCGAACCTGAAATACGGGTACCAAAGACCCGGGTGTTGCCAATTACACCACGGCCGATCAGCGACGCGAGCACGTCGCATGAGGGATTGGACATCCCGCCGCTACACCTTAGCGCCCCGGCCGCCGGACGCCAGCGCTCATCCCGCCGCACCGCGGGAGATCGACGGCGTCGACCTTCCGGGGCGGGCGGTCCGCACCTTGGTAGCTCGTTCCCCGGGCCAGTCGGGTACCCGCCGCAGGACCAGCTGACCTGCAATTTTGAGCACTTACGCGAAGATCATTCAAAACTTCCCCGTGCGATCTACGGTGCCGTAAGTTACGGTGACGTAGGCGTAGCTTCGTGATCGTTTCCATCCCCCTGCGAGGTCCCATGTCCACTGCTCTGCTCGATCCCAACACCGCCGGCCCCGGCCCCAAACCACTCACCGACGGCAGCCAGTCCCCCGGCATCCTGGCCGCCCTCTGGGCTTTCGTGGTCATCCCCTTCGTCGCCCTGCTGGTCGCCGTTCCGGTGGCGTGGGGCGGCTGGCTGGGCTGGACCGACGTGATCATCGGCCTGGTCTGGTACGTCGTCTCCGGGCTCGGCATCACCGTCGGCTTCCACCGCTACTTCACGCACGGCTCGTTCAAGGCCAAGCGGTGGCTGCGGGTGACGCTGGCGGTCGCGGGTTCGCTGGCGGTGCAGGGCGAGATCATTCAGTGGGTCGCCGACCACCGGCGGCACCACGCCTTCTCCGACCTGGAGGGTGACCCGCACTCGCCGTGGCGCTTCGGCACCAGCTTCTGGGCGTTGACCCGGGGCCTGTTCCACGCACACGTGGGCTGGCTGTTCCGCCGGGAACTGTCCAACCGCGGGCGTTTCGCACCGGACCTCATCGCCGACCGGGACATCAGCCGGGTCGACCGGCTCTTCCCCGCGCTGGTGGCCATCTCACTACTCGGCCCGGCGCTGATCGGCGGCCTGGTGACCTGGTCCTGGCAGGGGGCGCTGACCGCGTTCTTCTGGGCCGGGCTGGTCCGGATCGGCCTCCTGCACCACGTCACCTGGGCGATCAACTCGGTCTGCCACGTCTACGGCGAGCGTCCGTTCGCGATGCGTCAGGGCGACCGCGCGTCGAACTTCTGGCCGCTGGCGATCCTGTCGTTCGGCGAGAGCTGGCACAACCTGCACCACGCCGACCCGACCAGCGCTCGGCACGGCGTGCTGCGGGGTCAGGTGGACATCTCCGCCCGGGTGATCTGGTTGTTCGAGAAGGTCGGCGCGGCAACGCAGGTGCGCTGGCCAAAGCCGGAGCGCCTGGCCGCCAAGCTCGTGAAGCCGGTCGCACCCCGCTGAAACCGGGCGGTGCACGGGGACGCCGCCTGGCAGGATGGCCGGATGACCGAGCCATGCGGGGGGATCGGACGACTCGGCGGACGGGGGGCCCGGCCCGATCCGGGTACGGTCAGACGGCGCGGCAGGGTGGTCGGACCGCCCGACAGTGAGGCGACGACGTGAACGGGCACAGCGGAGGAACCATTCCACGGCAGGGCGTCACCGAGCGCCAGCAAGGCGGCGACATGCCTGAGGTCAGCGACGACGCGGGGGCGGCGGTCACCGGCCGACGGACGACGCCGACGGCGGCACCGAAAGCCAAGGCCCCCTCCCGGGTCCGCATGTCGGCGGCCCAACGACGGGAGCAGTTGATCGCGACCGGCCGGCAACTCTTCGCCGAGCGCGGTTTCGACGCCACCTCCATCGAGGAGGTGGCGGCCCGCGCCAAGGTCTCCAAGCCGGTGGTGTACGAGCACTTCGGTGGCAAGGAAGGGCTCTACGCGGTGGTGGTGGACCGGGAGGTCCGGGCCCTGCTGGACCGGATCACCACGGCGTTGACCGCCGGGCATCCGCGCGAGCTGCTGGAACAGGCGGCGCTGGCCCTGCTGGGCTACATCGAGGAGGAGGCCAGCGGTTTCCGGGTGCTGGTCCGCGAGTCGCCGCTGATGTCCGGCACGGCCAACTTCAGCAGCGTCATGAACGACGTGGCGCACCAGGTCGAGCACATCCTGGGTGCCGAGTTCAAGAGCCGCGGGTACGACCCGAAGCTCGCCGAGCTGTACTCGCAGGCGCTGGTCGGCATGGTGGCGTTGACCGGCCGCTGGTGGTTGGAGGTGCGGAAGCCGCGCAAGGAGACCGTGGCGGCGCACCTCGTCAACCTGGCCTGGAACGGGTTGTCGCACCTGGAGGCGAAGCCGACGCTGATCACCGCGCGACGTCACTGACCCCGATCAGCGGCGGTGCACGTCGGCCACCGGGTGCTTGCGGTGCTCCAACTCCGCCTCGGCGGATTCCGGTGGGCCGACCTTGTCGTAGAGGCCGGTGCCGAGCAGGATCAGGCCGAACAGCATCGACACGACCACTGTCGACATCGAGAAGTTGAGGAAGTTCGCCTCGGTCTGTAGCACCGACATCATCAGGATGCTGGTCACCAGGAACACCACGCCGGCGGTGAGGTTCATGTAGTGGCCGAGGTTGGTGCGCCGCGACGCCCCGATGATCAGGACGATCCCGAAGATCACCGAGGCGAGCGAGAAGGCCAGGTTGGTCCGGAGTCCGAGGGCCCAGGTGCTGCTGCGGTCGAAGAGCGGATCGCCGATCGTCTCGGCGACGCCCCAGACGCCGAAGACCAGGATGTAGACGCCGATCAGCCCGGAGAGGACCCGGTAGAGCGGCCGTGCCGGATGGTTAACCGGAAAGTGCGGCATGCCCAGACCCCCTGATGTGACCGTTTCAGGGGAATTGTCGCCCAATGCCTAGCCGACTGTCTGGGAAAACCCCAATGCGGGAGGTCCGCCGAATGGCTGGACCAGGTCAGGTTTTCGCCGGAGCCCGAGCTGCGCAGGGATCAAGCCTGACCGCCCGGAGCAGCTCGGGCTCCGGCGAAAACCCACGGCCGCAACCGTAGAAAACCCACGGCCGCAACCAACGATCAGAGAACGAGACGAGCCTTCTGGAACGCCTCCGCCTCATCCTCCGTGCCGACCTTGCCGTACATGCCGACCATGAGCAGCACCAGGGCGGCCGTCATCACCACGATCACGGTGGTGATGCTGAAGTTGAAGATGTTGGCATCGGTCCGGATGAACGCGAGACCCGCCAGGCTGACCACCATGAGGCTGTACGCCAGCCACTGGTTGATCGCCACGTCGATGTTGCGGCCGAGCGCGGTGCCGACCAGCACGACGATCCCGAGCAGCACGCTGAGCAGCGAGAAGCCGAGGTTGGTGCCCTGACCGAGGACCCGGGTGTCGTCCTGGGCGAGGATCTCGTTCCCGGTGCTCGCGATGATGCCGAGCACACCGAAGACGACCAGGTACAGACCGGTCAGCCCGCCGATCGCCCGGTAGATCGGCCGCGCGGGGTGGTTGACGGGGGTGTGGGCCATGTCTGTGTCTCCAACGCCGTGGGGTAGGTGTCGCCGACGATTGTCTCGCATGTGGTGGTGTGACGCCGCACACGGGGCCTGGGCCGGCGCGCCCGGCCGGTCAGCTCTCGGGCAGGTCCTCGGCGAGAGTCATCCAGCTCTCCTCGATCCGCTCCCGTTCGGCGCGCAGATCCTTGAGCTGGGTGTCCAACTCGGCGACCCGGGCGTAGTCGGTGGCGTCCGCCGCGAGCTGATCGAGCAGCGTGGTCTCGCGCTGGTCGAGCTTGCCGAGTTGCCGCTCCAGCCGGGTCAGCTCCTTGCGGGCCTGGCGGACCTCGGCGGCGGACATGCCGCCTCCGGAGGGGGCGGCGGGCGCGGAGGTCGAGGTGACGCCCGCCCGGGGAGAGCCGGCCCGCTCGGCGGTCCGCGCGAGGTATTCGTCCACACCGCCCGGCAGGTGCACCAGCCGGCCGTCGCCGAACATCCCGTACGCCGTGTCGGTGACCCGCTCGATCAGGTACCGGTCGTGACTGGCCACGATGATCGTGCCGGGCCACGAGTCGAGCAGGTCCTCCAGCGAGGCGAGGGTGTCCGTGTCCAGGTCGTTGGTGGGCTCGTCGAAGAGCAGCACGTTGGGCTCGCCGGCCAGCAGCCGCAGCATCTGCAACCGGCGGCGCTCCCCACCGGAGAGGTCACTGACCGGGGTCCAGAGGCGGCGGTCGTCGAAGCCGAACACCTCGGCGAGTTGCGCGGCGGAGACCTCCCGGTCCCCGAGCTGCACCCGGCGGGCGACCTCCTCCACCGCTTCCAGCACCCGCAGGTGCCCGGGCAGCTCGGTGAGCTCCTGGGAGAGGAACGCGGGCCGCACGGTGGAGCCGGTGCCGAGGCGGCCACCATCGGGGCGGGTGATGCCGGCGAGCATCCGCAGCAGCGTGGTCTTGCCGGCGCCGTTGGCGCCGAGGATGGCGATCCGGTCGCCGGGGCCGACCAGCCAGGTGACGTCGCGCAGGATCTCCTTCGGGCCGGCGTGCAGCTCGACGTTCTCCAGGTCGTACACCTGCTTGCCCAGCCGGGAGGTGGCCATCCGCTGCAACGACATCGTGTCGCGCGCCGGCGGCACGTCGGCGATCAACGCGTTCGCGGCGTCGATGCGGAACTGGGGCTTGGAGGTCCGGGCGGGCGGGCCACGGCGCAGCCAGGCGATCTCCTTGCGGAGCAGGTTCTGCCGGCGGGCCTCGGTGGCGGCGGCGACCCGCTCGCGCTCGGCGCGGGCGAGGGTCCACGCGGCGAAGCCACCCTCGTAGGCGCGAACGGTCTGGTCGGCGACCTCCCAGGTGGTGGTGCAGACCGCGTCCAGGAACCACCGGTCGTGGGTGACCACGACCAGGGCGCCCTTGCGCCCGACCAGGTGCCGGGCCAGCCAGTCGACACCGCCGACGTCCAGGTGGTTGGTGGGCTCGTCGAGGATGAGCAGGTCGGAGTCGCGGACGAGCAGCGCGGCGAGCGCCACCCGGCGGCGTTCGCCACCGGACATCGGGCCGACCGGCTGGTCGAGGCCGAGGTGCGGCATGCCGAGGCCGTCGAGGATGGCCCGCACCCCGGAGTCGCCGGCCCACTCGTGCTCGGCCCCCATGCCCTCGGCGAGCCAGGCGGTGCCGAGCACCACGTCCCGGACGGTGGCCTCGGGGGCGAGGGTGAGCTGCTGCGGCAGCCAGAGCACACGCAGGTCACGGCGGTGGGTCACCCGACCGTCGTCGGGGTCCTCCTGCTTGGTGAGCAGCCGCAGCAGGGTGGACTTGCCGGCACCGTTGAGGCCGACCACGCCGATCCGGTCGGCGTCGTCCAGGCCGAGCGAGACGTCCGTGAGCAGCCGCCCGGCGGCGCCGTACCCCTTGGACACCCGGTCCAGATTGACGATGTTCGCCACGTTCCACCCTTCATGATCAAGGCGTCCCGATGCCGGCGGGCACCTGGACGCCTGTCCCAAGGGTACGCGGACGCCCCGAACGCCCGCGCCGCGTGCCAGCGACCCCGGCGGGACGCCTCGTCAGCCGACCCGGGCGCCGGCGACCGGACCGTGCGCGACCCGCGCCTGCCGGCAGACGCCCGCGGCGGTCAGCTCGGCGGCGATCCGCTCCGCGTCGGTCGCGTCGGCCGCGAGAAACACGCAGGTCGGGCCGGAGCCGGAGACGATGCCGGCGAGCGCGCCGGCCGCCTCGCCGGCCTTGAGAGTGTCGGCAAGCGCCGGGCGCATGGCCAGCGCGGCGTCCTGGAGGTCATTGCCGAGCGTACGGGCGAGCACTCGGGGGTCGCGCTGGCGCAGCGCGCCCAGCAGGGCGTCGGTGCTGCCCAGCGGGGCGCCAGCGGCACCGGAGTCGCGGAGCCGATCCAGCTCCCGGTACGCGGCCGGGGTGGACAGGCCGACGTCGGCGATCGCCACCACCCAGTGCCAGGAGGTGGGGCGGGCCAGCACGGGGCTGATCGCCTCACCCCGGCCGGTGCCCAGCGCGGTGCCACCGTAGATCAGGAACGGCACGTCGGAGCCGAGGTCGGCGGCGATGCCGGCCAGCTCGTCGCGGGACAGCCCGGTGCCCCAGAGCGCGTCGCAGGCCACCAGCGCGGCAGCCGCGTCGGCGCTGCCACCGGCCAGCCCACCGGCGAGCGGGATCTGCTTGCGCAGGTGCAGTCGGGCGTGCGGCAGCACCCCCGCGTACCCGGCGAGGGCGTGCGCGGCGCGGATCACCAGGTTGCTGTCGTCCAGGGCCAGCTCGCCGGTGCCCTCACCCTCCATGGTCAGGGCGAGGGTGTCGCCCCGGCGGGCCGTCAGCTCGTCGTAGATCGAGATGGCGTGGTAGATCGTGTTCAGCTCGTGGTAGCCGTCCCGGCGCAGCGGGCCCACCCCGAGGTGCAGGTTGACCTTCGCGGGCACCCGCACCCGCACCGGGCCGACGACCCCACGTCGCTCGTCCTCGTCGTCCGGTCGCCAGGCCTCGGTCACGGGGTGGTGTCCCGCAGGTGCAGGCGGATGTCGAACGGCTTGGCCACGATCAGCTCCTCGGCGTCCTCGGCGGGCACGGCGTCAGCCTACTTCCCGGCCGGCGTACCGACCGGAGCCGACGCGGCGATGGCGGCGAACTGCTCGACGGTCAGTGACTCCCCACGGGCGCCGGGGTCGACGCCGGCGGCGGTGAGCGCCGCGGCGGCCCGGTCCGCGCCACCGGCCCAACCGGCCAACGCGGCGCGCAGCGTCTTGCGGCGCTGCGCGAACGCCGCGTCCACCACGGCGAAAACCCGCTCCCGGGGTACGTCGGCGCGGGGCGGCTCGTGGCAGGTGAAGGCGACCAGGCCGGAGTCGACGTTGGGCACCGGCCAGAACACGTTCGGCGGCACCTTGCCGGCGCCGCGGGCGTGGGCGTACCAGGCGAGTTTGACCGACGGGATGCCGTACACCTTGGAGCCGGGACCGGCGACCAGCCGGTCGGCGACCTCCTTCTGCACCATCACCAGGCCGTGTCGCAGGGTGGGCAGCACGGCGAGCAGGTGCAGCACCACGGGCACCGCGACGTTGTAGGGCAGATTCGCCACCAGCGCCGTCGGTGGCGGGTCGGCCAGCTCGGCGGCGGCGATACGCAGCGCGTCCGCGCGGTGCACGGTGAGCCGGGCGGCATCGGCCCCGGCGTGCCGCGCGACGGTCTCCGGCAGCGCCCCGGCCAGCACCGGGTCGATCTCGACGGCGTGCAGGTGACCGGCGACCGGCAGCAGCCCCAGGGTCAGCGAGCCGAGCCCGGGCCCCACCTCCAGAGCCACGTCGTCGGGGGTGAGGCCGGCCGCGGTGACGATCCGGCGCACGGTGTTCGGGTCGTGCACGAAGTTCTGGCCCAGCTTCTTGGTGGGCGCGACGCCCAACCGGGCGGCGAGTTCCCGGATCTCCGCCGGGCCGAGGAGACCGGTCATGGCTGGCAGCGTAGCGACGGGGTCGGTGCCGACCGTCGGGCCGGGCTCACCACGGGCCGAAGGCCCGGTCGCCGGTGGCGGAGATGGCCGCACACAGCTCGTCCAGGTCACTGCCGGTGGTCGCGGCGAGCGCGCGGACGGTGAGCGGGATCAGGTACGACGCGTTCGGCCGGCCGCGGTACGGCATCGGGGTGAGGTACGGGGCGTCGGTCTCCACCAGCATCTGGTCCACGGGGGTGAGCGCGGCGGCCTCGCGCAGCGCCGTCGCGCTGCCGAAGGTGACGGTGCCGGCGAAGCTCAGCAGGTAGCCGCGGCGGACGCACTCGCGGGCGAAGTCGGCGTCACCGGAGAAGCAGTGCAGCACCACCCGGTCGGGAGCGCCCTCGTCGTCGAGGATCCGCAGCACGTCGGCGTGCGCGTCGCGGTCGTGGATGACCAGCGTCTTGCCGTACCGCTTGGCGATGGCGATGTGCGCCCGGAAACTCGCCTCCTGCGCGGCACGGCCCTCGTCGCCGGTCCGGAAGAAGTCCATTCCGGTCTCGCCGATCCCCCGGACCCGGTCGCGGGCGGCGAGTGACTCGATCTCCCGCAACGCCTCGTCGAGGTCGCCCAGCCGGGGCGCCTCGTTGGGGTGCAGCGCCACGGTGGCCAGCACGGCGGGGTACCGGTCGGCGGTGTCCGCGCCCCACCGGGAGGAGGCGACGTCCACCCCCACCTGGACCAGTCGGTCCACGCCGACCTTCGCGGCCAGCGCGATGGCCACCGCGACCGGGTCGTCGGCCGGCCCGCCGCCGGGCACGCCGGCCTCGCTGACCGTGATGTCCAGGTGGGTGTGGCTGTCCAGCACCGCCCGGGGCAACGACTCGGGGGCGGGCGGAAACTCTCCGGCCCGCCGGGCGGCACGCTCGCGGCGGGATTCAGTGGGCTCGCTCATCAGCGACAGCATCACACACCAGGTCTGTCCATCTGCCCGCCACCCGACGTTCACCCCGGCTACGCCGTGCGACTCTACGGTCGCCGCGTGAGTGGACTCATGCACCACGAGGCGGCGGTGACAGCGTGACGGCACCCATCTCACCGAAGAGCGGAAGGTGACGGCATGAGCGTCACCCCCCAGGCCGGCGGTAGCGCCGGCGAACGGACCGGACTGCACGTGGCGTTCGGTGGCGGCGTGTACCCGGCCGAGGAGATCGCCCGAGGCGCCGCGTACGAGTTGTTCAGCGCCGACGAGGTGGCCGGCTTCGAGTGGGCGCCCCGCCCGGGTAGCGCCCTGCCGTGGCGCCGGTTCGTGCACGTCACCGAGGTGACCGCGGTGTACGGGGCGACGGAGCCGGCCGACGAGCCGGAGACGCCGCTGCTGATGCCCGCCCATCGCGAGCGGGGTTGGGCGTACCTGCACCAGCTCAGCCAGCAGCCGGCGGCGGCGGGTGACCCGATGCTGGCGATGGCACGCGCGTCGGCGGTGGTCCGGCGGGGCACCCGGATGATGAAGGTGCTCTCGACCCAGCAGGTCGCCGGCTACGTACGGGGTTGGCTGCCGCACGGCTTCTGCTACCGGGAGCACGATGTGGCGCACTTGCGTACGCCGGCGACGACGACGGTGCTGCGTACCGATGGTGACGCTGGCCGGGACGGCCCGGACGTGGCGTACGCGCTGCGCTGGCGCGCGTCCGACCCGGGCGACTACGACGTGCCGGCGGGCCCGGCGCACCGCGGCCTGACCGCGCTGGCCTCCCGGGACCGGCTCGGCGCCCCGGTGCTGGGCACCGGCTTCGTCCCCAGCAACGGTCAGCTGATCCCGGAGTTCATCACCCGGGACTTCGCCGACCTGCCGATGCCGGCGAACGCCGCCCTGGTCGCCTACCCGGCGGAGGGGGTGGAGGTGGTGCTGTACACCTACCAGGCCGAGCAGCGCGGGTGGCTGCGGATGGTGGGCCCGCAGTGGCGGCACCTGCTGGCCGCGGTGCCGGGCCTCTCCCCGGACCAGGAGTACGTGCCGAACGCCGACGCGCCCCGCTCCACCCAACTGGTCGGCATGTACGGCGAGAACGAGTACGAGGCGGTCGCCGACCTGCCCGGCGGGTTCCGGGTGCTGGCGATGACCCGGGCGGCCCGTTACCCGGTGGAGGCGGTGGCCCGCCGGGTCCGGTTCGCCCAGTGGCGGGGGGTGCCGTGCCTGGTGCTGCGGGAGGAGGCCGGCTGGCTGCGGATGCGGCTGCGCTATCCGAACCCGGACAGCGTGGCGAGCACCGGCGCGCAGTGCCAGGAACGAGGCGTCTACGAGGTCTGGGCGCCGGCCGCCGAGGTGACCGACGACCAGGTGATGGACACCCGGTACGCGATGTGACGGCGCGCGGCGGCGGGGCGTCCCGCCGCCGCGCGTCGCGCGTTCAGTCGGCGAGCCGGGCCAACTCCTCGTCGACGATCGACGGGTCGAGCTTGCGGAACACCGGCTTCGGCGCGGCGAGCGGGCGGCCCGCCTCGATCGACACCGACTCCCAGCGCGCGCCGACGGTGTAGTCCCCGGTGAGCACCGGGTACGCCGGGCCGCCGTCCAGGTCGTCGACCTGCTCGATCACCGGCATCGGCGCGTGCACGCCGGTGCCTCCGAGCAGCTCGTGCACCTGCTGCGCGGAGTGCGGCAGGAACGGGGTGAGCAGCGTGTTGGCGTCGCTGATCACCTGAAGGGCGACGTGCAGGATGGTGCCCATGCGGGGCTTGTCCGCCTCGTCCTTGAGCTTCCAGGGCGCCTGCTCGGAGAGGTACCGGTTGGCCTCGGCGACCACCTTCATGGCCTCACCGATCGCCTGCTTCTGCCGGTGCCGGCCGATCAGGTCGCCGACCGTGGTGAAGCCGACCCGGGCGACAGCGAGCAGCGCCTCGTCGGCCTCGGTGAGCCCGGCCGGGTCGACCGGCGGGATCGCCCCGAAGTTCTTCGCGGCCATCGAGACACACCGGTTGACCAGGTTGCCCCAGCCGGCGACCAACTCGTCGTTGTTGCGGCGCAGGAACTCGGCCCAGGTGAAGTCGGTGTCGTTGCTCTCCGGGCCGGCGGCGGCGATGAAGTAGCGCAGCGCGTCGGCGTCGTAGCGCTCCAGGAAGTCACGAACGTAGATGACCACCTTGCGGGACGACGAGAACTTGCGCCCCTCCATGGTCAGGTACTCGCTCGAGACCACCTCGGTGGGCAGGTTGAGCCGGCCCAGCTCGCCCGGCTCCCCGTCCCGGGAGCCCTCGCCGGAGTAGCCGGAGAGCAGCGCCGGCCAGATCACCGAGTGGAAGACGATGTTGTCCTTGCCCATGAAGTAGTAGGACTGGGCGTCGCCGCCGACTCCGTCGGCCGATGGGACGCTGCCCGCGCCGTCCTTGGAGTTCCAATACTTTCGCCACGCGTCCGGGTCGCCGGAGCGGCGGGCCCATTCGATCGAGGCGGACAGGTAGCCGATCACGGCGTCGAACCACACGTAGATCCGCTTGTCCGGCCGGTCGCGCCAGCCGTCGAGCGGGATCGGTACGCCCCACTCCAGGTCCCGGGTGATCGCCCGGGGCTGGAGGTCGTCGAGCAGGTTGCGGGAGAACCGCAGCACGTTGGGCCGCCACCCCTCGCGGGTGTCCAGCCACTGCCGCAGCACCTCGGCCAGGGCCGGCAGGTCCAGGAAGAAGTGCTCGGTCTCGACGAACTTCGGAGTCTCCCCGTTGATCCGCGACTTCGGGTCGATCAGATCGATCGGGTCGAGCTGGTTTCCGCAGTTGTCGCACTGGTCACCGCGGGCGCTGTCGTACCCGCAGATCGGGCAGGTGCCCTCGATGTAGCGGTCGGGCAGGGTACGGCCGGTGGACGGGGAGATCGCGCCCATGGTGGTCTTCGGCACGATGTAGCCGTTGCGGTACATCCCCTCGAACAGCTCCTGCACCACCGCGTAGTGGTTGCGGGTGGTGGTGCGGGTGAACAGGTCGTAGGAGAGACCGAGGCCGTGCAGGTCCTCGACGATCACCCTGTTGTACCGGTCGGCCAGCTCGCGCGGGGTCACCCCGTCGGCGTCGGCCTGCACCTGGATCGGGGTGCCGTGCTCGTCGGTGCCGGAGACCATGAGCACGTCGTGGCCGGCCATCCGCATGTACCGGGCGAAGACGTCGGAGGGAACGCCGAAACCGGAGACGTGGCCGATGTGGCGGGGGCCGTTGGCGTACGGCCAGGCCACTGCCGCGAGAACGTGACTCATGAGCAGCAAGCCTAGTGACCCGTCCGGGGCGTCCGCGAACCAATGGGGGGTGCCCGACCGGCGGACCGGGCCGACCACCTCGCCCGTTGGTCCGATTTGTCGTCGACACGCGGCTCAGCTGCCCGTTTCGCCTCCTGCGGCGGTGTGCAATGAACGTCGTGACGGGCAGAGGAGCGGCACGGGACCACGAGGACCGTCCCACCGGGCCGGCGGTCGGCGACGACCCGGGGCCCGAGCACGCCGCGCTCCGGGCCGCCGGGGTCGCGCCGCAGCCCCGGCCGGTGCCCAGCGCCGACCCGGGTGCGCAGCGGCCCACCCCGGCGGGGAGGTCCGCCACCCCGGCCCGCCCCACGCCGGCGGCGCCCTCGCCCACGCCGACCCGTCCGACCCCGGCGGCACCCGTACCCAGCCCGGCCCGGCCCGGCTCGGCGGGCCCGCCGGCCGGCGCGGCGCCGGCCAGCGCGGAGCCCGTCGAGGTGGAGCCGACCACCGGCGCGCCGGTGGACGCGGTGCCGCGTCGGGTGCCGGTCCGGCAGCAGGGCCGCCGGCAACGGGGCCAGCAGCCCGACGGCGGCCCGACGGACGCCGACGGTGGTGCCTTCTGGGCACCGATCGAGCAGGTGCACTGGGATGGCACCCCGGTCCGCAAGGACCCGGCACCGGAGCGGTTTCGCGGCTTCCGGCTGGCGCGACGCCGGGCACCCAGCCGCCCGCCCCCACCGCCGGATCCGCTGCCCGGGCTCGCCGCGCTGGTGCTGCTGAGCCTGGTCGCGGCCTTCTTCGCCTGGGTCAGCGCCGGCCCGTTCTGGCTCGCCGTGGGGCACGCCCGGACGGGCACGGTGGTGATCGACGGCTGCTCCGGCGACGGGCTCACCCAGCGGTGCCGGGGAATCTTCACGGCGGAGGACGGGCGGTTCATCGCCCACGGCGTCCGGGTCAGCGGCGTGCCCGTCGAGGGGAGCGCGGCCGGCACCCGGCTGCCGGCGCGGATGACCGGCCCGGACAGCGGCACCGCGTACGCGGACGTCGGCGTGGGCCGGCACCTGCGGTGGCTGCCCGGTCTGCTGGTGGTGCTGGGCTGCACCGCCGGCATCGTCCGGTGGACCGGGTCGGCCCGGCTGCCCGGCCGCCGACACCGCCGCTGGGCGATGGCCGCCGCCATCGCCGGCCCCACGATGATCACCGTCGGCTTCCTGGCCGCCGCGTGGTGACTCGGCCGTCAGGCGGGCCCGACCACCTCGGTCAGCTGTGCACGATCGTGTAGACGTCGCGGCGGCGCAGCGCGTACTCGGTGGCGACGTCGGTGATGGCGTCCCGGCGGGACCGACCGGCGGCCTCCCGCTCGGCGACGGCGGCGCGCAGGGTGTCGTCGTCGGGGCGTTCGGCGGCGGTCACCGGAGCTCCGGCCACCACCAGGGTGATCTCTCCGCGCGGGTCTCCCTCGGTGGCCCATCGGGCCAGCTCGCCGAGGGGTCGGCGGAGCACTTCCTCGTAGGTCTTGGTGAGTTCGCGGCAGAGCGCGGCCGGCCGGTCCGCCCCGAACGTGTCGGCCAGGTCGGTGAGCGTCGCCGCGATCCGGTGCGGCGCCTCGAAGAAGACCAGGGTGCGCTCCTCGGCGGCGAGCGCGCGCAGCCGGGATCGGCGGCCGCCGGGGGTGCGGGGCAGGAAGCCCTCGAAGCAGAACCGGTCGCAGGGCAACCCGGAGACGGCCAGCGCGGTGGTGACCGCGCTGGGCCCGGGGGCGACGGTGACCGGCGCCCCGACGTCCAACGTGGCACGGACCAGCCGGTAGCCGGGGTCGGAGACGCTCGGCATCCCGCCGTCGGTGACCAGCGCCACCACGTACCCGCCGAGGATGGCCTCGACCAGCTCGGGGGTGCGCCGCTCCTCGTTGCCTTCGAAGTAGGAGACGATTCGACCGCCGACGGTGAGGTCGAGATCGCGGGCCAGCCGGGTGAGCCGGCGGGTGTCCTCGGCAGCGACCACGTCGGCGCTGATCAGCACCTCCCGAAGCCGGGCCGAGGCGTCGGCGGGGTTGCCGAGCGGAGCACCGAGCAGAATCAGGCGCCCAACTTCGGACATTTCACCCACGAATTCGTCTCCTTCATTGCTGGGAATACCGGTATCAGGGACGACGGACGCCGCGAGACACCTTGGCAGCCTACGATCGCCGGGTGACGAGTGCGTCGACAGCGCAGAGCCCGAGCGCCGATCCGGACAAGATGATCCAGGTGACGGGCGAGCCCAGTGCCACCCAGGAGCCGACGACACCGAGCGCCGAGGGCGGCGGGGTGGCCGCGGTGGTCCGGCGACGGTTCGCCACCGTCGACACCCAGGTGGACCGGTTCTCCTGGCTGGCCACGGCAGTGGTGGTGGCCATCGCGGCGATCGTGCGCTTCGTCGGGCTGTCCAGCCCGAAGGGCAAGATCTTCGACGAGACGTACTACGCCAAGGACGCCTACGGGCTGATCTCGCGTGGCGTGGAGTGGAACTACAAGGACAACGTCCCGTCGTACGTGGTGCACCCACCGCTGGGCAAGTGGTTGATTGGCGTCGGCGAGTGGGCCTTCGGCTACCAGGACGCCGATTCCAAGGTCTCCGTCCCCGGGCACCTGATGACCACCGCGCCGGAGTTCGGCTGGCGATTCTCGGCGGCCGTGATCGGCACGCTGTCGGTGCTGCTGCTGGTCCGCATCGGTCGGCGGATGTTCCGCTCGACGGTGCTCGGCTGCGCGGCCGGCCTGCTGCTCGCCCTGGACGGCTTCCACCTGGTGCTGTCCCGCGCGGCGCTGCTCGACATCTTCCTGCTCTTCTTCGTGCTGGCCGCGTTCGGCGCGCTGGTGCTCGATCGGGACGCCCGCCGCCGGCGCTGGGCACGGGCTCTGGACGACGGGCTCGATCCGAGCCAGCCGGGCCGGGCCGGCCGGCCGCCGACCGGTTGGCGCACCTGGCCGTGGTGGCGGCTGGCCGCCGGGGTGCTGATCGGCTGCGCCTGCGCGGTGAAGTGGAGCGCCCTGTACTTCGTGCCGGCCTTCGCCCTGCTGGTGCTCTTCTGGGAGGTCGGCGTCCGCCGCTCGGCGGGGGTCCGCCGGCCCTGGCGGGACACGCTTGTCGACGAGCTGCCCTGGCTGGTGCTCGCCGGCGTGGTCATGGTCGGCACCTACCTCGCCACCTGGTCGGGCTGGCTGCTCACCGACGACGGTTACTACCGGCTCGCGTCGTCCTACCCGAGCGCCCCGCTCAGCGACCGCCCGGTGATCGGCCCGCTGATCAATCTGTTCGAGTACCACCGCGCGGCGTACGGCTTCCACGCCCAGCTCGACGACGCGCACAAGTACCAGTCGTGGCCCTGGCAGTGGTTGCTGTTGGGCCGGCCGGTGGCCTTCCACTACGCCAACACCGGCGTCTGCGGCGAGGCGACCTGCTCCTCCGAGATCCTGCTGCTCGGCACTCCGCTGCTCTGGTGGTCGTTCCTGCCCGCCCTGGTGGCGCTGGTCTGGCTGGGTGTGGCCCGTCGGGACTGGCGGGCCGGCGCGATCCTGCTCACCGTGGCCGCCGGGCTGCTGCCGTGGTTCTGGTTCGCCCTCGACGGCCGGACAATGTTCTCGTTCTACGCCGCGCCGGCGGTGCCGTTCCTGGTGCTGGCCGTGGTGTACGTGCTGGGCGCGCTGATCGCGCCCGCCGGGGGTGACGTGGGTGCGGTGGCGCCGCTGGTGCCCGGCGATCCGAGTTATGAGCGCCGACTGGTGGGCAGCATCGCGGCGGGGGCGTACGTGCTGTTGGTGGCGCTCTGCTTCGCGTACTTCTATCCGATCTTCGTCGGCCGGGTGATTCCGTACTCGGACTGGCTGTCCCGGATGTGGCTCGACGGTCGGTGGATATAAGCATCGACAGGCGACGCGCCGCACAGCGCGACGGAAGAAGGGCCCGCACGCCGAAGCGTGCGGGCCCTTCTTGACAAAGACGCGCGCCCCGATCGCCTGCCACGGGGGAAGCGGGCGATTGGGGCGCGCAAGAAGAGCTTAACCACCGCGCACCACCGGCACAACGGGTCGACTTGGGTCAGATTTCCGACGGATGCTGGCCGGACCCACACCTTCCCTCGCACAGTTGACCGAGGGTGACCCGGCGTGGACCCTGAGCGCGGGCGCGGCCGGTCAGAGGTGATCCCTGAGCCGGCCGGAGTCGCCAGTTCCGCGCCCCTCCACCCAAACGATCATCCAAAGTGGATCTCACTACACTGCGGATCGTGATCAACTTCAGACGATCGACGGCGGTCCTTCTCGGACTGCTGGCGACCACCGCGCTGGCCGGGCCCGCCCCGGCGCGGGCCGACGAGGAGCCGGCACCCGAACCGCCCCGGGTCGAGCTGGTGCTCGACGTCAGCGGGTCGATGCGCGCCGCCGACATCGACGGACGCTCCCGGATCTCGGTAGCCCAGCAGGCCTTCAACGAGGTGGTGGACGCGCTACCCGAGGAGACACAGCTCGGCATCCGGGTGCTCGGCGCCACCTACCGCGGCAAGGACAAGAAGGTCGGCTGCCAGGACACCCAGCAGATCGTGCCGGTCGGCCCGGTGGACCGGTCCGCCGCGAAGGCGGCGGTGGCGACACTTCGGCCGACCGGGTTCACTCCGGTCGGGCTGGCGCTGCGCACCGCCGCGCAGGACCTGGGCACCGGGGCCACCACCCGGCGGATCGTGCTGATCACCGACGGCGAGGACACCTGCGCCCCGCCGGACCCGTGCGAGGTGGCCCGGGAACTCGCCGCCCAGGGCACCAGCCTGGTCATCGACACCCTCGGCCTGGCCCCCGACGAGAAGGTCCGCCGGCAGTTGCTCTGCATCGCCGGCGCGACCGGCGGAACCTACACCGCCGCGCAGAGCGCCGAGGAGCTGACCGACCGGATCAAACAGCTCGTCGAGCGGGCCGGCGACACGCACACCCGGGCACCGACCGTGGTCGGCGGCGCGAACGCCTGCGACTCGGCGCCGCTGCTCGCCCCCGGCGTCTACGCCGACCGGGAGGCGTTCTCCGAGCATCGCTACTACCGGGTGCCGATCCGTCCCGGGCAGGAGCTGCGGGCTTCGGTGAGCATGGCGTTGGACCGAGCCGTCAACCGGGACTACGGGGTGCTGCTGCGGGCCACCGCCGCCGACGGCCGGGAACTCGTCCGGGGCGCGGACGCCGGCAGTGGACGGGCCGACGTGCTCTCCGCCGGGCTGCGCTGGTCGGCCGCCGCCGACGATGAGGATGCCGCCGAGACCGAGGAGAGCTCCGCGCCGGTCATCGAACCCACCACCGTCTGCCTCGTGGTCAGCAACTCGTTCGCCCCGCGTCCCGGCACCGCGGCGACCCCGGGCATGCCGGTGGAGTTGACCATCGACGTGGTCGCCGCCGCACCCGCACCGGACGGACCGGACCTCGGCCGGGGCTGGGCGCTGCTCGCCCTGCTCACCATCGTCGGGCTGATCACCGGTCTGCTCGCCGGCCTGCTCACCCGCTGGTGGGTCGCCACCTGGAGGGAGAACTGATGCGTACCGCGCTGTTCCGGTCAATGGCGGCGCTGCTCGCCGCCGGCGGGGCCGCCCTGCTGCCCGCTGCGGCCGT
The DNA here is from genome assembly GCF_059358895.1 of Micromonospora sp. BQ32. Classification (NCBI taxonomy): domain Bacteria; kingdom Bacillati; phylum Actinomycetota; class Actinomycetes; order Micromonosporales; family Micromonosporaceae; genus Micromonospora; species Micromonospora sp. BQ32. Next base: position 596,446 of record NZ_JCADBI010000002.1, on the reverse strand, counting down.
CGCCGCACCGACCCCCTCCCCGGGCGCCACGCCGGTGAACCGTGCCGGTACGTCGTTCCTCACCGCCACCCCGATCACCGCCGGGCAACCGGTACGGGTGGACGCCTCGATCGGCGACCACCTCTACTGGTCGTTCCCGGCGACGGCCGGCCAGGTGCACGAGATCAACGCCACCGTCACCTTCCCGAAGGGACGCAGCGGCGCCTCCACCTGGACGGTGGACGTCTTCGACGGGCTACGCCGACGCCAGGCGTGCACAGCGGGAGCGCAGACCCCGACCGTGGACGCGAAGGCGTCGAACGTGGTGCTGGGCTGCACGCTGCGCGAGGTGCGGCCGTGGGCGGAGCCCTGGTCGGCCGACCCGCTGCCCGGTACGTACGTCATCCGGCTCTCCGTGATCGACCTGCCGGAGCCGGATCTGGGTGCGCCGATCGACGTCGACCTGCTGGTCGGCACCATCGCCGACCGGGGCGCCTCGGCCGACGACGGCGAGCTGGCCGCCCCGCTGGTGCCGAACACCAAGGCCGGCACGGTGCTCAACGCCGTACCCCCGGTGGACGCGGAGGCCGACGACGAGGGCGACTCGCTGGCGGGCTGGTTGCCGGATCTCGGCTCGCGCTGGGTCTGGACCGGCATCGGCGGCGTGCTCGCCGGGGTGGCCGGCGTGTTCGGTTTCGCGGTGACCCGGCGGCCCCGACGTCGCTGAAACGCCCCTCTGGTGGCCCCACCCGGCGGCGGGGCCACCAGAGGCTCAGCTACGCCGGGAGCCGCGCGGCAACCAGCCGATGAACCGGTCCTGGAGCGACATCACCGGGGCGGCGCGCAGATCTTCGGTGGCGGCGGCGAGGCAGGAGCCCAGATAGACGCTGAGCATGGCGCGATCACCTCCGTACTCCGCCAGCAGCCGGGTGCGCTTCGTCGCGCACGGCCACTCGTCACCGCAGGAGCCGCAGCTCCAGCAGGGGGTCTTCGGGGCGTGTTCGTCAGCCAGCACCCCCGGCCGTTCCAGACCATCGGTCATCGCACGTCCTTCCAGATGTCCACGGGGCTGGCGGCTGCCGTGCCGGCCAGCGTTGATGGTGGTCCCCCCGGAGCCATCAGGGAGAGCGCTGCGCGTCCCTCCGGTGTTACATCTTTGCGGTACCTTCAGCGGTCGTGGGAGTCGGAAATTTGACGGTTGACTCGATGCGTCATTCCTACCGACCAGTAGGTCACCGGAATGCGTGACCTACTGCCACCGACGGTCGCCGTCGCTGTCGCCGGGCCCGAGGACTGGACGGGCGAGTTGCTCCCCGCTGAGCAGGCATGTCTCGGCGAACGAGCCGTGCAGACCCGTCGGCGGGACTTTGCGGCGGGGAGGGTTTGCGCCCGCCGGGCGTTGCGCGACCTCGGCCTGCCGGCGACCGCCGTGCCGGCCGCCGCCGACCGCGCGCCGGTCTGGCCGGCCGGGGTGGTCGGCAGCATCACCCACACCGCCGGCTACTGCGCCGCCGCCGCGGCGCACACCACCGACATCCGGTCCGTCGGGATGGATGCCGAGCAGCACCGCGAGGTCAATCCGGGAGTACGCAGACTCGTGCTGCTGCCCGAGGAGGAGGCCGCCTGCGCGCGGCTACCCAGCGGCACCTGCTGGCCGATCGTGCTGTTCAGTGCGAAGGAGACCGTCTACAAGGTGTGGTACCCGGTGGTCCGCGGTTGGTTGGACTTCCACGACGCCCGAGTCGACCTTGATCCGGAGGCTGGCACGTTCACCGCCCGGATCGCCCCGGCCCGGGTGGACGCGGCGGGGGTCGATGACCCACCCGCATCGATCACCGGCCGCTTCGTGATCGCCGACGGGCTGGTCCGCACCGCCGCCGTGCTTCCGCTGCGCTGACCTCGCTCAGTCACTCAGAGCGATGGATGGGATACCGATCCACATTGGCGTTCGGTGACTGGCCGAACACTGTCCATGCTGGCCAGTGCGGTCTCCCAACGCGTTCGGTGAAACGCCCGCCAGCGTGGCGGCTAAGCGCCCCGCCACCCACGGTAACGTCGAAGAGTTCTCGCACCGCACGTACCGATGCGTCAAGGAGTACGGTGACCCACCCCCAGCCCTCCGCCAGGCCGCACGACCCCCGACAGCCGAACCCGCAGCCGCCGACCCGCTCGTTCGCGGCGACACCGCAGCCGCCGTTCTCGGGGGCTGCGTACCCGGCGGCCGGCGGGCACCCGGATGCTGGCGGCGGATATCGGGCGGCCGGTGGCCCCGGCTACCCGACCATCGCACCACCACCGGCGCAGACGGATCGCGCCAAGAAGTCCGTCGTGGTCGTCGCGGTCACCGCGGCCGTCCTCACCCTGCTCTCCTGCGCCGGTGGCATCGTGGCGGTCGTCATCGGCACCAAAGGCGTCTCGACCACGGTGAGCGAGGCGCGGGCCACCCCGTCGATGCCAGCGCCGTTGAACGGCGACACCCGCGAGCTGTCGCCCGGCGACACCCTGGTCGTCAACGGCGAGGCCGGCACCGTCGAGATCACCGTGACGAAGTTCAGCAGCGCCACCAAACCCTGCAAGTCCCACGGACTGAAGCCCGGCGAGGGCATGTACGTGATCGCCGACGTGACGGTGGCCGTCACCAAGGGCACCGCATCGACGAACCCGCTCTACTTCCAGTGGGTCGCCGCCGACGGCACCAAGACCACCGCGATCGGTGGAGCCTTCTCCGGCTGCGGCAAACCGATGCCGGCCAGCGACGATCTGACCGCCGGCACCAGACGCACCGGCAGTGTCGTGTTCGACGTGCACGACACCTCGGGCGCGTTGGAATACCAGGACCAGTTCCGGACCGCCGGTTCCTGGAAGCCGTGAGGCGCTGACGCGACGTGGGGCCGGCCCGTACGGGCCGGCCCCACGTGCGGGGAGAGTCGGTGGTCAGCAGCCCGTCCAGCGCACCGGAGTCAACCGGTCGGCGAGGACGTTGCGGAACCCGACGATGGTGCCCGAGTCGGAGATGGACCGCGCACCGACGACCACCCCTTCACCGCCACCCGGCAGGACCCGGGAGGTGGAACCCCTGGCAACGCGGTCACCGCCCACCACGACGCCCTTGGCGTTGACGTCGGTCAGTGCCGGCATTTCCTGGTCGAGCAATGTGTGCGAGCCGTTCCGAAGGTCCCACCGAACCCTGGTCGACGTGGTGCCGCCGCCCAGCCACACCTGGCCGATCGCCCAGCGGCCCGCCGCCGCGCCGGCCGTGCTCCACTCGGCGCCCGGGAACGTGAGCGCGTCGATCCGGCCGTTCGGCCGGCGGACCCAGCTGTTCCAGTCTCCGAAGGGCCCGGCGCTACCGACGATGGTCCCGTTGTCAGTGATCCCACCCGCCTGGGCGTCGACCGGGGCGTCGAGCACCTCGACCGTGCCCGGTCGGGCGGCCGGCCAGCGCAGCGCGACCAGTTCCCCGGGGACGATGTCGGAGCCGTAGCCGACGATGTCGCCGGCATCGTTGATGGCGCTGACGAAGATGCCGGTGGACGGCAGCACCGGCAACTGCTCGAGCTTGCCGTCGCGGTACCTCCACGGCTGCCCGTAGCCGGTCTCCGCCGATCCGTTGCCGATCACGACGCCGTCGGCGTTGATGTCGACGGGGGTGGCCGAGCCCTCCGACTCCAGCTCGGTGACCCGCTGCCCGTCCCAGAACAGCAGCAGGTACTGGTTCTCGGTTTCACCGACCCGCAGCGCGGTGCCCGCGACGTAGCGACCCGTCGGGTCGACCGCGTTCGCGTCAGCGCGATAGGTGTCGGTCGGGAACGGCAGCGTACTGATCTTGCAGGTGCGGACGGCGGCCCCGCCGGGCGCGGCGGTCGCCGTGGCGGAGACAGCGACGCCGAGAGAGGTGGCCAGCAGACCGGTCGCGGTGGCTGCGAGCATCCTGCGTCGAGTGCTTCGATTCATCCTTGCTCCCCGTGTGGGGCCCGGGCGCTCCCGGGCTTCGGTTGATACCCGGATTCACACGTGAGCTGCCGTCACGGTTGCGCGCTGTCGCCCAAGCGACAAAGTGGATCCGCCAGACCTACCGCGCCCACGCCTGCTGGCCGGTGATGGCGGGCCGGCCGGTGCGTACCGATTCTTCGATGGCGAGGCTGATCAGGTGGTCCTGGCAGGCTTCGGCGAGGGGATACGGAGCCGGGCCCTCCTCCCGCGCCCACGCCCCGGTGCGGGCGACAATGTCGGCCACCGCGATGTCGTCGTCGGACATCCCACTGCCGACGAACGGATTGCGGTAGACCAGGTCGCCGTCGAAGCTGATGTGCTTCAGGTCGAGCCCCTCGAGGTTGAGATCGAGACCGGTCTGCCGCCGGATCAGGGATGACTCCACCGGCGTGGTCGGGTCGGCCAGTCGGATCACCCGGTCGTCCACCAGCTCACCGCGCGAGCCCCGCACCACCAACCGACGGGTACGCAGCGGGTTCCACCACTGGTTGTCGGTGAAGTCGTACAACCCCATCCGCCCGCCGAAGTCGATTGTCGCGAGGGTGGTGGAGAGCTGCTGCGGGGTGTCGTCGCCGCTCCAGCCGGCCGGCGAGAGCGGGTTGGCCAGCGGCGCGACGAAGGCACGCGCGCTGACCTCGGCGCTCTCGTGACCGACGCCGAGCAGGCCGCGGATCAGCGAGACCGCGTGGTACAGGTGGGTCGAGGAGATCTGGACCGAGGTCGGCTCCCCGAGCACCCCGGCGCGCACCAGCGCCAGCCGGGCCGCGTGCCCGGGCATCAGCAGGTACTGCTCGGCCACCTGCACCAGGCCACTGCCTCCGACGTCGGCCCAGAGCGAGCGCAGACCCGCCAGGTCGGGGGCGGGCGGCGTCTCGGCGAGCACCGGTACGCCGGCCGCGACCAACTCCCGGGTCGCCTCGGGTGTCACCGGCCACGGCACCGACACGATGACGAAGTCCGGCCGCTCGTGGGCAAGCAGCTCCGCCGTCGTACGGAAGGTCCGCACGCCCCAGTCGGCCGTCACGGCGGCTCCCCGCGATTCGGTACGCGTCACCACCCCGGTCACCCGGAACCGCTCGGGGAGCAGCCGGGCCAGGCGAAGGAAGAACTCACCTCGCCAGCCACTGCCGACGATGCCGAACCGGGTCTGGGCCACCGAAGTCATCTGGGCTCCTCACGTAGAGGTCCGGATGCTAACCGCTCTCCTTCGCTACGGTTGTGCCGATGAGCACCGACCCGATGGGCGCCGTACCCGTGCTGGTGACCGACGTACGAGCGCCCCTGGACTACTACCTGGTCCTACCTCGACTCGGCGCCCCGGCCGCCACTGTGGAGGGGATCGTCGTCGAGGAGTTCACCCGCGACCACGACTTCACCACGACCGGGCTGGACAGCGCGGGCTGGACGCCGCAGGCCGGCTGGTGGAGTTCCGCCGCGCTGAGCTGCGGCATACGCACCGACCCCGAGCTGCTGTCGCGGGTGGTTCCCACCTCCCACCGGGAGGCCGAGGACGTCTACCGCGCGCTCGGCGGCGGGCAACTGCCGGACGAGTCGGTGCTCCGTACGCACTTTCTCGACCATCACCCGATCGCCAGCGCCCCACCGCTGCGGCTCGGCCCCGCACAGCCGCCGGCCGGCTTCCACGAGCGGCGGGTGTACCGCGTCCTCTTCGCCAAGGATCTCCGCGCCGAGCAGGTGACGAGCCTGCGGACGGCCTGGCGGACACCGGCCGGCGGCACGAGCGCGTCCGCCGCGAGCGGTCGTCTCGACAAGGGCGCGGACCAGATCACCTGGGAACTGCGGCGGGTCGGCCATCACCTCGCCTGGTGTCTCGACGTGACCGTCCTGCTGAAAACCGATGCGGCCGAGGCGGTGGGCGCGACCCTGAGCGACCTGACCAACGTCCTTCGACAGCACGGCTTGATACCCGTGACGACCGAACGCTTCTCCTAGGACCCGGCACCGACCACCGGACTGCCCGACAAGACTGGAGGCTCGGATGTCAGTCGATCTTGAGGCAACACTGGCCCGGCCCATCTCGCTCGCCGAGATGGTGACCGCCGCGCGGGCCACCCTGGCCGAGCTGCTCGGCCTGGACACGACGCCCGAGCTGAGCGTGTTCACCGACCGACGCTACGAGCAGGGACGCCGCGACCAGCTCCGGCTGCTGCGGCCAGGCCACACCCACCCGCGCCATATGGTCACGGCGACTCGACTACCACGTGAGCCGGGGGAGTTCACCCAGAGATGCGAGCGCTACCTTCGCCAGTTCGCGCATCTCGGCGGGTGGCCGCGCGACGTGTCGATGGAGCGCACGTGACGGGTCCGGTCCGCCACCCGGAGATCGAAAAAGGCCGTCTCCGACTCGCGGAAACGGCCTTTGACCTGGGGTGGAGCTGAGGGGATTTGAACCCCTGACCCCCTCGATGCGAACGAGGTGCGCTACCAGTCTGCGCCACAGCCCCCCGCCGGCGAACCGGCTTCGGTCCCACCCGGCTTACACCGGGCGGGCCGGCAGCAAGGCTAACAGGTCGCCGGCCCACACCGCGAATCCGCCCCCTGCCCGGCGCTCCGGCCCACCCGAAGATCGACTCGGCTTCCTGGAAATCGGGGCATCCCGGACGCCGCGACCACCCGACTTCCAGGAACTCGAGTCGATCAAGCCGGCCAGGCACGACCGAGGCACGGCCCGGACCGAGGCCGAGGCCGAGGCCGAGGCCGAGGCCGAGGCCGCGACCGAGGCACGGCCAGCACGACGGCACGGCCAGGACCGCGTCAGGCGCCTCGGCCGGCTTCGTAGGGGCGGCCACGGAGGCCGCCCGACCGCCGGTACGAGACCGATCCGCCGTTGACCGCCGCCGGCAGGTCCCCCGGTCGGTCCAGGCCCATGGCGGCTCGGCGCACCCCCTCGCGCTGGGCGGCCAGGCGGCGCTGCGCCTCCCGTCGGGCTGCGGCCCGGCGGGCCTGTTCCCGGCGCACCTCGGCCTGCCGGGCGGCCAGCCAGGCGGCCTCCCGGGCCCGGGCGCGGCGACGGCGACGCCCGGCGAGGGCCTGACCCCGCAGGTGGACGACGTACAGGGCCAGGAGCAGGAAGGTGACCCCGAAGCCGACCCAGAAGCCGGGGCTGACGAACAGCACGCCGATCAGCTCGACGACGTTGAGGAGCAGCAGAGCGGCGAGCACCCGGCGACGCCGGTACACGGCGGGGGTGTGCTGTCGGCGCGGCGACGGGCGGCGACGGGACCGCTTCGGCGCGGCGGGCACGGCGCGCAACCGACCGGATCGGCGGGCGGCTGGGGGCGCGGAGACCGGAGCGCTCAACGCGCCGGTAGTCGCGTCCTCGCTGAGGGTGACGATCAGTGAGCGCGGAGGATGGACGGGTCGCCGTCCCGGCACAGTGCGGCGCCGTCGGCGGCGCTGGAGCACCCGCGCCGTCGACTGCGCCCGCTCCGCCACCAGCCGCTCGGTGGCGTCGTACCGGCGAACCAGCGCCGGAGCCAGGGCGAGCAGGCCGGCGGCGGCGAGGACGGCGAGGAGCACCGAGGTCGGCACCCTCACCCCTCCCGTCACCGAATTCGAAGCAACCGTCATCCGACCGCAGGATCTTCCACCGATCACGCCTGGGCGCGTGGATCGTCCGGTCAGGGAGCGCTTGCCGCAGCTTGCAGTTACTTGAGGTTACGGCGCGCCGATCGGGATGCCACCGCGCCGCGCCGATCCCGTCCGTGGGACGACTCGGGAGGACGCCGGGAAATTCTGCTACCGCGCGTTGGCGCGTACCCGGTGCCAGCGGGCCAGCAGGCCACCCTCGGCGGCGATCTCCTCACTCGTCATCGCGTACCCGATGTGGTCCCGCCACGCGCCGTCGATGTGCATGTAGCGCACGTGGTACGACTCCTCGCGGAAGCCCAACTTCTCCACCACCCGCCGGGACGGCCGGTTCTCCGGACGGATGTTGACCTCCACCCGGTGCAGCCCGCCCGGGCCGAACGCGTGGTCCACGGCGAGCGCGAGCGCCGTCGGGATCACACCCCGGCCGGCGACCCGCGCGTCCACCCAGTAGCCGACGTAGCCGGAGCAGAGCGCCCGCCGCACGATGCTGCCCACGTTGATGTGCCCGACCAGCCGATCCCGGTCGGCCTCGCGCAGGCAGACCGCGAACGGCATGCCCTCACCCTCGCGGGCCGAGCGCCGCTGGTCCCGGTGCACCCACCGGAAGGCGGCTGGCGAGTTCATTTCGTCCCAACCGCCGGGCAGCGACGACTCCCAGGGCGCCAACCAGGCCCGGTTGGCCCGCCGTACCTCCGACCACGCCACCGCGTCGGAGCGCCGGTAGGGCCGCAGCAACACCGGGCCGTCGGCCAGCTCCACCGGCCAGCCCGGCGACCGCGCGGGTCCGAAGAGACTCACCCGCACAGTCTCCCGCGCGGGACCGTGTCGCGCGCAAGTGGCCCCGCCGCGTTCACCGCACGTCCGACGGCCATCCGACGCGGGCCGCGAGCGGACCGGCCGGGGCACCTCACCGGCGGCGGTCCAGCAACAGGACGTCCACGGTGGAGCCCGCCGCGGCCGTGGTGACCCGCTCGCCGAGCACCAGCAGCCCATTGGCCTCGGCCAGCCCGGAGAGGGTGAACGGCCCGCCGCTGAGCGGCTGGACCGTGTACCCGCCACCGCGTCGCTCGGCGACGTGCGCCGGCCGGAACTCGCGCAACCCCGCCGGCGACGACACGGTCTCCAGCAGGTGTGCCCGCACACTGGGTCGGAACACCGGCTCCGCGCCGGCGAGCAGTTGGATGGCGGGGCGGGCCAGCACCTCGAAGCCGATCAACGCGGCACCCGGGTCGCCGGGCAGGCAGACCACCGGCACCTCCTCGGCGCCGACCGTGCCGAACCCGAGCGCGGTACCGGGATAGAGCGCCACGTCGGTGAAGGTGACCGGCCCGGCGCGACCGCCCTCGCGCCGGGACAGGATCCGGCGCACCATGTCCCCGGGGCCGGTGCCGGTGCCCCCGGTGGTGATGATCAGGTCGGCGCGCAGCGTCTGGTCCTCCAGCAGCCCGCGCAGCCCCTCCGGGTCGTCGTCACAGATTCCCACCCGGTACGCCAGTGCGCCCACCTCGGCCGCCGCGGCGGTCAGCGCGTGCGAGTTCGCGTCCACCACCTGGCCGGGCTGACTGCCCCGGCCCACATCGACGAGTTCGTCACCGGTGGCCACGATGACCACCCGGGGACTGGGCCGGACCACCACGTGCCCAATGCCGGTCGCCGCGAAGACGGCGACCAGAGCCGGGGACACGTAGGTGCCGGCCCGAGCGAGCAGCGTGCCGGCGGGCAGCTCCTCACCCGCTCGGCGTACCCCGTACCCCCGCTTGGGGGTGCGGAAGATCTCCACCGCGGCCATGCCCTGGTCGGTCCACTCCACCGGGACCACGACGTCCGCGGCGACCGGCAGTGGCGCCCCGGCGGCCACCGAGAAGCACGAGCCGGGGGTGAGCCGGACCGGCCGCCAGCTCGCGGCGCCGAGATCGCCCACCACGTTGAGCCGGATGGTGCGGCCGCCGGGCGTGCCGGAGGGGGCCGGGATGTAACTCGGCCCCCGGCCCCCTCCGGAAATGTCCTCCCAGCGCGCGGCGTAGCCGTCCACGGCCGCCTGGTCGAAGGCCGGGAAGGCGTGCGGCGCGACGACGTCCTCGGCGAGGACGTTGCCGTGCGCCTGGGTGAGGTCGAGGTCGAGTGGCGGCAGCGCGCGCAACCTGCGCAGCACGCTGCCCAGGTAGTCGGCGAGCGGCGTCAACTCGTTCGCGGCCGCCTCGGCGTCGGCCGTCGCGGTCATGTACCAGATCCGCCTGCCGCGTCGGCCTTGACGAAGTCGGCCAGCCAGGACCGGAACTCGGTGCCCAGGTCGTCGCGCTCGGCGGCGATCTGCACCACCGTCTGGAGGTAACCCAATGGCATGCCGGTGTCGTAGCGGGTGCCCCGGTAGACGATCGCGTGCACCGGGGTGCCCTCGGTACGCAGCAACTCCATCGCGTCGGTCAGCTGGATCTCGCCGCCGCTGCCCGGCTTGGTCCGCCGGATCGCATCGAAGATCTTGCCCGGCAGCACGTAGCGGCCGAGCACCGCGAGGTTGCTCGGGGCATCCTCGGGCTGCGGCTTCTCCACCATCCCGGTCACCTTGACGACCTCGCCGATGTCGGTCAGCTCCGACTCGGCCGGCTCGACGGAGGCGATCCCGTACCGCTTGGTCTCGGCCGGGTCGACCTCGAAGAACGCGAGCACCACACCGCCGGTGCGGGCCTGCAACTCCAGCATCGCCGGCAGCAGCGGCTCCGACGGCTTGACGAACTCGTCCCCGAGCAGCACCGCGAAGGGCTGGTCGCCGACGTGCGACTCGGCGTACCCGACGGCGTGGCCGAGCCCGAGCTGCTCGGGCTGCCGCACGGTGTAGATCTCGGCCAGCTCGCTGGGCCGACGCACGGCGGCCAACCGCTCGGAGTCGCCCTTCTCCTCCAGCCTGGTCTCCAGGTCCGGGCGACGGTCGAAGTGGTCCACCATCGACGTCTTACCCCGGCCGGTGATCAGCAACACGTCACCGATGCCGGCCTGGGTGGCCTCCTCGACGATGTACTGCAACACCGGCCGATCCACCACCGGCAGCAGCTCCTTGGGCACCGCCTTGGTGGCCGGCAGGAACCGGGTGGCCAGTCCGGCGGCCGGGATGACGGCCTTGACCGCCAGGGGACGGCCAGTTGCGGCGACCGTCGATGAGGGGTTCGCTGAGTGCTCCGACATGCCGCGAGACTATCGGCCACGGCTCTGCCGCGGCGGGTGTGGCCCAGAAGACGCGCCGCCACCCGGCCCCGGCCGCGCCGCGTCCGGGCCGGCCCGCGCCGCGTCCGGCGCACTGTCCGGCGTGTCGTCGGCCGAATCCGGTCGGGCGTGCGCCGGGCCCGCCAGCGATGATTCCGGTACGCCCACCGTCGGGTCGGACCGGGTGGGCCCGCCCGGCTCCCGGATGGCCTGCACCGGCTGGCCGGCGCGCGGCAGCCCGTCGGGTGGGCTCACCGCACACGCGAGCACCGGGATCTCCCGGGTCGGCAGATCCGAGCGCGCCTCGGCGACCCGGTACGTGTCACGGCCCGCGGCCTTGGCCGCGTAGAGCGCGTCGTCGGCGGCCTCCAGCACCTCCCGCCCGGTGCTGCCGTGGTCCGGGAAGACGGCGATGCCCACCGACACGGTCACCAGGACCGGCCCGGCGTACGCCTCGACGGCGATGGGCGTGTCGCGGACCGCCGCGCCGAGCCGCTCGGCAACGATCGCCGCGCCCCGCGCGTCGGTCTCCGGCAGCAGCAGCACGAACTCCTCCCCGCCCTGGCGGAAGGCCAGGTCGACCTCGCGAATCTCCCCGCGCACCCGCCGGGCGAACTCGGCCAGCACGGTGTCCCCCGCGGCGTGCCCGTACGTGTCGTTGACGTCCTTGAACCGGTCCAGGTCCAACGCGAGGACGCTGAGCATCCGCCCGAAGCGGCTGGCCCGTTCCACCTCCCGTCGGATCGACTCGCGCAGGTAGCGGTAGTTCCACAGCCCGGTGAGCGGGTCGGTGAGGGAGAGCCGCTGCGCCTCCTCGTGCACCCGGACGTTGTCCACCGCCACGGCCGCGTGGCCGGCGAAGGTGCGCAGAGTGGCGAGGTCGTCGTCGTCGAACTCGTCGGCGCCCAGCCGGTCGTAGAGGGCCAGCACGCCGAGCGCGGCCGCCGTGCCCGCCTCGTCGGCCGGCCCCGCGGGTCCGCCGAGGGTGGTCGTGGCGCCGCCGCCCGGGGCGGCGAACGGAACCGCGACGTACGTGCGGCAGCGTGGTTCACCCGTTGGCGCCTCGGTCGGCTCCGCCCTGCCTCGCTGCGGTTCCCCGGTGGCGGCGACCTCACCGACCACGCCGACGCCGACCGGCACCCGGAGCGTCTGCGCCCCGTCCGCCTCCTCGGCCGGCAAGCGCCCGTCCAACCCCTCGGTGCACTGCGCGACGAGCATCCCGCCGGTCTCCACCAGCAGCACGGCGCCGGCCCGCGCGCCGGTGGCCCCGATCGCGCTATGCAGGATCACCCGCAGGATGCGTTGCAGGTCGTGCGTGCTGGCCAGGGTGTCGCCGAGCACCGCGAGGTGCCCGCGCAACTGATCCCGGTTGCTGGTCAACGCCGCGACGTAGGCGCCGGTCTCCCGGGTCATCCGGTTGAACGCGGCGGCCAACCGCCCCAGCTCGTCGCGACTGCGCACCGGCACCCGGGCGGTCAGGTCGCCCTGGGCCACCCGGTCGACCGCACCGGCCAACTCCGCCAGCGGTCGGGTGGTCACCCGGGCCAGCCGCCAGGCGGTCAGCACGGCGAGCAGCCCGGCCAGCACGACCACCCCGACCAGGGTGGCGTGCAGCCCCGGTGGCCGTTCGCTGGGCACGGAGAGCACCAGTGGCAGCGGCTGCGCGTCGGAGGGCCCGAGCCGGCGCACGTACCGGCCCTCGGTGGTCTCGGTGACCTGCTCGCCCCGGACGTCGACGGCGGCGGCCAGCACCGCGTCGCGTACGTCACGGGACTCGGTCGTGTGGGTGACCCGCGCGGCGCTGGCCCCGCTGTCGAGCAGGGTGACCGCCACCCCGGTCACCGCCGCCAGTCGGGCCACGAAGGCCGGGTCGACCAGTTGCGCCGCGGTCACCGTGCCCAGCCGGGCGCCACCGCGATCGTGCAGGTCGACCTGGGCGGCCAGCGCACGGACCGGGCTGGTCGAAGCCCCGTTCGAGTTCCCGTTCGAACCCTCGGTCGAGCCGGCGCAGTCCTTCCACGGGGTCGACGGCGCACCGGGCGAGACGTAGGTGACCTGACCGGCCACGTCGGTGATCAGCACCGCGGCGGCCAGACCCCGGCCGACCAGTTGCGCGGCGGCGACGGCCGGATCGGCGGTGAGCGCCACCGCGTCGGCGGTGGCGCGTAGCTGCTGGCAGAGCGCGTCGACCGAGGTACGCACGGTGGACGCCGCCACTGCCAGGCGCTCGGTGGAGCGGCTGCGGTCGACCGCCGCGACCGTGGAGGCGACGAAGAGCGCGCCGAGCAGGACCGGCCCGAGCACCACCACGAGGAAGGCTGCCGTCAACCGCCCGCGTAGCGTCACTCGGTCCCCCCGGAAGTTCCGCCTCCGTTGCTTGCGATGCTGACACAGAGCAACCGTGGGAGAGGCGTTGCGTCAGGAGTGTTGCGTGCCGGAATTTTCTGATGAAGCGGAAGTGACCCGGATGGCGAAGCGGGACACCCGCGTCGAGCTGCTCGCTCGCCGCCGGTCGCTGCCCGCCGCGACGAGGGCAGCGGCCGCCGGGCGCGTGCAGGCCGAGCTGGTCGCCCTGGTACGCCGGCTGCGCCCAGACCGGGTGACGGCGTACGTGCCGGTCGGCTCCGAACCGGGCGGCGCCGACCTGCCCGAGGTCCTGCGGGCGGCTCTGCCGGCGGACGCCGAGTTGCTGCTGCCGGTGCTCCTCCCCGACCTGGATCTGGACTGGGCGGCGTATACCGGGCCAGCCGCCTTGATCGCGGCGGGTCGGGGTATCCGAGAGCCAACCGGTGCCCGTCTCGGGGTGGCCGCCGTGACGCACGCGGAGCTGGTGATCGTGCCGGCTCTCGCGGTCGACCACCACGGTCGGCGGCTCGGGCGCGGCGGCGGCTCGTACGACCGTGCCCTCGCCCGGGTGCCCGAGGCAGCCCTGACGGTGGTGCCCCTGCACGACGGTGAGCTGGTCGAAGCCCTGCCGGTGGAGCCACACGACCGCCGGGTGCGCGCGGTCGTCACTCCCGCCGACGGGGTGCGTACGCTTGACGGCGGCCCGGGTGCGGCGCACGGTGTCGCGCCCCACACGTCCGCTGGACGAACCCGGGGCGAATGACGCACCATTGGCACTCGAATACGTCGAGTGCCAACTGGCTGAGCCCAGATCCGGAGGAGAACGTGCCCACGTACCAGTACGCCTGCACCACGTGCGGTCACCAGCTCGAGGCGGTGCAGTCCTTCTCTGACGAGCCGCTGACCGAGTGCCCGGCGTGTCAGGGGCGGCTGCGCAAGGTCTTCAACTCGGTCGGCATCGTCTTCAAGGGTTCGGGCTTCTACCGCACCGACTCCCGGGCGTCCGGCTCCGAGACGACGGCCGGCGGCACGGCCAGCAAGCCGGCGAAGTCCGAGTCGTCCTCCGGTGACAGCTCGTCGTCCTCGTCGTCCTCTTCGGGGTCCTCGTCCGGGTCGTCCTCGGGCTCGTCGTCCTCCTCGGGGTCGTCTTCTGGGTCGTCCTCGGGTGGATCGAGCGGCGGCAAGACGGCGGCGGCCAGCTCCGCGTCCTGATCGGCGAAGGCCCGACCCGTCGGGTCGGGCCTCGGTCCACTCCGGGTCACCCTTGATCCGCTCGGGGTTCCAGGAAGTCGGCCTGCCCCCGTTGCTCTGACCGCCCGGATTCCTTGATCGCGAGTCGATCAAGGCGGGTGCCCTAGCAGATCGAACCGGTGGATGGGCGTTATCCACAGGCCGGATGGTTGTCCACAGGCGTGGGCCAGAGGGTCGGCCGAGGCGACGGAATCTGCCTAGCCTGCCGTCCATGGGTGCCACTGCGGCACTCGGGGACGGGAGGCGGCAGCGACGATGGTCGATCCGGATTCCGCGCGGGCGTTACGCCCGCTGCGCCAGCTCACTCTGCCCGGTGGGCGCACTCTGCTCCGGGCCGGTCTGGTCGCCGCGCTGCTCGGCCTGGCCGCCGCAGTCCTGCACAGCCCGGCGGAATGCCCGCCGACCGCCGTACCCTCCGACGCGCCGTCGGTGGCAGACCACACGGCCCGGCAGGTCGGCCAGGGCCTTTCGGCCGACCCCCGCACGACCGGCTCCCGCCGGGGTCAGTCCCAGTGCGGGGGGCGTTCGGCGAGCAGCCAGTCGTCGTTGCCGCCCGACCGCTCACCCCAACCGCGGTCGGTGTCGTCGGAGGTCTGCTCGGGCAGCACCACGAAGTCTTCGCTCAGGTCGACGGCGCGGTCGTCGTCTCCACGCGCGCCGCGGGTGCCGGGGTCTTCGGTGCTCACAGGCGGCAAGACTAGCGCAGCCCAATGGCGGTGGACCGGGCCCCCAAACCATGGCGCGCCGGCCAGAAACCACCGGGCGGCCGACAGTGGGCACGCCGGCCAGAAGCGGCCGGGCAGCCGGTGGCGTTGGTAGCGTCGGACGGCGTGACGACCCCCAGCGGTGGCAGCACCCCGGACGACTACTGGCGACGGCCCGACACCGGTGACGACGCGGTGGCGGACCAACCTCCCGCCGCGCCCGCGACCACCCCACCGGCCGGGCCCACCGGCCCGGCATCAGGGAACCCTTCCAGCGGGTACTCCGGCCCGCCGCCGAGTGTGCCGCCGCCAGCGGGTTGGCGTCCACCCGTACACCTGCAGCCGGCGCCGCCGCGACAGCTGCCGCCGCAGGACATGGCCGACCTGGACGCGGCCGAGCAGCGCTCGCAGCGGGTCACCTACGGCTTCGGCGCGGCGGCCGGCGTGGTGCTGCTGGTTCTGCTCTGCCTGCTCTGCTCGCGAGTCGTCTTCTGATGCTCACCCCCGGCGCAGCGGCTCAGAGGGTGGTGCCCCAGACGGCCTCGGCGCCGGAGTGGCCGCTCAGGTAGACGTAGATCAGGGCGGCGATGGCAAGCGCCACGGCCGCTACCGCCAGCACCGGGGTGACCAGCGCGGGCAGCTGCGGCACCCGGGGGTGCCCACTCGTCGCCACGAGCAGCAGGATGGCCACGATCCCGAGCGGCACCACGATGCGGAACAGGATGTCCCCGTAGCGGGAGTGCTCGAAGATCTGATCGAGGATCGGCCCCTGGAAGCCCCGGGCCACCAGCGCGTCGGTGAGCGCCTCACCCGACTTGACCGCGACGTAGGCGGTCACCGGCGCGACCACGGCGAGGAGGCCCAGGGCCCAGTCCAGCCGGGGCCGCCACCGCGGCAGTCCCACGTACGCGATGGCCAGCACCGCCAGCAGCGGCACGAACACGACGACCGCGTGGATTACCAGGACGTGCACCGGTAGACCCAGGATCTCCTCGAACATCGAACCCTCCAGGTGGATCATGGTCAGGGGTGGTCAGCCTATGGTCCGCCGATCGTCCCCAGGCTCTCGACCGGACACACGCGCGCCGTGTCGATCGGGTTCACCCGCTGGGCCGTACTCCCGATCTTGGCTGGCTGTGTCGGTGGCCACCAGGAGCGGACGACGGTTGTCGATGCTGATCGGGCGTGCTGTCATTGGCAAATGTCCGGTGCCGAGGAGCTGCTGCGGTCGAAGGGCCTGCGTGTCACGCGGCCACGCCTCGCGGTGCTCGACGTGCTGGCCGGCGGCGGCCATCTGGAGGTCGACGAGATCACCCGGCGGGTCCGCGAACGCCTCGACTCGGTCTCCACCCAGGCGGTCTACGACGTGCTCGGCGCGTTGTCCCGGGCCGGGCTGTCGCGCCGGATCGAGCCGGCGGGCAGTCCCGCCCGCTTCGAGGCACGCGTGGGCGACAACCACCACCATGTGGTCTGCCGGGGCTGCGGCGAGATCGCCGACATCGACTGCGCGGTGGGCAGCGCCCCGTGCCTGGAACCGGATACCGCGCACGGGTTCGAGGTGGACGAGGCCGAAGTGACCTACTGGGGCCTCTGCCCGGGCTGCCGGGCCCGCCGCTCCGCCGACGTCTGACCGGTGCCACCGGGGGTCCAGGCGCGGCACCGGTGGACGTGACCGGCGGGGTCGGCCCGACCGTGGCACTCTTGGGCGGTGGACTCCGATGACCTCGGCCTCTTCGGTCCGGGTTCGGTCACGTGGAAGGTGCACGAGGAGCCGATCCTGATCGTCGCCGGCCTGCGCTCGCTCTACCTCCA
This sequence comes from Micromonospora sp. BQ32, assembly GCF_059358895.1. NCBI lineage: Bacteria > Bacillati > Actinomycetota > Actinomycetes > Micromonosporales > Micromonosporaceae > Micromonospora > Micromonospora sp. BQ32. The sequence continues at coordinate 579,551 of NZ_JCADBI010000002.1, read as the reverse complement.
GGCGTTGCATCCGCGGGCGATGGCCGGGGTCGCGCAAAACAGCAACTACCGCACCGATGCCTGGGGCCGCCTGGTCCGCACCGCCACCTACGTGGCGACCACCGTGTACGGGACCACCGCCGAAGCGGAGGCCGCCGGGGCGCGGCTGCGTCGTCTGCACGAGCGGTTGCGGGCCACCGACACGCTCACCGGTGAGCAGTTCCGGATCGACGAACCGGACCTGCTGCGCTGGGTGCACGTGACCGAGGTCGAGTCGTTTCTGAGCACGGCCCGCCGTGCCGGGCTGCCGCTGAGCGACGACGAGGTGGACGGCTACTACACCGAGCAGCGCCGCGCCGCCGCACTGGTCGGCCTGGACCCGGCCACCGTCCCCGGCACCGCCGCCGAGGTCGCCGAGTACTACGAGGCCGTACGGTCACAGTTGCGGATGACCCGGGAGGCCGCCGAGACGGCGGTGTTCCTCACCGCCCCGCCGCTGCCGTGGAAGCTCAGCCTGCCGGTCCGGTTGGGGCTCACGCTGGGCCCGCCGCGCTGGGCGTACCTGGGGATCGCCGGCACCGCGTTCGCGCTGCTGCCGACGTGGGCGCACCGGATGTACGGGGGCCTCGGTCTACCGACCACCGCGCTGTCGGCGGACCTGACCGTGCGCGCGCTGCGGCTGGCGTTCGCCGCCGTCCCCCGCCGCTATCTGGAGGGGCCGTTGATTCAGGCGGCCAAGGAGCGGGCCGCGCGGCACGCCGCTGCCTCGCTGGCCGGCTGACCCGGCCCTCGGCGCGGGAGATCAACCGTCGGCGGGCCGGTCCATGGCCGCCCACGGCTCCTTGCCCGGGGCCTGCGCGCCGGCCGGACAGTGTCGCCGGAAGTCGCACCAGCCACAGCGAGGGCTGGGCGCCACCGGGAAAGCCTCGTCCGCGTCGGCGCCGTCGGCGACTGCCCGTTCGGCGGCCATGATGTCGCGGGCTGTCTCTTCGGCGCGGGTCAGTTGTCGGGCCAGCGACTCGACGGTGTGGTCGTGGCCGGCGACCGTGCCGGTCGGCAGGTGGTGCAGCTCCACCCGGCGACACGGCCGACGGAACACCCGCTCGGCGGCGTACGCGTAGAGCGCCAGCGCCTGCGAGCCCCGGGCGTCGTCCGTGTCCAGCCCGGTGCGACCGGTCTTGTAGTCGACGATGACCAGCTCGGGCCCCTCCGGCCCGGGCCGCGAGTCGATCCGGTCGGCACGGCCGTTGAACGCCAACACCGCGGTCTTGACCGCCACCACCCGCTCCACGCCGAGCGGGTCGGAATTCGGCTCCAGCGTCTCGACGTACGCCTCCAGCCAGCCCAACGCCCGCCGGTAGGCGGCCCGCTCCTGCTCGTCGTCGCGGTAGCCCTCGCGGACCCAGGTGCCCTTGAGTAGCGTGGCCAGCGCCTCGGGGCGTCGCCGGTCGGCGGGCAGCGCGTACCAGTTTTTCAGGGCGGTGTGCACGCTGGCGCCGAGCGAGTTGTGCGCCCACGGCGAACCCTTGGGTGGGGCGGGCCGGTCGACGTAGGAGTAGCGGTAGCGACGCGGGCAGTCCGCGTACGCGCCGAGTTTGCTCGGGGTGCAGACGAAGAGCCGCTCTGGCATGCCCTCGAAACCGAGCTGCTCGGCGTCGCCGGCGCGCTGCCGAGGGGCCCGGCCGCCGGCGGCCGGCCGCCCCGCTGATGAGGATCGTCGCACGCCTGCGATCCTGCCATCCACCCCCGACATCGCGCGCGTGCCGTCAGGCCATGTTGACGTACTGCGTGACGAAGGCGGCCACCGCGTCGGCGATGAGCTGCACGGCGATCGCCGCCAGCAGCAGGCCGGCGATCCGGGTCAGTACCTCGATCCCGCCCGGCCGGAGGATCTTCACGATGCCGCCGGAGAAGCGCAGGACGATCCAGACGGCGACCATCACGGCGAGGATCGCCACCGCGATGGCGCTGAACTCTCCCAGCCCGTCGGCCTGCTGGACGAAGAGCATGGTGGCCACGATGGCGCCCGGACCGGCCAACAACGGCGTGCCCAGCGGCACCAGGGCGATGTTGGAGGTGACCTGCTGGCTCGGGTCGTCGGCCTTGCCGGTCAGCAGTTCCAGGGCGACGAGCACGAGCAGCAGCCCTCCGGCCGCCTGCAACGCGGGCAGGTCCACGTGCAGATAGTCGAGCAGGGTCTGTCCCGCCACCGCGAAGATCACGATGACGCCGAGCGCCAACGCGACGGCCTGCCAGGCTGCCCGGTTGCGGTCGCGGGCGGGCAGCGGGCCGGTCAACGCCAGGAAGATCGGCATCATGCCCGGCGGGTCGGTGATCACCAGCAGGGTCACGAAAACCTCGCCGAACAGCTTCAGATCCACGTGATCAACCTAGCCGCGCCGCAATGGGCGAAATACCCGGATCAGCCCGAAGCGACCTCGGTCACCCCGTCGGCGACGATCCGCTCGTACGCCTCGACGCTGGTGCTGAACGCGCCGAGCTGGACGGTCTTGTGGGTGCCGTGAAAATCCGAGGAGCCGGTGATGAGCAGACCCAGCTCGGCGGCGAGCGCCCGCACGTGTGCCTGCTCGGCCGGGCTGTGGTCCTCGTGGTCGGCCTCCAGCCCGGCGAGCCCGGCGGCGGCCAGCTCGGCGATCAGCTCGTCGGGCACCACCCGCCCGCGTCGGGTGGCCCGCGGGTGGGCGAAGACCGGCACACCTCCGGCCACCCGGACCAGTCGGACGGCCCGGAACACGTCGATGTCCTCCTTGGGCAGCCGGTACCGCTCGCCCAGCCAGTTCGGGCCGAACGCCTCCCGGACGCTGCCGACCAGGCCGGCGCGGATGAGTGCCTGCGCGACGTGCGGGCGTCCCACGGTGCCGCCGCCCGCGCCGGCCAGGATGTCCGGCCAGTTCACGTCGATGCCGTCGGCCTGTAGGAGGCCGACCATCCGTTCGCCGCGCTCCTCCCGGGCGGCCCGGACCCGGGCCAGCTCGGCCACCAGCTCCGGGTGGTCCGGGTCGAACAGGTACGCGAGCAGGTGCAGCGGCACCGCCGGCTGCGCGCCGGACCAGCGACAGGACAGTTCCGCGCCCCGGATCAGACGCAGCCCTGGCGGCAACGCGCCCACGGCCGGCGCCCAGCCGGCCGTGGTGTCGTGGTCGGTGATCGCCAGCACGTCCAGCCCGGCGTCGAAGGCCGCGCCGACCAGCTCGACCGGGGTCAGCGTGCCGTCGCTGGCCGTGGAGTGGGTGTGCAGGTCGATCCGGGGGACGGAGCCGGTACGCGAGGTCACCGTCCGACGCTACCGAGGAAACAGCGAGCCCGGCTCACATGGGGGTCACCCCGGCCCGGCGGAGTCAGAAGCCCTTCACCAGGATCGGCCGGTCTCCGGCTGGCACACCGGGCACCGCGGCGGGGCTGGCGGGCTTGCCCGCCCGCACCTGGCCGACGTCGACCCGGACCAGCTCCCCGGTGCCGTCAAGGTAAGAGGCGTGAGTCTCGGTGCTCCAGACGATCGCCCCGGTCATCGACGGACCGGCCGCGACGGCGGTCGCTCCCGGCCCGAGCCGCTGCAGGTCGATCAGCAGCGACTGGCCGGCCTTGCCGGTCCCCCCGTTCACCAGTAGCCACCGGCCGTCCGGCGAGACCCCGCCGACCCCGTCCTGGCTGAGGTCCGGGCCGCAGCCGGTGCGTACCGGGTCCAGGTGACGTGTCGGGGCGAGTACGGCGAGGCAGGTCCGGCCCGGATCGGTGGTGGCGACCTGGCCGACGAGCCGCCCGTCGGGCAGCCGCCCGTAGACGTTCAGGCTCTTCTGGTCGACGGCCTCGGGCAACGGCCCCGCACCGGGCCGCCAGAGGGTGTGACCGGCGCCGGCCGGGTCGAGTCGGACCAGCACGCTGTCAGCGACGAACCGGACGGGCTCCGCCGCTGCGGGCACCGGGGTACGCACCGCCCCGATGAGTTGGGTGCCGACCACGCCCGCCACCAGCAGATCGCCTCCGTCGCGCCAGGCGACCTGGAGGCTGTCCGGGGCCAGGACGATCGCGCCCGCCCCGGCCAGCAGCACCTGCACCAGGCCGTCGTCCTGCACCACCCAGAGGGAGCGCCCCGCGGCGCTCGGTGCGCCGACCACCAACCAGCCGCCGCCGCTGGGCAGGGGCTGGGCGCGTTCGGCCGGCCCGACGTCGGGCAGTACCAGCCGCCGCCCGTCGGCGCTGATCAGCGTCTCGCTGGCGAGCGGAGCGGTCGACGTCCCGGGCGAGGGAGCGGGGCCGAGAACGCTGGCCGTCGGGAGCGGTCGGTTGGTCGGGTCCGGGTCGCCGATCACCACGATCGGTGCCCCGTCCCGCCTGGTCTCGGCACCGAGCTGGGCCATGCCGGCGCTGAGCAGCACGGTGGTGACCGCCGCGAGGGCGAGGCCGGCGGCGGTGCGTCGACGCCGGATCCGGTTTGCGCGGCGGATGGCCTGGCCCGCCGGATCGGCGCTCAGTGGGCGGGCAAGAGCCACCTGGTGCGAGAGTGTCTCCCGCACCGCACCTTCCAGCTCGTCAGGCCGCACCTGGTATGAACGCGGCGGGCCGTCCGTCAGGTTGTCGTGCCGGCCTGGGAGCTCGCTCACTGCTGCTCCCCGGAGCCCGTGCCGACGGGCACGGCCGCCGGGGCGGTGGGCAGCACGACCTGTGGGGCGATCGGACGCGGCACGGCGGGGCGCGGAGCGGAGCGGGGCACGGGTCGGCCAGCCGCCGGTCCCGGCCTCGGTGCGGCGGCGGCACCGGTGACCGGGACCCGTCCGGTCCGGGAACCCGGGCCCGTCGTCCGGCCGGCGGCACCGGTCGCGCCCGATCTATCGGCCGCAGTGGCCGACCGGCCGGCGATGCCGGCTGCGGCGGCGAGGTCCGGTGCGTCCGCGCCCAGTCGTCGACGCAGCGTGGCCAGTGCCCGGGACGTCTGGCTCTTCACCGTGCCCGGTGAGATGTCCAGCATCGCGGCGGTCTGCGCCTCCGACATGTCCTCGTAGTAACGCAGCACCAGCACTGCCCGCTGCCGGTTGGGCAATTCCCGCAGATGCCGCCAGAGCAGGTCACGGTCGAGTTGCTGCTCGATCTCGTCGACACCGGCCCGCTCGGGCAGCACCTCGGTCGGTCGTTCGCCGTGCCAGCGCCGCCGCCACCAACTGGTCGACGTGTTGACCATCACACGCCGGGCGTACGGCTCGACCGCCTCGATCCCGCCGAGCCGCTTCCAGGCGAGATAGGTCTTGGTCAGCGCCGTCTGGAGCAGGTCCTCGGCCGTGGCCCAGTCTCCGGTGAGCAGGTAAGCGGTGCGTAGGAGCGCGGCGGAGCGGGCCGCGACGAACTCGCGGAACTGCTCCTCCAACGAGTCCTTGCTCGCCACCGCCCACCTCCACACCCCCGCCGTCCTGGCAGAGTGCCATGTCAGGGGCGCTCTGGTCCATGACGAAAGGTGCGCACTTACTCCGATGTTCGGTCGAAAACCTTCACGCCCCGTCGTCGGCCTTGGCCTCGTCGGCCTCCTTGCCGAGCCGCGCCTCGACCGCCTGCGGCTCGTACATCTCCTCGACGACGCGCAGGTAGAGCTCGTTCGGGTTGGGCAGGTTCTTGATCTCGCGGAGCGCCTGCTCCTGGCCGGCGGACTCCAGCACGAAGGTGCCGTAGTTGAGCGCTCGGCCGGTCGGCGTCTGCTCGTACTTCATGTCGGTGACCCGGACCAGCGGCATCATGGCCACCTTGCGGGTGACGATGCCGTTGACCACCATGACCCGCTTGTTGGTCAGGATGAACCGGTCATACCACCAGTCCGCTACCTTCCACGCCACCCAGCCCATCACCGCGAACCAGAGCAGCACGGCGATGGTGGTCAGCGCGCCGACGTCCTGGCCGGCGAGGAAGCCGGAGAGGTAGCCGAGCACGAAGGTCGCCGCGATGCCGATCAACAGCGGGTTGGTGAGGTGGATCCAGTGTCGCTTCCACTCGCCCCGGTAGCGCTCGGTGGGGAAGAGGTAGCGAGCCACCAGCGAACTGGGCTCGTCTTCCAGTGGCAGCACCCGCCGAGGAGTCGCACCGGTCGCGTCGGCACGCAACCCGGCCAGCTCGTCCTCGGAGATCTGCGGCGGCTGGTAGCTGGCCTCCGGATCACGGATCCACCCCCGACCGGAACGACCCTGGCCGGCATAGCCGGGCCCGTCTCCATAGCCGACGTCGTCCGAAAGGGACGGACCGTCGGACAGGCCGGGACCGGCTCCGTAGCCCGGGCCGTCATCAGGCCCGATCCGCGGGATCGGCTCGGTGTCACGCTCGCGGCGTTCCCGGTCGGGGTCGTCCGGGTCGAAGGGTGGACCGGAGGGGCTGCCCATCGGCGGCTAGGCGACGAGGCTGGTGAAGAAGTCGCCAAACCCCTGGGCGATATCCATGATCCCGCCGCCGAGCGACTTGAACACGTCCGCCGCAGAGTTTGGCCGGTAGGCGACGAAGAAGATCAAGAATGCGATTCCGGCCCAGGTGAGGACCTTCTTGACCATGGCGGGCCATCCTCTCGCGCGGCGCCGGGTCCCATTACCGCAGCGGCACCCAGAGTATCAGTGTGGTGTCGTACAGTGAATATCTGCGTCCGTTCTCCGTCAATCCGGGAGAGTTGTCAAGCTCTACCAGGTAAATACGGGGACGGTGCGCCGTACACGAGCTCGGGCGGAGTCCACTCGGTCAGGTCGTGTAGCACGACATCTTCCGCGAGCAGGTGACCCGCACTCGCCGGCCAGGCTATCGCATGGAGCCACATTCCCCGAGCCTCGCCGGCGTACGCGCTTCGATCCGTCGGTGAATTCACCAACCACAGTGGAGTGGGGTGCCCGCCGACCTTGATCTTCGCCTGTCCGACGTGGTCAGGATGACCCGAGCCCGGATCGGTCAGCGCGTCGACCAACTCCGGCCCCGGATCCGGGCCGGCCAGTCCGGCGAGCCGGGTGCCCAGGCCCACACCGGGTTCCTCGGCCACGAAGACCAGATCGGCCGGACCACCGCCGAGTGGCGCCGGGCCCGCGCAGGCCACCACGGTCGCCCGCACTCCCGTCCGGTCGTCCCCGGCGTACGCCACGCCGGTGAGTGTCCAACCGGGCGGCAGCGGCCACGGGCACCACAACGGCGTCACCGGCGGATCGCCGATCGCGGTGATCCGCTCCACCACGCTCGCCACGATCTCCGCTCCGATGTGCTCGGGCACGTGCAACGGCGGCACCGGGCCGCAGCGCACACACCTCGAGTCGGTGTTCATCAGATCCGGCGCCCGTACCGGGCCCCCGCATCTCGGACAACTCACCGCGACACTCACATCCCCACCGTTCCCCCGTACTGCCGGCACGTCAAGCCGTAACGTCCGATTCGGCACCGGACGTGGGTCAGTCCGGCGGCGTACCGGCGTGCGCGCGGATCCAGGCGTGCATCGCGATTCCGCTGGCCACGCCCGCGTTGATCGACCTCGTCGAGCCGTACTGGGCGATGGAGTAGAGCTGGTCGCACGCGGCGCGGGCCGGCGCGGAGAGGCCGGGCCCCTCCTGGCCGAACAGCAGCACGCAGTCCCGCGGCAGGGTGCCGGTCTCCAGCGGTCGCGACCCGGGCAGGTTGTCGATGCCGAACACCGGCAGCTGCCGCTGGGCCGCCCAGGCGACGAACTCCTCGATCGTCTCGTGGTGCCGTACGTGCTGGTACCGATCGGTCACCATCGCGCCACGCCGGTTCCACCGTCGCCGTCCGACGATGTGCACCTCGGCGGCGTTGAACGCGTTGGCGTTGCGCACCACCGTGCCGATGTTGAAGTCGTGCTGCCAGTTCTCGATCGCCACGTGGAAGCCGTGCCGGTGCCGGTCCAGGTCGGCGACGATCGCCTCGTGCCGCCAGTAGCGGTAGCGGTCGACGACGTTGCGCCGGTCGCCCTCCGCCAGCAGTTGCGGGTCGTAACGGGGGTCGTCCGGTGGGTCCCCCGGCCAGGGGCCCACGCCCACCTCGAGCTGGTCGTCGGTCACGGTCATCAGAGGGTACGGACCGCCTCGACGGTCGGCGCGACGACCTGCCGATCAGCCCAGGTCGAGGGCGGCACCGAGCCGGTCCAGGAAACGCCGGTCCGTCGGGCTGGCCGGTGGGTCCGCCCGGCGCGCGCCGGTGCCGGGCACCGCCCGACAGACCCGGGCCGCGACCGACTGCACCCACTGGCGGTACGCGGCCGAGTCGGCGGGGTCGGCCCGCCGCCGGAGGACCCGGCTCGCCGCCCGGCACGCGGCCAGCAGATCCACCAGGTCGGTGAGCCGCTCGGTGGGTTGCGGGGTGCCGTCGTGGCGGGCGTAGATCGTGGCGACCACCGCGCGGACCAGGTCACTGTCGGAGGCTCGGCCCGCAGCCACGGCATCCAGGCCGGCCAGGCCGGCCATCACTCCACGCTCCGTCCGGCCAGGACCGGGTGCCGCGGCGGCCACGAGAACCCGGCCGGGCAGGCTGGTGAGCAGATCCCACTCGGCGGCGGAGTAGACAGCGGTGGTCAAGGGTGCGGCTCGGCGGCCGGCAGAGGACGGCTCTCCGGCGACGGAGTGGCTCATCGGAACCTCCGGCGTCAGCATATGCCCCGGAACGGGAACCGGGCCCCTTCCCCAGCAGACCCGCTGCGGGGACGGAGCCCGGTGTTCGTCGACGGTCGAGCCCGCCGTGACGGTCAGCGCGGCTCGGGGAAGCTGGGCCGCTCCGGATCCACTCCGTCGGGCACCGCAGCGGCCGCGTACTCCCGCTTGGGGACCATGACCTTGCGCCGGAAGACGCACACCATCGTGCCGTCCTGGTTGTAGCCGCGAGTCTCCACCGACACCACGCCCCGGTCGGGCTTAGAGCCGGACTCCCGCTTGTCCAGCACCGTGGTCTCGCCGTAGATGGTGTCGCCGTGGAAGGTCGGCGCGACGTGCCGCAGTGACTCGACCTCCAGGTTGGCGATCGCCTTCCCACTCACGTCGGGCACCGACATGCCGAGCAGCAGCGAGTAGATGTAGTTGCCGACCACGACGTTGCGCTTGAACTGGCTGGCCGTCGCGGCGTAGTGCGCGTCCATGTGCAGCGGGTGGTGGTTCATGGTGAGCAGGCAGAAGAGGTGATCGTCGTACTCGGTGACGGTCTTGCCCGGCCAGTGCCGGTAGACCGCGCCGACCTCGAACTCCTCGTAGTAGCGACCGAACTGCATGCTGGTCCCTTCGACGGGCGGCGATGGAGTTCGGCACAGCATGCCTTACCGATGGTTAAGGCGACCTGCGGGGCGCGACCGCGGCGGAAATGTCACACCGGTCACTCGCCTGGGGGGAGACGCAATGAGCGGCGGGGCCCTCCCCGGCACCCGCCGCCCACGCTCTGATGTGAGGAATTCTGCCCTACGCCTGCGTAGGTTCAACAGAGATCGCCGTCACATTTATCTTTTTGTAACATTACTCTACGTGACGAAGAGGAGGTTGATCAGCGATCTCCGCAGGCCGGATACCTCCTTGTCAAGGCCCAAGTTACCGATTCGTAGTGCTCAATCGCGTGGATCTCCCTGGAAACGCTCCCATTACCGCAGGTCACGCAAGTGCGTCGTGCACTTGCGTTCCGCAGGTCGGGTGTGAACAGACGTGTATCGATGACCCGCAGCGCCCTCCGGCAGCCCCGAACACGTTTCGTGCCCCACCGCCCGGGAATTCGATACGGTCAGCCCTGGTTCTACGGGACGTAGATAAACCGCGGTGATCGGAGAGTGCAATGGCAACCGTTGAGCTGACCTCGGCGAACTTCGACGAGGTGACCGGCAACGACGGCATCGTCCTGGTCGACTTCTGGGCCGACTGGTGTGGTCCGTGCAAGCGGTTCGCCCCGGTCTACGAGCGCTCCTCGGAAAAGCACCAGAACATCGTCTTCGGCAAGGTCGACACTGAGGCCCAGCAGGAGCTGGGCGCCAAGTTCGACATTCGCTCGATCCCGACGATCATGGCGATCCGTGACGGCGTCATCGTCTTCGCCCAGCCGGGCGCCCTTCCCGAGTCCGCGCTCGAGAACCTGATCGAGCAGGTCGAGGCGCTGGACATGGACGACGTCCGCAAGCAGCTGGCCGAGCACAACCACTGAGTCGTCCGCGCGACGACACGCGAGGCCGGGCCCGATACGGGCCCGGCCTTCGTCGTACGCCCACCAGCCCTCGCATGATCACCTGCCTGGTCAGGGCGAACTGGCCGTCGGAGGGACCCGACGCAGTCGGTACATCCCGTATCGTCACGACCCGATGGAGAACCTGACCACCCGCGGGCGCGTGACCCGGCTGGGCGCGACCGCACTCGGTCTCGTCCTCCTCGTCGTCGGCACCTTCTGGGGCAGCGACGACGACTTCCCGTTCGGCCCGTTCCGGATGTACTCCACCTCCAACCCGCCGAACGCACCCGCACCCGACACCCGTGTCGAGGGGGTGAACAGCTCCGGGACGGTGATCGACCTCGACCAGAACGCAACCGGCATCCGCCGCGCCGAGATCGAGGGTCAGCAGGCCCGATACGCCGCCGACCCGACGCTGCTCACCGAGGTCGCCGACGCGTACGCCGAACGCCACCCGGACGCCCCCGCGCTGGTCGAGGTCCGCATCGTCATCCGCTGGCACGGCATCCGCGCCGGCCGACCGACCGGCCAACACACCGACCAGACCGTCGTCCGCTGGCAGGCCCCCCGATGACGCGCTGGCTGACCGAGGCCGTACCCCGGGGCCGGGTGGCCGCCTTCCGCACCCTGATCTACCTGTTCGTCGCCGCCGACCTGGTGATCTTCACCCCCTGGGTACGTACCCGGGTCAGCGTGCCCGGCGACCTGTACCAGCCGCTCCTGATCGGCCGCCTGCTCCCACTGCCGACGCCAACTGAGACGCTGGTGACAGTGATCTTCTGGGCGTTGCTGCTGCTCGCCCTCCTCGCCGCCACCGGACGGGCGCCCCGGCTGCTCGGCTGGGCGGTGTGCGCGCTGTACCTGCAGTGGATGATCATCGCGATGAGCTACGGAAAGGTCGACCACGACCGGTTCGGGCTGCTCGTCGCACTGGCCGTGCTGCCCACCGCCGGTCGCGCCCGACACGGCGACACCACCCGCACCGAGGCCGGCGGCTGGGCCCTACGCGTCACCCAGATCGCCGTGATCTGCACGTACTTCCTGGCCGCCTTCGCCAAGCTGCGCTTCGGCGGCCTGGACTGGCTGACCGGCTCGGTCCTGGCCCGCGCGATCATCCGGCGCGGCACCGACCTGGCGGACCTGATCGCACAGGTGCCGTACCTGCTGATCGTCGCCCAGTTCGGCATCGTGGCGTTCGAGCTGCTGAGTCCGGTGGTCTTCTTCCTGCCACCCCGCTGGCGACTCGCCATGGTCGGCTTCTTCTACTCGTTCCACGCGGTCACCATCGCGACCATCACGATCTCGTTCGCGCCGCACCTGGCCGCGATGACCAGCTTCCTACCCTTGGAGCGGGTGCGCCCGCTGGTCTGGGTACGCCGGCTCGTCGGCCGCGGCTCTCCCGACTCGGCGACGACGGACGCCCCGGAACCGGGCGTCGACCCCGGGCCGGTACTACCCGGCCAGGGCACGGTGGCAGTCGGCGCAGAGCCGGCGCTCGACGATCAGGCGCCGGTGGTCGGGCGGCCGGCCGGGCCGTAGAGCCGCTCCCGGGCCTCCTGCGGCAGGGAACAGGCCGCCGTGCCACCGGGAAGTCGGTGCCGGTTGCGCGCCACCCAGCGGTACAACGGCCAAGCCGCGGCGCGTACCGGCGGGAACCGCAGGCCGGCGCCGGCCACCCGCCAGAGTGGACCACTCGCGGTGAGCAGCCTCGCGATGGCGTCCGGGCCGGCGGCGCGGAAGCCGTCCGCGCCGACCCACTGCACGGCCTCCTCGCACTCGGCCACGGTGAGGCCGAGCGCGTCCAGGTCGGCGAACTGCCAGGGCACCACCCGCGCGGCGGTGGGGATGCGGCGCTCGATGAACTCCGCACAGCTCGTGCAGAACGCGCAGTCCCCGTCGTAGACGAAGGTCGACGTCTCCATGGCGTCCATCCTCCCCTCTCCCACCATCCGAACGCCCACCGGTGTACGGCGGGTCACTTGCGCTCGCCTCGTACACGTGTTCGAATAGTGGCCATGCGCTGGGACAACCTCACCGCTCCCCCGGTTGAGGGAGACCCCGAGCGGGCAGCGCCAGCGACGCCACCCCTGCCGCTGGCGCTGCCCGGCGCCGTCGCCCGCACCTTCGACACCCCCGAGTTCGCCGGGATGACCTTCTACGAGGTGCAGGCCAAGTCCATCCTCAACCGGGTCCCCGGGCAGTCCCGCGTCCCGTTCGAGTGGACGATCAACCCGTATAGAGGCTGTTCTCATGCATGTGTTTACTGTTTCGCGAGAAATACTCACACCTATCTCGATCTCGATGCCGGTGCCGACTTCGACCGGAAGGTGATCGTCAAGGTCAACGCCGGCGAGCTGGTCCGGCGGGAGCTGGCCGCGCCGCGCTGGCGGGGCGCGCACGTGGCCATGGGCACCAACGTGGACTGCTACCAGCGCGCCGAGGGTCGTTACCGGCTGATGCCGCAGATCATCGGCGCCCTGCGAGACTTCACCAACCCGTTCTCGATCCTCACCAAGGGCACGCTGATCCTGCGCGACCTGCCGCTGCTGCGCGAGGCCGCCGAGGTGACCACGGTGGGCATCTCCTTCTCGGTGGGGTTCGTCGACGAGCACCTCTGGCGCACCGTCGAGCCGGGCACCCCCCATCCACGCCGCCGGCTGGACGCCGTCCGGGCACTCGCCGACGCCGGCTTCTCCGTCGGCGTGCTGATGGCCCCGATCCTGCCCGGCCTCAGCGACAGCGACGAGTCGATCGACGCCACCGTCTCGGCGATCGCCGCCGCCGGCGCGACCAGCGCGACCGCCCTGCCCCTGCACCTGCGTCCCGGCGCCCGGGAGTGGTACGCGCACTGGCTCGCCCGCGAGCACCCGCACCTCGTGCCCCGCTACCGCGAGCTCTACCGGGCCGGCGCGTACGCCCCGCAGGCGTACCAGCGGGAGTTGACCGCGCGGGTGCGGATCGCCGCCCGCCGGCACGGGCTGCACCGCGGGGAGCGGGGCGACAACCGCAGCCTGCCCGAGCCGACGCCACCGTCGGTGGCCGAGCAGCTGACCCTGCTGTAGCCGGAGCTACAGTCGGCGGGTGCGTACCGCTCAGCAGATCCTCGCCGACTCCGCCGTGATCGCCGTCGTGGGCGCGTCCCGCGACCCGTTGAAGGCCGCGCACGGCGTGCCGTTGCAGATGCAGCAGTACGGCTGGCGCATCATCCCGGTCAACCCGACGGTCGACGAACTGTTCGGGGAACGGGCCTACAGGACCCTCGCCGACATTCCGCACCCCGTCGACCTGGTGGACGTGTTCCGGCCGGCGGCCGACGCCGTGCAGGTGGTCCGGGACGCGGTGGCGATCGGCGCCCCCGCGGTCTGGCTTCAACTGGGCATCGTCTCGGCCGAGGCACGGCGCATCGCCGAGGAGGCCGGCATCGACTATGTCGAGGACCGCTGCCTCATCGTCGAACGCGCCGCCGCCAACCTGACCCGCCTGACCTGACCCACCCGCTCACCCCACCCGCGCCGCCCTCCCCAAGCCGCGATCTTGGACTTACTGTCCCGACAAACCCGACGTAAGGGCCGAACGGGCAACCGGAAGTGCAAGATCGCGAAGACGGGGGGCGGGTCAGAGCTTGTACTCCTTGAGGAGGCCGCGGGAGATGATGGTCTTCTGGATCTCCGAGGTGCCCTCGCCGATGAGCAGGAACGGGGCCTCCCGCATCAGCCGCTCGATCTCGTACTCCTTGGAGTAGCCGTAGCCGCCGTGGATGCGGAACGCCTCCTGGACGACCTCGGCGCAGTACTCCGAGGCGAGCAGCTTGGCCATCCCGGCCTCGACGTCGTTGCGCTGACCGGCGTCCTTGAGCCGGGCGGCGTTGACCATGAGGGCGTGCGCGGCCTCGATCTTCGTGCCCATCTCGGCGAACTTGAAGGCGATCGCCTGGTGCTTGGCGAGGGGCTGACCGAAGGTCTTGCGCTGCTGGGCGTAGCTGACCGCCAACTCGAAGGCGCGGATGGAGATGCCGCAGGCGCGGGCGGCGACGTTGACCCGGCCCACCTCGATGCCGTCCATCATCTGGTAGAAGCCACGGCCCACCTGGTCGGCGCCGCCGAGGATCGCGGAGTCGGGCACGGTCACGCCGTCGAGCACCATCTCGGTGGTCTCGACGCCCTTATAACCCATCTTCTCGATCTTGCCGGGGATGGTAAGGCCGGGGGCGGTCTCGCCGAAGCCGGGCTCCTTCTCCAACAGGAAGGTGCTCATGTTGCCGTAGACGGACTCCGCGCCGGTGTCGGTCTTGACCAGGGTGGCCACCACCGAGGAGTACGCCCCGTTGGTGAGCCACATCTTCTGCCCGTTGAGCACGTAGCGGTCGCCGTCGCGGACGGCCCGGGACGTGATCGCGGAGACGTCGGAGCCGGTCTCGGGCTCGGACATGGAGAACGCCCCGCGCACCTCGCCGGTGGCCATCTTCGGCAGCAGCCGGGCCTTCTGCTCGGCGGAGCCGTGCTGGGAGATCAGGTACGCCACGATGAAGTGGGTGTTGACGATGCCGGAGATCGACATCCAGCCCCGGGACAGCTGCTCCACCACCAGGGCGTAGGTGAGCAGCGACTCGCCGAGCCCGCCGTACTCCTCGTCGATGGTGAGACCGAAGAGCCCCATCTCGCGCATCCCGTCGAGGATGTCGGTGGGGTACTCGTCGGCGTGCTCCAGCCGCTGCGCGTGCGGGATGATCTCCTTGTCCGCGAAGTCCCGGACGGTCTCCAGGATCGACTGTTGCACATCGGTCAGGCCGGGCGTCTGGGCGAGTCGGGCCATCTCAGCCTCCGGGGATCCGCGCACTACTCGTGGGTAACTGAACGCTGGGTCAGTATCGGCCCCTCGGGTCGACGAGGCCAAGGTGACCAGTCCACACAACCGCTGTGAAAAGGTTCACCGCTGCGGGTAGCGTCCGGCAAGAGGGACTTTTCCGGCACCGGCAGGAGGAGGACAGCTGTGAGCTACCCGCCGCCGTCGGGACCGCCCGAGGACGAGCAACCGCCGTCACCCTACGAGCCACCCAAGGACCAGTCGCCGTACGCGCCACCGCCGGCCGGCCAGCCGTACCCGCCCCAGCCGGACCAGCCGGCGTACGAACTGCCAGCGGAACGGTCACCGTACGGGCCACCGGCGGGCGAACCGTCACCGTACGGCCAGCAGGGGCCGCAGCAGTCGGCGCACTGGAGCCAGCAGCCGCCGTACCCCCCGCAGGGCCCCTACGGCCAGTACGGCCCGCCGCCGTCCGGGCCGGGTCGGGGCACCAACGTCCTGGCGATCCTGTCGCTGGTGTTCGCCTTCGTCTTCCCGCCGGCCGGCGCCGTCCTCGGCCACCTGGCCAAGCGGCAGATCCGCACCAGCGGCGAGGACGGCGACCAGCTCGCGACGTGGGGGCTGATCCTGGGCTACGCCTTCACCGGGCTCACCGTGTTGGCCTGCTGTGGCTGGCTGGCGCTGGTGGCCTTCGGCAACACCGGCGACACCGGCGGCTACTGACAGACGGGCCGGCGCGAACCGGCGCGGTCAGCGGAAGCGGGCCTCGCGGACGCTGTTGCCGCCGTCCACCACCAGCATCTGGCCGGTGATGTACGAGGCGGCCGGCGAGCAGAGGAAGCTGATCGCCGCGGCGACCTCGTCCGGCGTGCCCGGTCGCCCCACCGGGGTGCCCAGCCCTTGCTTGATCTCGGCCATGGTGGACGCCGCGGTGTAGATGGTGCCGGGTGCCACCGCGTTGACTGTCACGCCGTCGGCGATCATCTCCATGGCCAGGGCCCGGGTCAGCCCGACGACCCCGGCCTTCGCCGCGGCGTACGCGGCCTCGGTGGGCAGGGCGTTGACCGGGCCGGCCGTGGCCGCCAGGTTGACGATCCGACCCCAGCCCCGCTCGGCCATCCCCCCGATGAACGCCCGGCTGCACAGGAACGCGGTGGAGAGGTTGCGGTCGATCTCACCTCGCCACTCGTCGTAGGTCAGCTGCGCTACCGGCCGCAGCACGCCCTGGCTGGCCCGACTGGCCAGGCCGGCGTTGTTGACCAGCACCTCGACGTCGCCCAACTGCTCGGCGACCGCATCGGCCAGCGCGCCGACCTCGGACTCGTCGGTCAGGTCCGCGACGAAGCCGGTCACCCCCAGCTCGGTCGCCCGCTCGTGGATGCGTCGGGTGGTGGAGACGATGGCCACCCGAGCGCCCAGGTCGGCGAGTCGTCGGGCGGTGGCGTACCCGATACCGTCCGGGCTGCCCGCCCCGGTGACCAGGGCGACCCGCCCGTCCAGACGCATGGTGACCGGGTCGGCGAGCGCGGCCGGCTCGTCGGGGCCGGGGCTGCCCGCCGGGGCGGCCGTCCGGGCGCGCCGGGCCGCGCCCGGGCGGCTGACGTCCCGTCGGGGTCGACTGCCGGAACGGTCCGCGGCGCGCGCGTCGAATGCCATGCCAGGGATCCTGCCCGTTACGACCGGCCCGAGCAACGCGGCACCCGGAAGCAGGGGCGTCGGGTTTGGGCGGCGGTGGCTACCCTGTCTCCGCACCCCGACGTGACGGAGAGTTCGCATGACCAATCCCCCGCCGCCCGGCAACTGGACCGATCCCACGTGGTCGGCCCAGCCGTCGAGCCCCGCACCCGACCCGACCCTGGTGGCCGGTCAGCCGGTGCCCCCACAACCTGGCCCGTACGCGCCCGACCCGTACGCCCCGGTCGACCCGTACGCCGGCGCGCAGTCGCCAGCGACCCAACCGATGCCCGGGTACGCCCCGCCCGGTTACGCCCAGCCCGGCTACCCGCCGCAGTACCCCGGCTACGGCTACCCGCAGCCGCCGAAGACCAACGGGATGGCCATCGCGGCGTTCGTGCTGGCCCTGCTCGGTTTCACGTCCTGCATCACCGCGCCGGTCGGCGCGATCCTCGGGCACGTCGCGCAGAAGCAGATCCGGCTCAGCGGCGAGGGCGGCGCGGGGATGGCGAAGGCCGCCATCATCGTCGGCTGGATTCTCACCGGGTTCCTGGTCGTGGTGATCGCCATCTACGCCGCCGCGATCATCTACGCGATCGCGACGAGCGACAACAGCAGCAGTAGCTACTGACCGGCGGGCGGGCCGGCGTACCGCCGATTGTCGAGCCGGATCGACAGCCGGCGGCGGTCGTCCCGGCCCGGCCGGTCAGTGCTCCGGTGGGGTGAACGACGAGGTACGGCTCATCCCGGCGGCCCGGCCCTTGGCGGCGACCACCAACGCCATCTTGCGGGACGCTTCGTCGATCATTTCGTCGCCGAGCATCACGGCGCCGAGCCGGCCGCCGGCCTCCGAGGTGTAGTGCTCGTACGCGTCGAGGATCAGCTCGGCGTGGTCGTAGTCGGCCTGCGCCGGCTGGTAGACCTCGTTGGCGGCGTCGATCTGGCCCGGGTGCAGCACCCACTTGCCGTCGAAGCCCAGCGCGGCCGAGCGCTTGGCCACCTCGCGGAACCCGTCGACGTCGCGGATCTGGAGGAACGGGCCGTCGATGGCCTGCTTGTCGTGCATCCGCGCGGCCATCAGGATGCGCATCAGGATGTAGTGGTACGGGTCGCCCGGATAGTCCGGGATCAGGCCGCCGACCACCATCGACTTCATGTTGATCGACGCCATGAAGTCGGCCGGGCCGAAGATGATGGTCTCCACCCGCGGCGAGGCGGCGGCGATCGCGTCCACGTTGACCAGACCGGCGGCGTTCTCGATCTGCGCCTCGATGCCGATCCGGCCGACCTCCAGGCCGATCGTCTTCTCGATCTGGGTGAGGGTCAGGTCCAGCCACTGCACCTGGGCGGCGGTCTGCACCTTCGGCAGCATGATGCAGTCCAGGTTGGCGCCGGCGCCCTCGACGACCTCGATGACGTCCCGGTAGGTCCACGGCGTGGTCAGGTCGTTGACCCGGACCACCCTGGTCTTGCCGGCCCAGTCACCCTCGTTCAGTGCGGCCACGATGTTCTTGCGCGCGTCCGGTTTGGCCAGTGGGGCGACGGCGTCCTCCAGGTCGAGGAAGACCTGGTCGGCCGGGAGTCCCTGGGCCTTGCCGAGCATCTTCACGCTGGAACCCGGTACGGCGAGGCAGGACCTGCGGGGGCGACCGACTGCGGCCATGGATGCGCTCCTTCCAGCGTCCGGCGGGCATGCCGACGCCACCTGACGACAGATCCGAGACCTTAACGATCCCAAAGGGCGTTGTGACGCCACGGTAACCTCGCGCCATGACCGGGGTGAATGGACCTGTGGAAGATCTCACTGGGCGCCGGCTGGTGGTGGTGACCGGGGCCAGCTCCGGCATCGGGCTGGCCGCCGCCGTGCACCTGGCCTGCCGGGGCGACCAGGTGGTGCTGGTCGGGCGCGACCCGGCCCGCCTCCAGGCCGCAGCCGTTCGGGTGCGGGAGAACTCCGGTGAACGTCCGGAGCTGTTCCGGGCCGATTTCGCGATCCTCGACGACGTACGCCGACTGGCCGAGCAGCTCCGGGCCGCGTACGACCGGATCGACGTGCTCGCCAACAACGCCGGCGCGATCGCGCTGCAACCACTGAGCACCGTCGACGGCTTCGAGATGTCGATCCAGGCCAACCACCTGGCCCCGTTCCTGCTGACCAACCTGCTCGCCGACCGGGTGGGCCGGGTCGTGGTGACCGCCTCCGGCGCGCACCGCTTCGGCGCACTCGACCCGGACGACCTGAACAAGCCGCTGCGTGACTACCGGCCGATGGGCGCGTACGGCACCAGCAAGCAGGCGAACGTCCTGTTCGCCGCCGAGGCCGCCCGGCGCTGGCCGGACATCGCCGCGTACAGCTTCCACCCCGGCGTGGTCCGTACCCGGTTCGCCAACGACAGCAGGCTGGTCGCGTTCGGCATGCGTTTCATGCCGTTCCGCAGCCCGGAGAAGGGCGCCGAGACCCTGGTGTGGTTGGCCAACCAGGACCGCTCCCGGCTGATCAACGGGGGTTACTACGCCGACCGTCGGCCGCGCCGGCCACTGCGAAAGGCGGCCGATCCGCAACTCGCCGCCCGGCTCTGGGCGGCGAGCGCCAAGGCCGTCGGTCTGGACGAGTGACGTGGCCGGCGTGCTGACCCTTGTCGCGATCGTCGAGTTCGCCGCCGGGGCCGAGGCGGCCGGGCAGCGGTACGAGGACGCCGTACTGGCCCTGCTGGGACGGCACGGCGGCCGGTTGGAGCGGCGACTGCGCGGCACCGACGGGCAGACCGAGGTGCACCTGATCCGGTTCGACGGGCGGGCCGGCTACGAGTCGTTCCTCGCCGACCCGGACCGGGCGGCCCTGCGTACCGCCCTCGGCGAAGCCGCCCCGACGACCCGGGTCATCGAGGTGTACGAGAGCTAGCCCGCTCGGCGGGTGGATCTGCGATCAGTCGGCCAGCGGGGTCGGGTCGGCCGGCAGGGCGCTGGGTTCGCTCCGCCGGCCGCCGAGCACCACCACCGCCACCCCGGCCAGCAGCAACGCCATCCCGAGCAGCGCGTACGGGCGGGGCAGTTGCCCCAGCCAGGCCCAGCCGAGCAGGGCCGCGCCGGGCGCCTCCAGCAGGATCAGCACGCTCACCGTGGTCGCCGGGATCTTCCGCAGGGCGTAGTTGAACATCGAGTGCCCGAGCAGTTGGGCGCCGGCCACCAGGGCCAGGATGGCCAGCCAGGTACGCCCGTCGAACCCGGTCAGCCGTACGCCGCCGACCAGGCACAGGGCCAGCAGGATCAGCGCGCAGATCCCGTAGCAGATGGTGGTGTAGGTGGTGGTGCTGATGCTGGTCCGCGCCCGTTCCCCGAAGGCGGTGTAGACGGCGGCGAACATGGCGCCGACCAACGCCAGCACGTCACCGAGGACGGCCCGGCCGGAGACCCCCACGTCCACCCCGGTGGCGACCGCCGCGCCGCCGACCGCGACCGCGATGCCGATCCACACCACCCGGGGCAGGGGGCGCCCCTGGGCGCGGGCGATCAGCCCCTGCCAGACCGGCTGGGTGGCGACCAGGGCGGTCGACGTGGCGACCGAGGTGAGCTGGGCGCTCGGCACCCAGGTCGCGAAGTGCCCGGCCAGGGCGACCCCGGACAGAACGCAGAACAGCCCTTCCCGTCGACCCGCGCCTACCGTCAGCCTGCGGAGTTCGGCGCGACGCTGGACCAGCGCGAAGGGGCTCAGCACGGCCACCGCGAGCAGGTTGCGCCAGAACGCGATGGCCAGCGCGGGAGCGGCGGCGTACGCGATCAACGGCGCGGACGACGACACGGCGACCACGGCCAACCCGACCGCGCCGGTGGTCAGCGGGTCCAGAATCGGCCGGTGTGAAGGTGGGGGCACGGGACGTAATCCTCACACGTATGACGGTCAGCACGGAGGGTCATCACTCCGTTACGATCACGCGGTTCCGCGCCGGCGACCCTCGACCGCCCGGAGGCGTTCCCCCATGCCCAGCTACCAGGCGGTGCTGTTCGACTTCTTCGGCACCCTGACCCGTTCGGTGCAGCGCGGCGTCGCCCACCTCGGCACCGCCGAGCTGCTCGGGTGCCACACCGACACGTTGACCGAGGTGCTGGACCGCACCTACTACGAGCGGGCCACCGGCCAGCTCGGCAACGCGGAGGCGACCCTGCGCTGGGTGTGCGCCCAGGTCGGCGTGGACCCCAGTGACCACGCGGTGCGGGCGGCCGTGGCGTCCCGGCACCGGGCGGTCCGCGCGGACACCTGGCTGCGGACCGACGCGGTGCCGGTGCTGGCGGCCCTGCGCCAGCGCGGCCTGCGTACCGGCGTGATCAGCGACTGTACGCACGAACTGCCGGCCTTCCTGCCGCAGCTCGCGATCGCCCCGCTGCTCGACGTACGGGTCTTCTCGGTGCAGGTCGGGCGGTGCAAGCCGGATCCGGCGCTCTACCTGACCGCCTGCCAGCGGCTCGGGCTCGTGCCCGGCGACTGCCTCTACGTCGGTGACGGCGGCAGCCAGGAGTTAACCGGCGCCGAGCGGGCCGGGATGACCGCCGTCCGGCTCGCCGCACCGGATCTGGCCACGCACATGGTGTTCAACGCCGACCGGGACTGGCACGGCCGCACCCTCGGCACCCTGGGTGAGGTGCTCGCCCTCGTCGACGCCGACGCCGCGGTGGCGGGGGTCGGCGGTCGGGCGGGCTGATCAGTTGATCAGCGGCGGCGGACCCGGTGCAGGCGGAACGGCTTGCGGGTGGCCCGGACCGCCGGAGTCGGCCGGGGCGGCTCGGCCTGCGCGTCGGCCGGCAACTCCGCTCCGGCCAGCGGCGCACCGGCCGGGGCGAGCCGGTTCACCGCGCAGCCGTCGGCGGCCCAGCGGGCCACCAGATCAGCGGTCGGACCGGGCGCGTTGAGGCGCTTCGCCGCCACCAGCGGCGCGGTGACGTCCCACGCCTCGGTGCCCGGCCGCAACCGGCTCACCCGGGCCGGCCAGGTGACGATCCGACCGCCGTGGTCGCCGCGCAGGGTGACCTGGGCCTCGGTCGCGTCGGCCAGACCCGGTGCGGCCTGCTCGCCCGGCCCGCTGACCACCAGCAGCGCGCCCTCCAACGGGGCGCACCAGAGCGCGAGCGCGGGCCCGCCGGCAACGCTGATCCAGGCCACGGCGGCTTTCTTCATCGCCTCGTCGACCAGTGGGGTGCCCCCGGGGGCGTCCTCGTCCGTCACACCCGCATCCTCCCGCATCGGCGCCTCCGCTCAGCCCACGAACGGCGGCACGGCGATCTCACCCCGGGCCACCGGCATCACCTGACCGGCGACCGTCGCGCCAACCGCCACGCCGTTCGCCGCGGTGACCGTGCAGGCCAACGCGGACGGGCGGTTCATCTCCACGCCCTGACGCACCGCGTACTCCGACCGCCCCTCACCGGGCAACAGACCACTCGCCACCAGCCAGACACCGAGGCCGAGCGCCGCCGAACCGGTTGCCGGGTCCTCCGGAACGCCGATCCCCGGCACGAAGACCCGGGCGTGCGCGGTTTGCGCGTCCGCGTTCCAGGAGAAGACGCTGACGTGCGACACCCCGTACCGCTGCGCCGCCGCCGGGTTCACCCGGGCGCGGGCCACCGACTCCGGCCGCACCGGCAGGTACGGGAACTCCAGCCCGCAGCCGGCGACCCGTGGGGCGGGCCCGACGTGGTCGTCGGCGACCAGCCCGGCGATCTCCAGCAACGGCTCCGGGTCCAGCTCCGGCCCGAGGGTCGGGGTGCCACCGGTCAGCGTCGCGCCGGACGCGGTCACCTCGATCGGCAGCACACCGGCCCGGCACTCCTGGGTGACCTGCCCCACACCGAACATGCCCCGCCGGCACGCGGTGACCGCCGCGCCGACGCTGGGGTGCCCGGCGAACGGCAACTCCTCCACCGGCGTGAAGATCCTGGCCCGGTAGGTGCTGCCGACCTGGGTCGGGGGCAGCACGAACACCGTCTCGGAGAGGTTGAACTCCAGGGCGAGCGCCTGCATCTGCTCGGTGGCCAGCGCCTCCGCGCCGAACACCACCGCCAGCGGGTTGCCGGCGAAGGGGCGGTCGGTGAAGACGTCCACGATCTCGTAGGCCAAGGTCGACATGTTGATAAACACTAGGCGCTTAGGCTGGTGCCCGTGAGCACGCCGACCCGGGTCTACATCGCCCGCCTCGCCGGAGTCGCCGTCTTCGACCCAAACGGCGATCAGGTGGGGCGGGTTCGTGACGCCGTGGCCCGGCTCCGGGCGACCAAACGTCCGCCGGAGGTGGTGGGCCTCGTCGCCGAGATGCCGATGCGTCGTCGGATCTTTCTGTCCATCAACCGGATCACCTCCATCGACGCGGACGCCGTCGTGCTCGGCTCCGGCACCCTCAACCTGCGCCGGTTCGAAAAGCGCCCGAACGAGCTGCTGGTGCTCCAGGAGCTGCTCGACCGGCGGGTGCAACTCGACCCGGGCGGCCAGCCCGGCGCGGTCGTGGACGTCGCGATGGAGTGCAGCCGGGGCGGCGAGTGGTCACTGACCCGAGTCGCCGTACGCGAGCAGACCGGTCGACTCAGCCGCCGCGGCCACCTGCACCAGGTCGAGTGGGACCGGGTGCGCGGGCTCAGCGGCATCGCCGACAACCGGGGTACGGCCAACCTGCTCGCCGTCCTGGAGGACATGCGCCCCGCCGACCTGGCCAACGCGTTGCAGGATCTGCCCGACGCGCGGCGCAACGAGGTCGCGGCCGCACTGGACGACGAGCGGCTGGCCGACGTGCTCAGCGAGCTGCCGGAGCACGACCAGGTGGAGATCCTCGCCGCCCTCGACCGGGAGCGGGCCGCCGACGTGCTGGAGGAGATGGACCCGGACGACGCCGCGGACCTGCTCAACGAGCTGCCCCCACCCGAGCAGGACGTGCTGCTGGACCTGATGGAGCCGGACGAGGCCGACCCGGTACGTCAGCTGCTGAAGTACACCCCGGGCACGGCGGGCAGTGTGATGACCTCGGAGCCGGTCATCCTGCCGCCGGACGCCACCGTCGCCGAGGCGCTGGCCCGGATCCGGGAACCACAGCTCTCCCCCGCCGTCGCCGCGCAGGTCTTCGTGACCCGGGCACCGCAGAACACGCCGACCGGCCGCTACCTGGGCATGGTGCATTTCCAGGCGCTGCTGCGCGAGCCCCCGGCCGACCTACTGGGCAAGGTGGTGGTCAACGACATCGACCCACTACGCCCCACCACGCCGCTGCCGGAGATCACCCGCCGGATGGCCACCTACGACCTGGTCGCCATGCCGGTGATCGACCGGAACAACCGGCTGGTCGGCGCCGTGACGGTGGACGACGTGCTGGACCACTCGCTACCCCGGGACTGGCGGGACCGCGACACCCTGGCCGCCTCGGGCACCACCGACACCACGCTGGACGGCGCGGATGGCTGACCAGCGGCGGACGGAGCGTCTCGACCAGCCACGCGAGCCCCGGGGCGTGAAGCTGCCCCGGTTCGACGCGGAGGCGTTCGGTCGGTGGTCCGAGGGCATCGCCCGGGGCATGGGCACCGCGAACTTCATCGTCGTCATGACCGTGGTGATCACGATCTGGTTCGTCTGGAACACGTTGGCCCCGGCGAACCTGCGCTTCGACCCGTACACCTTCACGTTCCTGACCCTGGTGCTGTCCTTGCAGGCCAGCTACGCGGCCCCGCTGATCCTGCTGGCCCAGAACCGGCAGGCCGACCGGGACCGGGTGGCGCTGGAGGAGGACCGACGGCGAGCCACCGCACAGAAGGCGGACACCGAGTACCTGGCCCGGGAGATCGCCGCCCTGCGGATCGCGCTGGGTGAGGTCGCCACCCGCGACTTCCTCCGCTCCGAGCTGGCCCGGCTGGCCGAGGAGTTGGACGAGATGGGGCAACGTCGGCAACGACTGGAGCGCCGCCAGCAGGAGAAGGACAGCCGGCAGGAGCGACGGGGCCAGCGGCCGACCGACGGTGTCGGCCTGGACGAACCCCGTGACGACCTGGACGGCGACCTCACCCGGGAGGCCCGGCCGGACGGCGCCGGCCCGCGCCGGTCAGAGAGCTGACCGACGGGTCATCGATTGGCTCACACCGCCCCGGGCAGCGGCGGCAACGGATGCCCCGCGACGTAGCATTGCGGGCATGTCAGCACCCGTGAGCACCGTCGAGGACGCGATCCAGGCCGCCCTGGCCACCGTCAACGACCCGGAGATCCGCCGGCCCATCACCGAGCTGGGCATGGTCCGTTCCGCCACGATCGGTGCCAGCGGTGTCGTCCGCGTCGAGCTGCTGCTCACCGTCGCCGGCTGCCCGCTGAAGGACAAACTGCGTAACGACATCACCGCCGCCGTCGCCGCGGTGCCCGGCGTCACCGGCGTGGAGATCGACTTTGGGGTGATGTCCCCCGAGCAGCGGCAGTCGTTGCAATCGCAGTTGCGCGGCGGCGGCGCCACCGAGGAGCCGGTCATCCCGTTCGCCCAGCCCGGCTCGCGCACCCGCGTCTACGCGGTGGCCAGCGGCAAGGGCGGCGTCGGCAAGTCCAGCGTGACGGTCAACCTGGCGGCGGCGCTCGCCGCCCGTGGGCTCTCCGTCGGGGTGGTCGACGCGGACATCTACGGCCACTCGGTGCCCCGGATGCTCGGCACGGAGGCCCGGCCCACCCGGGTTGAAGACATGATCATGCCGCCGCAGTCGCACGGCGTGAAGGTGATCTCCATCGGCATGTTCACCTCCGGCAACGCCGCGGTCGTATGGCGCGGCCCGATGCTGCACCGGGCGCTGCAACAGTTCCTGGCCGACGTCTACTGGGGCGACCTGGACGTGCTCCTGCTCGACCTGCCGCCGGGCACGGGTGACGTGGCCATCTCGCTGGCCCAGTTGCTGCCCAACTCGGAGATCCTGATCGTCACCACCCCGCAGACCGCCGCCGCCGAGGTGGCGGAACGGGCCGGGGCGATCGCCCTGCAGACCCACCAACGGGTGGTCGGCGTCATCGAGAACATGTCCTGGCTGGAGCTGCCGGACGGCTCCCGGATGGAGATCTTCGGTGCCGGCGGCGGCACGGCCGTGGCCGAGTCGCTGAGCCGGACCATCGGCGCTCAGGTGCCGCTGCTCGGCCAGATCCCCCTGGACACCCGGGTCCGCGAGGCCGGCGACGCCGGCAACCCGATCGTGCTGGCCGAGCCGGAGTCCCCGGCCGCGCAGGCACTCGGCACGATCGCCGACCGGCTCGCGCTGCGCCGCGAGTCACTGCTCGGCAAGCCTCTCGGCCTCAAGCCCGCCGGTCGCTGACCAACCACGAACACCGTCAGCCCGTCGGCCACTGTTGGCCGGCGGGCTGAGTCGTGTCGGTGGGGGTCCAGGCAGGCCGCCAAGACGTGGCCGGCGTGGACTGCGGGGGCCGGCGTGGGCTGCTCGGGGCGTCGTGGGCTGCTCGGGGCCGTCGTGGGCTGCTCGGGGCCGTCGTGGGCTGCGGAGCCGGGCCGAGGGGCATGGCCGGCATGGTCAACTCGGGTTTCCGGAAGTCGCGGCATTCCACGCCGGTTGAAGGGCCGACTTCCTGAAAACCGAGTCGATCAAAGAAAGCGACCGGCCGGAGTCCGGGCCGCGCGGGTACGAGCCGGTCAAGGGTACGGGTCGGTCAGGTGGCGTCGTCGTAGCTGGCCCGAGGGGCCGGCGCCGAGGGGGTGCTGGTGGCCGTGCCGGGCCGGGCCTCGTTCGACCGGAGGTCGGCGGCGTTGGCCACGTCCTTCAGGTCGTTGTGTACGCCGCTGACGTCCGCGCGCAGGTTGTCGTAGACGCCCTGCAACGGCTTGCGGATCGCCGCCTCGTCCTCCTCGCTGAGGAGGTGCTTGCGGATGAACGCCTTCGGGTGCAGGTCTTCCAGCTGGATGTCGGTGCCCAGCTCGCGGCTCAGGTCGCCGGTGGCGTTACGGGCCATGTTGCGCAGGTTGCGCACCAACCGCAGGCCGTCGGTGATGACGGCGGGGAGCCGGTCGCCGAAGATCAGCAGCGCCAGGAGCAGCAGCGCCCCGATCTCCCACCAGTTCAGGTTGTCGAGCATCCCGCGGGCCTCCTCTCGGCGTCAGCAGCAAGACTACGCACGGCGGACCGCTTTCGGGCAAGGGGTGCGCCGCTGTTCACTTGGCGTCCGCAGCGAGAGTTACCGAGGTGTTCTGCCGGGCGGAGCCCCGCCGATACTCGACGGTCACGACCGAGCCCGGCGCGTACTTGCGGACCAACGCGGTCAGGTCCGTCGGCTCAGTCATCGGCCGCCCGTTGATCTTGAGGATCACGTCGCCGACCTTCAACCCGGCGCCGTCCGCGGGGCCGGACGGCTCCACCTCGGCCAGCCGCAGGCCACCCCCGACAACCCCGGTCGGGCCGTCCGCCCGGGCGCCGATCACCGTACGCCGGGCCTTGCCGGTGCCGATGATGTCCTGGGTCACCCGCTTGGCCTGGTTGATCGGGATGGCGAAGGCGAGCCCGATGTTGCCCGCCTCCTGCCCCTCGGCGACCAGTGACTTGATGGTGGAGTTCACCCCGACCACCCGGCCGGCGCCGTCGACCAGTGGACCGCCCGAGTTGCCGTGGTTGACCGCGGCATCGGTCTGGATGGCGGCGTAGTAGCGCACCGGGCCGCCCGGCTCGCCGGCCTGCATCGTCCGGTCCAGGGCACTCACGATGCCGGCGGTGACCGTGTTGGCCAGCGACAACGGCGAGCCGATGGCGAGCACCGGGTCGCCGACCGCCAGCGCGTCGGAGTCGCCGAACTCCACCGGCCGCAGCCCGGGACGACTCACCTTGATCACCGCGATGTCCGACTCCGCGTCCTGGCCGACGATGGTCGCCGGCGCGGTGCTGCCGTCGTTGAAGACCACCGAGGCCTTGCCGGTGCCGCCGGCCACCACATGGTCATTGGTGATCACATGGCCGTCGGCGGTGGCGATGAACCCGGAGCCCTCACTGGTTCCGCCGAGGCTGCTCACCCGTACGGTGACCACGCTGGGCAGGACCCGCTCGGCGACCCCGGCCAGCGACTCCGGTTTGCGCTGCGCCAGCGCTGGCACCTCCGCGGGCGCAGCACCGAGGACCGCCGCACCAGCGCCGCCACGGACTGCGAACGCGTAGCCCAGCGCACCGCCGAGGGTGCCGGCCAGCAGCGCGGTGATCACGGGGATGAGCAAGAGGTGGCGCAGTGTCGGCCGGCCTGGCGCGTCGGGGTCGGTGACCGGCTCGGGCTCGGTGCCGGGGGTCACCACTGCGGGCACCACCACCGCGGTCGGCGCCGCCGGGTCGCGCCAGGGATCGGCGAGCGCGTCGGACCACCAGGGCGACGCGTCGGCCGAGTTGGGCCCGCCTGCGGCCGATCCCGGCCAACTCGGTGCCGGCCCGGTCGGAGACGCCGGCCAACTCGGTGCCGGCCCGGCGCCTGGCGAGCCGAGGGGCGTGCGGTCAGCCCCCGGCATGGTCGGCGGCCCCACCGACAGGGCTCCTGCCCCGGGCGGTCGCGCCGGAGCCGGAGTCTCACCGCCCCGGCGCCAGTCCCAGCCGTCGGTCACGTCGGTGCCTCCCAGTCCGTCCCCGGATCCCGCGCCGCGTCGCCCGGCCACGGGCCGGTCTGGTCGCGGCTGACGGGATACCGCCTCCAGGATTGCACGGATGTACGCGGTGCAGTCAGCGGTTGCCCCGGTGATCGCTTCCGGCGGAGGCGCGGCTGCGCCCCACGACGGTCGCCTCTACGCTCACAGTGCCAACCCGCCCCCGCACCACGCACCGCCCCCGGAGGTGCCCCATCGCCACGGTCGCCGGTTCCGGCAGTTCGACGACGCAGGCTCAGCAGTTCGCCGAGTCGTACGTCACCGAGGATCTCGTGCTCCGCACCGCCCGCAGCCTGGCCCGGGAGGTGGGCCTCGACGCGGTCACTCCCGGCGCGGGAGCGGCGCTGCGGCTGCTGGCCGCCGCCGGCAATGCCCGTGCGGTGGTGGAGATCGGCACCGGCACCGGGGTGAGCGGCGTCTGGTTGCTGCGCGGCATGCGCGCCGACGGCGTGCTCACCACCATCGACGTGGAGGTGGAGCACCAGCGGATCGCCCGGCGGATCTTCGCCGAGGCCGGCTTCGCGGCCGGCCGCACCCGGATCATCACCGGCCGGGCGCTCGACGTGCTGCCCCGGCTCGCCGACGGTGCGTACGACCTGGTCTTCGTGGACGCCGAGGCGACCGGCTTCCATGCCTGTGTGGAGGCGGCGCTGCGGCTGTTGCGCCCGGGGGGCGTGCTGGCGCTCAACGGCGTGCTGGCCAGCGGCCGGATCGGCGACCCGGCCGCCCGGGACGCAGAGACGGTGACGGTTCGCGAGACGATCAAGGCGGTCCGGGAGTCCGAGCACTGGATTCCCGCGCTGCTTCCGGTCGGGCACGGGCTGCTCGCCGCGGTGAAGTGCTGACCGGGGCCCAGGACGGGTCGAAGCCTCGGTCGAGCCGAGTCTTCGACCCACGCCCTAGTTGACGTCGGCGAGCCAGCGGAGCAACGACCGGACGCCCCAGCCGGTGGCGCCGCGGCTGACCTCTGCCTGGTCGCCGTCGGCCCAGGACGGGGCGGACATGTCCAGGTGCAGCCAGCGGTCCCGTAGTTCGCCGGTGAACTCGCGCAGGTAGAGCGCGGCCAGCACCGAGCCGGCACCCTGCGTCGGCGCGCTGTAGAGGTCGGCGATCTCGCTGCCGAGGTATTCGACGTAGTCGGTGTGCAGCGGCATCCGCCATGCCGACTCGCCGGCCGCCTCGGCCGCCGCCTGCACGCTGGCGGCCAGTTCGTCGTTCTCGCTGTACAGGGCGGCGGTGCGCTTGCCCAGCGCCACCGAGTTCGCGCCGGTAAGCGTTGCCAGGTCGAGCAGCAGGTCCGGCTTGAGCTGCTGCACCGCGTACGCCAGCGCGTCGGCGAGGACCAGCCGTCCCTCGGCGTCGGAGTTGGTCGTCTCGCTGGTGATGCCGCCGTAGTGCCGGATGACGTCGCCGGGGCGGAACGCCGAGCCGCTGACCATGTTCTCGGCGAGCGGGGCCAACGTGGTGATCCGGACCGGCAGCCGCAGTGCGGCGGCGCCCAGGGTCGCGGCGACGACCGCGGCCGCGCCGGCCATGTCCTTGCGCATCAGCTTCATCGACGCCACCGGCTTGATCGAGATTCCGCCGGTGTCGAAGGTGATGCCCTTGCCGACCAGCACCACGTGGGTACGCGCATTGGCGGGGTGCCAGTCCAGTTCGACGAGCCGGGGTCCGCTGGCGGAGCCACCGCCCACGGCGAGGATTCCGCCGAAGCCCTCGGTGGCCAGCTCGGCCGGGCCACGGACCCGCAGCCGCAGGTCCGGAAGATCGGCTGCGGCGGAGGCCACCTGGTCGGCGAACCACTGCGGGGTCTTCACCGAGGAGGGGGTGTTGGTCAGGTCCCGGGCGAGATGGGTCATCGCGGCCGTGGTCCGGGCGGTGGCGAGAATGTCCTCGTACCCGGTCGGGTCGTCGAGCAGCAGGTCGACGCCGGTGAGCGCCGGCCGGTCGCCGGCCCCGGTGAGTCGGAACCGGTACGGGGCGAGCAGCAGGCCCTCGGTCAACCCGCGAACCGCGGCCGGGGTCACCTCGGCCGGCAGGGCGATGGTGATATGCGTCTCAGCTGTGGCGGCGCGGGCCAGGGCCGCGCCAGCGGCCCGCCAGGCCGCCTCGTCGCCGTCACCGATGCCCAGCAGCAGCAGCCGGCCCGGGGTACCTCCGGGGCGCAGCTGGGTGTGGATCTCGCCGGCCCGGCCCGTCAGTCGGGCGGCTGACGCCAGCGCGGCGGCCTCGTCGGCCGTGCCGTCCGGGGCGGCCACGGCGGTCGACATGGGCTCGGCCGAGGTGTCACCTTCCACCGTCGAATCGGCCGGGCGGACGGGCAGGACGAGGACGTCGAGCCGGTCGGGCTCGGCGATCAGACGGATGGCGAGCACGCGGAACCGAACCTCCAGGAAGTGTCGCGGACCGGAGGCGAACCCACCTGCCCGCAGCGTTGAAGACCCTGAGCCACCGGCGATTCCGGTGGCTCAGGGTCCGAAGAACGTTCCGGGCGGCTCGCGCCGCCCGGAGCACTCCTCACTCAGCCGGCCGCTGCCTTCAGTGCGTCACCGAGCGCGTTGGCCTCGTCGGGAGTCATCTCGACGACGAGCCGGCCACCGCCCTCCAGCGGGACCCGCATGACGATGCCCCGCCCCTCCTTGGTGACTTCCAGCGGACCGTCGCCCGTCCGCGGCTTCATCGCCGCCATGTTGTCTCCCCTCAGACCTACACCAGGGTCGGTGGGTTGCCCCACAGCCACTTCGTCACGACCACCCGCAACGGTCACGGGGGTGTCGACCAACGATTTTCCCTGATGAACACCGCCGGACCCAAACCGGAGCAGCATTGATGTAACAGCATCTAGCTTATCTTGAGAAGGCCTGTCACAATGTGCGGTCATGCAGGCACGGTCGGCACTCTTCGACCTGTACGGCGACCACCTCCGTCCGAGGGGTGGCCGGGCACCGGTTGCTGCCCTGGTCAAGCTACTGGCGCCGCTGGGAATCGCACCGCCGGCAGTTCGCACCGCTGTCTCCCGGATGGTGCGTCAGGGCTGGCTCGAGCCCCTCCGGTTGGTCTCCGGACCGGGATATTCGATCACACCGAAAGCCGCCCGCCGACTCGACGAGGCAGCGGCCAGGATCTACCGGACCGGCCGGGTCACCTGGGACGGCCGGTTCGATCTGCTGGTGTTGGAGGCCCCGGGCTCCCGGCGGGACCGCCAGCGGCTCGCCGCCAACCTGAGCTTCCTCGGCTACGGGACGCTGGACGAGCAGACCTGGGTCGCCACCCGCCCGGCCGAGGATGTCGACCTGCTCCTCGCCGAGACCGGCATCCGGTTCGAGCGGTTCACCGCCTCGCACTTCTCCGGCACCCCGGGCGCGATGGGCGTGGTCCGACGCGCCTGGAACCTGGCCGAGATCGGCCGCGCCTACGAGCGGTTCGTCGCCGACCAGCGTCCGCTGCTCGCCGCGGTCACCGTGCGCAGCAGCGACGAGGAGGCGTACGCGACGCGATTCCGCCTGGTGCACGCGTGGCGTACGTTCCTCTTCCAGGATCCGCAGCTGCCCCCGGCGCTGCTGCCCGAGCGGTGGCCTGGCACCGCGGCGGCCAGTTTCTTCGATCGGCACGCGGCCCGCCTGCGTCCGGCCGCCGACCGGTACGTCGAACAGTGCCTCGACGCCGGCAACCGCATCGTCCGACAGAAGGGTCGTTAGACACGTGACCGAGCCGCTGCTGGTCGACCGGACCGACGCCGTCGTCACCCTCACGCTGAACCGGCCGAACGCGATGAACGCGCTCGACGTGGCGCTCAAGGAGGCGCTGCGGGACGCCCTGGCGGAGCTGGAGACCGACCGGTCCTGCCGCGCGGTCGTCCTGGCCGGGGCCGGCGGGTCGTTCAGCGCCGGTCAGGACCTGCGCGAGCACGTGGCCACCCTGGAGAACTCCGCCAGTGACCCGTTGGGCACCGTGCGGGCGCACTACAACCCGATCGCCGCCCGGCTCGCCAACCTGCCCAAGCCGGTGATCGCCGCGGTCCGTGGCATGGCCGCCGGGGCGGGCGCGTCGCTGGCGTTCCTGGCCGACATCCGCATCGGCGGTCCGACCACCAGCTTCCTGATGGCCTTCGCCAAGGTCGGTCTCGCCGCCGACACCGGCGCCTCCTGGACGTTGCCCCGACTGGTCGGCCACGCCAAGGCGGTGGAGTTGTTGATGCTGGCCGAGCCGGTGCGCGCCGAGGAAGCCTGCCGGTTGGGCCTGCTCAACCGGTTGGCGGACGACGACGAGCAGGTGTTGCCCGTCGCCCAGGAGTTGGCCGCCCGCCTCGCCGCCGGCCCGACCGTCGCGTACGGGGCGATCAAGCGGCAGCTCTCCATCGCCGACGCCGGCACCCTCGCCGACGCCCTCTCCGCCGAGGCGCAGGCCCAGTCGATCTGCGGCGCCACCGCCGACCACCGGGCGGCCACGCTCGCCTTCGTCGGCAAGCAGAAACCGGTCTTCGAGGGACGCTGAACGCGATCCGGACGCCGCCCTTACCGTCCTCGAATACGGGCCGCCTAGCGTCGGCCGGTATGAGCGATCGTGAAGCGGTGGCGCACCTGCTGCGCCGGGCCACCTTCGGGCCGACCGCCGACGAGGTGGACGCGGCCGAGCGGGCCGGGCCGGCGGCAACCCTGGAGCGGCTGCTCACCCCGCCGGCGACGGACCGGGGTGCGGCGGCCACTCCGGTCCCGGCACTGCCCGCCGACCCGTACGCCGAGCTGACCAAGGATTCCACCCGCGAGCAGCGGCAGCAGGCCAACGCGGAGCGCCGCAAGCAACTCCAACAGGTCACCGAGGGGTGGCTGGACCGGATGGTGGCCGCCGAGGACGGGCTGACCGAGAAGTTACTCTTCTTCTGGCACGGGCACTGGGCCACCAGCGCGCAGAAGGTCAAGTCGGCGCGGCTGATGGTGGGCCAGTTGGCGACGCTACGCCGGCACGGTCGTGGGCCGCTGGGCCCGCTGGTCGCCGCGATGGTGCGCGACCCCGCCCTGATCCTCTGGCTGGACGGGCAGAAGAACACCCGCAAGGCGCCGAACGAGAATCTGGCCCGCGAGCTGATGGAGCTGTTCACCCTCGGCATCGGCGCCTACAGCGAGGCTGATGTGAAGGCCGGCGCGCGGGCGCTGACCGGCTGGGTGGTGGACCGGCGTACCGGCGCGGCCCGCTTCGAGGCCCGTCGGCACGATCCCGGCGAGAAGAGCATCCTCGGGCAGAGCGGCCGGTTCGACGCCGAGGCGTACGCCGGTCTGCTGGCCGCCCAACCGGCGGCGGCGACGTTCGTGGCCGGTCGGCTCTGGTTCCGTTACGCGGGCGCCGAGACCCCGGCACCGGGCGGCCTGGCCGGCCCGGACACCATCGCTACCCTGCGCGCGCTCTTCTCCGCACCGGCCTTCGCGCAGACCCGGGGCACGCTGGTGAAGCAGCCGGTGGAGTGGCTGGTCGGTGCGCTACGGCAGCTCGGCATCCGACCGTCCGCGCTGCCCGAGCAGCAACGCAAACAACTACTGGCCGGCCTGAACGCGCTGGACCAGGTGCCGCTGCGCCCACCGAGCGTGGGCGGCTGGCCGGCCGGGGCCGCCTGGCTGACCACCTCGTCGTTGCAGGCCCGGCTGCGGACGGCCGGCGTGCTGGCCGCCGCCACGGCGCCAGCCGTGCTGGCCCGGCTGACCGCCGCGCCCACCGCCGGCCGACCCGACGCGCTGGCCCGACTGCTGGTGGTCGACGGCTGGGGCCCACGCACCCGCGCCGCCCTCACCCCGCTGGCCGGTGAGCCCCGCAAGCTGCTGGCCGCCGGCCTGGTCAGCCCCGAATACACCGTCAGCTGAGCGGAGGAGTCGACATGGACACCCTGACCCGACGCAGGTTCCTGCTGACCAGCGGGGTGGTCGGCGCGGGCGCGCTGGCCGCCGGGGCCGGCGCGTACAGCCTGCGGGACCTGCTGGACACCGCCGGGGACCGCGACCCGCAGTCCCGCACCCTGGTGCTGGTGACCCTCTACGGGGGCAACGACGGGCTCAACACGGTCATCCCGTACGGCGACCCGGCCTACCGGGCGGCTCGCCCCGAGCTGGCGT
The DNA here is from genome assembly GCF_059358895.1 of Micromonospora sp. BQ32. NCBI lineage: Bacteria > Bacillati > Actinomycetota > Actinomycetes > Micromonosporales > Micromonosporaceae > Micromonospora > Micromonospora sp. BQ32. The sequence continues at coordinate 545,212 of NZ_JCADBI010000002.1, read as the reverse complement.
ACCCGGACGGGGAGGTGCGGCGGTTGGACGACGACTTCGGTCTCAACCCGGCGCTGGCCGGCCTGCACCAGCGCTGGTCCGGTGGTGGGCTGGCGATCGTGCGCGGGGTCGGCTACCCGAAACCGGACCGCAGCCACTTCCGGTCGATGGACATCTGGCACACCGCGCAACCGGACCGGCCGGGCAACACCGGGTGGCTGGGCCGTTGGCTGGACTCCGCCGGCGGCGACCCCCGGCTGGCGGTCTCCTTCGAGCCGGCGCTGCCCCCGCTGCTGGCCGGGGCGCAGAGCGCCGGCGCGGCCGTGCCGGTGACCGACCGGAAGGCCGCCAAGGGGCTGCCCGCGGAGACGCTCACCGCGTTCGCCGCCGCGGAGGCGGGCGAGTCGGCGGCACGGGGTCGAGCCGCCGCCTGCTTCGCCGACCTACGGTCGGTGGACGAGATGATCCGCCAGGTACGCGATTCCGCCGACCCCGACACGGCGGACCCGGACGGCGAGCAGGCCCCCGCGACGGCCACCGGCGGGGCACGCACCCCGCTGGACGCACAGCTCGACCTGGTCGCGCAGTGTGTCGAGGCGGGAGTCTCCACCCGGGTCTTCTCGGTGTCGCTGGGCGGCTTCGACACGCACGCCGACGAGTTGCAGTTGCAGGCCGTCCTGCTGAGTCAGCTGGACCGGGCGTTGACCGGGTTCGCCGACCGGATGAGCCGCACCGAGGCGGGCCGGAAGGTGGTGGTGGCGGTCTACTCCGAGTTCGGCCGTCGGGTACGAGCCAACGCCTCGGACGGCACCGACCACGGCACCGCCTCGGACGTGTTGCTGCTCGGCGCGGGCGTCCGGGGCGGCTGGCACGGCGCGCCGCCGAGCCTCACCGACCTCGACGACGGCGATCTGAAATTCACCACCGACTTCCGGGACGTCTACGCCACGCTGCTGGAGCGGGTGCTGGACACCGACCCGGGCCCGGTCCTCGCCGACTGGCGGGGACGGGTGGACAAGCTCTTCTAGTCGTCCTCTTCCGGGTCCTGGTTGGCCTGCTCGCCCAGCACGAAGGCCCGCATGGCCAGCTCGTCACCGGCCGGCGAGACGAAGGCGGGCAGCTCACGCGGCCCCAACTCCTGCACGTAGGACCAGAACAGCCGAACCGCCTCGGCGGGGGTGCCGGCCTCGATCGGCAGGTCGAGGCTGACCAGCCAGGTGCGCCGCGCCGGGGGCGGGCCGAGCTGGTCGGCCAGCGCCCGGAAGGCCGCCGGCTCCAGTGCGGTGACCGGCCCGTCGAGCGTCAGCAGGTCGGCCGGCACCGGCTCGTCGAAGGCCCGCCGGGTGTACGCGACGACGAGCGTCCCCGGCTCGACCGGGGACTGCGGGTCGTCCGGGTCTTCGCGGTGGCGTTGACCCGGCGCGCTGACCCGGCCGAGGGCCACCAGCCGTGGCGGCGCGTCGACCAGCACGGCCACCTGGTCTCCCGGCCCCGGCCGGGAGACGTCGGTCAGCCCGGTCAGCTCCAGCGTGTCGTGGTGCACGAGCCGCTCGGCCTCGTACCGCTCGGCGGGCAGCAGCACCGCCCAGGCGCCCACCCCGTCGGCGTTGCCGGCCGCACCGGCCCGGTGCGCGGTCTCGGTCGTCATGCCTGCCATCTCATCACGCCGCCGATGGGAGGGTGACATGACAGCCGACGATGTGATCGTCGACCATTCCGGTGGCCTGCATCAGCGCGTACGCGGTGGTGGGGCCGACGAACCGGAAGCCGCGCTTCTTGAGTGCCTTGGCCATCGCCGTCGACTCCGGGGTGATCGGCGCGAGCTCGGCGAACGAGGCGGGGCGAGCCGGCCGGGGCTCCGGCGCGAAGGACCAGAGCAGCGCGGAGAGGCCCTCGGGCAGCTCCAACGCGGCGCGAGCGTTGGCGATCGCCGCCTCGATCTTGGCCCGGTTGCGGACGATGCCGGCGTCGGCGAGCAGCCGGGTCACGTCGGTGTCGTCGTAGCGGGCGACGGTCGGGATGTGGAACTCGTCGAAGGCCAGCCGGAACGCCGGACGCTTGCGCAGGATGGTCAGCCAGGACAACCCGGACTGGAACGCCTCCAGCGTCATCCGTTCGTAGAGCGCGTCATCGCCGTGCAGCGGCCGCCCCCACTCGGTGTCGTGGTAAATGGCGTAGTCGGGGGTGCTCGACCCCCAGGCGCAGCGAGCCAGCCCATCGGCGCCGATCACCAGGTCAGTCACCTCGTACACGCTAGGGCATCGGTCCGACACCCATTGCCACCGGCCGTCGAGCTGCCTATGGTGCTTGTTACTGACCGGTAGATCGAGGTGACCCAACGGTGCGCCCCGACCGGTGACGGCGAGCGGAGGCCGCACGGTGAAGGAGTTCCCGGACGTCATCGCCTGGTCGATCCCGGCCTTCGTGCTGCTCATCGTGTTGGAGCGGGTCTCCTACCTGCTGCACCGCGACGACGACGAGGTCGGCTACGGCGGCGCGGACACCGCGACCAGCCTGGCGATGGGGCTGGGCAGCATCTTCGCCGACCTGCTCTGGAAGGTGCCGATCGCCGCCGCGTACGCACTGCTCTACGCGCTCACCCCGCTGCGGATCGCCGAACTCTGGTGGACCTGGCCGCTGATCCTGCTCGCCCAGGACTTCTGCTACTACTGGTCGCACCGCAGCCACCACGTGATCCGCATCCTCTGGGCCTCGCACGTGGTGCACCACTCGTCGCAGCGGTTCAACCTCTCCACCGCGCTGCGCCAGCCGTGGACCGGTCTGACCAGTTGGGTGTTCTACCTCCCACTGATCGTGGCCGGCGTACACCCGGCCGTGGTCGCGTTCTGCGGCTCGGTCAACCTGCTCTACCAGTTCTGGATCCACACCGAGCGGATCGACAAGATGCCGCGCTGGTACGAGGCGGTGTTCAACACCCCGTCGCACCACCGGGTGCACCACGCCTCCCAGGGCAGCTACCTGGACCGCAACTTCGGCGGCATCCTGATCGTCTGGGACCGGCTCTTCAGGTCGTTCGCGCCGGAACGGGAGCGCTGCGTGTACGGCCTGACCAAGAACGTCGGCAGCTACAACCCGGTCCGGGTGGCCTTCCACGAGTACGCCTCGATCGCCCGGGACCTGCGCGTCGCGGTGACCTGGCGGCACCGGGTCGGGCATCTCTTCCGCGCACCGGGCTGGCAGCCGGCACCGGGCTCCCCGGTCAGGGCAGCCGGCCCTGCTCGACCAGACGCGCAAACCTCTTCAGCGCCTGGGTGAGGCCGAGCTTGGAGCCGGGCCAGAGCACCGGCCACGCCAGTCGACCGGCCCGGCCGCCCGGCAGGTGGAACCACTCGTGCCAGACGACCTGGGTGCGGTCCCGGCCCAGCTGGGTGCAGCGCAACACGCCCGGGCCGCGCAGCAGCTGGCCGTGGTGCACGACGCCGATCTCGTACGGCTCGTCGACCCGGACCACCAGCATCTCGTCGCGCAGCGTCGCCCGGCCGAGCGCGGTCACCGCCTCGATCCGGCTGCCCTCGCGCCCGTCGCCCTCGACCACCCGGACGCGGGTGAACGGAATCCAGTCGGACTGGCGTTCCCAGGCGAGCAGCGCGGCGAACACCCGCTCCGCCGGGGCGTCGACGATCACCGTGGCGGTCACCTCACCGGCACCGGGTCGGGCCGCCTCCCGAATATCGCCGGCGCCCTCCGGCTCGGTCACGCGGACTCCGACCGAACCGCCGCGTCGCGCTGCTCGGTGCCGTCGGCGGGCGCGCCGGCGGTCTGCTCACGATCGGCGGACACGGCGGCAGGCGCCACTCCGTCGGAATCCGCCGGGGACGAGGTGGCGGCCGGCAACGGGCCGGGGGCCGTCGAGCCGACCGGGGCCGAGCCCGCCTCGCCGGCCAGCGGCACGTCCTTGCCCGGCTCGGCTGCCTTACCCGACTCGGCTGCCTCGCCCGGCTGCGCCGCGTCCGCGGTCGTCACCTTGCTGGTGGACTGCTCGCGGGCCTGCCGCAGCACGTCCGCATCGTCGGTGCGCCCCTCACGCAAGGCGATGACCTCCGACTCCAGTACGCCGATCAGCTCGGACTTGTAACCGATGTCGTAGGCGGCACGGCGCATCGCCTGATCGACCTGGTCCATCCGGTACCCGCGTAACCCGGTGTCGAAACGGACCGCCCCCACGTCGGACTCCCGCAACGGGCGGGTGCCCGGCAAGGCCACGGCCTGCGAATCCGGCTCGGCCGGCGCCAGGCCGGGATCACGGCCGCTGACCAGCACCGTCACGCCGAATATCACCGCCGCGACGGTCAACGCCACGACCAGGAGGAGCAGAAGCTGACCCATGTACTGATCGTGGCATGGCGGCCGGCCCGGAGCGACCCCGCCACCCGTCCCGATCACGATCGGCGCCGACGCCCGCCCGGAATTGCCGACGGGCGACCGACTAGCGTCGGGACCGGCCGACGCGGCGGCGGCGGCGCGAACTTCCAGGAGGCGGGCATGGCCGGGGCGCTTCGGCTGGGTGGGCAGACGTTCGCCCCCGGCGAGCTGGTGGTGATGGCGATCATCAATCGCACGCCGGACTCGTTCTTCGACCGGGGGGCCACCTACGCCGCCGACAGCGCTCTGCGCGCGGTGGAGCGGGCGGTGGACGAGGGCGCGGCCATCATCGACATCGGCGGGGTCAAGGCCGGTCCCGGTGCGGAGGTGGGCGTCGCCGAGGAGATCCGGCGCACGGTGGACACCATCGCCGCCGTCCGAGCCGCGTTTCCGGAGGTGGTGATCTCCATCGACACCTGGCGTGCCGAGGTGGCGACGGAGGCCGTGGCGGCCGGCGCGGACCTGCTCAACGACACCTGGTCGGGTGCCGACCCGGCGCTGCTCCGGGTGGCCGCGCGGACCGGCGCCGGCCTGGTCTGTTCACACGCCGGCGGGCTGACGCCGCGGACCAGGCCGCACCGGGCCGCCTTCAGCGACGTGGTCGCCGACGTGGTCGCGACGGTGACCGGGCTCGCCGAGCGCGCGGTCGCGGCCGGCGTACGCCCCGACGGCATCCTGATCGACCCGGCGCACGACTTCGGCAAGAACACCCGCCACTCGCTGGAGATCACCCGCCGACTGGACGAGCTGACCGCAACCGGCTGGCCGGTGCTGGTGGCGCTCTCCAACAAGGACTTCATCGGCGAGACGTTGGGCCTGCCGGTGGCCGAACGGCTGGAGGGGACGCTCGCCGCGACGGCGGTCTCGGCCTGGCTGGGCGCCCAGGTCTTCCGGGCCCACCAGGTCGGCCCGACCCGACGGGTGCTGGACCTGGTGGCCTCGATCCGAGGCGACCGCCCGCCCACGGCGACCCGCCGGGGACTCGCCTGACCGGCTGTCGCCGTAACCGACCGCGAACGGCCGGACCGACCGACACGATCGCCGGAGGCTGCGGCGCTCAGGTCCAGCGGAGGATGTTCCTACGCCAGGCGTAGAGGATGCCGAGCGCGAGCACCGCCACGAACACCGCCATCTCCACCACCGTCACCAGACCGAAGCCCGGCCGGTCGAAGACCACCGCCCAGGGAAAGAGGAACACCGCCTCGACCGCGAACAGCACGTACAGGTAGGCGTACACGTAGTAGCGGATCTGCATCTGCGCCCAGTCGGCACCGACCGGATCGAGCCCGCACTCGTAGCTGGTCCGCTTGCCGGGCGGGTCGGCCGGACGCGCCGGACGTAACACCCGGTTGGCCGAGAACGCCGTAACGAAGAAGAGAACGCTGGCGAGCAGCAGGAGCCCGAGCGTCGCGTACGAGCCCAGGTATCCGGTCACAGTCGGCAGCCTACCGCCCACCCGGACGGGCCGTCCCAAACACGTTACGGATTTGTTTCCGGATGGGACTAGTGCACCGGGGCAACTGTTACCGAATATTGGACACCCACCCATGTCACCGGAGGACAGATGGCCCGCGTGAAGGCATCGCCCGGTAACCGGGCGGAGGGGCGGCGTTCCACGCCCCTGCTGGCGACCGCGCTCGCGCTCGGCCTGCTCACGGCGCTCGCCGTGGGACCGGCCTGGGCCAGCGCGGCCACGCCGGACGCGGATCCGGTCGTGACCTCGGCCGAGCCGGTCAACGAACCGGGCGGCGAGGGGCCCCCGACCACGCCGGCGGAGGAGCCCACCCCGACCGAGGACCCGGGCGGCGAACCGGGGCCGACCGACCCGGCACCGGAAACCAGCGCGCCACCACCGGAGACGCCACCGGCGCCGGTGACCACCGCCCCGGAGGTCCCGCCGGTGCCGACCACCAGCGCGCCCGCGCCGGGCGGCACCACCCGACCGCCCAGCCCTCCCCCGGTGCCACCGACGGCGCCCCCGGTCCCGCCAACACCACCGGCGCCGACGGTCCGCCCGCCCGCGCCGGGTTCGCCGCCGCCGCAGAGCCCGCTGGGCGTGCAGGTCACCACCGGCGACGTCACCCTCACCGAGGCGTACTGGAACACGCCGAGCACGGCCGCCACCCTCCAGGTCACGGTGCACAACACCGGTAGCACCGCGGAACGGATCCGACTCTCGTACACGCTGCCCGCCGGGCTGACCGACGCCGGCACGAAGGGCTGCGCCGCCGCCGGTGGCGGGGCGTACCGCTGTGGGGCCTGGACCGCCGGGGCGGGCGTCCGGTTCAGCACCGTGCTGCGCCTGCGGGTCGCTGGCACGGCGTGGAAGAAGATGCCGCTCAGCGGTTCCGTCCAGGTCATCGCGGACGCGCCGGGAGTGCCCGGCGAGGCGACCGACGACCAGGGCTTCGCGGTGCTCTTCCCACCCGGCCCGCCGGTGCCCGGGATCACGCTCGCCGCCGACGAGGTGGCCTTCGACATCAGCGGCGGCCCCAGCACCCTCGCGCTCCGGCTGGGCAACACCGGCGCGGTGGACGCCGCCGGCCGGGTCGAGATCGTCCTACCCGCCGGGGTGACCGTGCCGACCCCACCGCTCGGCTGCGTGGCGGTCGACCCGACGCGTACCCGATGCGACGCCGGCCTGGTGCTGGCGGGCGCGGCCGCCGAGTTGCAGCTGCCGGTGGAGGCGACGCCGCAGGCCCAGCGGGAAGCCCCGTTGTCCGGTGCCGTGATCGGTCAACTCGATCCACGCAGCGGCCCGACCCGTCGGGTGCAGATGAGCTTCCGGATCACCGCGGCGGCCGCCCTGGCCACGCCGGTGGTCTCCCCGCCCGCGCCGACCGGCTCGCAGGGCGTACTCCCCGCCGGCGCCGCGACCGGAGACGACGGGTTGACCTCGGTGCAGCGCACCGCGGTCATCCTGATCGGGGTCTCCACGCTGCTGGTGGTGCTGGCCCTCACGCTGGCCATGACCTCGCTGCGGCGCCGGTTCGGTGGCCCGCCGCCCGCGCCCGCGGCCAACCCCACCGACTGATCGACGGACGACCCCGGCACCGCGTCGTCGGGGTCGTCGGCCCGGCCCGGTGGTGATCTGAATTACGGCGGGCGGGGCGTAATACCGCAAAGGCGGACATTTCGCGCCCCTGTCTGGTCTCAGTCGGCGGACCTCCGGGGATAGTTAGGGCTCCCTTAGACGTAGGCTCTCAGGTGAGGAACGACAGCGGCCGGACCAGCCTGGGGCGGTGCGGTGAAGCGTTGCGTCAAGGAGGTTCCGTGGCCGGGCAAGCCCCGAAGTCGCGAACGAAGGTGGCACAGTGACCAAGCAGATCCGTCAACTCGACCGGGTCGTCATCCGGTTCGCCGGTGACTCCGGCGACGGCATGCAGCTGACCGGCGACCGGTTCACCTCGGAGACGGCGCAGCTCGGCAACGACATCTCCACGCTGCCAAACTTCCCCGCCGAGATCCGGGCTCCCGCCGGGACCCTGCCCGGCGTGTCGAGCTTTCAGGTGCACTTCGCCGACTACGACATCCTCACGCCGGGTGACGCGCCCAACGTGCTGGTGGCGATGAACCCGGCGGCCCTCAAGGCCAACCTGGCCGACCTGCCGCGCGGCGCGGACATCATCGTCAACACCGACGAGTTCACCAAGCGCAACCTCGCCAAGGTCGGTTACCAGGCCAGCCCACTGGACGACGACTCGCTGGCCGGCTACGTCGTGCACCCGGTGGCGCTGACCTCGATGACGGTCGGCGCGCTCGCCGCCCACCAGGTGTCCAAGAAGGACGCCGAGCGGTCGAAGAACATGTTCGCCCTCGGCCTGCTCTCCTGGATGTACTCCCGGCCCTACGAGTCGACGCTGCGCTTCCTGGAGCGCAAGTTCGCCGCCCGTCCGGAGCTGGTCGCCGCGAACGTCGCCGCCTTCAGGGCCGGCTGGAACTTCGGCGAGACCACCGAGGACTTCGCGGTCCGTTACGAGGTCAAGCCGGCCAAGATGAAGCCGGGCACGTACCGCAACATCACCGGCAACGCGGCGCTCTCGCTGGGGCTGGTCGCCGCCGGGGTCCGCTCCGGGCTGCCGGTCTTCCTCGGCGCGTACCCGATCACGCCCGCGTCGGACATCCTGCACGAGCTGAGCAAGCACAAGCGTTTCGGCGTTCTCACCGTGCAGGCCGAGGACGAGATCGCCGCCGTCGGCGCCGCGCTGGGCGCCTCCTACGGCGGGTCGCTCGGGGTGACCACCACCAGCGGCCCCGGCGTGGCGCTCAAGAGCGAGACGATCTCGCTCGCGGTGGCGCTGGAGCTGCCGCTGGTGATCGTGGACGTGCAGCGCGCCGGCCCGTCGACCGGCATGCCGACCAAGACCGAGCAGGCCGACCTCAACATGGCGCTCTACGGGCGGCACGGTGAGGCGCCGGTCGCGGTGATCGCGCCCCGGTCACCGTCGGACTGCTTCTTCGCGGCGCTGGAGGCGGCCCGGATCGCGCTGACCTACCGCACCCCGGTGATCCTGCTGTCCGACAACTACGTCGCCAACGGCTCCGAGCCGTGGCTGCTGCCGGACGTGGAGTCGCTGCCCGACCTGCGGGTCGAGTTCGCCACCAAGCCCAACGGCGAGGACGGCACCACCTTCCTGCCCTACCTGCGTGACCCGGAGACCCTGGCCCGGCCGTGGGCGATCCCTGGCACGGCGGGCCTGGAGCACCGGATCGGCGGTCTGGAGAAGGCCGACAAGACCGGGGACATCTCCTACGACCCGGCCAACCACGACTTCATGGTGCGCACCCGCGCCGCTCGGATCGAGACCATCCCGGTGCCGGACATCGAGGTGGAGGACCCGGACGGCGACGCTCGGGTGCTGGTCCTCGGCTGGGGCTCGACGTACGGGCCGATCGGCGCGGCCTGCCGCGGGGTCCGCCAACGTGGCCTCTCCATCGCCCAGGCGCACCTGCGGCACCTGGCGCCGATGCCGGCCAACCTCGGTGAGGTGCTGCGCTCGTACGACAAGGTGGTCATCCCGGAGATGAACCTGGGCCAGCTCGCCCACGTCATCCGGGCCCGCTACCTGGTCGACGCGATCAGCTACAACCAGGTCCGCGGCCTCCCGTTCACGGCCGCCGAGCTGGAGACGACGCTGGAAGAGGTGCTGAAGAATGTCTGAGCCCGTCGCCGTCAAGCTCACCGCGAAGGACTTCAAGTCCGACCAGGAGGTGCGCTGGTGCCCCGGCTGCGGTGACTACGCGATCCTGGCGGCCATCCAGCAGTTCATGCCGGAGCTGAACATCCCCCGGGAGCGCACCGTCTTCGTCTCCGGGATCGGCTGCTCGTCCCGCTTCCCGTACTACATGAACACGTACGGGATGCACTCGATCCACGGTCGGGCCCCGGCGATCGCGACCGGCCTGTCGGTGTCCCGGCCCGACCTGTCGGTCTGGGTGGTCACCGGCGACGGCGACGCGCTCTCCATCGGTGGCAACCACCTGATCCACGCGCTGCGGCGCAACGTCAACCTCAAGATCCTGCTGTTCAACAACCGGATCTACGGTCTGACCAAGGGCCAGTATTCGCCGACCTCCGAGGTCGGCAAGATCACCAAGTCGACACCGGCCGGCTCGGCGGACGCCCCGTTCAACCCGCTCTCGCTCGCCCTCGGCGCGGAGGCCAGCTTCGTCGGCCGGACCATCGACTCGGACCGCAAGCACCTCCAGTCGGTGCTGCGGGCCGCCGCGGAGCACGAGGGCTCGGCCTTCGTGGAGATCTACCAGAACTGCAACATCTTCAACGATGGGGCGTTCGACCAGCTCAAGGACCCGTCCACCCGGGACGACTATCTGATCCGGCTGGAGCACGGGCAGCCGATCACCTTCGGTGCCGACGGACGGTTCTGCGTGGTGCACCCGCCGGGCGGCTTCGGCCTGGAGGTCCGGGACACCAGCTCCGTCCGCCCGGAGGAGATCGTCGTGCACGACGCGACGGTGACCGACCCGGCGTACGCCTTCGCGCTGTCCCGGCTGCCCGGCCTGGACCTGCGCAACACCCCGATCGGGGTGTTCCGCTCGGTGGACCGGCCGTCCTACGACAGCGTGGTGCAGGCTCAGCTCGCAGCCGCCAAGGCCAAGGTCACCGAAACCCCCGAGCAGCAGCTCGCCGGGCTGCTGGGCAGTGGCGACACCTGGACCATCCTCTGACCCGTCCGCACTGACGAGAGCGGCCGTCCCCGATCCGGGGCGGCCGCTCTCGTCGTACCGGCGCTGCCTCAGCGCTGGGCCGTGGTCGGCGTCCAGAGGTTGTCGATCTCTTTCTCGGCCGCCGCGAGGCTCGCCTCGTGCAGCGGGATCAGCTCGGCCATCGCCGGCACCGACGGTGCCAGGGTCAGCTCGGCGCTGATGAAGCGCGGCTGCATGCCGGTCATCGACAGGCCGTGCGGGAGCCACGGCTCGGCGTGGTCCCAGCCGTAGCGAGGGGTGCCCTCGCCGTAACCGCCGCCCCGGGTGGCCACCACCACGAACTCGCGCCCACCGAGCAGTCCCTCCTGCGTCGTCGGGTCGTACGCCAGCCCGGGGACGATCAGGTGGTCGACCCAGGACTTGACGCTGCTGGGCGCGCCGAAGTTGTAGAGCGGCAGACCGAGCAACACCACGGTGGCCTGCTTCACCTCGTCGACCAGCCGCTCGCTGAGCTCCCAGGAGTCGCGCTGCGCGGGCGTGTGCTGGTCCGGGGGCGTCATCCGCGCCAGCCCGCCGTCCGCGTCCAGGTGCGGCAGCGGTTCCGCGCCCAGGTCCCGGTAGGCCACGGTGCCGTCCGGGTGGGCCGCACGCCATGCGTCGACCGCGCGGGCGGTGAGTCGCCGGCTGACCGACCAGTCACCGCGGATGCTCGAGTCAATATGCAGCAGATGCATTATTCCTCCCTCAGAAATCGTCTGTGAAGCATCAACTATTTATAGCAGGTCGATGTTCCGCTGAGTCGGTAGACTGGGTCACATGTCCGCGCAGCCGCTCGACTCCTCGGAGCACCGCTCGGGGGCACTCCTGGACCATCTGGCCCGGCGGATGCGGCTGCGGTCGGAGTCGGTGCTGGCGCCACTGGGGTTACGCCCCCGGCATCTGGTCGCGCTCACCGTGCTGCGTGCCGGCGGCGGCACCGGCCAACAGGCGCTGGCCACCATCCTGGAAATGGACAGCACCAACATCGTCGGGCTGCTCAACGACCTCGAGGCCAAGCAGCTGATCGAGCGTCGGCGCTCCCCCGAGGATCGCCGCCGACACGTCGTCGAACTCACCGAAGATGGGGCAAAACGCCTCAGCGAGGCCGAATGCGCCCTGGCCGGTGCCGAGGACGAGGTGCTGGGCGCACTGGATCCCGCCGAGCGGGAGACGCTCTACAAGCTGCTCAGCCGGGCCTCCACCGGCACGTCGATCAACTGCACCGAGGCGATCTCCGCCACCGACGAGATCTGCTGACGCCGCGTCACCTCAGCGGCGCAGGGTCACCTGGCGGCGCAGCGTCACACCAATTGCCCGCAGCCGCCACGCCGGCCGTCCACAACCGGGCCGACAGCGACGTGACGGTCAGGCGGTCGTGGCCGACTGGGGACGATCGTCGCGCACGTGCACCAACATGTCGCCGGTCTCGATCACCGCGCCGGCCCGGTCGGCCAGGGTGACCACCTTGCCCCGCCGCACCAGGGCGATCACCAACGACTCCAGCTCGCGCGGCGAGCGACCCACCTCGTCCCGCTCCGCGGAACGCATCGCCAGCGCCATGCCCTGGCCGGGAGTGAGCAGGTCCTCCACCACGTCGATCAGCGGCGGCGCCGAGGTGGACAGGCCGAGCAGCCGGCCCGCCGTGGCCGAGGAGACGATCACATGGTGCGCACCACTCTGCTTCAGCAGCGGGGCGTTCTCCGCCTCCCGCGCCGCCGCGATGATGCGGACCTGCCCGGCGGTGAGCTGCCGTACCGTCAGCGCGACCAGCACCGAAGCGTCGTCACTGTCGGTCGCGATGATCACGGCCTTCGCGTTCTTGACGTGCGCCTCGTTCAGCACCGACGAGCGGGTCGCCGAGCCTTCGATCGCCACCAACCCGGCGGAGGTGGCCTGCCGCAGGGCGGCGGCGCTGCGCTCCACCACCACGATCCGCGAACGGTCCAGACCGTTCTCCATCAGGGCGGAGACAGCGCTGCGCCCCTTGGTGCCGTAGCCGCAGATGATGACGTGGTCCTTCACGGCTCTCCTCCACCGCGACAGGCGACGGCCGGTCCGGTACTGCTCGGTCAGAACTTCCAGGGTGGTGCCGACCAGGATGATAAGGAAGATCACTCGGGCCGGGGTGATGAAGAGGACGTTGACCAGCCGGGCCGACGGCGTGGCCGGGGTGATGTCCCCGTAACCGGTGGTCGAGAGCGACACGACCGCGTAGTAGAAGCAGTCGAGGAGGGTGAGGCCGTCCTCGTTGACATCGCGGTAGCCGTCCCGGCCCAGGTAGACCGCGGCGACCACGGCGAAGACCAGGCCCAGGGCGGCGGCGAGCCGAAGGCTCAGCGCGCTCAGTGGGCCCCGGCGCTGCGCGGGAAAATGGATCACCGTCGAACCTGCTCCCCCGCTGTCGCCTGCACGACCACAACATAGCGGGTACACCGCCAACCGCACGTCCGGGTCGCAGCAGACAACCGACGCCGCGCCAACTACCGGACGACAACGACGAACCGGTGCAGGCCCGCAGACGGAGGGGCGCGACCCTTGTGACGACGAGCGGCAGACGGCGGGCCCGGACGGGTCGGCCCGAACGGCCGGGGACGGGCATGATGAGGGTGTTCCCGACGACGACCGCGAAAGTGAGGCCGGCATGTCGTTGCTGCGACGAGTCATCGGCGGAGTGCTCCGCCGACTGCGCCAGAGCCAGGGCCGCACGCTGCGCGAGGTGGCCGCGTCCGCCGGGGTCTCCGTGCCCTACCTGTCCGAGGTGGAACGGGGCCGCAAGGAAGCCTCCTCGGAGGTGCTCGCGGCGATCTGCCGGGCGCTCGGCATCCGCCTCTCCGACCTGCTGGAGGAGGCCCGCGACGACCTGCGCCGGGTCGAGCCGCGCATTCCGGCCGCACCCCGGGCCGCACTGACCCGGTTCGAGCGGGCCACGGTCGCCCGCCCCCAGGCGAGCCAGCACACGCTGCGGACCGGCGGCCCGATCCTGCACCGAGCCCCCGGTGCGAGCGGGCCGACCCTCCGCGTCGGGGCGATGGCCTCCGCTGGCGGCTCGCGCCCCGGTCCGCGTACCGCCGCCCTGCTGGGTTGCGCGCGGGCCCGGGCGGGTGCGCGGCGGGTGACCGTCGCGTAGGCCGCGCGGGTTCTGCCGTCGGCGGATCTGCCGGCGGCAGAATCACTGGGCCATCGCCGCCGTGGCCCGCACGCTGGAGGGGGCCGGTCCACCGGGTGGTCCCCACCGCCCGCCGGCACGGTGGAAGGCGGCGGCACATGATGAGGTACGGCGCACAGATGTTGGAGGGCGGGCAGCCGTCCTTCGGTGATCAGGTGTTCGAGCGGCTGCTACGGGAGCGGATCGTGTTTCTCGGCACCGAGGTGACGGAGGAGTCGGCCAACCAGATCTGCGCGCAGATCCTGCTGCTCGCCGCCGAGGACGCCGACCGGGACATCTTCCTCTACATCAACTCGCCAGGCGGTTCGGTGAGCGCGGGAATGGCGGTCTACGACACGATGCGCTACGTCCGCAACGACGTGGCGACGCTGGCGCTCGGGTTCGCCGGCTCGATGGGGCAGTTCCTGCTGTGCGCGGGCGCGGCCGGCAAGCGGTACGCGCTGCCACACTCGCGGGTCATGATGCACCAGCCGTCCGGTGGAATGGGCGGAACCGCCGCCGACATCACCATCCAGGCGGAGAACATGCTGCACGTGAAGCGCACGATGCAGGAGCTGATCGCCCAGCACAGTGGACACACCCTCGACGAGATCCAGCGCGACTGGGACCGGGACCGTTGGTTCACCGCAGAGCAGGCCCGGGAGTACGGCCTCATCGACGAGGTGGTCACCCGAGCCGAACAACTACCAACGCTCTGATCAACGTCTGGCGGCTGCGGTACCGCTGGACCGCCCCACCCCGCTCTGGGCTGGCTGGGCTTAACGGAGTCAAGCTTATCTACGCCGCCTGACTGGCCTTCTGTTCTGTGAGGTGCCCCCGGCAGGATTCGAACCTGCGACACACGGTTTAGGAAACCGATGCTCTATCCCCTGAGCTACGGGGGCGCGAAGGGCCAGTGTAACGACCTGAGGGTCGACCCGTGTTGGCAGGGAGTGACCCACGTTGACCCGGTGAAACACCCGGCTTCCTCGACGTCACGGCGCGATCCTGGCCCCAGCCACTTCCTTGCGTCGCGGCTCGGCTGACCCTCTGGGGGCACGCCCAGTTGGCGAGGAGCGTTTCGCACCTGCTCACGCGACGGTGTGATGGCCCGCCTTGATCACCTGGTCGTACTCACTGCGACGCGCCTCGTAGGCGGGCTCCAGGAACGCCTCCGAATCGGGTCCGATCGGCAACCGCAGCGGCGGCGAGTCCATCTGCCCGAGCCGCCAGACCACGTCGGCGAAGAGCTCGGGGGAATTGATCTCCGCCTTGGTGTTCATGCCACGAAGCGCGCCGAGCATGCCGTCGTCGACCGGCGTGTAGTCGGCGATACGGTGCTCCGGCATCACCAAGTTGGCGCTGTAACCGGTGGCGAAGCCGCCCGGTTGCAGGATGGTCACCTTCACCCCCAGGTGCCCAGCCTCGACGGCCAGCGACTCGGCCGCTCCCTCCACCGCGAACTTGCTCGCGGTGTAGGCGGCCAGGCCCGGAAAGGGAACCATGCCGGCGACCGAACTGACGAAGACGGCGTGTCCGCGGCGCTGCGCCCGCCACACCGGCAGCACCGCGCGAGTGAGCCGCCACGGCCCGAACACGTTGGTGTCGAACTGCGCGGCCAACTCCGTGTCGGAGACCTCCTCGAAGGTGCCGAACTGTCCGTAGGCCGCGTTGTTCACCAGGACGTCGATGCCGCCGAAGGCGTCCACCGCCCGCTCGACGGTTGCCGCGCACTGCTCCGGATCCCGCACGTCGAGGGCGGCGGCCACCACGTTGCCCGGATGCCGCGCCACCAATCCGTCCAGGGTCTCCAACCGGCGGGCCGTCGCCACCACCTGTTCACCCTCGGCGGCGAGCCGGACCGCGAGGGCCTGACCGAGTCCGCTCGAACACCCCGTGATCAACCAACGCTTCGTCATTCCCTCGACCCGCCCTATCCACTAAGTCACCTGGCGATTGCAGAGTGTCAAAGGCGGCGGGAGAGGCATAGAGGAATCGACCGTCGTCAACCGGACGCGTCGGGTATCCGGCACGAAGCCCGGATGCGGTCGGACCTGACCGCGCCGGAACCTCGAGGTGTTGAGCGCTGGCCTACGTTCGGGCCGAGGCGCTGCTCGCCGCAGACGCCAGTGCCCCCGGCCCGTACCGCCGGGACGGGGACGGCCCGGCGCGGAGAATGGTCCTCCACGCCGGGCCCGCCGCATCGGCTGGGTTCAGCTGGTCACGCAGGCGGCCGTCACGCCCGGGCCGGTGCCGGTGCCCTGGAAGCCGAAGGTGGTCGACTGCCGGCCGAGGACCCGTCCGTTGTAGCTCACGTTCGTGAACCCTACGGTTCCGCTGGTGCCGCTGACCTGGGCGTTCCAGGCGCTGGTGACCGCGCCGCCGGGCAGCGCGACGGTCACGGTCCAGCCGTTGATGTCCGACGTGCCGGCGGTGACGGTCACGCTCGCGGTGAAGCCGCCGGCCCACTGGTTGACCGCGATCGACGCGTAGCAGCCGTCACCGGCCGGCGGCGTGGTTGGCGGCGTGGTCGTCGGCGGGGTCGTGGTCGGGGGAGTGGTCGTCGGCGGCGGCGTCGTCGGCGGGGTGGTGGTGGGCGGGTTGGGCGCGCCGTTGGCCAGGCTGAAGGCCAGGTCGGGCTGGAACGAACCGGCCGTGAAGCGGCAGCCGTCCGCCTCCCCCGGCGGCTTCACCCAGAGGTAGGCATCGATGTTGCCGTCGCCGGTGTTGGTCGTCGGGTACTGCCCGATGCGCCGGTCGGTGTTGTCGTCGCCGCACCAGTCCCCGCTGGCGCCCCCGTTACGGCTGGTGTCGATGACCTGGCGCTTGCCGGAGATCCCCATGCCGTTGAGGGCGGAGATGACCGCCCGCCCGAAGTTCGCCTCACTGGAGGTGGAGTTGTAGTTCGACACGTTGGTAAAGAAGCCGTCGGCGTACTGCACGCCGGCTGCCCGGAGCCGGTTGGCCGTCTCACCCGCGCTGTTCCAGGTGGAGTGGCCGCCGTCGAGGTACACCTTGGCGTTGGGGTTGCCCGACTTGATGGTCCGGGTGGCCGTCGAGATCGCCTCGTTGCGCGCGTTGATCTCGGCGCCACTCAGGCACGTCAGCAGGGCGAGCGAGTCGGTCTCCAGGATGATGATGACGGTCTGGTTGCCCAGTCCTCTGGCGAAGTTGGACACCCACGTCTGGTACTGGTTGAGGTCCGGCGCCCCACCGGCGCTGGCCCCGCCGCAGTCCCGGTTGGTGATCTCGTAGACGGCCAGCACCGGGATCTGCTGCGCCGCGTTGGCGGCGCCGATGAACCCGGAGACCTCGGACTGCACGGTCGACGGGTTGAAGTTGGCGAACCAGCGGGCCTGCGGCTGACTGGCGATCTTGTCGCGGATGACGGCGGTACGCGAGTCGCCGGGGTTGGCGGCGACCCAACGGACGACCGCCGAACTCGGGTCGCGGTAGAGCGACCCGGACAGCGTGCCCGCGGAGGCGCTGCTGACGGCGAGGCAGACGCCGACTGCGGTGGCGCCCGCGACGGCCGCCACGCTGATGGCCGCCGATCTGCGGCGGAGCGAGGAGAGGATAGCCACGACGTGTTGCCTCCAGATCACATAGATGTATCTAAGTTCATGGGAGCGTTCCCATGGACGGTAGCGGAGGCGCGCACGGCTGCCAAGGTGTGGACGGTCGTCGATGGGGGCAGATACCCCGCTTCTGCATGCGAGCCGACGCCAAACCCCCCTGACGTCGCTGGATCGATCAGCAGGCGGTTCACGTGCCGTGGCAGCAGACGATCTCCGGGTGCGCTTTTCCCCGAACCCAACTCGCCCCTGCCACCCTCGCAGACGCGAACGGTTGGACGCGGATGCCCGTGCCCGACTGCTTGACCAAGGGCGCCCCCAGATCACCCTGGCAACGACCCGAGCGGGATCTACCTGTTGCATCAGGCCGCCGACCCGGACGCCGGTGTCACCGTCACCATGATCGCCAAGCGTTGGGGCTTCACCCATCTCGGACGCTTCAGCACCGACTACCGCGCCGCCTACGGCAGCAGCCCCAGCCACACGCTGCGCACCTGACGCCCGCCTCGTCGCGGACAGGCACGGACTCGACCGGACCGCTGGCCCACGTCTACTTCCCGCGGGCCTTGCGGGTGCTGCCGTCATTGGCCTTGCGGATGGCCTCGACGAGGTCCGCCTTCTTCATCCGGGAGCGGCCACGGATGTCGAGCTTCCGCGCCACGTCCATCAGGTGTTCCTTGCTGGCGTTGGCGTCGACCCCGCCGGCCGTCCTCCCCGACGAGCCGCGACCGCCGGCGGCCTTCTTGTCACTCGGCCCCTTCCTGCCCTTCGGCTCCCAGTGGTCACCCACCTTCTCGAAGGAGTGCTTGACGGCCGCGAACGCCGTCCGGTGGGCGCGCTCGCCCTCGCCGTACGAGTCGACCGCCGAGTCGTGGGCCTCCGCGTAGGTGTCCTGTGCCTTCTTCGGCGACCGCTTCAGGGTGCTGGGCATGTCCTTCCGTGCCGGCATGGCCGCTCCTCTCATCGCGCTCCTGTCGAAGGTCCGTGCCCCCGTGGTCACCGCCCAAACCACCGCCGACTGGTACGGGGGTCTCGTCTCGCCCGTCGTGCTGATCCAGCGCACCCGGGCCGGCGCGCAGGCGACCCCAGCTGCGGCGGCGTCTCAGCCCGGCCGATGACCGTCCCGACGGGGATCCATCCTCGTCGGGACACGCCAGCGATCCCGGCTGGCCCGGTCAGACCCGGGCCAGCCCCAGCGCACGCACATCGACCGCGACATCGGGGCCGTACGACTCGGCGACGCGGCGCTCGAAAGCGTCCGCGTCGATCGTGTATTCCTGCGGGCCCTCGACCTCCAGCACGTGCGCCGCCAGGACGCAGCCCACCGCCCTCGACGCCCTTCGCGACCTGCTGGAGAGCGAAGCCTGAGCACCGCATGAACCGCTCGGGCCGCACCTGCCGCCGGCGGATGTCACCTGCGGGCCCGGAGCCGGTCGGCTCCGGGCCCTCATCCTGCCCCCGTCAGGGGCTGGTGCAGGTGACGTTGCTGGGGGCGGTGGCTCCGTTGCCCGTCGCGGTGAACCCGAACGTGGTCGACGCGTTCGCGCCCACCGTGCCGTTGTAGGCGGCGTTCCTGACGGTGACGCTGCCGGTGGTGCCCGTGTTGGTGCCGCTCCAGAGGCTGCTGATGGCCTGACCACTGGCCAGGGTCAGACCCACGGTCCAGCCGTTCAGAGGCGCGGTGGAGTTGTTGGTGACGGTCACCTCAGCCTGGAAGCCGCCGGGCCAGGTGTTGAGCGTCCGGTAGGTGGCGGTGCAGGTGCCCGGTTCGCCGGTCGGCGGCGGAGTGGTCGGCGGCGGATCGGTCGGCGGTGGGGTCGTCGGTGGCGTGGTCGACTCGAACTGGCTGAAGAACCTCCAGATCTCACCCGAGGTCCAGGTCCGGGAGTCGTTGGGGCTGCCCGACCCGTCGACCGGGCTGGGGGTGTGGTCACCATCGAACGCCGCCCACTGCACCGGGTAGCCGGCCCGGCATCCCGCGTAGGTGGTGGTGATGTGGGTGAGGCTGCCCCGGCTCGGCTCGCGCGGGCTCTGCGCCGTACAGCCGTTGTTCCGCACGAACGTGTCGCGCAGCTGCCGACCCTGGGAGATGTTCAGCACGCTGTCGTAGGTGCCGTGGATGCCGAAGTAGGCGACGGGTTGGGTACCCCCGTTGCATCCGCTGAGGTTGGCACCGGAGATGACGGTGACCGCGCGGATGATCGTGGGCCGGGCGCAGGCCACCGCGTAACTCATCGCCCCGCCGTAGCTCCAGCCCAGGGCGAAGCGCTGGGTGGTGTCCACGCAGAGGTCATTCTCGACCTGCCGGGAGATGTCGTCGAAGAGGGTCAGATCCCGACCGTTGGTGTTGGCCCAGCCGGCGTTGAGACCCTGCGGAGCGACGAAGATCGTGCTGTTGTTCGACAGTGGTTGGAGCCCGTAGTAACCGGCCGAGGTGACGTTGTTGGCCGAGCCGTTCAACCAGTGGAAGCCGAAGATCAGTCGGTAGGGGCGGTTCCGGTCGTACCCGTCCGGGATCCGCAGGTTGTAGGTACGACTCTGTCCGCTGCTCTGAATCGTCCGCGTCCCGCTGGCGAGCGTGGGGGCCTTGCCGCAGCCGGCGGTCGCCGCGAGGGTGCCGTTGGTGGCGGCCACCGCCGTCGCACCGAAGCCGCCGCTCAACACGCCGCCGGTGGTGGCCGCGAGGAGAAGCGCCGCGGCCGCGATGGATGGGAGGAAGAACCTACGTCTCAGCATTGCTTGGGCTCCTTGCCGTTCGGCTTCTGGTGCTCGTGGCGTGACAGCGGCACAGGGGGTGTGCGGCGGCCATCCGTCGGCGCCGGGGCGGCCTGCGGTGGAGCGTCGGAAGCTGGGCATGCGGCCGGCGCGACATCGTCCGACGACCAACCATGGTCGCCTGGCATCGACGGGGCCCGGACTGGTCACCGACCGGGGAGGCGGCGGGAGGCGCGGGCCCCTCGGCGCGTCTTCGCCGGCTGGCTCAGGTGACCGGGAGCGTGCCCTTCACTCCCGGGTGAAAGATAGCATGTTATCGATAACATGCAGAGCCGGTCGAGCCTCCCGGGCTCAGCCCTCGAGCGGCCGAGCCGCCCACTCCGCAGCCACTTCCCGCAGGTCACCGGTGCGGAAGAGCGGAGGCTCGTGCAGCAGGAAGTCACGGTGGCTGATGTTCCAGGCGTACGCCCCGGCCATGGCGAAGGCCAGCACGTCACCCACGCCGATCGGCCCGGCGGTGGCCGACCGGGACAGCACGTCCTTCGGTGTGCAGAGTTGCCCGACCACGGTGACCGGCCCACCGTCGGTGCGAGGGCCACCCGCACCGCGTCGCGGGTGCACGGTGAATGGCTGCGGGTGCCCCTTCGCCGCCGGGGTCCGCAGGTGGTGCGTCCCGCCGGCCACCACCACGAACCACTCGCCGTACGAGCGCTTCACGTCGATGACCTCGGTGAGGTACGCCCCGCAGTACGCCGTGACCGACCGGCCCGGCTCGATGCGCAGCCGCACGCCCGGATGCCTGTCGAGGATCTCCGCCAGGGCCTGGCCGTAGCCCTCCCAGTCGAACCGCGCGGCCGGGTCGGTGTAGTCGACGGTCATGCCCCCGCCGACGTCGACCTCGGCGGCGTCGACCTCCTGCGCTGCCCAGCCGACCACGGCGGCCGCGACCGTCGCGGCGAGCGGTGCGTCCAGCCCGCTGGCCAGGTGGGCGTGGATTCCGCGCACCTCGATGCCGGCGGGCGGGCGGCGGGCGCAGGCGACCGCGTCGGCCGGGTCCATGCCGAACGGGCTGGGCCCACCGCCCATGACCAGGCTCGCGCCCGGCGCGTCGACCGGCAGGTTCACCCGCAGCAGCACCTGGGCCGACCGGCCCGCTGCGGTGGCCAGCGCACCGAGTCGCGCCAGCTCCGTGGGCGACTCGACGTGGATGCGGTGCACCCCGGCGGCGAGCGCGGCGGCGAGGTCCGCGTCGGTCTTGCCCGGCCCGGCGTACGCGGCCGGCGCCCGCCCCGGCAGCACCTCGGCCAGCCTTCGCAGCTCGCCCCGGCTGGCGGCCTCGAACCCGTCGACGATCGGAGCGAGGGTTCGCAGCACACCGGGGTCCGGGTTGGCCTTGACCGCGTAGAGCAGCTCCACCGGCCGGGGCAGCGCCGCCCGGATGGCCCGGGCCTGCCCGGTCAGCGCGTCGAGGTCGTGAACGTAGACCGGGCGGGTCATCGTGTCCCACCCATCGGGTTCGGCACCGGCACGAACGGGGCGGCCCGGTCGGCGTCGCGCCGCCACCGGACCAGCAGGTTCGCCTTGGCCAGCAACGGCTCCCCGGTCAGCAGCGCGCGCAGCTCGGCGGGATCACCGAGGTCGCTGGACACCGCCTCGACGACGGCCCGCAGCTCCTGCCACAGCCGCCGTTCGATCCCCGGCCGCGCGTCGGCGAGGGCTCCGCTGATTCCACCGAGATGGTTGACGAACAGGCAGTAGACGATCCGGCGCTGGGCGGCCCGGGGACCGTAGCGGACCTGCGGCGGGACGCCGTCCGGCCAGCTGCCCCACCGACCGGCGTCCAGCTTCACCCCCTCCAGGTCGCGCAGCAGCATGCGTACCGGGCGGCGATCCCGGTCGAGCACGACGACCACGTTCTGCAGGTGCGCCTCGTGCACGACGCCGTGACTGAGCCAACTGCGCAGCACCGCCGGCACCAACAGGCCGACGTACCCGCGCCACCAGGCAACCGGATCCGGTGTCACCAGTGGCGTTGCGGCCAGCGCCGCCGCCAGCACCGGGGTGTCGCCGGGACGCAGGTGCGGGCGCAGACCGCCGCGCAGGATCGTCCCGTACGCCTCGTCCGGGCCGGGGACGTCGACCGTGCGGTAGGCGGGCTCGGCGAGCAGCCCCACCCCGTCCGGCAGCGGCACCCGGGCCAGCAGGTCGGTCAACGCCACCGCGCCGATGAGCTCATAGCGGGCGTTCTTACGCAGGCAGTTGGTGATCCGCACGTGCAGGCTGGTCTTCACGAACAGGTCGGCATCGGGGGCGTAGAGGGTGCGAACGCTCGCCGTCGGCCGTACCGGCACACCGGCCGCCCCCAGGTCGCGCAACCGTGGGTGGGTGGGTGGGATCAGCGACAGCTGCCAGGGGTGCACCGGCAGGACCCGGTGCCCGCGCGGAGGCCGTGGCGGGTCGAGGGCGGCCACCAGCGGATCGAACGGTCCGGCGTCGGCGACCAGGTCGTCCGGTACGGCCAGCCAGTGCAGCCGGAACGCCGAGCGCAGCTCCGGGGCGTACGCCCGCCAGCTGTCCGGGTCACCGCTGCGCCACTTCGGGGTGGGGTGGTGCGGGTGGCCGAAGACCAGCGACTGCTCGGAGTCGACGTACGCGTCGATGGCGGGTTCCCCGGTGGGGGTCGGATCCTCGGCCGGTCGGTCGGCCAGCAACCGGGCCACGGTGTCCCGGCTGGCCCGGACCTGCTCGACGAACTCGTCGTTCACCAGCCCGGTACGGGTGGTGAGCTCCGCCGCGACCAGGGTGGCCAACCCGTCCGCGTCCAGGGCTTCCCACCGTCCGCCGCCGAGGCTGCGGTGGACCGGCCCGGTGTAGCGGTGCGCGCCGAGCGGTGAGGCTCGCGCGACCTCGCAGCGCACGGTGACGTCGAGGTGCCGCAGCAGCAGCCGGACGGCACCGTCGACCACGGTCGGGGCGCCGTCTGGCGGGGCCAGCTCGCGCAGCAGGCAGCCGAAGACGGCGTGGGCGGCGGCCAGGTCGGCGCGCTGACCGGTGTCGCTGGCCGGCCGGGAGCGCAACTGCGCGCTCGTCATCGTGTCTCCCGGAGGTAGTTCGGGCCGGTACGCAGGTAGTACTTGTTGATGTCGGCGCAGCCCAGCCGCTGTTTGGGCAGCAGGGTGCCGGCGGTCAGCATCGCCTTGATGGGCAGGTGGGTGGCGTGCAGGACCCGCTCGGTGAAGGTCCGCACCGCCGGTCCGTCGCCCCACCGGTCGCGGGCGGCGGCGAGCCGGGGCGCCAGCGCCTCGGCGGGTGACGGCACGGGCAGCCCCCGGGCGGCCAGGGCGACCAGGGGCGCGGCGGCAGCCAGGTGCAGGGTGATGGTGATGAACACGTCGGCCAACTCCTGCGGGTCACCCGCCCACATCCGGTCGTCGTGCAGGGCGAGCCCGCCCGGGCTGTCGTGCCGCGGGTCGAGCCGGGCGCCGTCGTTGTCCTTGTAGAGCAGGCCGACCGTGCCGTCCGGGTGCACCAGCAGGTGGATGTTCTGCGGGTGCGCCTCCAGGGCGATCCCGTGGCGTAGCCAGAGGTAGACGTGCCAGTCGAGCAGCAGGTCGAGGTAGGACTCCAGCAGCCGGACGGGCCGCTCCGGGCTGATCCGTTCGAGGACGGTGCCCGCCGCCGGGTCGGCGGCGGCGAGGGCCGCGACCGGCACCACCTGGACGCCGGCCAGGTCACCCGGAAATCGGCGCAGCAGAAAACCGCGCCGTTCGTCGCCGTCGACATGCGCCCAGGTGCTCTCGTCGGCGTGCCGGATCCGGCCGGCGAAGCCGGGTTCGGCGGTGGCGATCCGGTCGAGCAGCGCGGCGACGGCCGCGCCGTCGGCGAGCGAGCCCGGTTGCAGCGTGCGCCGGTTGCGCGCGCCGAGACTCGCGGTCGGTAGCGGCAGTTTGAGATGCAGGTACGGGTCGTCGTCGAGCGCCACCGTCCGCATGGAGAGGGTGGGTCGCACCGGGGTCACCGGCAGGTCGACCACCGGGAGGGCGTGGCGGGCCACGGTGATCGGATGTGCCGGCAGCAGCAGCTGGTCCGGTCTCGGCGCGGGCGGCCACCACGCCGGGAGCTGGCCCGCGAGCCGGACGTCCTCGGCGGGGACGGCGTACCAGCGCAGCGCGAAGCGTGGGGCGTGCTCCGGGGCGTACCGGAGCAGTTCGTCGTCGCGGAGTCCGTGCCGGCACCGGTCGGTGGGGTACACGGGGTGGCCCTGGTGGGCGGCGAGCACGTCGTCCAGGAGCGCCGCCGGCAGGCCGGTCGGGGTGGTCGCGCGTTCGGCGGCCACCTCGGTGAGCACCCGCTGCCGGTTGCGGGCGACGAGCCGTCGGGCCCGCAGGTCGGCGTGGCACTCGATGCCGAAGTCTCGCCAGCCGGCCTCGGCCTCGGCGTTGTCGCGCGGTGCGAGCAGCGTCAACAGCCCGTCCAGCGTCTCCGTACGCTGCGGGTCGCCGTCGCCGACCACCAACAGCACCATCGGCGCGGCGCTGCGCAGGGTCTGCTGGAACCCGTCCGCCCGGACCGGAATGCGCAGCAGGCCAGCCCGGTGCGGCGTTTGCCACCAGTCGGGCCCGTCCGCGCGGCCGGCGCTGCGCAGGCCGAGGTGATCCTCGCGCAGCAGGGCGTCGAGCACCCGGGCGAAGACCTCCCGCTCGCAGTCGTCGCTCACTCGACGATGGTCCACTGGAGGTCGCTGCGGAGGGCGGCCAGCGACTGCCGGACGGCGCCCTCGTCGGGGCCGATCCCGTGCAGCACGGCGAGGTAGTCGCGGTTCGTGCCGGTGTGCTCGGCGGTGCGGCCCACCTCGCGTAGCGGATGGCAGCCCAGCCGGACGTCGCCGTGGACGGTGTCCAGCGGGCCCGGTGCGGCGACGAGCCGGCCGGACCGGTCCGCGCAGACGTACTCGACCTGGGCGTAGCGGTCGACGGTGTCGGGCAGGCCGAGGGCGGCCAGCGGCTCGCCGAGGTGCAGCCGGATGACGTACTCGAACAACGGCACGCCGAGCAGTTCGGCGAGGATCAGGTCCATCCGGTCGCCGATGAGGCGGTAGTTCACCTCGATGAGCCGGACCCGGCCGTCGGAGACGACGTACTCGGTGTGGCAGGCGCCGAAGCCGACCCCGAGCGCGTCGAGCCGCGCAAGCAGCTGGGTGCGCGCCTGCTCTGCCGGGGGTGACCAGGCGAGGCTCTGCTCGGTGAAGGTCGGTGGCGGGCCGAGGCCGGTGCGCCACCCGCCGAGGGAGGCCAGCTCGGTGCCGTCGCCGAGGGTTTCGAAGGTCCGCAGCTCGCCGTCGAGGTACTCCTCGACCACCAGGGCCACGTCCGGCCGTCGAGCACGGATCTCGGCGACCCGGGCGGCCAGCTCGGCCTGGTCGGCCACCAGGTACGCGTCCTCACTGGCCACCCCCTCGCGGGGTTTGACCACCGCCGGGAACGTCCCGGTCGGCATCTGCGGTGCGGCACCGGGGTCGACAGTGACGGTGCGTACCAGATCGAGGCCCGCAGCGGCGATCGCCCGGCGGGCCGCGGCCTTGTCCTTGCAGAGACGGGCGGCGTCCGGGTCCTTGCCGGGCAGGCCGAGCTTTCGGGCGGCGATCGCGGTGGCCTCCTGGAGATGGTCGCTATTGGACAGTAGCGCCACCGGTCGGGTGGGTGCCGCCGCGGCGACCACCGCGGCGGCGTCGCGGACCGCGCACCGCGCCACCCGCACGCCCGCCGGCCATTCGCCCGGCCGGTCGGTCAGCACGGTGGCCGGCAGCCCGAGCGACGCCGCAGCCGGGAGGAACCCGTCCAGGACGGCGTCGGTGGGATTGAGCGCGGTCAGGTAGAGCCGCATACCGCCTCCGTCGACTACCACGATGTCACTATTAGGGTAGCCTACCCTTATTAGGCGGATTTGATGCGGTCTGCCCGGTGTAGCAACCCGGCAGCCACCAGACCACCGATCAGCACCGCAGCCGCGCCCACCAACTGCCCCGTCTCCAGCGCCGAGGCGAAGGCGGCCGTCACGACCTCCCGTTCGGCTCCTTCGCCGGCGGCGGCGAGAGCCGCGGGAAACGACCCGGCACCGGCCAGGGCCGCCGGCAGCAGCGCCGCGAACCGGGCGTTCAGCACGGCACCCAGCACCGCGATGCCGAGGCTGCTGCCGACCTCGGTCATGGTGCCGTCGACGCCCGCGCCCGCGCCGGCCTTCGCCGCCGGGATCGCGCTCATCACCGCCTCGACGATGGCCGGGTTGGCCAACGCGCAACCGACACCCATGACGAGCAGCCCGGCCAGCAGCACCCCGTACCCGTCGGACGGAAAGAGGGTGACCAGCGCGAGACCAGCCGCGAGCAGCGTCATGCCGACGGCGATGGCGACCGCCAGGCCGAGCCGACGGATCACGTTCGCCACGACGCCGCTGACGTTGAGCAGCACGATGGAGAGCGCGAAGGGCGCCATCCGCAGACCGGCCTCCCAGGCGGGATAACCCCGAACGAACTGGAGGTGCTGGGTGAGCAGGAAGAGCGCGCCGGTGGCACCGAACGTGATCAGCACGACCCCGGAGATCGCACCGACGAAGCGCCGGTCCCGGAAGAGGCGCATGTCCAGCATCGGGTGCGCGATCCGTCGCTCCCACCGCACGAAGACCCCGAGCAGGAGTACGCCGACAATCGCCGCGCCGAACACCTCGGCCGACGCCCACCCGCGCTCCGGACCGGAGATGATCGCCCAGACCACCGCGGTCAGGCCGGCGGTGGAGAGCACAGCGCCCAGCACGTCGAGTCGGCCGCCGGCAGGGCCACGGGACTCCGGGACCAGCGCGCGACCGACGAGCAGGCAGGCCAGCACGATCGGCACGTTCATCAGGAAGATCGCGCCCCACGGCAGATACGCGAGGATCGTGCCGCCGATCGGTGGCCCGATGGCGAAGCCCAACGCGCTGGTGGCGGCCCAGATGCCGATCGCCCGGGACCGCTCGACGGCGTCGAAGACCTGCATCGCCACCGCCAGCGTCGCGGTGACCAGCAGCGCGCCACCCACGCCCATCCCGGCCCGCGCGGCGATCAGCTGCCCGCTGGTGCTGGCGAGCCCGGCGGCCAGCGAGCCGACCCCGAACAGGACCAGCCCGGCGAGCAGCATCCGGCGGCGGCCGTACCGGTCGGCGGCGCTACCGGCGGTGAGCAACAACCCGGACAGCACCAACGCGTACGCGTTGATCATCCACTGCACCTCGGCGGTGCTGGCGCCCAACTCGGTGGTGAGCACCGGCACCGCCACCGTCAGCACGGTGTTGTCCAGCACCACCACCAGCTGCGCGACGCACAGCACGGCCAGGATGAGCCACCGCTGTGGCAGCCGTGCCGAAGCCGCGGTGTCGGTGGCCGGCTGAACCGTGGTCACGCCACCGCCTTGACGCCGTCCACTGCTGGCTGCTCGGCCGGCGGGCCGGCGGCGGGACCGGTCCGCTGCGGGAATCGCCGCTGGTGGGCGAGACCGAGAGCGACACCCGCGGCCACCAGCACGATGGCCGCGACCGCGACCGCCGGGTAGCCGACCCGGTCGGCCGCCGCGAGACCGATCGACGCCGCCACGAACGAGCAGACCAGACCGAACGACGACAGGACGGTGAAGTCGGTGCCACCGGTGTCGGGCCGGGAGTAGTCCATGTTGACCGTGTAGAGCACGACGTTGGCGATGGTGTAGGCCGCCATGAAGCAGCAGAGCGCGGCGACCGTCCCGCCCAGCGGCGCCTGGCCGTTCATCAGCGGCAGCAGCAGCAACGTCGACACCGTGAGCGCGACGCCGCCGACCACGAGCACGCCACCGCGCCCGAACCGCCCGATCCCGAGCCCCGCGACCAGACCCGCCACGATGGCCGGGGCGCTGATCACCACGCCGGTGACCACGCCGATCCGACCCAACGACCACCCGGCGTCGACCAGCGCCGGGGTGACCAGGGCGTACGCCATCCCCGCGCCGACGTAGACCAGCGGCACCACCCCGAACGTCCACCACCGGCAGCCCGGCTGGCCGAACACCGACAGCAGCGCCCGGTAGGCCGTGCCGACCCGTTCCACCCGATCGGTACGGGGAGGCTCCTGGAACCGCCACACCACCAGCAGGCCGACCGCCGTCATCGCGACCAGCAGGCCGATCGCCGGCGCCCAGCCGAACTGGTCGTAGACCAGGACGCAGGCGCCGCCGCCGAGCAGGTTGCCGAGGTAGCTCGCGGCGACCTGGATGCCGTTGCCGGTCCCCCGGGCCGAGTCGGCGAGCATCCGGACCGCGACGGCGTCCACCGCGATGTCCTGGGTGGCCGAGAAGAACACGTACGCGGCGCAGATCGCGATGATCGGGCCGAGCGCGTCGGCCGGGCTGGCGAACGGCAGCAGCGCCAGCAGGGCGAGCACCAGGGCGGTCTGGAGCACGAGCAGCCAGGAGCGGTAGTGGCCGCGGTGCCGTGAGCCGTACCGGTCGAGGATCGGCGCCCAGAGGAACTTGATGGGCCAGATCAGGCCGACGATCTGCAACAGCGCCAGCGTGTCCAGCGAGGTGCCGCCGTCCCGCAGGATGGCGGTGAGCCCGACGGTGATGAAACCGACGCCGAGGTACTGGGTGACGTAGAGCGCGGTCAGGGTGCCGAGCCGGCCCTTCATGCCGCTTTCCAGTAGCCGAGGGAGGTCAGCCGTTCCTTGTCGACGCCCAGCGTCTTTCGGATGTGTCGGGTGATGCCCCGGGTGGTGGCCGCCTCGCAGGCCACCCAGTAGTGGCCCGCGCCGCCGCTCGGCAGGGCCGCGCAGACCGTGTCGACAAGATGCTGACCCGCGTCGCGCCGTGGCACCCAGGTGACGTCGTGGTGCGCCCGGGCCCGCAGGGCGAGCGCCTTCTCGCCCTCGTGGGCGTACTCCAGCCAGACCGTCGCCGGGATGTCCGCGCCGGCGTCGAGCAGGCTGTTCACCGCGGGCAGGGAGGCCGCGTCGCCAACGAGGTAGAGGTGCTCGGGCGCGGGGTCAGGCAGCTCGAACGCGCTGCCCTGAACGGTCGCGCCGATGGTGTCGCCGACCTTGGCGCTGGTGGCCCAGCGGGCCGCACAGCCGTCGTGGATGGCGAATTCGAGGGTGAATCGGCCGGTGGTCGGATCGGGATCCACCAGCGTGTACGCGCGCTGGTGGGCCCGGCCGTCGTTGTCGAACCACAGCCGGATCCACATCGTCGGGTGCACCCCGCACGCCTCCAGCAGGCCGCCCCCGTCCAGGAGAAGCCGCTGGTAGTGCCCGTCGATTGACTCGGTGCTCAGGACGGTCAACCGAAAGTCCCGACCTCCCATGGCCTTGAGGACCAGGGCCTCCCAGTTCCGTTTCACGCACCCCTCCAGGTAAGGTCATCCTTGGTTAGGGGAGGTTAACCTAAGTAGCGCCCCGGATGGAACAGAGGACAGCGCCCGATGACGTACCAGGAGAAGATCGCCGGTCTCGGCGAGCTGTCGTTGGTGACCGTGGACCCGGACCGGGACGCCGCACTCCTGCACGGCTGGGTGACCCTCCCGCGCAACTCCTTCTGGGGCATGGGTTCCCACACCCTCGAAGAGGTACGCGGGACCTACGAATTTGTGGACAGTCTGCCCACCCACCACGCGTACCTGATCATGATCGATGACGAGCCGGTCGGCATCTTTCAGAGCTATCAGCCCGAGGCGGACCCGGTCGGCGAGCGCTACCCCGTCCAGCCCGGTGACGTGGGGATGCACCTGCTGCTCAGCCCCGACCGCCGCCTCGCCCGCAGCCTCACCAACGCGGTCGGCCCGGCGGTGGCCCGCTTCCTGTTCCGCGACCCGGCCGCGCAGCGGATCGTGGTCGAGCCGGACGTCCGCAACCACCTCGCCCTACGCCGGCTGGAGATCGAGGGCTTCACCTTCGACTCGGAGATCGACATGCCGGACAAGCGGGCTCAACTCGCGTTCCTGACCCGCGCCCGGTTCGCGGCGAGACACCAGATTCCGGTCTGACCCACCAACGCGGCCGGCGCCTGTCGGCCGTTGGCTGCTGGCTGCTGGTGACCGTCAGTTGTTGGCGTTCCAAAAGCCGACGAGGGTCGCGGTCCACCAGCCGATCTGCGAGATCGAGGCGGCGGCGACGCCGGGCAGCAGCGCGGACCAGGGCAGGCGGCCCCGCACGGCCACAAGCCGATCCCGCACCCGGCCCAGGAACAGCCCGTTGACGCCGACCACCAGCACCGCGAGCAACTTGACCCAGACCAGCCCGGACGACGTCTCCGGCCCCAGGGCGGCCCCACTGGCGAGCAGGCCCACCAGGCCCAGCCAGATGAGCAGGTGCGCGCCGCGGGCGGCGGTCAGCACCGTGCCGAGCGGTTCCCGGCGCAGCAACCAACGCAGGCTGAACCAGTCCACCGTCAGCACCGCGCCGAAGCCCACCACGAGGCAGGTCAGGTGGCAGAAGAGGGCGACCATCCGCGCACCCGGAGAGAGGGTGATGTGCGGCGCGACGAGGATCGCGAGCAGCCACCCGAAACTGACCGTCAGAACCGAGGCGGCGACCGTGGCGCGGCCGGCAGCGCGACGGTGGCCACCGCGCCAACCTGCCGCCGGCCCCGAGACGACCGCGTCGGGCGGCGATGCGCTCCGGGTCCGGTGGGTCGCGCGCCGGGTTGGGCGGACGGCGTCGGACGTGACGGCACGGTGGGCGGGGTGGAACGCCCGGGCCGGAGGGTGGACGTCGGCGTACCGGTCAGACGTCCGCATCGGCCGGTCTTCTGGGCCGCACGGTCAGCTGCCGGGTGCAGCGGTGGGCGCGTCGGGCCGGTTGTCCAGCCTGCTCAGCGCGGCGGCTCGTGCCTGCTGGATCCGGCCGGCGAGCGCCCTCAGCTCCGGGCTCCCCCCGGCGCTCTGCTCGCCCCGGCAGAGCACCACGGTCTGCGCGAGGTGCGCCCGGATCAGGGCAGCCGCCCGGGACGGCACCTCGGCATCGGGCGTGGCCCGCAGCTCGGCGAGGCTGGCATCGGTGACCATGCCAGGCATCTGATGCCCCTCGTGGATGTTCAGCTCCGGCACGTTGCCCGCGGCCAACAGCCCACGCAGGTCCCGCAATTCCGCCTGATGAGCCGTCCGGAGCTCGCCGAGGAGGGCCCGCAGCGGCGGATCCGCGTCCGCCGGGCGGGTGTCGAACTGGTCGATCAGCGCGAGCGCACCCTCGTTCATCGGGATCAGCAGTTGGATGAACGCGTCGTCGGTCCCGTTGAGCACCACCGGCGCGGTCGGCACCGCAGCGGCCGGCGAGGCTGTGGCCGGCGAGGCTGTGGCCGGCGACGCCACGGGTGCCCGCTCGGCGCGACCCCAACCCTGGGTGATACCGACGGCCAGCGCCGTGCCGACCAGGGTCGCGACCACGCGGGCCAGCCGCCCGGCCCGGACGCGAGGCTCGGGGCGCTCAACCACGATCTGCTCGTCCATCCGTTCGCCCCCGCTCAACGGGCGGCTTGGAACGCGCGGCCGACCACTGTCGCCTCGGTTCCGTCGCTGAACAACCCGGACCGATCCTTGTCCGTGGCGGGTAGCCCGAACCAGGCGTAGCGCTGCAGGTAGGGGAGTTGGCCGAGCATGGCGGTGGCCGCTGTGAGGAAGGCCGCCTGCTGCTCCTGACTGGGAAACTGCGAACCGCCCCCGGCGAAGCGGATCAGCGCGAACTCGGTCAGCCAGATCGGCTTCCGGTACCGCTGGTAGACGGCCTGTAGGTACTGCCGGAGTTGGGCCACCGCGGTGGCGGTGGTGAAGTCGGCGCCGAACCAGTGCAGCGTGATGAAGTCGACCCGGTGGCCGCGGGCCTGGGCGCCGGTCATGAACCTGTCCAGCCAACTCTGCGGATCCGGGCCGCCCCAGGCGACCGCTGGGCTGCCCAGCCTGCTGCCCGTCGCCATCAACTGCGGCCACAGGTCCAACGCCTGCTCGACCGTCATGTTCGCCTGCTCGGGCAGGTCCGGCTCGTTGAAGGTGAGCAGGTACGGCCCCGCGGCCTTGGCCCGGGCCAGCTCCGCGGCGGTGACGTTCTCCGCGCTACGGATCATCGGCACGAACGTCGCACCGCGCGGAGTGCTGATCCCCGGGTGCTGGGTCCCCCAGGTGTAGTACCAGCTGGCCTTGGAGTTCGCCAGCGCCTGACTCGCCCCGGCGAAGTTCCACACCCCGACGCCCTTGCGGGCGGAGCTGACCGCCGGCGCGACCGGAGCTTTCGACGAGGGCCGCGCGCTCGGCGAGGGCGCGACGCTCGGGCTGGCGACGACGGTGGGCGCAGCGGACGGCGGAGCCGCCCACGAGGGTGCGGGCGGGTCGTCCGGCAGGATCACCACCGCCATGGTGATGGCCAGGACAGCGGCTGCCACACCGGCGGCGAGGGACGGCACGAGGCCCCGGGGCCGGCTCATCGCGAGGTCGACGACGCTCGGGCCGCCGCCCGCATCGGTGGACACCGCGCCGGATGGGGTCGGCCCGGCGGCGGGTCCGACCGTCGGGCTCGGCGGCGCGACGGCCTGCGCGGCTGCTGCCGGGGCGGGCGCGCTCGGCAGATGGGCGCCGAGGCCCGCCGGCAGCGGCAGCAACGGCAGGCCGGCGAGCAGCCGGTCGATCGGCAGGAGTGTGGTTCCCAGCCGTGCGCAGAACGCGCAGTCGCGGACGTGTCGAGCCAGTCGCTTGCGCCACAGCGAACTGGGCGTGCCGTCCCACTCGGCGGTCACGACGCCGAGATCCGGGCAGCCAGGGCGGGCGCGGAGCGCGCGTACGACGCCGCGGGCGCTCTGGATCTGCTCCTTCATCCGGTGGATCCGCACCGCGACGTGCCCGGGTGACAACCCGAGCGCGTCGGCGACCTCGTTCCGGGTGATCTCGCCGGTCTCCTCCAGCCACCACAGCGAGAGCAGTTCCTGGTCGTCCGGGTCGAGCCAGCGGGTGGCCTCGGCGACCTCGCGTCGCTGGTCGGTGAGGCCGAGCCGGAGAATTGTCATCCCGGCGAAGTCGGAGGCGGGGTCGGGCACGTTGTGGATCGCGTCGAGCCCGGCGTCGCGGTTGAGCGCGACGCGGCGGCGCGTCTCCCAGTCACGCACCTGGCGGATGGTGATCGCCACCAGCCAGGACCGGTACGCCGCCGGGTCGTTGAGCGCGGGCAGATACCGGATCACCCGTACCAACGTCTCCTGGACCACGTCGTCGACGTCGGCGTGCCCGCGCAGCGCACGCCCGACGATGTTGTAGACCAGCGGCAGCGAGGCCGCGACGACGTCGTCCAGAGCGCGCTGGTCGCCCTGCCGGGCCGCGACGACCAACCCGACATCGGGCAGTGCTCGACCGGCTGACGACATGGGACTCACTCCTTGGGTGCTCATCCGCGCGGCGCCCACGCTGGGTGCGCTGACCGCCCTCAAGATCGGAGACTCGCGGCAGCGGCTGGGATTACAGAATTCCCGGGCGGCCGGTTCGCCACAAGCGAGGCGGGTCTGTCGGCGGCGCATACGGGGCGAGGATCCCGGGTATGGTGCGGGGTGTAGGTGTCGCCGGGCGCTCGCCCGTGCACAGGACACCAGCATTCGGGCGCCAGCGTGTGCGCCGAAGCGTCACCAGGTCGCACGGCCGACGTTGCCGAGGCCCCAGACGCACCCCTTTCGTAGAGACAGGATCCCTGCATGACATCGAACGACAACGGTCGACCCGCCCTCTTCCTCGCCACGTCGAACGGCGACGGGCTGGACGGACCTGCGGTGGCCTTCGACAGCAGCGAGGAGGCCATGCGGCAACTGCGCCACCCGTTCGCGGTGAGGCCGGCCCAGCCGGCCCCGGCTGCTGTCGACGCCTCGGATCAGCGCGGCTGATCCCCGCGCGCTGCCTTCTCCCCGAACACCCCCGTCTCATACTTTCGGCTAGAAAATAGTCAGTCTTTCGGGTAGTGTCCGGGTCATCAAGTGAACGACATGACGCGGTGGCGAGGCCCGTGCTCGTGGCCTGCGACAGCGCACCTTCGCCCGTACGTGCGCCCCGGCGGTAGCCGGTTCGGAGACTCTTCCGGTCGACTCGATCGACGGGCCTGCGGGAAGGACCACCCACATGGCCACCATCGTCGACAACGCCACCAGCACCCGCATCGATCAGCGGAGCAGCGAGCAGAGCCCGGATGCCCTCCTCGCCGCCCTGGCGGCGACCCCGGCGGACGATCCCGGCCGCCCCGCAGCGCGGGACCGCGCCATCGAGGCGTGGCTGCCGCTCGCCCGGCACCTGGCGCGCCGCTACGGCGGACGCGGCGCACCCGACGACGACCTGGCCCAGACCGCCTTCGTCGGGCTCATCAAGGCCGTCGACAACTTCGACCACAACCGAGGCGTCGACTTCAGCGGGTACGCCATCCCCACCATCATCGGCGAGATCAAGCGGTACTTCCGGGACCGCACCTGGGCGGTGCGCGTGCCCCGCCGCCTCCAGGAGCTGCGCCTGTCGATCAGCGCGGCGAACAGCGCCCTGACCCAGAACCTCGGCCGCTCGCCGACCGTCGCCGACATCGCGGCCCACCTCGACGTGACCGAGGAGACCGTCCTGGAAGGGCTGGAGGGTGCGCGCGCCTACCGGGCCACGTCGCTGTCCACTCCGACCGGAGCTGACGGCAGCCGGGAGCTCGGCGACACCCTCGGCGACGACGACCGCGCGTTCGATCTCGTCGAGATCCGGGTCGCCCTCGGCCCGGCCCTCGCCACGTTGCCGGAACGCGAGCGCCAGATCCTGAGCCTGCGCTTCCACGGCAACCTGACCCAGGCCCAGATCGCCGACCGGATCGGCGTCTCGCAGATGCACGTGTCCCGACTGATCACCCGCTCGCTGGCCGCGCTGCGCCTCCAGCTCACCCCGGACATCGCAGCCTGAGCCCGATCAGAGCTGGACGACGTGGCCCACCCGCGGCGGCGTACGACCGGCGAGAACGTCGAGCCAGGCGTGTTGGAGCGCCGTCGACCCGGCACCCACCCGGACGTCGAGCCACCCGGTCACGACGGCGGCGAAGCGTTGCCATGCCTCGGTGAACCGCTGGTCGAGTCCGTCGCGGCCCCAGTCGTGGCTGCGCTTGCGCATCTGCACCGGCGCGAAGAACACCTCCTCGGCGGCGGCGGCGTTCGGCGTCTGGTTGGTGAGCCCGACCGCGATGTCCCGGACGAGTTGGTCGCCGAGGCGCCGACGCAGGGCGGCACGGGTCGAGGGCGCGCCGGACAGGTCGAGGTAGACGGTCGGGGCCACGTCGAGGGCGTCGATGTCGTCGTACGACACGACCTCGTCGTAGCAGCCCAGTGACCGGGTGAAGGCCAGATTGCCGGGTGAGGTGAGACCGACCAGGCGCGGCCCGCGCCGGTGCAGCTCGAACGCGGCGGCGTACGCGGTCTTGCTCGACGCCGATGACACCAGCAACGCCTCGGCACGGTAGAAGTCGTTGTCGACAACCTGGTCGGCCAGCATGAACGAGGTGAAGAACAGCGGCCGGAACAGGATCAGCAGATCTTCCTGGTCGCGCTGGTACGCCGGGTCGCCGGTGGTCGACCGGTACGCGTTGTACGGCGACGGCAGCTCGGCCCGGTGCGGGCTCGCCTCGCGGAACCCGGACGCGTCCACCCGGTCCGGCCGTACCACGAGGTGACCGGCGGGCGGGAGGTAACCGTAGATCCGTTGCCCCACCTCGACCCCCGCCACCGCCGAGGCGACCACCTCGGCGAAACCCCAGAGCGGCGGAAGCCCCCACTGCGGCCCGAGCCCCTGGGCCGCTGGCGGAAAGAACTGCCAGTAGCGCATCGAGTCGCCGAGCACCGCGTAGGTCACGTTGTTGGCGGTGAGGCCGACGCGGTCCACCCGCAGCAGCGCCTCGCCGTCGGCCACGGCGGGGGTGGGGCCATCGACGAGCGTGGTCTGCCCGAGGTCGTCACGCGCCACGGCGAAGGTCCATGAGTCAGCCATGAGGTGACGCTAGACAGCCCCGCAACCGGAGACAAGTGCACTGTGAGTGCAAAATCCCACTGCGGGATCGGGGCCGGAGAGGCGGCGGCGCGCGGTCAGGGTCCGGTGCCGGTGGCGAGGTCACGGAGGTGCGCGAGCGGCAGGTGCGGTGGCTGCCACTCCACGAAGAGGGCCGTCGCGTCGTCCTCGAGCTGGTCGTCCTGGTAGCCGACGACCGCGCGGACCAGCCGACGCATCGTCTCCGGGCTGGGCAACCCGTCGTTGAGGGCGCGGTTGACGAAGTCGACGAGCCGGTCCAGCCCGAACTGCTCCCCCTCCGCGCTACGGGCGTCGGTGATGCCATCGGTGTAGGCGAGGATGCGATCACCGGGGTGCAGATTCTCCACGTGCACCCGCGGTCGGCGACGAGACAGGTGGCCCAGGCCGAGCGGCAACACGGTCGGCCCCGGAAGCTCCCGAACAGCCTTGCCGTCGCGCAGCAACATCGCACCGGGATGCCCCGCGTTGATCATGCTGAGCTGGCCGGTCCGACGGTTCAACTCGATCAGCAACCCGGTCGCGAAGAAGTTCGGGTGCTCGGATCGCACCCACCGGTCGATGCTGATCGCCGTGTCGACCAGGTCGAGGCCACACCGACGGGCGTTGCGGTACGCGCTGACCACCAGCGAGGCCAGCGTGCTCGCCTTGATGCCGTGCCCACAGGTGTCGAAGAGCCCGACGCTGAGCACGTCATCGTTCAACGCGTAGTCGAAGATGTCGCCGCCGACGTCGTAGCACGGTTCGAGGATGGCGGTGACCAGCAGGTCGTCGGTGGCGAAGGTCAGCGGCGGGAGTAGGCCCCACACGATCTCGGCCGCGACCTGCATCGGCATCCGCCGCCGCATCCGCTCGACCACGTCACCGTAGAGCCGGCGGTTGACCAGGATCTGGGCGATGTTGACCGCCACCTCCCAGGCCGGACCGTCCATCGCCTGGTCGGCGGCGGCCGGCGAGACGACCTCCAGGACGCCCATCCGCTCACACCCGAGCAGCAGCGGCACCCACACCCGGTCCGGGTTGTCGGGGGCGCGCTGGATGTCGAGGGTGGTGAAGGCCCGGCCGGCGAGCGTCGTCTCGATCGGCAACTGGTCCCGGTCGAGACCCGCGCCGAGCAGCGGCACGAGCAGGGTCTGCCTGTAGTCGGCCAGATAGATCACGATCTCGCTGGCGTTGATCGCCGGCGCCGCCCGGGCGACCAGCTGCGACACCTCGTCCGGCCCGCCACGGGGCGCGTTGAGCTGCAGCCAACGCACCACCTCGCCGACGTCGACCACGTTCCACCTCCCCCTGTCCTCCCCGATCGCAGGAGCACCTAGTGCGAGCGGTGAGGCTACCTCGCTCCGCCGCGTCGCTGCCTGCCGCTGGTCCGCGCCTGTGTTTCGTGCGGCCTCCAGCCGCCGCACGACTGGCGTCTGATGAGATGCCTTCGCGAAAGGGCACGGAGTGACAACCAAACAATCCAGTCAGCCGAGACGCGCGGTCCTGTCCGCACTGGCGGCCATCGCCGCCAGTGGCACAGCCGTCGCCGTCCTTCTCGTCAGGGGCACCGGCGCGAGCGCGGCGGAAGCACCGGTCGGACTCGGAACGGCGGCGAACTTCTCCGTGCTTGCCGGTTCCACGGTCACCAACACCGGGCCAACCTTCCTCGCCCAGAGCCTCGGCGTCAGCCCTGGCAACACCGCGCCCGGCTTCCCGCCGGGGCAGCACCACCGGCGCTCAATCGTCCCGGGTGCCCGATGGTGGGGCCTCGACCATCGCGCTGAGGAGCGCGGACAGCGGCACGGTGGCGAATCCCACCCGCGCGTCGCTCGCCCCGTACGGCATCCACAGCTCGCCATCGTGCACGAGCGCACCGCAGGAGTAGACGACGTTCGGTACGTACCCGTCCCGGTCGTTCTCGTCTGGGGTGAGAAGAGCACCGGGCAGGTGGGCGACGACCCGCTCCGGTGTGTGCAGGTCGAGCAGGAGCGCACCGATCGCGTACCGACGCATCGGCCCGACACCGTGGGTGAGCACGAGCCAGCCGACGTCGGTCTCGATCGGTGATCCGCAGTTGCCGACCTGGATCAACTCCCAGCTCTCGCCCGGCGCGTGCAACGGGGTCGGGGCCTGCCAGCGGTTCTCGCCGTCCAGGGCGGTCAGGCCGATGGTCTCGCCGTCGGCACGGCACAGTGCCAGGTGCCGGCCGCCGACGGTACGCGGAAACAACGCGAGCCCCTTGTTCCGGGCACCCGGCCCGCGCATCGGGGTCATCTCGAACCGGCGCAGGTCGTCGCTGGCCAGTGCGCGGGTGGCGATGTTCCGGCCGTCGTAGGCGGTGTAGGTGGCCCGGTACGCCGGCCCGGATTCATCGACGAAACGGACGAACCGCGCGTCCTCCATGCCGTTGCTCTCCGCCGGGGTGGCTGGCCAGAGCACCCGTTGGTGGAGGACCGTGTCGGCGGGGAAGGCCGTGGCGTAGCTACCGGCGTTGGTACGACGCAGTTGTTCGACGGTCCCCAACCCGGTGCTCCGCGAGAGCAGATCGGGTGGCAGGTTGCCGAGCACCCGCTCGAAGGCGGCCTCGTCGTACCACTCGGGCAACGCGTCCAGCACCGTGGCCGCGACCTCGTTGTCGCAGTCCTCCTCGGCCAGGCCGGCAACGAGCAGGTCCCGACGGTGCCGTACGCCCATCCGCTGCCCGACGGCCAACGGCCCGGCCCGATCGGCGATCGTGAGCTGTTCCCCCGGTCCGACGATCGCGGTGGCGAAACCGATCGAGGACACGTGGCCCTCCCCGACCTGGCGCAGGCTGACGGCGACGCGCAGCTGCCCGGGGCCGAGATCGGTCTGGTCCGGGTGGGCCACCATCGACGGGTTGCACAGGGCGGCGGCCTCGACGGCGTACTCGTGACTGAAGTAGGCGCCGACCAGCAGCCGGCTGTTCGGCGAGAGATCCCGGGCCCGCGCGGCGCGGTGCCGGACCAGGTCGTAGTGGTGGTGGAAGGTGCCGGCCAGATCGCGGTGCCGGGCACCGAACCGGTCGAAGGTCTCCCGCAGCAGCCGGGCGGTTTCCTCGTCGTCGAGGTGCGCGACCCGGTCGATGAGCGCCTGCGCGCGGGTCCGTACCACCGCGGCATCCTCACCCGGAACGAAGAGCTTGATGATGACGCGGCGTGGATCCGGGGTGAGGGTGACGTCCTGCCGGACGGCCAGACTCCGGGTCACGACCACCGCCGGGCGTGCTGCAGGGTGGAGATGAGCGCGAGGGTGGACTCGGCCCCCTGGTTGAGGTTGGGCCCGTGCGCGGTCAGCCCGTCGTAGCCACCGCCGGTCGCCGGATCCCACATCGGCGTGCCGAGGTCGTTGTCGCCGAGGAACCACCCGACCGCCTGCCGCACCTCGTTGTCCCACTCTGGATCCCCGGTGACCGCGGCCGCCGTGGCGCAGGCATCGGCGAAGGCGGCGACCTCGATCGGCTGCTGGTCGTGCCGCAGCCGTACGGCCCCGCGCCGCCAACCCCCGGCGGGCACCACCGACAACCGCCCTTCGCGGAGCTGGACATCGCGCAGCCAGGTCAACATGCGCAGGCCGTCGTCGAGAGGTGGGCCACCCTCGCGAAGCTGACTCGCGACGATGACCACTTCGGCGAGGGCGGCGTTGGCGTACGTCAGCTCCTGCCGTGGCCACGGCCACCCCGGATCGGAGCCCGGGGGGCCGATCGTGTTGGCCGCATCCGCCAGCAGGGACGCGGCGGCGACGTGGCCCGGATGGCGACGGAGCACCTCGGCCGCGCCCAGACCGGCGAAGGCCATCGTGTGCGGGGCCTTGGCCCGCCGGGTGGCACCCCGGCTGAAGGCGACCAGCGCCTCCTCACGTACCCATGGGACGGGGCTGCGGGCGACGGCCGTGCCCAGGCCCCACAGAGCTCGACCCCACCAGTCGCCGAGCCCTGGTTCGTCGACCCAGCGCCGGTCGTACCCGAGTCGGTTGTGGAACGCGCCACCGGGGTCCTGCGCGTGGGTCAGGAACGCCAGGTACCGCTCCGCCAGCCGGAGCAGCTCCTCGCTCGGCTCCGGCTCGCGGCTGACGACTACCAGGCCGCGAGCCACGTCGTCGGTGCAGTAGCCGTGCTCGCGGCGGACGATGGCGTGCCGGGCATGCTCGAACAGACCGGTGTCGTCGCTCAGCCGGGCCAGGTGCGCGAAGCTCGGCGCGGGTGCCGTCACCCAGCGCCCACCCGACGATATCCGGGGGCGTCCGGTGGTCGCCGTCACGCCGGCACAGCGCTGACCGCGGGTGAGCGGGCGTCGAGGAGCTC
Source organism: Micromonospora sp. BQ32 (assembly GCF_059358895.1). Lineage (NCBI taxonomy): Bacteria > Bacillati > Actinomycetota > Actinomycetes > Micromonosporales > Micromonosporaceae > Micromonospora > Micromonospora sp. BQ32. The sequence goes on along the minus strand of NZ_JCADBI010000002.1, from coordinate 504,852 downwards.
TTCGGCGAGGGTGCCGTAGCGGGCCGCCACCGCAGGCCAACGCAGGTGAGCGGCCAGCGGGCGAACCCGCCCGGCCAACCGGGCCGTCAGGCCCGGTTCGGTCAGGACCCGCCGGATCGCCTTGGCCAGTGCCGCCGGGTTCTGGTGGGGTACGACCAGGCCGGGCCCACCGGTGAGCAGCTCGACAGCGTGCGGGAACGCCGTCGCCACGACGGGCACCCCGGCGGCCACCGCTTCGATGAGTACGCCGGAGGTGACCTGTTCGCGGGAGTCGTAGGGCAGCACGACCACGTCGGCCGAGCGGATCAACCGGCCCAGCGCCTCCTGGTCGTGGTAGACGTCCTGGTAGTCGACGGCGTGCGCGACGCCCAGCTGGGCACCGAGCTGGTGCAGCCCCGCCCGGTACGCCTCACCGTGGTGCTCGATCACCTTCGGGTGGGTCCGCCCCGCCACCGTGTAGGTAGGAGTCGGTTCCAGGTCCTGCAACCGCGCAAGGGCCCGCAACGACCACTCGATGCCCTTGCCCGGCCCGAGCAGCCCCCAGGTGAGCAGGTGCGGGCGGGTACGCCGGTCGACGGGTACGCCGGCAAGCTCGGCCGCGCCGTGCGGGATCACCGTCACCTTGCCCGCTGACACGGCGTACCCGACGAGCAGCCGGTCGCGGGCGGTGTCGGTCATCGTGACGACCGCCCCGGCGGTCGCCACGATCTGCTCCAACAGGGATTTCTGCCGGGGCGAGGGCTGGCTGAGCACGGTGTGCAGAACCACAATGCTCGGCACGCTGAGCCGCCGCAGCAACGGCAGGACCTCCTCGCCGTCGGTGCCGGGGTAGATGCCGTACTCGTGCTGGACGATCGCCACGTCGTACGCGTTCAGGGCAGCCGCCGCCTCCCGCCAGCCGGCCGGGTTACGCGCCGACCAGGTGTGCACCACCCCGGGCACGGGCCGCTGGTCGTCACCGTGATCGGTGACCCGGACGATGCCGCCGCGGGTGCCGTCGGCGATCAGCTGGGCGGCGAGGGCCGCGTTGAACGTGGCCAGTCCGCACCGGGTCGGTGGGTGGGTGCTGAGGAATCCGTAGCTGGGCATGAACGTCGGGCCTTCCGGTTGTCGGCCACCGCAGGAGTTCGGGGCGAGCCTCACGCGGGGACGGTGCACGCCGGTCAGCGTGTGTGACCGGCGGAACGGAGAGCGGTGCGGTTCAGTCAGTCGCGGACGAGCTGGTCGTAGACGGCGAGATAGTCGGTGACCATCCGGTCCGCGCTGAAGCGCTGCAAAGCCCGCGCCCGACACTCCATCCGATCGAGGCCGGTGACCCGGGTGATCGCTTCGACGGCCTGGTCGACGGTGGAGACGAGGAAACCCGTCACCCCTTCGTCGACAACCTCGGGCATGGACCCCCGCTTGTAGGCGACGACCGGAGTGCCACAGACCATCGATTCCACGACTGACAGCCCGAACGGTTCGTCGAAGGCGATCGGGTGCAGCAGTGCGGTGCTGTCACCCAGCACCTCGGCACGCCGCCGCGGACCCACCGACCCGAGGAAGACGACCTGGTCGCCATCGATGTGCGGGGCAACCTGCTCGGCGAAATACCGCTCGTCCTGCACGATCCCGCAGATGGTGAGCGGTCGGCCGGCGCGGCGGGCGATCTCGATCGCGGTGTGGGTCCCCTTGTCCGGGTGGATCCGGCCGAAGACGGCCAGCCCAGGACCGGCCTCGTTGGTGAACGGCAGTCCGCCGACGTCGACGCCGTGGTAAACCGTGGCCACGTAGTCGAGCTCCGGCGCCCGGTCGGCGTCGGAGATCGACACGTACGACGAGCGGGCTCGGCCATAGGCGGGCAGGATCCCCGCGCCGGAGAAGCCGTGCACTGTGGTCAGCAGCGGCGCGCGGCAGTGTTCCGCGAACGCCAGGGGCAGCCAGTCCAGGTGACTGTGCACCAGGTCGAACTGCGCCGAGCGGGCCATCGCGTGGGAGACGTGCATCGCCTCCCACACCCGCCCGTCCAGGTCCGGGTCGTCCGCGTACCCCCGTGGGCAGACTCCGTCGAGTTGGGCGGACGTGACGGAGTCCAGTGTCGCGAAGAGCGTCACGTCGACCCCGCGGCTGACCAGCCCCTCGGCGAGCAGACCGGTCACCTGCTCCCACGGGCCGTAGTGGTGTGGGGGCGTACGCCAGGCGACCGGTCCGAGCAGCGCAACCCTCAAGGGGAGGATGCGTCGACTAGATCAGCTGGGTTGAGATGCAGGGTGGCGAGTAGCCCGGAGTGCTTGGCCGGGTCCACGCGCTCCGGCAGCTCGCGCTCGACCCAGTCGGCCCGGGCCTGCTGACCCCGGTCGCGAAGTGCGGTGACGATCCTGTCCCTGGCGATCCTCATCTGGTTCTCCCCTGGTTAAGGTGTTCAAAACGATCATTCGTACGGACACTGGTATGCACGCGCGGTCGGATCCGGATCACCAACCGTTCCGACCGCGATGGCGGTCGAACCCGACGGCCGAGACGTGGTCGGCGATCGGCCAACACGACCAGTGAGTCGCGACGACGGGGATGACGTTCGATAACGCCCCTGATGGGCTGACGGCGACGGCGCCTGGCGGCCACCGGGATCCCGGGCGACATGTTCACCGTACGCCCTTGAGACGTGCGGCTGCACATGCACGGGCAGCCGGGCAGGTCGGAAGGCGCCGCCCAGCCGCCTGGATCCGGCACCTCGACGAGGCCGGCCCACGGCTTTGCCCAAGTTACCGCCCCAGATCTCACTAGGATCGAAGGTCCGGAGCAGGTAGGCGGGCACCTGATGACAACCGACCAAGCGGTAGGGCTGACCCGCGAGGATGAGGGGCCCCAGCGGGCGACCCTGCTGGAGCTCTTCCTCGACCTGGTGTTCGTCGCCGCCCTAGCCCTGACGTCGCGGACCCTGGCCCAGCGTCTCGACTGGGTCGGGGTCTTCGAGACCGTGGTGCTGTTGATGGCCATCTGGTGGGTCTGGGCAGCTACCGCGCTGGCCACCGAGCTCCAACACCCCGGCCGATCCTCGATCTTCGCCGTGACGCTCTGGGTCATGTTCGGGACGATCCTGATGGCCGGTGCGCTGCCCGAAGCCTTCGCCGAGCACGGCCTGGTCTTCGCGGGCGCGTACGTGGCGATCCAGGTGGGACGTGGCACCTTCCTCGTCGCCGCGCTGGGCGGCCGCATGGAGCCGCAGCGCTCCAGCCGGTTCATGTTCTGGTTCGCTGTGTCCGCCGTGCCGTGGCTCGCCGGCGCCTTCGTCAGCGCCCCGGCCCGAGGCCTGCTGTGGACCGCCGCGCTCGCTGTCGACTATGCGGCCGCCTGGCTTCGTTACCCCACACCGCGGATCGGTCGTCTGCCCACACCCCACTACGCGGTGGCGGCCGACCACCTGGCGGAGCGCTACCAGCAGATCTTCACGCTCGCCCTCGGCGATCTCATCCTCGTCATCACCCTGACCTACGCCGCCCACGACCTGACCATCGAGCGGACGGCGGCACTCCTGGTCGGGTTCGCCGCGACCGTGCTGCTGTGGCAGATCTACGTCCATCGCGCCGGGGCGCTGCTGAAGGCCGCCATCGAGGCTTCCCGGGACCCGGGCGGGTTCGTACGGTCCGCGCCCAACACCCACCTCCTCATGGTGGCCGGCGTCGTGGCCGTCTCCGCCAGCTTCGAGGACATCATCAGCGAGCCCGCCGAGGAGACGTCGCCGTGGTTGGCCGGCGTTCTCCTCGGCGGGCTCGCGCTGTTCCTGCTTGGACGCGCCCGGTTCGAGTACGAGGTGTTCAGCCGCGTGTCTCCGTCTCGGCTGCTCGCGCTGCTCGTGCTGGCGGTCGCGGGGCCCGTCCTGATGCTTGCCCCCGCGCTGGTGACCGGCCTCGCCGCGGCCCTGGTGCTCGCCGGAGTTGCCGTCACCGACAGCATCCGGGCCCACGGAAAACCGCCCGAACCACCCATGCCCTCGACGTAGTCGGTGATCAGGGCTCCAGCACGACCTTGCCGGCCCGGCTGCGATTCTCGGCGAACACCAGCGCCGCGGAGACCTCGCTGAGGGGGTAGCGGGCGGCGATCCGCGGCACGATCACTCCCTGCCGCAACAGGTCGAGCACGATGCCGAGGTCGGCGCGCAGGCGACGACGGAACGCGGCACGGCGGGTGAGCCGACCGGCCCAAAAGTTGTAGAAACCGGCCCGGTGGCCGTTGGGCAGCGCGTTCCAGGTGTAGAGGCGGGTCAGCAGCTTCACGAAGACCCACCCGACCGACTGTCCGGTGCCCACGGCGGCGGCGTTGCCGTACACGACCAGCTTGCCGCGGGGGGCGAGCAGGGCGTACGAGGTGCGTACACCCGGGCCGGCGACCGGGTCGAAGACGGCGTCGACGCCACCCGGCGACAGCTCGCGGACCCGCGCGGCCATGTCCGGGTCGCGGTAGTCGAGCGGTTCGACGCCGAGTTCGCGCAGACCGGCGTGGTGCCGTGCGGCGGCGGTGCCGATGACCCGCAGACCGAGGTGTCGGCCGAGCTGGACGAGCACGCTCCCCACGCCGCCGTTCGCGCCGTGCACGAGGATGGTCTGCCCGGCCGTCAGGTCGGCGTCGCGCAGCATCTGCCAGGCGGTCACCCCGTTGACGACGACGGTCTCGGCCGCAGCGGGGTCCAGACCCACGGGTACGGGGGCCAGGGCGTCGATGTCGACAAGCGCGTGTGTGGCCCAGGCGCCGGTCTTGGTGACGGCTGCCACCCGGGTGCCGATCAGCGCGTCGTCGCCGCCGGGACCGACCGCCCGGACCGTGCCGACGAGGTCGTAGCCGGGCACGAACGGGAACTTCGGCTGACCGGGATAGAGCGCGTGGCGCATCTGCTGCTCGGCGAACGAGATGCCGGTGGCCTCGACCTGGACCAGCGCCTGCCCCCGGGCGGGGACGGGCATCGCGCGCCGGTGCAGCCGGAGGCCGTCGGGCTCCACCACGCCGGGCAGCACCACTTCGGTGATCGTCGTGTCGGTGGTCATCGGGGTTCTCCCTGTTTGTAAGTGCACACTCACACACTTCAGCGGGTCGAAAGATGGGCCGCCGAAGCGGCCCAGCATCGGGGGTCGGTCAGGGGTGGCGAATGCCGGCGGTGAGGGCGCGAGCCCAGGGCTCCGGGACCTGCTCCAGGCCGGCGGTCACGATCAGGTGGCACAGCTGGCCGTACGCGAAGAACTGCTGCACCTGCGCGTCGCTGGCGCCGGCCCGGCTCTGCACGAAGGTCGCAACCCGCCGGTAGCCGGCGCGCACCGCCTCGGCGACCTCCGGGATGTCCGTGACGGCCTGCGCCTGCACCTGGAAGAGCAGCAGATCACGATCGGCGATCAGCTCCGCGTAGGCACCGCCCATGGCGTCCAGGATCTTCTCTGGGCTGTCGCCCTCGGCGCGCTCCGCACCCGCCTCGATCGCGGTGGCGATCCGGTCGAAACACGCACCGGCCGCCGCCACGAACAACCCGAGTTTTCCGGAGAAGAGCCGGAAGACGTACGCCTCGGAGATGCCGGCGGCGGCGGCCACCGCAGTGACCGGGGTGGCATGGAAGCCGGTGCGCGCGAACGCCGACACGGCGGCGTTCAGGACGGTGACCCGGCGGGCCTCGGCGGTGGATCGCATGTTTGTAAGTGTGCACTCACAAACAAGCATCGTCAAGCCGCGCAGCCGCTCGGCAGCCGCCTGGTCGTCAGGGCGCGATACGCAGTACCCGGATGGCGCTGTCGTCGTAGTCGCTGAAGCGGTACCGGAGGCCGGCAAACACCGGTCGCCCGCTCGACGACGCCGACTTCGTCTTCGCCGCCGGCCCGGCCGCCAGCGAAGCCATGCGCAAGCGCTACGCGCACGTCCCCACCCAGGCGGCGACCCCGCAACGGCCCGGAGGGGCTAACTCCAGCGGATAGAGCCGAGCCGGGTCGCCGGGTCGGAGGCTGTCCGGGACGTCGTCCGTGGTGCTGGCGGCGATCGAGCCGAGCAGCGCCAACGAGCGGGCGGACTCCGTACCGGGCTCGGCGTGGTAGATCACCAGCAGCTGCCCGTCGGCGCCCGCAACCGCGAGCTTGTCGCAGTACAGGTCGAGGTCGCCCACCTCGGGGTGGCTCAGCCGGGTGACCACGCCCTCCCGTCGACGCACCTCGTGGCGCGCCCACAGCCGCCGAAAGCAGTCATCCTTGATCGACAACTCCCCCACCAGCGCCGCCAGCCGCGGGTCGTCGGCCGCCCCGGCCGAGTCGGCACGCATCTGCCCCACCACACTCTGCATCGCCTGCCGCCAGTCACGGAACAGCTCCCGCTCGGCCGGGTCCAGAAACACCGCACGGAGTCGGTTGGCGCCCGGGGCGAGATTCGGCGACAGGGCCCTCGCCATCGGGTTCGAGGCCAGGATGTCGAGGTAGCGATTCTGCACGAAGGCCGGCATGGAGAGCTGCCGCAGCAGGTGCAGGATGCTGGCCGGCACCCGCTCGGCAGCCGGCCGGACCGCCCGGCGCGACCGCGCACGGCTCAGCCCGATCATGTACGCGGTCGCCTCCGGGTCCAGCCGCAGCACCCCGGCGAGGGCGTCGAGGACCTGCACCGAAGGGTGCCGCTCGCGACCCTGCTCCAATCGGAGGTAGTAGTCGGCGCTGATGCCGGCCAGCATCGCCACCTCCTCGCGGCGCAGCCCCGGCACCCGGCGCAGGCCCACGCCCGGGCCGAGCCCGACGTCCTCGGGCCGGACCTGCTCCCGGCGGGCGCGCAGGAAGTCACCGAGTTGGTTCGTTGCGTCCATACCACCGACGGTAGATCGCCGGGCGGCACGGTGACTGGCTGTGTCACTACCAGGAACAGCTCGCCCTGCCGCCCGGGTGAACGCCGGCGGAGAGTCGTCGGAGGGCCGGTTCCGAACGGCCGCAGATGTCACCACGACAACGGACAGAGGACGAGATGAGCGAGAACCTTCCCGGTGGTGCCCTCACCCCCGCTGACGGCCTCACCCTGAGCCGGATGGGTTACGGGGCGATGCAGTTGGCCGGCCCCGGCGTCTTCGGCCCGCCCCGGAATCGCGAGCAGGCGCTGGCCGTCCTCCGCGAGGCCGTCGACCTGGGCGTCCGGCACATCGACACCAGCGACTTCTACGGGCCCGTCGTGGTCAACGAGCTGATCCGCGAGGCGCTCTACCCGTACCCCCAGGGTTTGCACCTGGTCACCAAGGTCGGCGCGCGACGCGGCGCCGACGGGTCCTGGATCCCGTCTCTGGCACCGGACGACCTCAAGGCCCAGGTCCGGGAGAACCTGGAACACCTCGGCCTGGACGCCCTCGACGTGGTCAACCTGCGGGTGGGGGGAACGGAAGGCGCCAGCGAAGCGCCGCTCGGCGCGCAGTTCGCCGCGCTGGCGGAGCTGCGGCAGGAGGGCCTGATCCGGCACCTCGGGCTCAGCAACGTCACGCTCAACCAGCTCACCGAGGCCCAGGCCATCGCGCCGGTGGTCACCGTGCAGAACCTCTACAACCTCGTCAACCGGCAGGACGACGCCCTGGTCGACCGGTGCGCGGCGGAGAACATCGCGTTCGCGTCGTTCTTCCCGCTCGGCGGGTTCACGCCGTTGCAGTCCGACACGCTCGACGGCGTGGCCGCCCGGCTGGGCGCCTCGCCGCAGCAGGTCGCGCTCGCCTGGCTGCTCCAGCGCTCCCCCACCACCGTGCTGATCCCCGGCACCTCCAGCCTGGCGCACCTGCGGGAGAACATGGCGGCGGCCGACCTGAAGCTGCCGGCCGACGCCATCGAGAAGCTGGACGGGCTCACCTCCTAGTGCTGGTGCGGCCGGTTGCGGATCAGGGTGACCGCCAACACGGCGGTGACCAGGAAGACGACGCCGTTGATCCGCAACCCGGCCTGGACACCGGAGGTCAGTGCCTCGGCGAGCGCCGCCCGGACCGGGTCGGGCAGCGGTTGGTCGCCGTTGACGCCGGCGGCCACCGCCGCCTGCACGGCGGTACGGGTGGGTTCGCCGACCTGGTGCGCGGCGAGCCGGTCCGGCAGGTCGGCCACCATCGTGGTGGTGAGGAGCGTGCCGAGCAGGGACGAGCCGAGCACCGAGCCGACCTGGCGGGCGGCGTTGACCGCCCCGGAGGCCATGCCGGCCTGGGCGGGCGCGACGCTGGCCAACGCCGCCGCCGTCGCCGGAGCGACCACCAGACCGCTGGCCGCGCCGAACAACGCGAACAGCGCCCAGCGGTGACCGAACGACGTGGTCGGCCCCTGGCTCGCCAGCGCGAAGCTCGCCACCGCACCGAGGACCAGGCCGAGGGTCAACGGCGCTTTGAATCCGGTACGACGGATCGCCCGGCCCGCGCCGAAGGCGACCAGCACGTAGACGCCGAAGAGCACCAGCATCCGCCAGCCGGTGTCCAGCGGGCTGAGCGCCTGGGCACGTTCGTGGAAGAGGACCAGCAGGATCGCCACCCCGGTGAAACCGAACAGCGACACCGCGCCGACGACCATGACAGCGCTGAACGACGCGGACCGGAACAGCCGTACGTCCAGCATCGGCGCGCTGGTCCGCAGCTCGACCAGCACGAACGCGACAAGTGCGACGGCCGCGACCACCCAGGCAGTCGATACCACCGGGCTGGTGTAGCCGACCTTGCCGCCCTGGATCAGCGCGTAGACGGCGGTCGCGATGGCGACGGTGCCCAGCAGCAGGCCGGGCACGTCGAGACGGGCGGCGTTCGGCCGGGACTCGGCCACCCCGACGACGGCGACGACGAGGGTGACCAGGCCCAGCGCGATCGTCGACAGGTAGACGCTGTGCCACTGGTAGTGCCGCAGCAGGGTGCCAGCGATGAGCGGGCCGATCGCGAGCCCGATGCCGGACGCCGCCGACCACGCGGTGATGACCTCGGTCCGTCGGTGCGGGTCGGTGAAGGTCGCGCCGAGGATCGCCAGGCTGTTCGGCAGGATCAGGGCCCCACCGAGACCGGCGACCAACTGCCCGACGATCACCCACGCGACGGTCGGAGCGCCGGCCACGACGGCCGCCCCGACGATCATCGCGACGACCCCGGCACCGAACATGCGCCGACGCCCGTAACGGCTGCCCAGGGTGGCGGCGGACAGCACGACGCTCGCCACCATCAGGGTGTAGGCGCTGGGGATCCAGACCAGGGTGGTCGGGTCGACCCGCAGGTCCCGCTGGATCGTGGTCAGCGCGGAAACGGTCGCGGTGATCTGCAGGAACGTGATCATCGCGCCCAGACACATGGCGATCAGGGTCACCGGGCGGGAGCCGCGCAGGGATGAGCGGGCGGTGGCGGTCGGCCCGGGCCCGGCCGGTCCGGCTGGGTTCGGGGCCGTGGTGCTGGTGGTCACTGAAGATCCTTCAAGCCGAGGGTCTGACTTGCGTCCGCTGAAGCCAGCGTGACCCAGTGAAGCACCTGGCTAGCGCCCACGCAAGCCAGGTACGCTGGATGGCATGGAGGACCTACGAGACGATCGCGATTCCTGGACGAGCGAAAACTGCTCGGTGGCCCGGGCGATGGACATCGTGGGCAGCAGGTCGACCGTCCTGATCATGCGCGAGGCCCTGCTCGGCACGCGCCGCTTCGACGACTTCGTCCGCCGGGTCGGCGTCGGCGAGCCCGCCATGGCCGCCCGACTCAAGGAGATGGTCGCCGCCGAACTGCTCGAACGAATCCCCTACCGGGAGCCCGGGCAGCGCACCCGCCACGAGTACCAACTCACCCGCAAGGGCCGCGAACTCCTGCCCGTCATCACCGCGCTTCGCAACTGGGGCGACACCTGGGCCGCCACCGACACCGGCCCGTCCATCGTCGCCACCCACCACGACTGCGGCGAGCCGATCCGCGCGGTGCTCCGCTGCGCCGCCGGCCACGAGATCGCGGACGGCGACATCGACATCATCGCCGGCCCGGGCCTCGTCCGGCGCGACTGACACTCCGAGCCACGACCTCGCCCCGAAGCCACACTGCCGGCACACTTCAGCCACAGCGCGGCCCTGCCAGCTCCAGGGCGGGTGCCGCCAATCCAATCGATCATGGTGACTGAAAGTGTCGTACACCTGTTCTAGTCTCGGGTCATGGTCGAGGAGTTGGCGCAAGCAGACGACGCGGTCACCGCCTGCGTCGACGCGCCCGCCTGGGCCCTTCCGGAACACGACCTGATCGCCGCGCTCGACGTCACGCACCGCCTTCAGCAACGCCTCGCCGCCGTCACCCTCACCCTGATCCGCGAGGTCGACGGTCGCGGCACCGCCCGCACGCAGGGCGCCTCCTCCACCGCGGTTTGGCTCCGCGAACGCCTGCGACTCACCATCCCCGCCGCCCGCCGCCTGATCGAGCTCGCCACGACTCTCGACGCCGGCAACCCGGGGATACGACGAGCGCTGGCTGATGGCGCCATCAGCCTGGATCAGGCCCGGGTCATCGTCGACACCGTGAACACCGTGAACAGGTCGGCCGACGCCGAGACCGCCGACAAAGCGGTTGGTGTGCTCATCGACTGGGCCAGGCAGTTCGACCCCACGCACCTGCGCAAACTCGGCACCCGCATCCTCGACCACGTCGCCCCCGACATCGCCGACGCCGCCACTCGCGCCGCACTGGAAGCAGAAGACCGCCGCGCCACCCGCGACCGGCACCTCACGCTGTCCGAGCAGACCGACGGCCGACTCCGGCTCACCGGCACCCTCGACGCCGAAACCGCCGGCCTGCTCCGCGCCGCCATCGACCCACTGAGCGCACCCTGCGGCCCCGACGACCAACGCTCCCCGGGGCAACGCCGTCACGACGCCCTCGCCGACCTCTGCCGACTCACCCTCCGGACCGGCGAGTTGCCCGACAGCGGTGGCGACCCGGCGCAGATTGTCGTCACCACCAGCTACGACGGGCTGACCCGGCAGCTGTCCACCGGCACCCTCGACACCGGCCTGCACCTCACCCCGGAAACGGTGCGCCGACTCGCCTGCGACGCCACCCTGCTGCCCGCCGTCCTCGGCGGCGCTGGCCAGGTCCTCGACGTCGGGCGACAACGCCGCCTCATCAGCGGCCCACTGCGCCGCGCCCTGGTGCTGCGCGACGGCGGCTGCGCCTTCCCCGGCTGCGACCGACCACCGCGCTGGTGCGACGCCCACCACATCCAGCACTGGGCCGACGGCGGCGACACCAGCGTCGGCAACGCAGTACTGCTCTGCGGCCACCACCACCGACACCTTCACCACAGCGACTGGAGCGTCCGACTCGGCGGCGACGGCCACCCCGAATTCATCCCACCCGCCTGGCTCGACCCCGAACAACTCCCCCGCCGCAACCACTACCACCGGCGAACGTAGGAACAGCCAGCCGACGCCACCCAGCATCTCAAGCCGTCCCCGCACCGCAATCCGCAGCAACGCTGAGGGGCGTGGCGGCAATGCTGAGGGGCTGGCGGCAACGCCGGAGGACCCGCCGACGGCGCTGAGGGGCGCGACGAGGTGGGGGTGGCCGAGCGGGCGCTGCGGGAGGTGGTGGTCGACGCCCGGCGGGTCGGTGCGATCTGGCCGCTGGTGCAGGCGCTCTCGGCGCTGGCCCGGCTGACCCTGACCGGGCGTCCGGACGAGGCCGTCCGGCACGCGGCGGACGCGCTGTCGCTGGTACGTGGAAAGGGCATCCTGACGTGGGCCGCCGACGCCGTGTTGGTGCTGGCCGAGGCGGCAGCCGCGGCCGGTGATCCGGCGCGGGCCGCGGGAGCGGTCGCCGAGCTGGAGGCCGGGATCGCGGGCCGGGACGCACCGCTGGCCCTGGCCGCCCTGCGTCGATGCCGGGAACTCGTCCCAGCCTGAGCGAGGTTGGCTGGCTGGGTGGCGGGCCGCCGGTCGACGGCCCGCCACCGTGGATCAGAGGATGACCTGGTGCACCCGGTCGTCGACGCCGCGTACCGCCAGCCAGGCGCTGCCGTTGGCACCGGCGGCGGCCCCGGGCGCACCCCGGAACGCGTCGGTGGCGAACTCACCGCGTCGGAACCAGCCACCCCAGGCGCCGTCGGCCAGGTTGCGCTGCCAGAGCCGGTTGTCGGCGGCCAGCGCGAACAGGTAGACCCGGCCGGAGGTGGCGAGCAGGGTCGGGCTGCCGCTGGTGGTGCCGCCCAGGTTGGTCCAGGCCGACCAGGTGGTGCCGGTCCGGCTGCTCCACCACACCTCGTCGGTGCGGCTGCGCACCGCCACGTGCAGCACGCCGGCGTCGTCGACGACCGCGCTCGGCCGACCGTAGAACGGCCGGTTCTCGGGCGCCCCGACGCCGGTCCAGCCGGCGTTCGGCGTACGCGACCAGAGCTTGCCGTCGGCACCGCGGGCGACCAGCGTCCACTGCGTCGGGCTGGTCCAGGCCACCGTGGGCGCGTCGGTCAGCGTGCCGCCGAGGCTGCGCCACGGCCCCCAGTTGCCGGCCACGTAACTGCGCTGCCAGGCGGCGTTGTCGGTGCCGCGGACGAAGACGTCGAGCCGCCCGTCGGCGGAGCCGTACGCCGCCGGCTGGCCGAGGATCCGGCCGCCGACCGGGCCGCCGAGGGAGGTCCACCGGCTTCCCCAGGTCGTACCGGAGCGGGTGTTGACGGCCAGCGCACCGGAAGCGTCGCGGACGAAGGCGGTGGCGTGCGTGTCGTCCACCCGGACCAGCGCCGGGCTGGCGCTGGCCGTGCCACCGAGGTCGGCACCGGCGACCTGGTCGGTGCCGGTCAGGCCGAGCATGGCCACCCCGTGCGCCGGCACCTCGACGGTGTACGAGCCGGTGAACGGCTGCACGCCCGGGGTGCCCGGCTGGGCGTCCACGGTGGAGCGGGACCACAGGTCACGGACCCGAACCGACCCGCCGAGCGCGACGTCGGCGAATTTCACGGTGATCTGCTGGGCGGTGTCGTGCCGGTTGAGCAGCGCGACGGCCCGCTTGCCGGAGCCGGCGAGCACCTTGCTCCAGACCTGCACGTCGGTGCCGGTGTCGGCGACCTTGACGCCCTGCCGGACCAGCGGGTCCTGGTCCACCGCGATGATCTCCGGATTGGTCAACGCCGAGATCATTTCCTTCGGCAGGCCACGCGGGTCGGAGCCGATCACCAGCGGCGCGGCCATGATGGCCCACATGCCGAGCTGCGTCTTGGACTCCTCCAGGCTCAACTCGTACCCGCCGCCGGGCAGCGGACGCATCGGCAACAGGTAGTCCGGGTCGTTGTAGTGCCCCGGTCCGGTGGCCGCCGGGTGGTACGCGTTGACGTCCATGTTGCGCAGCACCCACGGGTACGCCCACTGCGGGCTCGGGTCGGTCAGCCCGACGTCGGTGTAGGTGCGCCAGGAGTCGGCGATCATGGGCGCGTACGTGTAGCTCCAGGTGGAGAGCTGCTCCGGGGGGTACGGGCCGCCACCCCAGTCCGAGCTGACCGGGTTGCAGATGTTGAGCAGCATCGGCCGGGGCGACTGGCGTACCGCCTCGGCCAACTCCCGGAAGGTGCTCTCCGGGTCGAGGCCGGCGGCCCGGCCGCAGAGCCAGTCGGCCTTCAGCGCGTCGAAGCCCCAGCTGGCGAACTGGGCGATGTCCGTCTGGTAGTGGCCGTTGCTGCCGAGCCCGCACTGTCCCGGCAGGTACGGGCCGGCGTCGGTGTAGATGCCGGCCTTCATCCCCTTGCTGTGGATGTACGCGGCCAGCGCCGCCATTCCGCCGGGGAAGCGCGCCGGGTCGGCGACCAGATTGCCCGCCTCGTTACGCGGGGTGGGCGCGGCCCAGTTGCCGTCGATCCACACGTAGGTGTAGCCGGCGTCGCGCAGGCCACTGTGGACCATGTAGTCGGTGACCGACCGTACTTCGGCTTCGGTGGGGTCGCCACCGAGGCCGAAGTAGGTGTTCCAGCCCTGGTAGGGCGTCGGGGCGAGCCCGCTGTTGAAGAAGGTCGGCGCGCCCTGGTCCTCCGCGCCGGTGGCCGCCGGGGCGTGACCGGGGCGGCCGGGGCCGGCCTGTGGTGGGTCGGCATGGGGTGGGCCGGCCATCGCCGGCATCGGGCTGGCCAGGCCCAGGCCGAGCACGGCCAGGGCAGCGGTCAGCGGTCGGTTCAGGCGCATGGAGGTACTCCTGTCCCTCGGGGGTGGGGGTGGTGGTGCTCCGATCTCAGTCGCGGGTGAGCACGATGAGGTCGGCGTCGTGGGTCGCGCTCCACTGCACGGGCAGGCCCACAGTGGCGAGGTGGCTGCCGGAGTAGTGCCGGTCGCCGTGCGAGTAACGGGCCGCCGGGTCGAGCCCGCGCAGCGGCAACCGGACCGGGCGGGACGGAAGCAGCCCGGCACCGTCGAGCCGGCCGGTGTGCCAGGCCAGCACGACCACCTGGTTCTCGTCCGGCGCGGTGTACTGCACCGCGCAGCGGGCCTGGTCGGGGCCACCGATCAGGTGCACCTCGCCGTGCGTGACGACGTCCCGGATCTCCTTGTAGCGGGCGATCCAGCCGGCCGCCTCGGCCCGCTCGGCGGGGGTCCACGCCCGGATGTCCGCGCCGATGCCGAGCACACCGGCCATCGCCAGGACGAACCGGAACGCCAGCGTTCGAGGCCGCGGGTCGAACAGGCCGGCCGCGTCGGTGACCCAGGAGCTGAGCAGGTGCGGGGCGTTGGCGTGCAGGAAGCCGTACTGGATGGCCAGCCGGTCCAGCGGGCCGGTGTTGTCGCTGGGCCAGAAGACGTCGGCGCGGGCGGCCATCGCCAGGTCGGTCCGCGCGCCCCCGCCGGCGCAGGCCTCGATCAGCACACCGGGATGGTCCCGGCGCAACCGCTCGTAGATCCGGTGCAGGTTGGCGACGTGCGCGCCGTCCAGGTCGAGCGGGCCCACCCCACCGGACCGACCCGGCTCGGTACGCGGCCGGTTGAAGTCCCACTTCAGGTAGTCGATGTCGTACCGGCGCAGCAGGCCGTCAACGGTGGAGTGGACGAACTCGGCGACCTCCGGCCGGCCCAGGTCGAGCAGGTACTGGTTACGGACCGGGGTGAGCGGTCGGCCGTCGACGGCGTAGACCCAGTCCGGGTGCTCGGCGTACAGGGACGACTTCGGGTTGACGCACTCCGGCTCCACCCAGAGCCCGAAGTTCAGCCCGAGCGCGCGGACGTCGGCGATGAACGCGTCGAACCCGGCCGGGAACTTCACCGGGTCGGGCGTCCAGTCGCCCAGCCCGGCGGTGTCGCCGTTCCGGCCGACGAACCAGCCGTCGTCCACGACGAACGTCTCCACGCCCAGGTCGGCGGCGATCCGGGCGAGCGCGAGCTGGCTCTGCGCCTCGACGGCGAAGTAGGTCGCCTCCCAGGAGTTGTAGAGCACCGGGCGGGGGGTGAGCCGCTCTCCGGCCAGCAACCGCTGGTGGGTGTGCCAGACCCGGGCCAGCCCGTCCAGGCCGTCCGGGCTGTACGCCCCGGTGACCACCGGCAGGGTCAGCCGTTCGCCCGCGGCCAACGCCAGCGGGCCGTCGACCAGCTGACGACCGACCCGGACCCGGGTCAGGCCGCCGGTGTCCCGCTCGGCGCTGATCTCCCACGAGCCGGTCCAGGCCAACGCCATTCCCCACGCCGGGCCGGCCGGCTCGGCGGTGTCGCGCACGGCCAGCCAGGGCACGTGCAGATGCCCGGGTACGCCCTGGGAGCTACCGATGCTGAACGCGCCGTGGCCCAGCTCGACGTGGGAGAGCTGGAACTCCTGCTCCCACTGCCCCCACTGGTGGCTGAGCAGCGCGCCGTGCGGCGTCGGTACGCAGAACCCGCCCGATCCGGCCCGGATGACCCGCAGCGCGCCGGTGCCGTCGTTGGTCAGCTCGACCCACCGCTGCACCACGTCGGTGCCGACGGGAACCCGGTAGTGCACGGTGGCGCGCAGCCCGGTGACCGGGTCGGCGAACTCGACGGCCAGCTCCCGCTGGTCGGCGTCGATCCGCGCGTCGGTGTGCACGAAGCCCACCCGGCGCTGCCCGTTCGAGGTCTCGATCACCAGGTCGGCGCCGGTGAACGGGCGGTCGGCGTCGGTGGCGTACTCGATGGGGGCGGCGTCCCCTGCGGTGAGGAACGGGACCGGGCCGTCGTAGGCGACCGGCGAGGGCCCGTCGGAGACGCCGTGCGGCCCCCACGCGACAAGTTCCAGCCAGCGACCGTGCGCGGGCACCCGCACGGTGTACTCGGTGTGCGTGCCCCGCAGCGTCCAGCGCTGCCCGGCCTCGGCGGTCACTTGACCGCTCCGAGCGCCAGGCCGGAGACGAAGTGCCGCTGGAAGCGGAGAAACACCGCGACGGTCGGAACGGCCGCGATGACCGTGCCGGCGGCGATGACGTTCCAGGACGAGACGAACTGGCCCTGGAGGGCGAGCAGCGCCGGGGTGACCGGCATGTTGTCGTCGGTACGCAGCACGGTGATCGCCCAGAGCAGGTCGTTGAAGATCCAGGTGAAGGAGAGCGCGCCGAGGGCGGCCAACGCGGGTCGGGTCAGGGGCAGCATCACCCGGGTGAAGATCTGTGCCGTGCCGGCGCCGTCGATGGTGGCCGCCTCCTGAATCTCGCCGGGCAGGTCCCGCATGAAGCCGTGCAGGACGAAGGTGTAGAAGCCGAGCCCGAAGCCGACCTGCACCGCGATCAACGCCCAGAGCGTGTCGTACAGGCCGGTCAGCTCGCTGAACTTGGCCACCGGGATGAGCAGGATCTGCGGTGGGAGCAGGTTGCCGGCGAGCATCAGCAGCAGGATCGTGCGCCGCCCGGGGATCCGGAAGCGACTCAGCGCGAACGCGGCCATCGCGGCCAGCGCCAGGCTCATCGCCACCGACGGAACGGTGACCAGCATGCTGTTGATCAGCGCGCGCAGCTCACCACCGTCGGTCCACGCCTGCCGGTAGGTGTCGAGGGTGAACGACCGGGGCAGGCTGCCCACGCCGTGCGCGGCGATGTCGTCGAACGACCGGGTGGACATCACCACCACCCAGAGCACCGGGCCGAGCCAGAGCAGCGAGAGCAGGATCATGCCGGTGTGGAAGGCCCCGGTGCGGAGCTTGTTCATGATGCTTCCTCCCGGAACGCGCGGACCAGGTAGCCGAGGATGACGGCCAGCGCGAGCACGAAGATCACGACAGCGATCGCCGAGGCGTAACCCAGCCGCAGGCTCTGGAACGCGGTCGAGTACATGTAGGTGCTGAGCAGCTCCGACGAGTGGTACGGCCCGCCCTTGGTCAGCGACCAGACGATGTCGAACGAGCGCAGCGAGTCGATCACGATGACCGACAGCACGACGGCGTTGACTCCCTTGAGCTGGGGAATGGTGACGTGCCGCAGCCGCTGCCAGGAGTTGGCGCCGTCCATCCGGGCCGCCTCGTGCAGCGCCGGATCGATCGCCTTCAACCCGGCCAGGAACAGCACCATCACGTACCCGATCTGCCGCCACAGCGCGGGCAGGATCACCGCGTACAGGGCGGTCTGCGGGTCGGCGAGCCAGGGCCGGATCAGCTGCTCCAAGCCCACCGCCCGCAGCAGCGTGTCGGCGATGCCGTCGGGCTGGTAGAAGACCCGCCAGACCAGCGCGGTCACCACCAGTGAGAACACCACCGGGGTGAACAGCGCGGCCCGGTAGAAGCCGACCCCGCGCCGCTCCTTCTGCAGGACGAGCGCCATCCCGAAGCCGCCCAGCACGGAGAGGCCGCCGAAGAGCACCAGCCAGATCACCGTGTTGACCAGCGCGCCCCGGAAGGTGGCATCGCCGGCCAGCTCGACGTAGTTGTCGGCACCGACGAAGGTCGGCGGTGTCATCCCGTCCCAGCGGGTGAGCGAGAACCAGAAACCCTGGATCGCCGGCCAGAACACCCAGACGCTCTCGACCGCGAACGGCACGAGGACGAACGCCACCAACAGCGGCGACAGTCGAGCCGACCGTCGCCGCCGCCGGGTGGGGGTGACCGAAGTCGTGGAGATCGTTGCTGTCACGTCAGCCCTTGAAGACCTTCTCGGCGCCGGCCTGCCACTCCCGCAGGATCGCGTCGATCTGGTCCGGCTTGTCGATGAACTTGGTCAGCGCGGTGTCCGCGGTCGGCTGGAGCGCGTCGCTGGAGTCGCGGTTGAAGAACTGGGTCAGCTCCTTGGCCTCGTCCAGCATCGCCTTGCCCTTGACCACCAACGGCGAGTCGGACGCCTTGGCCTTGGGGTTGGCCGGCAGCACGATGCCGGAGCTGGCCTTGACGTACGCCTCCTGGGCCTCGACCCCGGAAAGGTAGCTGAGCAGGGCCTTGGTGCCGGTCGGGTTGGCGGTCTTCGCGCTGGCGAAGAAGCCGTCGGTCGGCGCCTCCTCGGCCAGCGGCACCGCCGGGTCGATGATCGGGAACCGGAAGAAGTCCAGGTCACCGAGGGCGTCCTTGGGTGCCGCGTCGGCGAAGAACGTGCCGATCAGGAACATGCCGGTCTTGCCGGCCAGCAGCGCGGTGGTCGCCTCCTGGAACGGGTACGCCTTGCCCTTGGGGTCGAAGTAGGGCAGGGCCTCGCGCCAGCGGGTGAAGACCGCCTTGACCTTCGGGTCGTCGAAGCGCTGCTTGCCGGCGAGCAGCTCACGGTGGAACGGCGCGCCGTTGATCCGGATGTTGAGGTAGTCGAACCAGGCCGAGGCCACCCACGGGGTGTCGCCGAGGCCGATGCCGATCGGCGGCACGCCCTTGCTCTTCAGCGTCTCGCAGAGTGCCAGGAACTCGGTCCAGGTCTTCGGTTCCTGCACGCCCCACTTGGCGAAGTTGGACTTGCGGTAGAAGAAGCCCCACCAGTAGTTGTTCATCGGCACGAAGATCTGCTTACCGCTGGCGTCGGTGGAGAGGGTGCGCAGCGACTGGGGGTAGTCGTCCAGTGACTTCCAGACCTCGGAGACGTCCAGCAGCAGGTTCTTGCTGGCGTAGTCGTTGGCGACCGAGCCTGCGTACCAGGTGTAGAGGTCCGGCGGGTTGGCCGAGGTCAGGTAGGTCGGCAACTGGGTCCGGAAGGTCTCCGAGGCGATCGTGTTGAGGCTCGCCGTGCCCTTGCCCTGCGCGTTGAAGGTCTCGATCAGCTTCTCCATCGCCGCCTTGGCCTGCGGCGAGGAGAGGTTGGACTGGATGGTGACCGCGCCCGAGCCGTTGCTCGTCGTCGGCCCACTGGCGGAGCTGGCGCACGCGCTGAGGAACGAGCTGGCGCCGAGCGCGCCCAGGCCGGCGAGCCCGAGGTGGCCAAGGAATCGCCGGCGACCGGGGTCGAAGTCGCTCACGGAGGTATCCCTTCCTTTACGACACTCAGCGTCACCACGCGATGTGTCGTCCATGTGAATGCTGTGACGAGAAGGTTGCATCGACCCTCGCCGGCTGTCAAGATATCTTCGTAATTAATGATTAGACGAGACCAAGGCGGAGGTCAGGTGGATCAGCCTATGCGCCGGCTTGAAGGCAAGAATGCGCTGGTCACCGGCGCGATGGGCGGGATCGGCGCGGCCATTGCCCGGCGGCTCGCCGCCGAGGGAGCAGCGGTCGCGCTGCTCGACGTGGCCGACCCGGCCCCGCTGGCCGAGGAACTGACCGCGCGGGGCAACCGCGCACTGTCCGTAATGGGCGATGTCAGCGACGAGGCCGACTGGACGGCCGCCGTGAGCGCCGTACGGGACCGCCTCGGCCCGGTCGACATCCTGGTCAGCACCGCGTACGCCGTGCGGGTCGCCCCGGCGCACGAGACCAGCCGGCAGTCCTGGGACCACCAGCTCGACGTCAGCCTCACCGGCTCCTTCCTCGGCGTCCGCGCCTGCCTGGACGACCTGCGGGCACGCTCCGGCGCGGTGGTGCTGATCTCCTCGGTGCACGCGCTGGTCGGGTTGCCCGGCCGGCCCGCGTACGCCGCGGCCAAGGGTGGCCTGGTCGCGCTCGGCCGCCAGCTCGCCGTGGAGTACGGCCCGCAGGTCCGGGTCAACACCGTGCTGCCCGGGCCGATCCTCACCGCGGCCTGGGCCGAGGTGTCCGAAGAGGACCGCCAACGCAGCATCGCGGAGACCGTCGCGAAGCGCTTCGGCACACCGGACGAGGTGGCTGCCACGGTCGCCTTCCTCGCCTCGTCGGACGCCGCCTACATCACGGGCGCGAGCCTGGTGGTGGACGGTGGCTGGACAGCGGTGAAAGCCTCGGCCTGAGAGATCGATACCGACCAGCGAAAAGGCCAGGAGCATTGGCACAGTACGCACGCCGCGGCGTCCACGGGCAGACCGTCGAAGCGATCGCCCGTCGCATCCTCACCGGCGAGATCGCCGCCGGCGCGACCCTGAACATCGTCGCGTTGCAGGAGGAGTTCGACGTCAGCCTCACGGCGCTCCGCGAGGCGCTGAAGGTCCTCTCGGCCAAGGGCATCGTCGACGCCCGACAGAAGCGCGGCACCTTCGTCCGACCCCGCGCCGACTGGAACCTGCTCGACGGTGACGTGATCCGCTGGCAGTTCGCCGAGGGCACCGACCAGCGGTTGCTCGACCAACTGCACGAGGTGCGCGCCATCATCGAGCCGGCCGCCGCCCGGCTGGCCGCCACCCGGGCCACCGAGGACGACCTGACCACCCTCGACCGGGCGCTGACCGAGATGGCCCAGGCCAACGGTGATCCCGCCGCCGCCATCGCCGCCGACCTCGCCTTCCACCGCGCGCTGCTGACCGCCACCCACAACGAGCTGCTGGAGCGGATGGAGGTGGTGATGGAGACCGGGCTCGCCGAACGGGACCGGCTGGTGCACGGCGGCACCCCGCACGACGACCCGGTGCCCAGCCACCGCGCGGTGGTCGACGCGCTGCGCGACCGGGACGAGACGGCGGCCGAGACCGCGATGCGTCAGTTGCTGGACAAGGCCGTCCGCGACGTCGAGAAGGTACGGGGAGGAAGGGGCAGTCAGTGAAGATCGAGCGGATCGAGACCTTCCTGGTCGCGCCACGGTGGTTGTTCTGCCGGGTGGAGACCGACGACGGGCTGGTCGGGTGGGGTGAGCCGGTGGTCGAGGGCCGCGCCGAGGTGGTGCGCAGCGCGGTCGAGGTGCTCTCCGAATATCTGATCGGCGCGGACCCCCTGCGCATCGAGCAGCACTGGCAGGTGCTCACCAAGGGCGGCTTCTACCGGGGCGGCCCGATCCTCTCCAGCGCGGTCGCCGGCCTCGACCAGGCGCTCTGGGACATCGCCGGGCAGGCGTACGGCGCGCCGGTGCACGCGCTGCTCGGCGGGCCCGTGCGCGACCGGGTGCGGATCTACTCGTGGATCGGCGGAGACGAGCCCGGCGAGGTAGCCGACGCCGTCGCCGCGCAGGTCGCCGCCGGCCTCACCGGGGTCAAGATGAACGCCTGCGGGCGGCTCTCGCCGATCCCCACCTCGGCCGAGGTGGACGCGGTCATCGGCCGGGTGGCCGCCGCCCGCGAGGTGCTCGGCCCCGACCGGGACATCGCGGTGGACTTCCACGGTCGCGCCGGAATGGCCGCCGTCCGCCGGATCCTGCCCGAGCTGGCCGCCCTGCGCCCGTTCTTCGTGGAGGAGCCGGTCCTGCCCGATCAGGCCCACCACCTGCGCGACATCGTCGCCAGCACACCGATCCCGGTGGCCACCGGCGAGCGGCTCTACGGTCGGTCCGAGTTCCTCGGCCCGTTGCAGGCCGGGGTCGCCGTGATCCAACCGGACCTGTCGCACGCCGGTGGGATCTCCGAGGTCCGCCGGATCGCCGCGCTGGCCGAGACGTACGGCGCGCTGCTCGCCCCGCACTGCCCGCTCGGCCCGATCTCCCTGGCGGCCAGCCTCCAGGTGGCCTTCGCGACGCCGAACTTCCTGATCCAGGAGCAGAGCATCGGCATCCACTACAACGCCGGCTCGGAATTGCTGGACTACCTGGTCGACCCGGAGCCGTTCCGGTTCGTGGACGGGCACATCGCCCGCCTCGACCGGCCCGGGTTGGGCATCACGGTCGACGAGGCGGCGGTCCGCAAGGCCGCCCAGACCCCACATGCCTGGCGCAACCCGGTCTGGCAGCACGCCGACGGGTCGTTCGCCGAGTGGTGATCGACGCGCGGCCGGTGGCCCTGCGGGTGGCGTACGACGCGGCGCACGGCGGCCGGTGGACGAGTCTGCGCGGCGGTGGCCGGGAGTGGCTGTGGCGTGGCCCGGAACCCGGCCGGCACGAGGTACGCCCCGACGACGCGTTCGTCGACGCCGGTGGGCTGGAGGAGTGCCTGCCCACCGTGCGCGGCGAGCCCGACCACGGCGAGGTGTGGTCGCGGCCGTGGCGCGCCGCCGGCCCCGGCACCCTGGTCATCGAGCGGGCCACGTTCACCCTCACCCGCCGGATCACCGACTCCGGCGGCGTAGTGGTGGCCGACTACCGGCTGGCCGCCAACCCCGGGCACCGGTTCGTCTGGGCCGCGCACGCCCTGCTCGACCTCTCCCCCGCCGCCCGCCTCGACGCGCCCGCCGGCACCCCGACCCGGCTGCACCCGGAGGCCGCCGCGCTGCTGCCGCCGGGCGGCTGGCCCACCGGCGACCCGTGGTTGACCGGGCCGTGGCCGGCCCCGGCGGCCGGGCTGACCCTGGACACGTTCGGCCCGGACGACGGGACCGCGCTCGGCGCGGTGCTGCTCGACTGCCCCCGGGTCCAGGTGATCGACGGAGCCGACCGGCTGACCATGGAGCTGGAGTGCGCGGACCAACCCCGCAGCACCGCGCTCTGGCGCAACCTGGGCGGCTGGCCGACGAACAGCCCCTACCGCAGCGTCGGCGTCGAACCGATGCTCGGCGCGGCCTTCGACCTGGCCGACGCCGGCCCCGACGACGCGGCGGTCGTCCCGCCCACCGGCGAGGTCACCTGGCGACTGACCATCTCCGCCCACCGCATCCACTGAGGACACGTGATGAACCTGCTCGACGAGCTGCGTACCCACCGACTGTTGGCCATCGTGCGCGGTCCGGACCCGGCCGCGGCGCTGACCGCTGTGCTCACCCTGGCCGAGAGCGGCGTGGCCCTGGTCGAGGTCTCGATGACCAGCGCCGACGCGCTCGGCATCATCAGCCGCGCCCGGGCCGCCCTCGGGCCCGACTTCGCCCTGGGCGCGGGCACCGTGCTCAGCGCCGAGGACGCCCGCTCGGCGGCCGAAGCGGGCGCCGGCTTCCTGGTCACCCCGGCGATCGCACCGAGCCTCGCCGCGGGTGGCCGGCTCGGGCTGCCGGTGCTCGCCGGTGCTCTCACCCCCACCGAGGTGGTGCAGGCCAACGACGGCGGGGCCACCGCGATCAAGCTCTTCCCGGCCTCCCTCGGCGGACCCGACTACCTCGGCGCCCTGCGCGACCCCTTCCCCGGTACCGCGTTCGTGCCGGTCGGCGGGGTCGACGCGGACGGTGCACGTCGCTACCTCGACCGGGGCGCGACAGCGGTTGGCGTCGGTTCCCCGCTGCTCGGCGACGCCGTCCGCGGCGGCGACACCGCGGCGTTGCGGGAGCGCGCCGCCGCCTTCCTCGCGGCGGTTCGGCCATGACCGACCTGCTCACGCTCGGCGAGACGATGGCGGCGTTCCGCACCACCGGCCCACTGCGACTGGGCGGCACCGCCGGGATCTCCGTCGCCGGGTCCGAGTCGAACGTGGCGATCGGCCTGGCCCGGCTCGGCCACCGGGCCGCCTGGGTCGGTGTCACCGGCGCCGACGAGCCCGGTGAGCTGGTCCGCCGGACGCTGCGCGCCGAGGGTGTCGACCTGACCTGGTCCCGGGTCGACACGACCGCCCCGACCGGGCTGATCCTCTTCGAGAACCGGGTCGCCGACATCAACCGGGTCACCTACCACCGCGCCGGGTCGGCCGGCTCCCGGCTGGGCCCGGCCGACGTGGCCCGGGCCTTCGACGCTCCCGGGCCACCGCCGCGGCTGCTGCACGTCACCGGCATCACCTGCGCGCTCGGCGTCGAGCCGTACCAGGCGGTGAGGGAGGCCGTTAGGCGCGCTGGCGCGGCCGGCAGCACAATCTGCCTGGACGTCAACCACCGCAACCGGCTCTGGTCGGTCGCGGAGGCCGCCGCCGCGCTGCGCCCGCTGCTGCCCTCGATCGACCTGGTGATCGCCTCCGACGACGAGCTGGCGGTGCTGACCGACGCGAGCGACCCGGCCTCGGCGCTACTCTCGGCCGGCGTCACCGAGGTCGTGGTCAAGCACGGTGCCGGTGGAGCGACCAGCCACCGCGCGACCGGCACGACCCACCGTCCAGCCCGGACGGTGCCGGTGGTGGACACCGTCGGCGCGGGCGACGCCTTCGTCGCCGGGTTGCTCTCCGGCTGGCTGGACGATGCCGACGCGCCGGCCCGGCTGGACCGGGCGGTCACCACCGGCGCGTTCGCGGTCGCCACCCGGGGCGACTGGGAGGGCCTGCCCGACCGGGCCGAGCTGGCGCTGCTCGACCACGGCCCCGGCGGTACGGTCCGCTGACGATCCTTTGGAGGAGCACCATGGAGCTGACCGAGCCGACCGTCTGGAGCACCGACCGGCTGGAGTTGGGTGAGGGCCTGCGCTGGGTCGACGACCGGCTGATCCTCGTCGACCTGCTGGCCGGGCGACTGTTGGAGACCGACGGCGACGCCCCGAACCCACTGCGGGAGCTGCGCCGCCTCGACGTGCCGCTCGGCGCGGTCGCCCCGGTGGCCGACCGACCCGGCGACTGGCTGGCCGCCGCCGGGACCGGCGTCACCCTGCTACCCGCCACCGGCGATCCCCGACCGGTCGCCGAGTTGGTCGCCGACGCGCCCGAGCCGACCCGGATGAACGACGCCGTCGCCGACCCGCACGGCCGCTTCTGGGCCGGCAGCATGACGTACGCGATGGTGCCCGGCGGGGGCACGCTGTTCCGCCTCAGCCCCGGTGCCGAGCCGGTCCCCGCGGTGACCGGGCTGACCATCCCGAACGGGCCGGCGTTCGACGCGGCCGGCACCACCATGTACCTGGCCGACACCCCGCGTGGCGAGATCGACCGGTTCACCGTCGACCCCGCCACCGGGGCGCTGCACGGGCGGGAGCCGTTCCTGCGGCTGTCCCCCGCCGACGGCGGCCCGGACGGCATGACGCTCGATGCGGCCGACCACCTCTGGATCGCCCTGTGGGGCGGCTCCGCGGTACGGCGCTACCGGCCCGACGGCACCCTCGACCGGGAGATCCGGCTGCCGGCCAAGCAGCCGGCCGGCATCTGCCTGGGCGGTCCCGACCTGCGGAGACTCTTCATCGGCACCGCCCGGGTGGGGCTGGACTCGGCGGGCCCCCAGGACGGCGCGCTGCTCGCGGTGGACGTCCCGGTGCCCGGCCTGCCCGCCGCGCGGGCCGGCGTGGCAGCGAGCTGACCGGAGGCATATCGGACGCCAGGGCGGGAACAACCGCACCGACGCGCGGTAACAGCCGACCGGTAGGGAGCGAGCCGATGAGCACCATGGGGCGGACGTCATGAACGGGCCGGTCGGCGACGAGCCGATTGGCGAGCTGGAGCTGGTGCACACCTTCACCGGCCCGATGCCGACCGGGGTGAGCGTCTCGCACCAGGGCCGGATCTTCGTCAACTTCCCGAAGTGGGGCGACGAGGTGCCGGCCACCGTGGTCGAACTGCGCGACGGCCGGGAGGTGCCCTACCCCGACCAGGCGTGGAACGACCCGTCCGGCGACGACGACGCTGGCGCGTTCGTCTCGGTGCAGAGCATCGTGGTGGACCCGGCCGACCGGCTCTGGGTGCTGGACACCGGCAGCCCGATGTTCCAGCCCACCAAGCCGGGCGGCCCGAAGCTGGTCCGGATCGACCTGGACACCGACACCGTCGCCCAGGTGATCACCTTCCCGGCGGACGTGGCGCTGCCGACGACGTACCTCAACGACGTCCGCTTCGACCTGCGGCGAGGCGAGTCGGGGGTCGCCTACATCACCGACTCGGCGGACTCCGGGCCGAACGGGATCATCGTGGTGGACCTGGCCAGCGGGGCCTCCTGGCGGCGGCTGCACGACCACCCGTCCACCAAGGCGGAGCCGTTGACGTCGTTCCGCCCGGTGGTCGAGGGCCGGCCGTTCCTGGAACGCCCGGCTGACGGCGCACCGAAGCCGGTGAGCATGGGCTCCGACGGCATCGCCATCTCCGCCGACGGCGCACGGCTGTACTACTGCCCGCTGGCCTCTCGGCGCTTGCACAGCGTCTCCACCGAGGCGCTGGCCGACCCGGGCGTCACCCAGGAGGCGGTCGCCGCGACAGTGGTCGACGAGGGCGACAGAGGCACCGCCTCGGACGGGTTGGAGAGCGACGACGCGGGTCGGCTCTACCTCACCTCGTACGAGCACAACGCGGTGCTGCGTCGACTGCCCGACGGCGAGTACGAGACCCTGGTGCACGACCCGCGACTGCTCTGGCCGGACACCATGTCGGTGGCCACCGACGGGTACCTCTACGTCACCGCCAACCAACTGCACCGGCAGCCGCAGTACCAGCGGGGCAAGGACCTGCGGCGCAAGCCGTACGCGCTGTTCCGCACCCGGATCGACGCCGGCCCGGTGCTGCTGCGCCGCTGAGCACCGGGCCGGCGGCAGCGACGGGCTGGGCCTCGGCCTGGCCGTCCGGCTGGCGCGCGCCGGTGCCGAGGTGGTGCTGCCGGTCCGCAACCCGGCCAAGGGCACCGCCGCGCTGGAGGCCGTCCGGGCCGCCGCGCCGGGTGCCGTCGTGTCAACCCGGCCGCTGGATCTCGCCTCGCTGGGGTCCGTGGCCGCGCTGGCCGACACGCTGCTCGGCGAGGGCCGACCGATCCACCTTCTCATCAACAACGCGGGCGTGATGAGCCCTCCCACCCGGCATGCCACCGCGGAGGGCTTCGAGCTCCAGTTCGGCACCAACCACCTCGGCCACTTCGCGTTGACCGGACGGCTGCTGCCGCTGCTACGGGTGGGGCAGGCCCGCGTCACCACGATGTCGAGCAGCGCCGCCCGCTCCGGCCGGCTGGACTGGGACGACCTCCAGAGCAACCGCAGGTACGCGTCGATCCGCGCCTACAACGCCTCGAAGCTCGCCACCCTGCACTTCGGGCTGGAACTCGACCGGCGCAGTCGGGCCGGCGACTGGGGCATCGTGAGCAACGTCGCCCACCCGGGCACCACCATGACCAACCTGTACGCGTCCGGCCCCAATCTGGGCCGCAGCCGCCCCTCGCTGCACCACTCGATCATGAGTCGGCTGGCCCGCTGGGGGATCCTGGTGCACTCGGTGGATGCTGGCCTGCTTCCCGCCCTGTACGCGGCTACCAGCCCACAGGCGCAGGGCGGCCGGTTCTACGGCCCGGACGGTGTGGGCCAGTTCACCGGCGCACCAACCGAATTGACCGTCTACCGCTCGGCGCGCAGCACCGACGACGCCGCCCGGCTCTGGGCCGCCTCCGAGCGGCTGGTGGGCGTCGAGTACCCCGGCAACTGACTGGGGCGCCCCGCCGTGAACGCGGCGTCGAGAAATGGCGGTGGCCCGTCGAAACGGCGTATCGACGGGCGCTCCACCGCCGCGCGGTGGTGACGATGGGTCCGTGAGTCCTTGCTCAGGCGCGGACGAAGCGGACCGCGTCGGCGACCACGAAGCCGTCGGTGTCCTCGGTCCGGATCAGCACGCTCCCGTCGCTGCCCGCGGTGAACGGGTAGGTGCCCAGCACCACCCACTGGCCGCCGGCCTGCCGCTGGTCCACCGTCCGAGTGATCAACCCCCCGGAGTACGCGATGTCCACCGGCACGTTGGTCGCCCGGTTCGGGTGCCCGGTCCAGCGCAGCTGCACCGTCCACGACCCGGAGGCGGGCAGCGTCGGGCGGAACCGCAACCGGTTGACCCCCTTGCCGACGTTGCCGTCGTGCTCGTAGTCCGGGCCGTAGTAGCCGCCGGTGCTGGTGCTGCGTACCCACGTCCCGGCCCGGGTGATCCCGCTGGCCGACGCGTTGTCCAGGATCACCTCGCTGGTGGAGCCCCACTCCAGCACCGCGCCGTCCTGGCGCAGCCGGGCCTGGAGGGTGGGCACGGAGACGGCCTGCACGGTGACGTTCCCGGCGAGCGCCAGGGACGCCGCGGTGGCCGCCGCCTGCCCGAGGATCATGAACACGGGTTCCATCCGGATCGAGCCGTACGCGATGTGGCTCGCCGAGAGGCAGACCGGCACCAGCAGGTTGGCGCACTGCGCCTGGTGCGGCACGATCGCGCGGTAGCTCACCGGGTACGGCGCCGGCACGCCGATCTGCACGTCCCCCTCGTTGCGGACCCGGCCGTCGACGACCACCCGCTGGCAGTTGTGCGAGTCCATCGTGTAGCTGGCCAAGCCCACCGAGTCGGTGGCGCGTATTCGGCCCCGACAGTCGGCCTCGGTCATCACGTACGCGGAGACCATCCGGCGCGCCTCGCGGATGTAGAGCAGCGGTGGCCACCCGCCCGTGCTGGTGAACTCGTCCACCGGCAACCCCCACCGGGCGGTCGAGTCGCGTACCGACGCCGGCAGTCGGGGGTCGTTGGCCAGGAACCACATCAGCCCCTGCTGGTAGGTGCGGTGCTCGGCGATGATGCTCTCCCGCGCCGCCCAACTCGCCGTCGGGTACGCGTAGTTGAAGCCGATGTTGTCGGTCGACACCGCACCGTTGTTGTTGGAGTCGGTCTTCCCGCCGCCGATCGAGTGGGTGGTGAAGTACGGCCCGGCGTAACCGGCCTGGATGTGCCGCAGCAGCAGCTCGTACCGGATCGGGTCGTAACCGGACGGCTTGCCGAACGGGATCCGGTTGGCCGCCTGGGTCAGGCACATCCGGAAGCAGTACGCCTGGATCCGGTCGTCGCCGCTGCCCTGCGGGGCGAGTGGGGTGGTGGAGATGCCCGGCAGCAGGCCGCTGGCGGGCGACCCGGCCATCACGTACGGATCGACGGGGTAGGCGAACTGGTGGGTGTTGCGCGACTGCACCCCGTTGATCGTCTCGCCGTAGGTGTCGTTGGACTCCCGCCCGACGGTGAACCCCACCCCGGCCATGGCCAGCAGATCGCCCTCGTAGGTGGCGTCGACGAACACCCCGCCCCGGTAGATCGACCCGTCCTCGGTACGCAGCTCGGTGATCCGGTTGCCGGTTCGGCCGAGGCCGACCAGCCGGGCGTCGACGAACACCGGCACGCCCGCCTCGGCCAGCATCTCGGCGAAGACGGCGGTGGCGACGTGCGGTTCGAAGGTCATCCGCAGCGGCGACGTCGGAGTGAGGGTTCCGCCGTGGTACTTCACGTGCACCCGGCGGTAGAACTCGGCGGCCAGCCCGCCGATGGACGCCTGCACGCCGGTGTCGGTGGCGCCCAGCCCGGCGGTGCTCAACCCGCCGACGTGGCTGGTGGGCTCCACCACCACGGCGGTGCGGCCAAGGCGGCGCATGGTGATCGCGGCGGCCAGCCCGCCGGAGGTGGCACCGTAGACGACCAGGTCGGCGGTGGTGACGGCGGCTCGGGCGGGGCCGGCCCGGAACGGGTCGGCGAGACCGGCCAGGACGAGGCCGGCGCCACCGGCGGTCAACAGCCGACGACGGGACAGGGGCAGGGACACGGCGGGCTCCCGAGGGGTAACCGGATGGGACGGTTACAGAAGCACGCCGCTGCCGCTGTGAACGAAATTCTTCAATCTCTGCCGGCGGGTGTCAACGGGTCACGGCCGGTAGCGGTAGCCCATTCCGGGTTCGGTGATGAGGTGCCGGGGGCGGGCCGGGTCGTCCTCCAGCTTGCGCCGCAGCTGAGCCAGGTACTGCCGCAGGTAGTTGGTCTCGTTCTGGTATTCCGGCCCCCACACGTCCTGGAGCAGCTGACGTTGGCTGACCAGCTTGCCGGGGTGGCGCAGCAGCTTCTCCAGCACGCTCCACTGGGTGGGGGTCAGCTTCACCTCGACGCCGTCGTCTCTCAGCACGCGGTGGTCGGCCAGGTCGACGGTGTGGTGACCGATCCGCAGTGCCGGCACCGCCTCGCTGGGCGCGCCGAGGCGGCGGGTGACCGCGCGGATGCGGGCCAGCAGCTCCTCCACCCCGAACGGCTTGGTGACGTAGTCGTCCGCGCCCGCGTCGAGCGCCGCGACCTTGTCCTCGCTGCCGGCCCGGCCGGAGAGCACGATGATCGGCACGGTGGTCCACCCGCGCAGGCCCCGGATCACCTCCACGCCGTCGATGTCGGGCAGGCCGAGGTCCAGCACCACCAGGTCGGGCGGGTGGCTGGCGGCGGCCTTCAACGCGGCGGCCCCGGTGCCGGCGACGTCCACGTCGTACCGGCGGGCGCGCAGGTTGATGCGCAGGGCCCGCAGGATCTGCGGTTCGTCGTCGACGACCAGGATGCGCGTCATTCCCGCGGCCCTTCCGAGCTGGTCGGCGCGGCCGGCAGCCGCAGCACCATGGTGAGCCCACCGCCGGGCGTGGTCTCCGGGGTGATGCTGCCACCCATCGCCTCGACCAACCCCCGGGACAGGGCGAGGCCGAGACCGACACCGGTCTGGTTGTCCCGGTCACCGAGGCGTTGGAACGGCAGGAAGACGTGCTCCCACTGGTCCTCCGGAATGCCCGGCCCCCGGTCGATCACCCGCAGCTCGACCTGACCGGCGTGGGCGCTGGCGGTGATCATGGGCGGCTGACCCTGCGGGCTGTACCGCAACGCGTTGGCGACGACGTTGACCAGCACCCGTTCCAGCAGGCCCGGGTCGGCGGTGGCGGCGGGCAGGTCGGCCGGGATGTCCGTGCCGACCGTCGCGGCCGCCGGGCCAAGTTCGTCCAACGCCAGGGGTACGGCGTCCTCCAGGCCGATCGCGGTCGCCGAGATGCCCAGGACTCCCGCCTGGAGCCTGCTCATGTCCAGCAGGTTGCCGACCAGCCGGGCGAGGCGGTCCAGCGACTCCTCGGCGGTCTCCAACAACTCCTCGCGGTCGGACTCGTCGAACTCGATGTCGTGGCTGCGCAGGCTGGTCACGGCCGCCTTCGCGGACGCCAGCGGCGTACGCAGATCGTGGCTGACCGCGGCGAGCAGCGCGGTGCGCATCCGGTCCGCGGCGGCCAGCGGCCGGGCCGTGGCGGCCTCCTCGGCGAGCCGCTCCTGGCGCAGCGCGACGGCGGCCTGGGCGGCGAACGCCTCGACGATGCGCCGGTCGGCGGCCTCCAACCGCCGGCCACAGAGCACGACGGTGATCCGGTCGTCGACCGGTACCGTCGTCTCACCGCCTTCGGGCGTGCAGGGTGGGCTCTCGCCGACGCTGGCCACGACACACCAGGCGTGCTCCTCGCGGGCTCGTTCGGGGCGCCCGCCGGCGTCCTCGGCCAACTCCAGGACGCTCACGGCGCGCAGCCCGAAGGTCTCCCGGAGCTGTTCCAGCAGTGCGGGAAGTGGGCGTTCGCCGCGCAGCACACCACCGGCGAGGGCGGCGAGGGTCTGCGCGTCGGCGGCGGCGCGGGCGGCCTCCCGGGTGCGCCGGGCGGCCACGTCGACGACCCAGCTCACCGCCAGCGCCACGGCGACGAAGACGGCCAGGGCGAGCAGGTTGTCGGCCTCGGCGATGGTCAACGTGCGGTAGGGCGGTGTGAAGAACCAGTTGAGCAGCAGCGAGCCGCCGAGCGCGGCGACCAGGGCCGGCCACACCCCACCGACCAGCGCGACGCCGACGACACCGGCGAGGAACAGCAGGATGTCGTTGGTCAGCGTCAGGTCGGGCAGTGTCCTCAGCAGCAGAGTGAGCAGCGGCATCCCCAGCGCGGCCAGACCGAAGCCGAGCAGCCGTCGACGCCGGGACAGCGCCGCCGGCACGGCCATGGCTCGACGGCCCTTGCCGGCCTGCTTGTGGGTGACCAGGTGCACGTCGATCGAGCCGGAGAGCGCGGTGGTGGTCACCCCGACACCCCGGGCGAAGATCTGCGCGAGGCGACCCCGCCGACTGGCACCGAGCACCAGCTGGGTGGCGTTCACGCCCTGGGCGAAGTCCAGCAACGCGGCGGGCACGTCGGTGCCGAGCACCTGGTGGTACGTGCCGCCCAGGCTCTCCACCAGCACTCGTTGCCGGGCCAGTTGGGCCGGGTCGGCGCCGGCCAGACCGTCGCTGCGGGCCACGTGCACGGCGAGCAGGTCGGCGCCCTTGCTGCGGGCCGCGACCCGGGCCGCCCGACGGATCAGCGTCTCGCCCTCCGGGCCACCGGTCAACGCGACCACGACCCGTTCCCGAGCCTCCCAGGTGGCCGCGATCCCCTGTTGACTGCGGTAGCGGTCGAGCTGCTCGTCGACCTTGTCAGCCAGCCAGAGCAGCGCCAGCTCGCGGAGCGCGGTGAGGTTGCCGACCCGGAAGTAGTTGCCCAACGCGGCGTCGATCTTGTCGGGTCGGTAGATGTTGCCGTGCGCCATCCGTCGGCGCAGCGCCTCCGGGGTCATGTCGACCAGCTCGACCTGCTCGGCGGCGCGGACGATCTCGTCCGGCAGGGTCTCCCGCTGGGTGGTGCCGGTGATCTGCGCGACGACGTCGTTGACCGACTCCAGGTGCTGCACGTTGACCGTGGACAGCACGTCGATCCCCGCGTCGAGCAGCTCCTGGACGTCCTGCCAGCGCTTGCCGTGCCGGGAACCGGGCACGTTGGTGTGCGCCAACTCGTCGACCACCGCGATCTCCGGCCGACGGGCCAGCACCGCGTCGAGGTCCATCTCGGTGAACTCGACGCCCCGGTACTCCATCGTGCGACGGGGAACCTGCTCCAGGTCGGCGAGCATCGCGGCGGTGTGCTGGCGACCGTGGGTCTCCACGAAGCCGATCACCACGTCGGCGCCGCGCGCGGCCCGCCGCTGGGCCTCCTCCAACATGGCGTACGTCTTACCGACGCCGGGGGCGGCCCCGAGATAGATGCGCAGTTCTCCGCGTGGCACGGGGACCATCCTCCCTGGTCAGATCGGCGGGCGGGGCCGCGCCCGGTTGGCACGGCCCCGCCCGAGGTGCGCTCAGCGTGCGGGGAACTGCTTGTCGAGGGCGATGTTGAGCTCCAACACGTTGACCCCCGGCGAGCCCATGAAGCCGAGCCCACGCCCGTCGGTGTGCTCCTTGACCAGCTTGCGCACCGCCGCCGGGTCCGCGCCGCGCTCGCGCGCGACCCGGTTCACCTGCAACTCGGCGTACGCCGGGCTGATCTGCGGGTCGAGGCCGCTGCCGCTGGCGGTGACCGCGTCGGCGGGCACTGCCGGCTCGGCGGGCGCGTCGCCGCGGATCGGGGTGACCACCCCGCCGGCGGCCACGTAGTCCTCGCCAGGCTGGGCCGGCTCCACCGCGACACCCTGGTACTCGGTGACGAACGGAGTGGCCGGGGCGGCCTGGTTGACGCTGACCACCCGGGTGACCGGGCCGGTCAGACCGTCGGCGCGGAAGACCGCGAGCACGGCACCCACCCCGTCGTCGGTGCAGTACGGGCGCCGGCCGTCGACGCCGTTGAGCTCGCCGACGGACTTGCTGCGCCCGCACACCTGGGTGAGCAGGCTCTCGCTGGATTCCTCCGGGTCGGTGGCGATGGTGTCGACCACGCTCTCCGGGCCCAGGTTGCTGGCCGAGGTGGACGTCGGGTCGTAGCCGTCACCGGCGGCGGAGGGGCGGGACTGGAAGTACCGGGGCACGGGGTTGCCGTCCGCGTCGGTGAAGGACTGACCGATCAGCGCGCTGCCGACAGTCGTCCCGCCCGAGGAGATCAGCGAGCCGTCGGTCTTGTGGTGGAGGCCGGGCAGCTGACCAACCGCTACCAGGGCCAGCGGGTAGACCAGGCCGAGCAGCACCGTGAAGACGAGTACGGCGCGCAGCGCGGCGAGATGTTGGGCGATCCAGGTGGGTAGACGCATCACGAAATCCCCGGGATGAACTGGATGAGCAGGTCGATGAGCTTGATCCCGATGAACGGCACGATGATGCCGCCCAGCCCGTAGACCAGCAGGTTGCGGCTGAGCAGCTTCGACGCGGCGGCCGGCCGGTACCGCACGCCCCGCAGGGCGAGCGGGATCAGCGCGATGATCACCAGGGCGTTGAAGATGACCGCGGACAGGATCGCCGACTCCGGGCTGGACAGCCGCATGATGTTCAGCGCGTCCAGGCTCGGGTAGAGGCCGGCGAACATGGCCGGGATGATCGCGAAGTACTTCGCGATGTCGTTGGCGATGCTGAAGGTGGTCAGCGCGCCACGGGTGATCAGCAACTGCTTGCCGATCTCCACGATCTCGATCAGCTTGGTCGGGTCGGAGTCGAGGTCGACCATGTTGCCGGCCTCCTTGGCGGCCGACGTACCGGTGTTCATCGCCACCCCGACGTCGGCCTGCGCGAGCGCCGGCGCGTCGTTGGTGCCGTCACCGGTCATCGCGACCAGCCGACCACCCTCCTGCTCCCGCTTGATCAGCGCGAGCTTGTCCTCCGGCGTCGCCTCGGCCAGGAAGTCGTCCACCCCGGCCTCGTCGGCGATCGCCTTCGCGGTACGCGGGTTGTCGCCGGTGATCATCACGGTCCGGATGCCCATCCGGCGCATCTCGTCGAACCGCTCCCGCATGCCGGACTTGACCACGTCCTTGAGGTGGATGACGCCCAACGCGCGGGCGGGTTCACCGTCGACGTGCTCGGCGACGACCAGCGGGGTGCCGCCGGTGCCGCTGATCCCGTCCACGATCTCGCCGACCTGCTCGGTCGGGTGGCCGCCGTTCTCCCGTACCCACTTCATCACCGCTGCGGCGGCGCCCTTGCGCACCCGGCGGGCCGTGCCCACCGCGCCGGCGTCCACGCTGGCGTCCGGGGTGAGGTCGACGCCGCTCATCCGGGTCTGCGCGGTGAACGGTACGAAGGTGGCGTGCGGCATCACCCCGGGCTCGCGCTCGCGCAGCCCGAACTCGTTCTTGGCCAGGACGACCACCGAGCGCCCCTCCGGGGTCTCGTCGGCCAGGCTGGACAGCTGC
Organism: Micromonospora sp. BQ32; assembly: GCF_059358895.1. Taxonomy (NCBI): domain Bacteria; kingdom Bacillati; phylum Actinomycetota; class Actinomycetes; order Micromonosporales; family Micromonosporaceae; genus Micromonospora; species Micromonospora sp. BQ32. Next base: position 469,881 of record NZ_JCADBI010000002.1, on the reverse strand, counting down.
GCGGCGTCGGCCAGCGTCGGGGCGTCAACCCCCTCGACCGGTACGAACTCGGCGGCCTGCCGATTGCCCAGAGTGATGGTGCCGGTCTTGTCCAGCAGCAGCGTGTTGACGTCGCCGGCCGCCTCGACGGCCCGGCCGCTCATGGCCAGGACGTTGCGCTGCACCAGCCGGTCCATGCCGGCGATGCCGATGGCGGAGAGCAACGCGCCGATGGTGGTGGGGATCAGGCAGACCAGCAGCGAGATCAGCACCACGCCGGTGACACCGGAGTCGGTGATCGCCCCGCTGTTCGGCGCGGCCGCCTGGTACGCCTTGGAGAAGATGGCCAGCGGCTGGAGGGTGACCACGGCCAGCAGGAAGATGACCGTGAGCGCGGCGAGCAGGATGTTCAGCGCGATCTCGTTCGGCGTCTTCTGCCGGTTGGCCCCCTCGACCAGGGCGATCATCCGGTCGATGAAGCTCTCCCCCGGCTTCTGGGTGATCTTCACGATGATCTGGTCGGAGAGCACCTTGGTGCCGCCGGTGACCGCGCTGCGGTCGCCGCCGGACTCCCGGATGACCGGGGCCGACTCGCCGGTGATGGCTGACTCGTCGACGCTGGCGATGCCCTCGACGATGTCGCCGTCGCCGGGGATGATGCCGCCCGCCTCGACGAGCACGACGTCGCCCTGACGCAGGTCCGGCGCGGGCACCGCCTCGTCGCGGTAGGTGTTGGCCCGGGCACCCGGCTTCCAGTCGATCAGCCGGGTGGCGATGGTGTCCTTCTTCGCCTGGCGCAGGGTCGCCGCCTGGGCCTTGCCCCGACCCTCGGCGACGGCCTCGGCCAGGTTGGCGAAGACCACGGTCAGCCAGAGCCAGATGGTGATCGCCCAGGCGAACACCGACGGGTCGGTCACCGCCAGGACGGTGGTGAAGGCCGCACCGACCTCCACGATCAGCATCACCGGGTTGCGCCACAGCGTGCGGGGGTCGAGCTTGCGTACCGCGTCCGGCAGGGACCGGATCAACTGCTTGGGGTCGAGCAGGCCCCCGCCGATCCGGTTGCCCTGGGTGGCGGGCGTGCCGGGGAGTTGCTCTGTTGGGGCGGACGTGACGGACATGTCCTCGTTCCTCATGATGGTCAGAGCCCCTCTGCCAGCGGGCCGAGCGCGAGCGCAGGCAGGAAGGTCAGCGCGACGAGGACCACCGTGACCCCGACGACCATGCCGATGAACAGCGGTCGGTGGGTCGGCAGGGTGCCCTCGGACGCGGGGGTGGGTGCCTGGCGGGCCAGCGAGCCGGCCAACGCGAGCACGAAGATGAGCGGCAGGAACCGGCCCAGCAACATGCACAGCCCGAGCGCGGTGTCCCACCACGTGGTGTTGACGGTGATGCCGCCGAAGGCCGAGCCGTTGTTGTTGCTGGCCGAGGTGAACGCGTACAGCACCTCGGAGAGACCGTGCGGGCCGACGTTGAGCGCCGTGGAGTTGTTGCCGGTGGCGAACGCCGCCGCCGTACCGACGAGCACCAGGATCGGCGTGATCAGGAAGTAGAGCGAGGCGAACTTGATCTCCCGCGACCCGATCTTCTTGCCCAGGTACTCCGGAGTGCGGCCCACCATCAGCCCGGCCACGAAGACCGTGATCACCGCGAGGATGAGCAGGCCGTAGAGACCCGAGCCGGTGCCGCCCGGCGCGACCTCGCCGAGCATCATGTTGACCATCGTCATCATGCCGCCGAGCGAGGTGAACGAGTCGTGGAACGAGTTCACCGCACCGGTCGAGGTGAGCGTGGTGGCGGCGGCGAAGGTGGCCGAGTTCGACACGTCGAACCGCACCTCCTTGCCCTCCATCGCCGCACCGACCGCCTGCGGCACCGTGCCGTGGCCGGCCAGCTCGAAGATGTTGGTGATGGCGACGCTGAGGATCGCGAGGATGCCCATCACCGCGGCGATGGCGTAGCCCTGCCGGTTCTGTCCGACCATCCGGCCGAAGACCCGGGGCAGGCTGAACGGGATCAGGAAGATCAGGAAGATCTCCAGCCAGTTCGTCCAGCTGGTGGGGTTCTCGAACGGGTGCGCGCTGTTGACGTTGTAGAAGCCGCCGCCGTTGGTGCCCAGCTCCTTGATCACTTCCTGGCTGGCGACCGGACCACCGGTAATGGTCTGGGCGCCGCCGGTCAGCGTGCTCACGTCGGTGCCGGCGGACAGGTTCTGCACCACCCCGCCGATCATCAGCGCGATGGCACCGAGCACCGCGATCGGCAGCAGGATCCGCAACGTGATCCGGGTCAGGTCGACCCAGAAGTTGCCGAGCTGCCCGGTGCGGCTGCGGGCAAAGCCGCGTACCAGCGCCACCGCCACCGCGATGCCGACCGCCGCCGAGACGAAGTTCTGCACGGCCAGGCCGGCCATCTGCACCAGGTGGCCCATCGTCGACTCACCCGAGTACGACTGCCAGTTCGTGTTGGTCACGAACGACACGGCCGTGTTCCACGCGCCGTGCGGCACCACCGGGTCGAACCCCAGCGACAGCCACAGGTGGTTCTGCACCCGCTGGAACAGGTACAGAAACAGGATCGAGACCGCGGAGAACGCCAGCACACTGCGGGCGTACACGCCCCAGGTCTGCTCGGCGGCCGGGTTGACCCCGACCAGTCGGAAGATGACCCGCTCGGCCCGCGACTGCTTGGTGCCGGAGACCGCCCGGAACATGTAGTCGCCGAACGGCTTGTAGACGGCGACCAGGGCCGCCACAAGCGTCAAAACGACGATGACGCCCGCTGTTGTCATGGTCATCAGAAGCGCTCCGGAAACAGCAGGGCGAACACCAGGAACGCGCCCAGGACGACCGCGAGCACCAGACCAACGGCGTTGACCGCGTTCACAGCTTCTCCACCGCCCGGACCACCAGGGCGAGCACTGCGAACAGCGCCACCGTCAGGACCACGAACACCACGTCAGACACGCTGACTCCTCAGCCGGAAAGGTTCGTCGCGACCGCCTTCCGGTCGCGCCGGGCAATCAAAGCCCCACCACCCGCCGAACGGCAGGGGTCATAACGCGACCATGACGGGGGCGAACCTTTTCTTGACGTGGTTTTCACACCTGCCCACTGAACAGGTGAAATGGGGCACAGATCCTCTATGGCCCGCGAGGCCGAGGCCAGTTGCCCGCCCTTTGCTCTGCACCCGCGGAGGCGACACTCACGGTCTGTAGCTGGTGCCTCCGCGGGTGCAGAGCAAAGGGGAATGCACGAGAGAGACCATGCGCGCGACCCGGATGGGGTGGCTCATGGTGCGGCGGGGGCGCAGGTGCGAGGCCGTTCAGGCCGGGCGGCGGGCCACCAGCACGTCGCGCATGATCGACTGGTCCACCCGGTGCCGCAGCGCGCGGTAGGGCTCGGAGTCGACCACGGTCAGGCCAGCGTCGGCCAATGCCGCCGCCGCGTCGTCCCGGCTGGCGACGTGGGTGTTCCACGAGATCCCGAGCGCACCGCCGGGGCGCAACAACCGGGCCCAGACCGGCGCGGCGTCCGCGAGCAACGCCAGCGGGTCGCGGGTCAAGCCCTGCCCAGCGGTACGACTGCCGTGCTGCACGCCGTACGGCGCGTCGGCGACGACCAGGTCCACGGTCTCCGGGCGGAAGAACTCCGCCGAGCGGGCGGTGTCGGCGTTGACCACGTCCAACAACTGGGTCTGGCCGGCCTTGTGCTCCTCGCGGGTCGGTGCCAGCTCGATCCGCACCCGTCGGCCGACCACCTTGCGCTCCCGCCGCACCGGCCCCGACTCCAGCACCCGGTGCTTGACCCGCTTCTGCTTCAGCCAGGTGGTGATGAACGCCCGGTACGCCTCGACGTCCTTCTGGTCGCGTTCGATTCCGGCGGCGTCGAAGCCGTACATCAGCGCCTGGTTGAGGGTGGTGCCCCGACCACAGAGCGGGTCGAGCACCCGGAACCGGCGGCTGGTCATCTCGGCGGCCCAGTCAGAGGCGAGCAGGGTGACGTTGAGCAGCAGCTTGGTGAACTGCTCGTTGGTCTTGCCCGGGTACTTCTGGATGGTGAGCAGGTCGTCGTCGTAGCGGTCCAGCCGGCTCCACTCGATCGGCCGCAGCAGCTCGCCGACGATCTCGAAGAGCGCGTACCCGGCGGAAAGATTGCCCAGGACGGCCAGATCACGCTCGGTCAGCCCGTCCCCGGTGAACGTGATGTAGGACGCCCCGCCGACAACCTCGGTGCCCAGCTCGCCGACCCGGCCATCCAGCGCCGAGCGCCCGAAGATCTCCAGCTCGGCGCGGGTGAGGTCGACGGCGGCGCGGGCGTACACCCGGTTGGTGGCGGGCAGGATGAGCAGGCCGTAACGCGTCATGATCCGGCGAGTATTCCACAACCAGTCACGGTCGCCGGGAACCGGAGCGGCTGCCGGAGCGACTACCGGTACATGGGGTGTGAGCAGTGGCGGGAGGTCCTGTCCGCGCAGCTGGACGGGGAGGAGACCGCCGGCGAACTGACGGCGGTGCAGGGGCACCTCGACGGGTGTGCCGAGTGCCGGGCCTGGTTCACGGCGGCGGCCGCGGTGACCCGTCGGGTTCGTACCCGATTGGTGGTTGAGGTGCCCGACCGGACGGCCGCGATCCTGGCCGCCACCAGCGCGGCCCCGGCCCGCCGGTCGCGGTGGCGGCGTTCGGACGGACGCGGCCCACTGGTCACCGGCCTGCGGAAGGTGCTCGGACGCGGCCAGCTCGTCCCCGGCCTGCGCGCGGCGTTCGGACGGGGTCCGCTCGTCACCGGCCTGCGCGCGGCACTCGGGCTGCTCGGCGCGGTGCAGCTCGTTCTCGGCCTGGCCCAGGTGGGCCGGGGCGCGGCCGCCGACCATCTGCACCCCACCGGCCAGCACCTGTGGCACGAGTCGGCGGCGTGGAACGTGGCCGTGGGCGCGGGCTTCCTGTTCGTGGCGGTGCGCCGCAGCCCACCCGCCGGGCTGCTGCCGATGCTCAGCGCATTCGTCGGCACGCTGCTGCTGCTGTCGGTCAACGACCTGGCCACCGGATCGGTGGGCGGGGATCGGCTGATCAGCCACGGCTTCCTGGTGGTCGGCTACCTGATCACCGTGCTGCTGTCCCGGCCCGGTCTGCGCCCCGGCGGGCCGGCGCCGCAGCGGCAGCCGACGCCGTCCCGCTGGCGGTTCGGGGCCGACGAGGTGGACCGGCCGCTTCGGGTGGTACGCCCCGACTCCTATCCAGCGCAGGCCGCCGACCGGTACGCCGCTCCGGCGGCGCGTACCGGACAGGCCGCTCCGGCGGCGCGTACCAGCCAGGCCGGCGACCGGCGCGCCGCCTGAGCGGCCCCGGCGTTCAGCGCTCTGGTCGCGTCGGTTCGCGCTCGGCGAGGACCTGTGGGATGACCTGCTCGACGATGGTCAGCAGGGTCGTGGTGAGCAGCAGGTGCACCTGGGCGCGGGTCAGCGCGCCACGCTGGAGCCACTCCCGGGCGGTGGAGGTGGCCAGCCCGCCGTACGCCCGGACCATCCCGCGCAACTCCTCGCGGTGCTCCGCCTCGCCGGCCAGCCCGACGGCGACCAGCATCCGGTCCGCGGCGACCTCCTCGGCCTCGGCGAGCACCCGCTCCACGTCGGCGTCGCCGCCCATCCCCCGGGCGGTGACCGCCGCCAGCCATGAGGTGCTGTGCCGGGAAACCACGTCGAGGAACCAGGTGACGCTGGCGTCGACCCGGGTCCGGAGATCACCCTTGGGTAGCCGCTCCAGGGCAACCTCGGGGATGGTCACCATGACCCGGACGACCTCCAGGTAGAGGTCCTTCTTCGCACCGAAGTAGTGGTTGACCAGGCCGCGAGCGACACCAGCCTCGCGGGCGACGTCGGTGGTCGACACGTCCGCGTACGGGCGCTCGCCGAACAGCCGGACCGCGCAGGCCAGGATCTGCCCACGCCGGGCGTCCGGCTCCAAACGGCGGCGGCGCGGAGCCGTCTCGACACTCATCTGCCCGACCCTATCGACCGCTCAAGGATCAGCCACCGCCCTCACCCTCGATCAACTCAGGTTCTCGACGAGACCTGGCCACTGATCACGACTTATTGACATGCCGCCAACAGCGCGCGAGGGTGATGCACATGCCGACTCCCCCGCCCGACGGCTCACCCTCACCCTGGCGCGAGCCGGAGCATGACGACCTGGCCGAGCTGGCCTGCACCTTCTTCACCAGGGAGGTGTTGCCGCACGCCGAGCGCCTGCTGACGCAGGGCCATCCAGACCGTGAGCACTACCGGCGCGCCGGCGAACTGGGGCTGCTCGGCCTGTCGGTCCCCGAGGAGTACGGCGGTGGAGGCGGCGGTTTCACCCACGAGGCGGTGCTGCTGCACGAGCAGGCGTACACCGGGGAGAGCAGCCTCGGCCTGGCCGTCCACAGTGGCATCGTCACCGGTTACCTGGTGGCGTACGGCAGCGAGGAGCAGAAGCGACGCTGGCTGCCCGGTCTGTGCAGCGGCGAGCTGGTCGGCGCGATCGCGATGACCGAGCCGGACGGCGGTTCCGACCTCCAGGCGATGCGGACCCGGGCGGTCCGGGACGGCGACGACTACCTGGTCACCGGCGCGAAGACGTTCATCACCAACGGCGGTCTGGCCGATCTGGTCATCGTGGCCGTGAAGACCGATCCCGACCAGCGGGCGGCCGGCGTCTCGCTGCTGGTCTGCGAGGTGGGCGGCGACCCGGAGGGCTTCCGCCGGGGCCGGCTGCTCTCCAAGATCGGGCTGCACGCCAACGACACCGCCGAGCTGTTCTTCGACGAGTTCCGGGTGCCGGCGGACAACCTGCTCGGCGGCGCCGAGGGGCTGGGGTTCATCCAGCTCATGCAGCAGCTCCCGCAGGAACGGCTGGTGATCGGCGTCGGCGCGGTCGCCGCCATGGAACGGGCCGTCGCGCTGACCGTCGCGTACGCCAAGGAGCGCACCGCCTTCGGCAAGACCCTGATGGGCCACCAGAACACCCGGATGGTGCTCGCCGAGTGCGCCACCCGAGCCCGGGTCAGCCGGGTCTTCCTGGACGACTGCATCGTCCGGCACTCGCGGGGCGACCTGGACGTCTCCACCGCGGCGATGGCGAAGTCATGGCTCACCGACGGGCAGTGCGAGGTCGTCGACCGGTGCCTGCAGCTCTTCGGCGGCTACGGCTACACGACGGAGTACCCGATCGCCCGGATGTACGCCGACGCCCGGGTCCAGAAGATCTACGGCGGCACCAACGAGATCATGAAGGAGCTGATCGCCCGTGCCCTCTGAGGCGTACGTCTATGACGCGGTCCGCACCCCGCGCGGACGCGGCCGGGACACCGGCGCGCTGCACGGGGTCAAGCCGATCTCCCTGGTGGTCGGCCTGATCGACGCGTTGCGCGAGCGCAACCCCGGCCTGGACGTCGGCCGGCTGGAGGACCTGCTGCTCGGCATCGTCACCCCGGTCGGTGAGCAGGGCGGCGACCTGGCGCGGGCCGCCGCGCTGTTGGCCGGGCTGCCCGACCAGGTCGGTGGGGTGCAGCTCAACCGGTTCTGCGCCTCCGGGTTGGAGGCGGTCAACTCCGCCGCCGCGCGGATCCGGTCCGGCTGGGAGCATCTGCTGCTCGCGGGCGGGGTCGAGTCGATGTCCCGGGTGCCGATGGGCTCCGACGGCGCGGCCTGGGCCACCGACCCGCAGACCGCGCTTGCCACGTCGTTCGTGCCGCAGGGTGTCAGCGCCGACCTGATCGCCACCCTGGAGGGCTTCACCCGAGACGATGTGGACGGCTACGCGCTGCGGTCGCAGGAGCGGGCCGCCAAGGCGTGGGCCGGTGGGCACTTCGCCCGCTCGGTGGTGCCGGTGCGCGACGGCAACGGGTTGGACATCCTCACTGTCGACGAGCACCCGCGCCCGGAGACCACCCGGGAGGCGCTGGCGAAGCTCACCCCGTCCTTCGCCACGATGGGCGCGGCGGCCGGCTTCGACGCGGTCGCGTTGCAGAAGTTCCACTGGTTGGAGGCGATCGAACACGTCCACCACGCGGGCAACTCGTCCGGCATCGTGGACGGTGCCGCGCTGGTGCTGATCGGCTCGGGCGACGTCGGTCGGGACCTCGGCCTCACCCCGCGCGCCCGGATCGTCGGCGCGGCGGTCACCGGCGCCGACCCGACACTGATGTTGACCGGCCCGATTCCGGCCACCCGGAAGGCGCTCGCCGTCGCCGGGTTGACCCTCGACGACATCGACCTGTTCGAGATCAATGAGGCGTTCGCCGCGGTGGTGCTCAAGTACGTCCGTGACCTGGGCCTCGACCCGGACCGGGTGAACGTCAACGGCGGCGCGATCGCGCTCGGCCACCCGCTCGGCGCGACCGGAGCGATGCTGCTCGGTACGGCGTTGGACGAGTTGGAGCGCCGCGACCTGCGCCGGGCCGTGGTGACCCTCTGCATCGGCGGCGGCATGGGCGTCGCCACCGTTCTCGAGCGCTGCTGATCCGGAGGACGACCATGACCAACACCATCCGGTACGACCGCGGCGCCGACGGCATCGTCACGCTCACCCTGGACGACCCCACCCAGTCCGCCAACACCATGAACCGGGCGTACGCAACCTCGATGAGCGCCGTGCTCGATCGACTGGAGGCCGAGCGCGATCTCGTCGGCGTCATCGTGACCAGCGCGAAGTCGACGTTCTTCGCCGGCGGCGACCTGCCGGAGATGATCCGGGCCACCCGGGCCGACGCGCCCGCGCTGGCCGACCTGCTCGGCACCATCAAACGGGATCTGCGCCGGCTGGAGACGCTGGGCCGACCGGTGGTCGCCGCGGTCAACGGCTCCGCGCTCGGCGGTGGCCTGGAGATCGCGCTCGCCTGTCACCACCGGATCGCGCTGGACGCGCCCGACAGCCGGCTCGGGCTGCCCGAGGTGACGCTGGGCCTGCTGCCCGGGGCGGGCGGGGTCACCCGGACGGTGCGGATGCTCGGCCTGGCCGGCGCGCTGACCACGGTGCTGCTCACCGGCCGGCGGATGCGCCCGGCCGAGGCCCTGTCCGCCGGGCTGGTCGACGAGGTGGTCGCCACGCCCGCCGAGCTGCTGGACCGGGCACGGGCCTGGGTCGCGGCGAACCCGCACCCGGCACAGCCGTGGGACCGGCCGGACTATCGGATGCCGGGCGGCACCCCGGCCAGCCGCTCGCTGGCCGCACAACTGCCCGCCTTTCCGGCGACGCTGCGCAAGCAGCTCAAGGGCGCCCGGCTGCCCGCGCCCGAGGCGATCCTGTCCGCCGCCGTCGAGGGGGCACAGGTCGATCTGGAGACCGCGCTGACCGTGGAGACCCGGCACCTGATCGGCCTGCTCACCGGGCAGGTCGCCAAGAACATGATCGGCGCCTTCTTCTTCGATCTGAAGGCCGTCAACGGTGGCGCGGCCCGACCGGCCGTCGTGGACGCCCCACCGGTACGCCGGGTGGCGGTGCTCGGGGCCGGCATGATGGGCGCGGGCATCGCGTACGCCTGCGCCAGCGCCGGGCTGGACGTCGTGGTCAGGGACGTCACGCCCGAGGCCGCCGGCCGGGCCCGGGAGCACGCCGAACGGTTGCTGGCCCGCAGGGTACGCAAGGGCCGCGCCACCGAGGCGGACGCCCGCGCCGTGCTGGACCGGATCACCACCACCGACCAGGTGGACGCGCTGGCCGGCTGCGACGCGGTCATCGAGGCGGTCTTCGAGGACCCGGCGCTGAAACAGCGGGTCTTCGCCGAGGTGTTGCCCGTGCTGGCGCCCGACGCGCTGCTCGCCTCCAACACCTCCACCCTGCCGATCACCGGGCTGGCCGCCGGAGTGGACCGGCCGGCGGACTTCATCGGCATGCACTTCTTCTCCCCGGTGGACCGGATGCCGTTGCTGGAGATCGTGGTGGGCGAGCGGACCGGGGACGTGGCGCTGGCTCGGGCGTTCGACCTGGGCCGGCGGATCGGCAAGACCCCGATCGTGGTCAACGACGGCCGGGGTTTCTTCACCAGCCGGGTGATCGGCCGGTTCATCGACGAGGCGGTCGGCATGGTCGCCGAGGGTGTCCCCGCCGCGTCGGTGGAGCAGGCCGCCCTTCAGGCCGGCTACCCGACCGGGCCGCTGGCGCTGGCCGACGAGGTCAGTCTCACGCTGATCCAGCGCATCCGCCGCCAGTTCGAGGCGGCCAGCGAGAAGTTCCGGCCGCTGCCGGCGCACCGGCTGGTGGACGAGTTGGTCGACGCGTACGACCGGCCGGGGCGCGCCGCCGGACGGGGCTTCTACTCCTACGACGACGGCACCCGGGGCCGACTGTGGCGTGGTCTCGCCGACCTGATCACCGAGGCGGGTCGGGGGGTGCCGTTCACCGACCTCCAGGAACGGATGCTCTTCGCCGAGGCGCTGGACGCGCTGCGCTGCCTCGACGAGGGGGTGCTGCGCACCGAGACCGACGCCAACATCGGCTCGATCTTCGGCATCGGCTTCCCCGCCTGGACGGGCGGGGTGATCCGCTACGTCCGGCAGTACGCGGGCGGCCCGGCCGGCTTCGCGGCCCGTGCCACCGAACTGGCCGACCGCTACGGCGACCGGTTCACGCCCCCCGCCGACCTGGTCGACCGGCTCGCCGCCTCGGCCGACCGCCCCGCCGAACCGGCTGGGGTCGCGTGATGACGAGGCGCGGTGGTCCGCTGGCCGGGGTACGGGTGGTCGAGCTGGCCAGCCTCGCCCCGGCGCCGTTCGGCTGCATGGTGCTCGCCGACCTCGGCGCGGACGTGGTGCGGGTGGACCGGCCGGGCGCCCCGAGTGCGGGCCGGCTGGCCGCACCGACCAGCGGGCCGTTGCAGCGCGGCCGGCGGGTCACCGCGCTGGACCTGAAGTCCGCGGCCGGGGTGGCGGACCTGCTGCGCCTCGCCGAGCGGGCGGACGTGCTGGTCGAGGCGTACCGGCCCGGGGTGGCCGAGCGGCTCGGCTTCGGGCCGGAGGTGTGCCAGGCCCGCAACCCCCGACTGGTGTACGCGCGGATGACCGGCTGGGGTCAGGATGGCCCGCTGGCGGCCCGGGCCGGGCACGACATCGACTACATCGCGGTGGCCGGGGCGTTGGAGCCGCTGGGACGGGCCGGCGAACGCCCGTACGCGCCGATGAACCTGCTCGGCGACTTCGGCGGCGGCGGGATGCTGCTCGCCGTCGGCGTGCTGGCCGCACTGCTGGAGCGGGAGCGCTCCGGCATGGGCCAGGTGGTCGACGCGGCGATGGTGGACGGCTCGGCGTTGCTCACCTCGTTCCTGCACGGGCTGCTCGGCACGGGCCTGTGGGCTGCTCCGCGCGGGCGCAACATGTTCGACGGCGGGGCGCCGTTCTACGACACGTACGCCACCGCCGACGGTGGATTCATGGCCGTCGGCGCGATGGAACCGGCCTTCTACGCCGTACTGCTCACCGGCCTCGACCTCGCCGACGACCCGGACCTGCCCGCCCAGTACGACCCGAGTGGCTGGGACGAGCTGCGCCGCCGGTTCACCGCGCGGTTCGCCGAGCGCACCCGGGACGAGTGGACGGCGGTCTTCGCCGACCTGGACGCCTGCGTCGCGCCGGTGCTCGCCCCCGGCGAGGCGCCCGGGCACCCGCACAACGCGGCCCGGGGCACATTCGTCGAGGTGGGCGGCGAGATCCAACCAGCCCCCGCACCCCGCTTCGACCGCACGCCGACCGACCGGCCAACCCCGGCACCGGACCCGGAGCAGGACGTCCTACCGGTCGAGGAGATCCTCACCGACTGGCAGTGATCTCGGCGGTCGGCAGCCGAGACATTCCACAGAGGACTCTTCGGGGCACCGGTGCAGGTGCCGCGTTGATACCGTCGTCCTGATCGTGAACTGCAGACCAAAGGGGACGAGCATGGCGAGCGGGATCGATCCGGCCAGCCTCAGCCGCTCACTCGAAGAGGCGATGCGCCTGCTGAGCCAGGTTCCAGGTTCTCCCGCAGCGCAGCCGGACGGCGCAGCCGAGCGGGATGACCAGGCCACACCCGCCGTCGAACACCTGGTGGGGCGGGGCACCAGCGGGAACGGTCTCGTCGAGGCGGAAGTCTCCGCCTTCGGCGCCCTCCAGGCCCTGGTGATCGACCCGAGCCTGTCCCGGAGCGGCACCGGCGCCATCGCGGAGCACGTCCTGGAGGCGGTCCAGGCGGCACAGGCCGACGAGCGCGCACGCAGAGCCCAGCTGACGTCAGCCGCTCACGTCGATACCGTGGCCCTCAGCCAGCAGCTCGAACGTGTCTCGGAAGACGCGTTCCGGGGTTTACGGCAGATGATCGGCGACCTGGACGGGGCCACCCGCCGAACGGACCAGCGCTGAGTCATGTCCGACGGGATTCAGGTCGACCTCGACGCTCTGCACAGTGCGGCAGCGTCGCTCGCGGCGACCGGCCAGCAGCTTGGCGAGGAGATCGCCGGCCTCGAGTCGTCGGTGAACGGAACGGGTAATCCGTGGGGCGCCGACGAGGCGGGCTCGCTCTTTGGTGCCGCGTACGTGGAAGTCCTGACGCACGCGCTCGACGTCTACCGGTCGATGGCCGACCAATTGTTGGAGGCCGCCGGGAACCTCGACAGCAGTGCCGACGCCCACGAGGCGACCGACATCGCGAATGCCGAACTCTTCACGAGGATGGAGCTGCCCAATGGGTATGCAGCTCCCTCCTGAACTCGCCGAAGCCCTGGGATGGGTCGGATTCACCTGGCCGGCCGCCGACGAGGAGTTGCTCTTCCAAGCGTCCCAACTGTGGTTCGCGTTCGCCGGCCGGCTGCGTACGGCGGTCGGGGAGGCTGAGGCGGGCGCAGCGAAGGTCGGGGTGACGAACAGCGGGGACGACGTTCGGGCGTTCGAGCAGGCGTGGCAGGGCGAGGAGGGTGCACCACGCCGGATGGAGGACGGCGCTCAGGCAGCCGAACTGATCGGCATGGCGTTGCTGGTGATGGCCATCATCACCCTGACCCAGAAGGTCCTGGTCATCGTCCAGCTGACGATTCTGGTGATTCAGGTGGCGATTGCGTTGGCAGCGGCGGCACCCAGCCTCGGCTCGTCGCTGGCCTCGATCCCCGTCTCGATCGGCCTGGCCCGGATGGCGATCCAGCGGATCATCAAGGAGATCATCGAGCGGGTCGTCAAGGAGATCATCCCGCGGTTGTTGAAGCGTGCGAAGACGCTGCTGCGACGTTTCCACCGCAAGGGCACGAAGCCGGGTGGCCCCGGACGACCCGCTGTACCCGGCCCACACACCACCCCGCGCTACCACAACACGAAGCCGATGCTCGACAAGTACCGCAACGAGCACCTGCCCGGAGGGCACTTCCCGACGGCGGTGCGCCGGCTCAGTCCAGAGGAGCTCGAACAGCACCGAGTCTTCTTCGACAGCAACGGCATGTTGCGCAGCGCCAGAAGCGGCGAACCATTCGACACATCGAGCGCTCAAACCGTCTTCAGCGGAAACGGTCAGGCGATCTTCGTCATGGACCGGAACGGCAACCTCTACGCGTCCAACTACCAGAAGGTCGGCGACTTTCACCACTCGACACTGGGCAACGGGCAGCCGGTCGCCGCGGCGGGCGAGTTGGTCGTCAAGGACGGTAGAGTCCAGTACGCGACGGCGCGCAGCGGTCACTACCAGCCCGACGTTAGCCACATGGCCAATCTCGACGCCGAGTTCAAGCGTAACGGCGTGGGCGGGGTTCCGATCCTCGCCTGGGACGGCAGTCAGATCTTCTAGGGGAGTCGACGAGCATGGGTACGGACAGTTGGAAGGGCCACGTCAACGGGATCCTCTACGGGATCCAGTTCGACCGGGTGCTCGACGACTCGGTAGTGACCCGGGTCGTCGACGGGGTGACCGCCGGGCTCTACCCGGGAGACCGGGTTGAGACGCGGGACGCGCTGGACCAGGCGCTGCGCTATTCGGGCCCGCTGAACGACCAGGCTGAGACGCACCACGGTGAGGACGAGATCCGCTCGTTCTTCCGCCGACTCTCCTCCGCACTGGCGGCCACGCCACCTTCGAGCTGATCACGAAGGTCGCGTCAGAGCCTCGTCCTTCGGCGACGCGAACCTCTTGATCGAGTGGGTGGGGCGAGGGCGGCGGTGGGCGTGGTACCAGCTGGCGAAGAGGGCTACGGCCAGGAGCAGTTCGGCCAGGTCGCCGCCGTAGTACATGAGTTGGGCGGCCGACCGGAACGCTTCCGGGTCCCGGTCGGTGAGGCCGGGTGGGAGCCTTTCGGCCTGGGCGTACAGGTACTTGGCCAGCACGGCGTGGCCGGCCGCCGCGCCGAGGAGCGCGCCGACCCGTACCGCCAGTCCCGGGCGACGCGGCGCCGGGTCCGGCCCGGCCAACGACCAGGCGAAGAGGTACCCGGCGGCCAGGTAGTGCAGGTGCACGGCGTGATGGAGGACCGGTTGCCGTTCGGCCGCCGCGTACAGCGGGGTGAGCAGCACCAACGCCAACCCGCCGGTGGTCAGCAGCGCGGCGGTGACCGGGTGGGCGAGCAGGTGCAGCGGGCGGGCGCGCAGCAGCCGGCCGACCGCCCGGCGTACCGGCGGCGGCGCGACCCGCAGCAGCAGCGTCACCGGGGCGGCGAGCACCAGCCCCAGCGGGGCCAGCATGCCGAGCAGCAGGTGCTGCGCCATGTGCCCGCTCGGGTTGTCGGGGAGGTGGGCCAGCGGCCCGACGGCGACCGCCAGCAGGGTGCAGCCGACCAGCCAGGAGGCGGTGCGCCGGTGGTCCCAACCCCGCGGGTCGCGGACGGCAGCCAGCAGGTAGCCGCCGGCCAACAACACGATCGGGAGCAGCGGCATCCAGCCCGGCCCGTCCGCCGCGTGCCCGTCGTGCGCGAACACGGGTTGTCCGGCCGCCGTCATCGGGGGCCGGCGCCGGGCCGGCGGGACCGGGCCCACCACAGGACAGCGACGCCGGCCAGCAGCAGCACCGCGCCGGCCACGTTCCAGGCCACGTCGTACGGCACCAGGTGTACGCCGTAGCGGATCTGGTGCAGCCGGAGCACCTTGTGGTCGACGAGCCCGTCGAAGAGCTGGAATCCTCCGGCGCCGAGCAGGAAGCCACCCCAGGCCAGCCGGCTCGACAGGGCACGCCGCCGGCGCAGGTCGGCGAACCAGAAGAACCCGCCGACCAGGGCGATCACCTCGGCGGCGTGCAGCAGCCCGTCCGAGAGCAGCGCCACCGAGGGGGTGGAACGGTCGTAGAAGTGGTGCCAGGCAAGCAGCTGGTGAAAGACGATCTCGTCCACCGCAGCCATGATCGCGATGCCGATCAGGACGCCGACGAGGGTGGAGGAACGCACGTCGACGATGCGTTGACTCGACAGGCGTGAATCGGGCATCACACACCTCGTATCCGCGTCAGGTCAGCCTCAACTACCCAGAACCGGACGGACCATGCCGCTGGAGCCGATGACGGACGCCGCACGGGCGTGGTCAACACGAGTGCGGACGGGAGGCCGAACGGGTCGGTGACATCCCCGTTTCGCGACTCCCGGGCCACGGGCGGCATGATCATGGAGCCTGGAGAGGCAGCGACAGCCAGATCCCGAGAAGGAGGTGCCCGTGCCGGACGCGGACGAACTCGTCGCCAACGCGCTCGCGGCGGTGCGCGGCACGGACGTACGGCAGGCCGAACGGCAGCTGGACCAACTGATGGTCGGCACCGGCACCGCGGACGGCACCACGGCGGTGGACGCGGCGCTGCTCCGTCGCCTGGTCCGGGGCCTGGGCCGGCTCTGGCCGCGCGGCTGGCAGCCGGTCGACGTGGACCGGATCACCAGTCGCCGGCTCGACGCCCGCGCGGCCCGGCTGGTCCGCGCCGCGATGGCCGCCCAGCGACGCGACCAGGCCGAGCCGGTCCCCGCCTGGTGGGACGACCAGCTACGCGAGCTGGCGGCCACCGAAGCTGGCGACGACCGCAGCGTGCTGAACGGCTGGGCTACCCGGGAGGGTCTGGACCGGGCCGACGCGCTCCGCGCGGCCGTGGACACGCTCGCGCTGGTGGAGAGCCTGCCGCCGATCGCGGTGCTACGCCCACCGCCGGGCACGAGCGGCGCGGCACTGCCCCGCACGGCGGGGACGGCCCGCAGCGGGTCGCCGATGCTGGACCGGGTACGCGCGCTGCTGGCCAAGGCCGAGTCGACCACCTTCCCGGCGGAGGCGGAGGCGCTGACCGGGAAGGCCCAGGAGCTGATCGCCCGGCACAGCATCGACGAGGCGCTGCTGGCCGCCGGGGCGGAGCGCGGGGACCTGCCCGGCGGGGTGCGGCTGAGCACCGACGCCCCGTACGCGGGCGCGAAGGCGCTGCTGGTGCAGGAGGTGGCGGCGGCGAACCGGTGCGAGGCGGTCTGGTCCGACGATCTCGGCTTCGCCACCGTGCTGGGCTGGCCGGCCGATTTGCTGGCGGTGGAGTTGCTCTACACGTCGCTGCTGGTCCAGGCCACGGCGGCGATGCTGCGGGGGCGCGCCGAGCGTCGGCCGGGGTCGGGGCGGCGGACGAAGGTCTGGGACGAGTCCTTCCTCAACGCGTTCGCGCTGCGGATCGGCGAACGGCTACGCGCGGCCACCGAGGCGGCGACCGACGAGGCGGACCGGGCGGTGGCCGAGACGGCCGGGGCGGAGCGGCTGTTGCCGGTGCTCGCGGCGCGGGGCGAGGCGGTCCGGGAGCGGTTGGACACGCTCTTCCCCGGGGTCACCCGGCACCGGCTCAGCGTGCGCGACGCCGAGGGCTGGTCGTCCGGCACCTCGGCCGCGGACCGGGCGTCGCTGGACGTCGGCGGCGGCCGGAAGCCCCGACAGGTGCCCGGTCGACCCGATCCGCGCTGAACCACCCGGCGTGGGACCACCCCCGGCGGGCATTTCTGCGCTTTTCTTCGGTACACGGTAGGGATCGGGGGAACGGCTCCGACCCTCCGGTGAGTCGCACCCCGGTCGGGGTGCGACCAGAGCCTGAGGAGCATCGCCGTGAAGTACATGCTGCTGATCTGGAACCGGCCCGGCTTCACCGAAGGGCTGAGCGAGCAGGATCGCACCGCCCTCTTCGGTGAGGTCGACGAGATCATGAAAGAGCTGACCGAGACCGGCGAACTGATCGGCGGCCAGGCGTTGGCCAATCCGTCGCAGACGTTGACGGTCCGGCTCGTGGACGGCAGCCCCGAGGTCCTCGACGGCCCGTTCATGGAGAGCAAGGAGCAGTTCGCCGGTTACCTGGCCGTCGAGTGCGACAGCCCGCAACGGGCTGCCGAGATCGCCGCCCGCTGGCCGGACGTCCGGTACGGCGGAGCGATGGAGGTCCGCCCGATCATGGACGAGGCCGGGACCGAGATGTGACCGGGGACCGGACGGTCGAGGACCTGCTGCGCACGTTCGCGCCGCAGGTCCTCGGCCTGCTGGTCCGCCGGCACGGACAGTTCGACAGGTGCGAGGACGCGGTCCAGGAGGCCCTGCTCGCCGCCGCCACGCAGTGGCCCGGGCAGGGCGTACCGGACAATCCGCGCGCCTGGTTGTTCACCGTGGCCACCCGCCGACTCACCGACGAGTGGCGCAGCGAGAGCGCGCGCCGGGACCGCGAGCTGGCGGTGGCGCGGCGCGAGCCGGCGTACGCCGGAGTGGCGCCGGCGGCGGACGCGGAGCCCGCCGTTGCGGCCGACGACGACACCCTCACGCTGCTGTTCCTCTGCTGCCACCCGGCGCTGCCCGGGTCGGCGCAGGTGGCGCTCACCCTGCGGGCGGTCGGCGGTCTCAGCACCGCCCAGATCGCCCGGGCGCACCTGGTGCCCGAGGCGACGATGAGTCAACGGATCCGGCGGGCCAAGCAGCGGATCGAGGCTGCCGGGGCCCGGTTCGCCATGCCCGGGGCGGCCGAGCGGGACGAGCGGCTGGGAACGGTGCTGCGGGTGCTCTACCTCATCTTCAACGAGGGCTACACCGCGTCCAGTGGCTCGGACCTGCACCGGGCCGAGCTGACCGGCGAGGCGATCCGGCTGGCTCGCATCCTGCGCGGACTGCTGCCCGACGACGGCGAGGTCACCGGGCTGCTGGCGCTGATGTTGCTGACCGATGCGCACCGGGCGGCCCGGGTGGGGCCGGACGGGGAGTTGGTGCCGCTGGCCGAGCAGGACCGTTCACGGTGGGACGCGGCCGCCATCGCGGAGGGCGTCGCGCTGATCACCGAGGCGTTGACCTGGTCGCCGCCCGGCCCGTACCAGCTCCAGGCGGCGATCGCCGCGGTGCACGCCGAGGCGTCGACGGCGGCGGAGACGGACTGGCGGCAGATCGTCGCGCTCTACCGACTGCTGGCCCGGATCGCGCCGAATCCGATGGTCACCCTGAACCAGGCGGTGGCGGTGGGCATGGTGGACGGGCCCCGGGCCGGGCTCGCCCTACTCGCGCCGTTGGAGGCCGACGACCGCACGGCCGGGCACCACCGGCTCGCCGCCGTCCGGGCGCACCTGTTGGAGCTGGCCGGGGACGTCGGCGCGGCCCGGAAGGCGTACCTGGCCGCGGCGCGGGGCACCACGAGCCGGCCCGAGCAGCGCTACCTGGAGGTGCGGGCGGCCCGGCTGACCGGACAGGGGTGAGGACCGCCTCCTTGCCGTTTTGGCAACAATCTTTGCGCATCGCTGGGTTGCCGGTAACAGTCGTGGGCGACGCGCGAAGGAGCAGGCACAGATGAGCGAGCAGCACGAGTTCGACAAGGACTACTGGGAGCGGCACTGGCACCAGGCGCAGCACGACCGCCCCGGCGCGATGAGCACGAGCCCCGCCCACCCGTACCTGGCCCGGGAGACCGCCGGGCTGGTGCCGGGCTTGGCGTTGGACGCCGGGTGCGGCACCGGCACCGAGGCGATCTGGCTCGCCACCCACGGCTGGCAGGTCACCGCGGTCGACATCGCACCGGTCGCCCTCGCCCGGGCCGCCGAACGCGCGACGGAGAGCGGGGTGTCCGAGCGCGTGCGATGGGTGGAGGCCGACCTGACGGCCTGGGCTCCGGAAACCCGGTTCGACCTGGTCACGACGCACTACGCGCACCCCGCGATGCCGCAGCTGGCCTTCTACGACCGCATCGCCGGATGGGTGGCCCCCGGCGGCACCCTCCTGATCGTGGGGCATCTGCACACCTCGGAAGCCACCGAGCAGGGGCACGGGCATGGGCACCACCCGCCCGACGAGGCATCGGTCACCCTCGCCGACATCACCGCCGGCCTGGACAGCGCCACCTGGGAGATCCTCACCGCCGAGGAGCACCGCCGCACGGTGCCGGGCCGGGAGGTCCCGCTGCACGACGTGGTCGTACGCGCCACTCGCCGCCCCTGAGCACCCGCTGCCGACGCACGCCGGGCCGGTGATGATCACCGGCCCGGCGTGCCTGGTACGTCGTACGTCAGCTCTTGAAGGCGTCCTTGATCTTCTCGCCCGCCTGCTTGAGCTTGGCGGTGGACTGGTCAGCGCGACCCTCCGCCTCCAACTGCTCGTTGTCGGTGGCCCGACCGGCGCCTTCCTTCAGCTTGCCGGTCGCATCCTCGGTGGCGTTGTTGATCTTGTCGTCGAAACCCATTGCCAACCTCCATTGCCAGCGTCGCTACAACCACAGAGGTACCCCCGCCGTCACCAGCCCAACCATTGCCGCCGTCACAGATCGGCAGCGGCCGAACGGAACCGGCGCAGGCGCAGACTGTTGGCCACCACGAAGACCGAGGACAGCGCCATCGTGGCGCCGGCGATCATCGGGTTGAGCAGCCCGGCGGCGGCCAACGGCAGGGCCGCCACGTTGTAGCCGAACGCCCAGAACAGGTTGCCCCGGATGATGCCGAGGGTGCGACGGGACAGCCGGATGGCGTCCACCGCGGCGTCCAGGTCGCCCCGAACGAGGGTGAGGTCGGCCGCCTCGATCGCCACGTCGGTGCCGGTGCCCATGGCCAACCCCAGGTCGGCCTGGGCCAGTGCCGGGGCGTCGTTGACACCGTCACCGACCATCGCCACCGACCGCCCCTCGGCCTGGAGCCGCTTGATCACGTCGACCTTCCCGGTCGGCAGGACCTCAGCGATCACCTCGTCGATGCCCACCTCGGCGGCGACCGCGCGAGCCACGACGGTGTTGTCCCCGGTCAGCAGGACCGGGGTCAGCCCCAGCCCGCGCAGTCGGGCCACCGCCGCCCGACTGCTCGGCCGGACCACGTCGGCGACCGCGAGCACGCCGCGGGCGCGTCCGTCCCAGCCGGCGACGATCGCCGTACGGCCGGCGGCCTCCGCGTCACGCACGGCCCACTCGACCTCCGGCGGTACGTCGAACTCACGCTCGCGCAGCAGCCGGACCCGGCCGACCAGGACGGTCTGCCCGTCGACCGTGCCGGTCACCCCCAGCCCTTCGAGGTTGCCGAAGTCGGTCACCGGGGGCAGGGTGCCCGCATCGGTGGCACCGGCGGCGACCGCACGGGCGATCGGGTGCTCGGAGGCCGCCTCCGCCGCCCCGGCCAGCCGGAGCAGTTCGGCCCGGTCCACACCGCTCGCCGGCACCACGTCCACCAGGGTCATCCGGCCGCTCGTCACGGTGCCGGTCTTGTCGAGCACCACGGTGTCCACCCGGCGGGTCGACTCCAGCGCCTCCGGCCCCTTGATCAGCACGCCGAGTTGGGCGCCCCGACCGGTGCCGACCAGCAGCGCGGTCGGGGTGGCCAGGCCGAGCGCGCACGGACAGGCGATGATCAGCACGGCCACGGCGGCGGTGAACGCGGCGGTCGGGCCGGCCCCGGTGCCGAGCCACCAGCCGAGCGTGCCGACGGCGAGGGTGATGACGATCGGCACGAAGACTCCGGAGATCCGGTCCGCCAGCCGCTGCACGGCCGCCTTGCCGCTCTGCGCCTGCTCGACCAGGTCGGCCATCCGGGCGAGCTGGGTGTCCGCGCCGACCCGGGTGGCGGTGACGATCAGCCGCCCACCCGCGTTGATCGTGGCGCCGACCACGCCGTCGCCCGGGGCGACCTCGACCGGCACCGACTCACCGGTGAGCATGCTGGCGTCGACCGCGGAGGTGCCCTCGTCGACCACCCCGTCGGTGGCGATCTTCTCCCCGGGGCGGACCACGAACCGGTCACCGACGGCGAGCCGGTCCACCGGGATCAGGGTCTCCACGCCGTCGCGCAGCACCGCCACGTCCTTGGCGCCGAGGTCGAGCAGGGCGCGCAGCGCGGCGCCGGCCGTCCGCTTGGACCGGGCCTCGAAGTAGCGGCCGGCCAGGATGAACACGGTGACCCCGGCGGCCGCCTCCAGGTAGATGTTGCCGGCGCCGTCGGTCCGGGTGATGTCGAAGCGGAACGGGTGCGTCATCCCGGGCATCCCCGCGTCACCGAGGAAGAGCGCCCAGAGCGACCAGCCGAACGCGGCCAGGGTGCCGAGCGACACCAGCGTGTCCATGGTGGCCGCGCCGTGCCGCAGGTTGGTCCAGGCGGCCCGGTGGAACGGCAGCCCACCCCAGACCACCACCGGGGCGGCCAGGGTCAGCGAGAGCCACTGCCAGTAGTCGAACTGCCAGGCCGGGACCATGGCCAGCAGGACCACCGGCACGCTCAGGGCCACCGACACCCAGAGCCGGGTACGCGGCCCCCGCAACGGGTCCACCGGAGGTTCCGCGCTGGGCGGGGCCGGCAACGCCGCCGTGTAACCGGTCTTCTGGACGGTCACGATCAGGTCGTCCGGCGTGACGCCGTCGGCGTACCGGATGGTGGCCTTCTCGGTGGCGTAGTTGACGGTGGCGCTCACCCCGTCCATCCGGTTGAGCTTCTTCTCGATCCGGGCGGCGCACGCTGCGCAGGTCATCCCGCCGATCGCCAGTTCGATCCGGTTCGGCGCCTCGGGTAGCGGTCTGCTGGTGGTGGTCATCGTCTGGTCCCGTCAGTTGTGCCCGTGCCCGGGGGTGCCGTGGTCGGCCCCGCCGGTCGGTTCGGGTCCGCTCGGCGTGGGGACGTCTCCGGTCGGGGCAGCGCCGGCGACCACGGTGAACTCGGCGGTGTGCACCCGGCCGCCGTGTTGGAAGTCGAGGTAGAGCCGGTAGCTGCCGGCCGAGGGCACCTCGGCGAGGAAGGTGACGGCCGGACCGGGCCGGGTGCGCCCGTCGCCGGGCGTCCCGTCCGGGTGCACGTGCAGGTACGCCAGATCACCCCGGCGCAGTGCCACCAGGTGCCCGTACGCGCCCAGGTAGGGCTCCAGGTCGGTGACCGGCTGCCCGTCCCGGCTGACGGTCAGGGTCAGCGACGACGTGCGGCCGGGCTGTGGCACTCCGGCCAGGGTGACGGTGTAGCCGTCGACGGTGGTGCTGGTCGCCGGGGCGGGCAGCGGCCGTTCGCTGAGCTCGCCGGGGACGGTCACGTCGACGCCGAGGGTCAGCGGCTCGCCCCCGGTCGGGGTGAAGTCGGCGAACGCCCGCCACTGCCCGGGGCCGGTCAGCGGGGTGTCGACCCGCCAGGTGCCGTCCGGGGTCAGTTCGGGGTGCACGTGGCGGAAGCCGGAGAGGTCCCGTCGGGCGACGATCAGGTGCATCTGCCTGTCGTGTGCCACGTCGTACCGGGTGACCGGGCGGCCGTCCGGGCCGGCGATCCGGAAGGCGAACTCGCCGGCCGGGGCGTCGACCGGTTCGAGGGTGTAGCCGCGCTCGGAGACGAGCAGCCCGCCCGGGATCCGGTCGGCCGTCCCGTCCGGCCCGCCCACCGTCGGGGTGGTGGCGGCACTGTCGCGCCGGCTCTCGGCGGCCGGGGCGGGGTCGACGACCCGGCCGATCCCGTAGGTCGTGCCGAAGACCGCCGCCAGGCCGACGGCGAACCCGGCAAGTCTCGTCACGGTACGCACGCCGGCCCTCCGATCACGCGTCGACGAGGTCGTAGCCGGCCTCGTCGACGGCGGCCCGGACAACCGCGGTGTCCAGCGGCTGATCGCTGCTGACGGTGACCCGGCCGGCCGCGAGGTCGACCTGGACGTCCCGCACGCCCGCGATGGCACCGACCTCGGCGCTCACCGCGCTGACGCAGTGCCCACAGGTCATGCCCTGCACCTGGTACGTCGTGTTGACCATCGGATCGTCTCCTTTACGGTACCGGTACCCCGTGGGGGTATGCCATCCGAGCACGACCGTACCATACCCCCCAGGGGTACGCTATCCTGGTTGACATGACCGCACCCACCCCGATCCGCGGATACACCGCCAGCAAGGACCAGCTGCTCGCGCGGCTCCGCCGCGTCGAGGGGCAGGTCAGGGGCATCGAGAAGATGGTCGACGACGACCGCTACTGCATCGACGTGCTCACCCAGATCTCCGCGATCCAGGCGGCCCTCGACAAGGTGGCCCTGGGGCTGCTCGACGGGCACGCCCGGCACTGCATGCACGAGGGCGCCGCCGAGGGTCGGGCCGACGAGATGGCCACCGAGATGATGGCGGCGGTCGGCCGACTCATGAAGCGCGGCTGAGCGCCCGAGGTCCGCCACGCGGGCGGTTCGACCACCCGACACTCCGCCACGACCTGCAGCCCTCGGGCGGTCTGGCTAGCATCTCCCACGATGGCCCTCCGTATGCCGCCGCACAGTCGGGCACCGGCGCCGCCAGGTCGTGGCGGCGCCCCCGGCCGACCGGGCCGAGCTCTGACCGTCCGTGATCAAAGTGTCGTCAGGCAGCGATCCGCCCCGCCGTTCCGCCGCGTTTCCACCGCAACGGTGAACCGCCCGGCCCGCTGACCCGTACCCCGCACCGGATCGTTGGGAGTCTCGCCTTGGGTTCCGACCACACCCGCCCTGCTCCGTCCGCCTCACCGAGGGTGCGACGGATCCTTGTCATGACGGTGGTACCCCTCTTCGTCGCCACCGTGCTCGCCGCGGTGCTGCTCTGGCCGCGCGGCGGGTCACCGCAGACCGACGGTGGTGCGGACGTGCCGCGCTACCCCGGCACGGTCACCCGGGTGGTCAGCGAGCCGTGCCCGCCGGCGCCGTCGGTTCCCGAGGGCACGCCGAGGGTCGGCGACGGGCGGTGCGGCACGGTCGACGTCCGGGTGGACGACGGGCCGACCGCCGGCCAGCAGGTACAGACACCGGTTCCCGACGGACCCGGCGCACCCCGGGTCGAGGTCGGCGACGAGGTCATCCTGGTCGAGCTGGCCGATCCCACCGATCCCACCACCAGCAACTGGAACATCGCCGAGCACCAACGCGGCACCCCGATGGTGTGGCTGGCGGTGGTCTTCGCGGCCGCGATCGTCGCGTTCGGTCGATGGCGGGGCCTGGCCGCGCTCGCCGGATTGGCCGCCAGCTTCGCCATCCTGCTCACCTTCGTGCTGCCGGGCATCGGCGCCGGCAGGTCACCACTGCTGGTGGCGGTGGTCGGCGCGGCCCTGATCATGTTCGTGGTGCTCTATCTCACGCACGGGGTAACCGCACAGACCTCGGTCGCGGTGCTCGGCACCCTGGGCAGTCTGGTGCTGACCGGCGTCCTCGCCACCATCGCCACGGCCGCCACCCACCTCACCGGCTTCGGCAGCGAAGACGCCACCACCCTGTCGATGTTCCAGGGCGACGTGGACCTGCACGGTCTGCTGCTCGCCGGGATCATCATCGGATCGCTCGGGGTGCTCGACGACGTGACAGTCACCCAGGCGGCCACCGTCACCGAGCTGGCGAACGCCAACCCCGGCCTGACCCGGTTGCAGCTGTACCGGGCGGCCACCCGGGTCGGCCGCGCGCACATCGCCTCCACTGTGAACACCATCGTGCTGGCGTACGCGGGCGCGTCGCTGCCCCTGCTACTCCTGCTCACCGCCGACTCGCGGCCGATCGGGCAGATCCTCACCAGTGAGTTCCTCGCGCAGGAGATCGTCCGCAGCGCGGTCGCCACCCTCGGTCTGATCGCCGCCGTGCCGCTGACCACCGGACTGGCCGCGGTGGTGACCGCCGCCGGGCGCACCGGTGCGACGCCGTCCACCGACGCCGCGTCGTCCCGGCCCCAGCCGGACCGCTCGGAGGCACTGGCCGCTCTCATCTCACCGCGAACGACCGGCTCCGACGAGCCGGACCGGACGCGGACCGCACCCCCATCCGAGGCCACCGACCGGTGGCCGGAGTCGAACAGGAGCACGGATACGGCATGGTGACACTCCTCAGCGTGACCAGATCGGGCATCCACCCTGAGAACCACGTCACTGGTCACTCAACGCTATGGCGAAATGACACTTTTGGTCGGCATCCAGGCGTAGCTCACCCGGTCGACTCTCGGGTAACCTCGCTGCCGGTTACCGATGAAGGCGCGAAGCGGCGCCTGCGGTGCCACCGCCCAATCGCCAACCGGCGAGCCGGGGACCCAGGTACCTGGGGTGAATCCGCGTCAGCGGTAGGGGCCACTTCCGCCCCGAACCCGTCAGCTAACCCGGTCGGCGGTCGACGGAAGGGAACATTGTGACGGCACCCCTACGCCGCTGGTTGACTCCCGTGGTGGCCGTGATCGCCGCACTGACCGTGCTCGCCGGGCCGCTCCCAGCGAACGCCGCTCCGACGAACCCCACACCGTCCGGGCACGAGGAGGACGGCGAGCCCAAGCTGCTCAACGACGTCATCGAGCAGGCCAACCGCGACTACTCCGCCGCCAAGTCCAAGCTGGACAAATCCAAGAAGCGACAGGGCGAGTTGGCCGCAGAGGTCAACCGGGCCAAGGCCGACCTGGACGCGTTGGCCCCGCAGGTCGGGCAGATCGCCGCCCAGGCGTACCGGACCGGCCGGATCGGCGCGGTCGCGATGCTGCTGGAGAGCGAAGCGCCCGACTCGTTCGTCCGGCGCGCCGGGATGCTCGACGAGATAAACATGGTCAACGAGAAGAAGCTCTCCGAGGTCAACGCGGTGAAGGCCCGCGCCGAGCAGGCCAAGCTGGCCCTCGACACCGAGGTCCGCGAGCAGCAGAAGCAGACCGCCCTGATGGCGAAGCGCAAGAGCGAGGCCGACAAGGCGCTCTCCCTCGTCGGCGGCAAGGGTTTCACCGGCGGCCTGGTGGATGCCACCTCCAAGGTCGCGAAGATCGGCCCGGGTCGCACGGCCGACGGTGACTGGAAGCCCCAGTCGTGCAGCGAGAACGACCCCACCACGTCCGGCTGCGTCACGCCGCGCACGCTGCACGCGTACAAGGAGGTCAAGGCGGCCGGCTTCAACCGGTTCGTCGGCTGCTACCGCCCCGGCGGGCCGTGGGAGCACCCGAAGGGCCGCGCCTGCGACTGGTCGCTACAGAAGAGCGGGTTCTCCCCGTGGCACAACAACGACACCCGGACGTACGGCAACAACGTCGCCGCGTTCCTCATCCGTAACGCCGACCGGCTCGGCATCTACTACGTGATCTGGAACCGGCAGATCTGGTTCCCGGCCACCGGCTGGAGTTCGTACAGCGGGCCGTCGAACCACACCGACCACGTCCACATGTCGCTGCTCTGACCCGCACGATCCCCATCGAGGGCCGTTCCGCGTGACGCGGAGCGGCCCTCGTCGCGTCAGACGGTGGCAGCGGCGGCCGGGCCGGTCGGCTCGGGCGATCCGGCCGGGCGGTCCAACGTCGCGAAGCCGGCCGGCACGGCGGCCACCGGGCGCACCGCTCCGGCGGCGAGTCGGTAGGACACCCCCACCACCGCGCACCGCCCCCGCGCCACCTCGTCGGCCAGCACCGGGGACTGCCCGAGCAACGTCTCGACGGTCTGTGCGATGTGGATGTCGACGATGCCGTCGATGTCGTCCACGCCCTCGGCCTCGGCCCGGCGCAGGCTGGGCAGCACGGCGTCGACCACCGCGCGCAGATGGCCACTCGGTGCGGTACCCGTCGCGGCGGACTCCCGGGCGGCCTGCACCGCACCGCACGAGTCGTGGCCGAGCACCACCACCAGCGGGGTGCCGAGCACGGTCACCGCGTACTCGACGCTGCCGAGCACCTCGGGGCCGGCGGTGTGCCCGGCGGTGCGCACCACGAACAGGTCGCCCAGACCCCGGTCGAAGATGATCTCAGCGGCCAGCCGTGAGTCGGAGCAGCCGACGATCACCGCGAACGGGTGTTGCCCGTCGGCCACGGCGGCCCGGCGCCCGGCATCCTGGTTGGGGTGGCGGGGGGCGCCATCGACGAAGCGCCGATTGCCGGCGACCAGCTCGGCGTACGCCCGGGTCGGCTCGCTGAGCGCGGTGGCCCGGTCGGTGGTCCGCTGCGAACCCGGCTGACCGCCGGAGCTCCCGGTATGACTCATCCCGCACCTCGTCTCGACACATCTGGCCTGGTCAAGCCGGCTTTCCGCCGGCCGGGCGGGCTGGCGCTGGCTCGTGCTCCACCGTCACACGCACCGTAAGATGCGTCAAGGTATGCGTGATTTAGATTTCATACGTTGACTCCGGCCGCCCCCTGGGCAACCTCCCCTGGGCAGGGCGGGCCAGACTCTCGCGAAGGCAGGCGGACACCAGGAAGGCGGTCACACGATGGAGAGCACGGTGACGGGTGACACCGGCGGCGGGCGGAACTGGACGTTCCTCACCAATCACGGGCACGTCCTGCTGGCCATCGCCCGCGATCCGACCGCCCGGCTGCGCGACGTCGCGGCCGAGGTCGGCGTCACCGAACGGGCCGCGCAGGCGATCGTCGCCGACCTGGAGGCGGGCGGTTACCTGCACCGCACCCGGGTCGGGCGACGCAACGAGTACACCCTCAACCCGGCCGGCCGGTTCCGGCACCCCGCCGAGGCGGACCGGCAGGTCGGCGACCTGCTCGCGCTGTTCGCCGACACTCCCACCGCGAAGGCGTCCCCCCGTCCCTGACCCCCGTCACCGGGGGCCGCTGCCCGAGGGCCACGGCGGTAACCTTTGCAGGTGCGCGAATGCCCGCCGTTGAGCGCGTCCCCGTCCCGCCGTGCCCTTCGCGGCGTCCTCAGTGGAGCGCTGGCGGCCCTGCTCGGTGCCGGCCTGGTGGCACCCTCCCCCGCGACCGCCGCGCCGCCCCTCTGCGGTCCCTCCGGCGCCGAGAACCTGACCCAGCTGCCGTGGGCGCTACGCCGGCTGGAGCCGTCCTCGGCGTGGCCGCTGTCCCGGGGCGCCGGGATCACGGTGGCCGTGATCGACTCCGGCGTCTCCGCCGCCCATCCGCTGCTCAAGGGCCAGGTGCTCGAGGGTCGCGACTTCAACGGCCTGCCGGCGCAGCAGGGCCAGTGCGACGAGGCCGGGCACGGCACGCTGATCGCCGGCATCATCGCGGGCCGGGAGGGCACTGTCGTCCCCTTCAGCGGCATCGCCCCGGCTGCCCGCATCCTGCCGATCCGGGTTCTGCCGCAGCTCGGGGAGGTCAGCAACCCGCAACTCCCCGCGCAGATCGCGGCGGCCATCGACTGGGCGGTCGCCCAGGGCGCAGACGTGATCAACCTGTCCCTGACCACAATTCCCCGCCCCGAGCTGACGGCCGCCGTCGAGCGCGCACTGGCCAAAGGGGTGGTGCTGGTCGCCGCCGCGGGCAACCGCACGGAAAACTCGCAGAACCGGCCGGGTTACCCGGCCGCGTACCCGGGGGTGATCGCGGTCGGTGGGGTGGACGAGCAGGGCGGTCACGTCGGCACCTCGATCAGCGGCGACTACGTCGACATCGCCGCGCCGGGGATGAACATCGTCGGGCCGGCGCCCGGAAACAGCGGCTACCGCACCGTTCCGGAGGGCGGCACCAGCTACGCGGCCGCGTACGTCTCCGGGGTGGCCGCGCTGGTCCGGGCCGCCTACCCGGGTCTCAACCCGCAGCAGGTCGCGGATCGGCTGAAACGCACCGCGGACAACCCACCCGAGGGTCAGAACGCCGACATCGGCCACGGGATGGTCAACCCGTACCGGGCGGTGTCGAGCCTGCTCGGCGTCCGGGCGAACCCGCCCGCCGAGGCGCTTCCGGCACCCGCCGTGCGGGACGACCCGCTGAGCTGGCAGCGCCCCGCCGCGATCTGGGCGGCGGTCATCGGCGCTCTGCTCGCCGGGCTGCTGCTGGTCGCGCGACCGATCATGGCCCGGGGCCGCCGACGCGACTGGCGCCCCGGCCGACGCACCGACGCGCCAACCGCCGGCTGAGCACCGCACCGCAGCGCGGAGCCGTCACCTACGCCGACGCAGAACGGCTCCGGGCCGGGTGAACCGGACCGGAGCCGCTCGGGCGAAATGCCTCAGCTCCACACCTTGGAGTTGCTCATCTCCGTGGTGAGGTAGTTTTCGCGGGCGATGCCCACGGCACCGCCGATCTCGTTCAGGATCCGGTTGATGTCCCGGACCGCCGCGTCCCACTTCGCCTGGTGCTGCTCGTAGGCAACCCGGTCCTCGCCGTCCCAGTGCAGCTTGGTCAGCATCGACCGCAGCGTGTCAAGCTTTTCCTCGAGGGTCTTCGAGATGGCCTGCATCTGCTGGTTGCTGCTCTCGAGGACCGCATAGTCAACTTTGATCGTCACGATTTCCTCCTCTGCCGGCTACGGATCACGGGTTGAGAGCAGAGTGGAACTTGTCCAGCATCTGCTGCTGCTCTTCGTCGTTGACCTGGTGCGTCGTACCCGACTTGTCGAGCAGGTCAGCGATGCTGTCCATCGCCGTCAGCAGTTTGACGGTGTCCTCGTTCCAGCGCGTCATCAGCGACTGGAAGCCCGTGGACGCCTGACCCTTCCACGCGATGGCCAGGTCGTCGACCACGTTCCACAGCTTCTTCAGCTCGCCGTCGACCTCGCTGCGCGTGGACCGCACGTCACTCGCGGCGGTATGCAGAGTCGCAGCTTCGACCTCGAACGCCATGCTTCACACCCTTCCGTCTGTTGTGGTGGCGGCTTTGCCGCACCCCTCCCCCGCGGCAAGGCAGCAACACCCCACCGACGGACACTCCTGTGAAGACCGTAGCGGAACCTGTCCAGCCCTCGCAGCCCTGACCGGTGACGTTCGATGGATGGTGGTGAATCGGGCCGAGACGGGCCACCACCCCCTACCGAACGACCGACCCCCGCTCAGGCCGGCTCAGACCAGGCGGTCTGAATCAGCTGCTGGCCATCACGGCGGCGAACCAGGGTGCCCCGGCCGGGCGGTTGCGGGCTCGGTCGCAACGTGCCGAAGACCGCGCCCTCCTCCCGGTTGCCGGACATCAACAGGCCCGGCGAGTCCAACTCGCGCAGCCGTTGCAGCACCGGCTCGTAGAGCGCCCTGGACACACCGCCGACGCGGCGCGTGATGATCAGGTGCAGACCGATGTCGCGGGCCTGCGGCAGCAGCTCCTGCAGGGCACTGAGCGGGTTGCTGCCGCCGGAGGCCACCAGGTCGTAGTCGTCCACCAGGATGTACAGATCCGGACCCTTCCACCAGCTCCGATCGCGCAGCTGGGCGGTGGTCACGTCCGGTCCGGGCAGTCGGTTGGAGAGCGCGCTGCGGATCGACCCGAGCCCCTGGGCGAACGCCTGGTTCGACGGAGCGTAGTCGAGCAGGTGGTCGCCCTCCACCGCCCCCAGCAGGCCACGCCGGTAGTCGGCGATCACCAGCCGGGCCTGCGCCGGGGTGTACCGCTCGGTGATCCCCCGGGCGATCAGACGCAGCAGGTTGGTCTTACCGCACTCCGCGTCGCCGAAGATCGTCAGGTGTGGCTCGTTGGCCAGGTCGAGGTAGACCGGCGCGAGTGCCGACTCGTTGACGCCGATCGGCAGCCCGGGCGCGGACCGGTCGATGATCCGGGCCAGCTCCGCCACCGGCAGCCGGCGCGGCAGCAACCGCACCTTCGGCGCCGGGCGACCCGGCCAGTTCGCCGCCACGTGCCCGGCCAGTGACAGCGATGCCTCGCTCAGATCCTCGATGTCGCGACGACCGTCGATCCGCGAGATGGCGGTGAGGAAGTGCAGCTTGTCCCGGGTCAGGCCCCGACCCGGCGACTTCTCCGGCACGTTGCTCGCCGCGCGGCGGTCGATCTCGGACTCCGACGCGTCGCCGAGGCGCAGCTCCAACTTGGTGCCGAGCAGATCCCGCATGTTGATCCGGATCTCCGCCCACCGCACGGCGGTGAGCACCACGTGCACACCGAAGCCGAGGCCCCGGTTGGCCAACGTGGTGATGGTCTGCTCCAACTCCTCGTACTCCTGGCGCAGCGTGTTCCACCCGTCGACCACCAGGAACACGTCGCCGAACGGGTCATCCGCGAACTCGCCAGCGGCACGGCGACGGCGGTAGCTCGCCACCGAGTCGATGCCGTGCTGGGCGAAACGCGCCTCCCGGTCGTCCAGCACGGCGACCACCTCGGCCACCGTCCGGCGAACCGCCTCGACGTCGCGCCGACCAGCCACCCCGGCCAGGTGCGGCAACCGCTCCATGCTGCGCAGCGCGCCCCCGCCGAAGTCCAGGCAGAAGAACTGCACCTCCCGCGGCGTGTGCGTGAGCGCCAGCGAGGCGAGCAGCGTACGCAGCATGGTGCTCTTGCCGCTGAGCGACCGACCGACGATGACCACGTTGCCGCCGGCCCCGGCCAGCTCGACCATCATCGGGTCCCGGCGCTGCTCGTAGGGGCGGTCCACGACGCCGACCGGCACGGTCAGTCGCCCGCGACCGGGCCACGACGCGGTGCACAGCCCGTAGGTCGGGTCGACCGCCAGCGGGCCGAGCAGCTCACCCAGGCCCGGCGGGTCGGCCAGCGGTGGCAGCCACACCTGGTGGGCCGGGCGGCCCCGACCCTTGAGCTGGTCGATCAACACGTCGAGCATCGCGACGGCCTTGCCGTCGGCCGGCTGCTCCGGCTCGGGGACGGTGTCCACCGGCACCTGCGGGACCTGCACCGGCACGAAGTCGAGGCCGTACGGCACGATCCGCCGCTGCACCAGCGCCTGCGAGGCGGAGGCCTGCTGCCCCGGCGCCCGGTACGCCCCCGACACGTACGCGGCCCGGAACCGCAGCATGGTGCTGGTGTCCGTCTTCAGGTAGCCGTGGCCCGGCGCGTTCGGCAGCTCGTACGCGTCCGGCACGCCGAGCACGATCCGGCTCTCCACCGCGGAGAACGTCCGCAGACCGATCCGGTACGACAGGTGCGTGTCCAGGCCCCGCAGCTTGCCCTCTTCGAGGCGCTGGCTGGCCAGCAGCAGGTGCACGCCGAGCGACCGACCCAACCGGCCGATCATCACGAACAGGTCGATGAAGTCCGGCTTGGCGGCGAGCAGTTCGCTGAACTCGTCACAGATGATCAACAGGCTGGGCATCGGGGCCAGCGGCTCACCGGCCGAGCGCGCCTTCTCGTACTCGAAGCGGGAGACGTAGTTGCCGGCCGCCCGCAGCAGCTCCTGCCGGCGCACCATCTCGCCGGCGAGCGCGTCGCGCATCCGGTCGACCAGCGGCAGCTCGTCGGCCAGGTTGGTGATCACCGCGCTGGTGTGCGGCAGCGCCTCCAGCGAGGCGAAGGTCGCGCCGCCCTTGAAGTCCACCAGGACGAAGTTCAGTTCCTCCGACGAGTGGGTCACCGCCAACGCGGCCACCACCGTACGCAGCAGCTCGCTCTTACCGGACCCGGTCGCGCCGATCACCAGACCGTGCGGGCCCATGCCCTCGTGTGCCGACTCCTTGAAGTCGAGCTCGACCACGTTGCCGTCCGGGCCGACGCCCAGTGGGATGCGCAGCCGGTCGCGGTGCCCACGTGGACGCCAGGTGTTCTGCACGTCCACCGCCGCGGCGTCACCGACACCGAGCAGGTCGGGCAGCTCCGTGCTGCGGGCCAGCGGCTCCTCGCCGCCGGTCTGCTGCTGGGAGAGCCGGAAGGGGGCGATCTGTCGGGCCAGCCCTTCGGCGGCCTCGGCGCTGAGCCGGTCGGGCCGACCGAGTGTCGACGACGTGCTGCCCCGGACCAGATCGAGTGAGCTTCCGTCACCCACGTCGAGGCAGAGCAGCCAACGGCCGGCGTCGCGCGGGACCGTCCCGGAGAGGTCGATCACGGTGGCGCCGAGCAGCCCCGGGCCCACCAGCTGGCAGGTCGGGGAGATCTCCCCGCCGTCGATCACCACGACCAGATGCGGGGCGGTGGTCAGCGGCTTGGCCTCCGGCGCGAACCGAGGCCGCCCGGCCAGCTCGGCGGTGAGCGACGCCTCCGCCTCGGCGAGGCTGGCGAAGACCAGCCGGCGCGCGCCCGCCGCGTCCGTACGGCCGCTGTGGTGGGCGTGTGGCAGCCACTTCACCCAACCCCAGGACGACTGCCGGTCAGGTGCGGCGACCACCGCGATCACCAGGTCGTCCGGGGCGTGGAAGGTGGCCAGCTGCCCCAGCGCCGCCCGGGTCAGGTCGAGCACGGGCTCGCGGTCACCGCGCAGCACCACCCGGCTGAACGCGCGCACCGACAGCGCGGTGGGCAGATCGGGCACCGTGGAGTGTGCCCGGACGAAGCGGCGAAGCGCGATGGCGCTCATCGGCTCCAGGTCCTCCACCGGCTTCGTCTCCGGCGGGACGATCTCCACCGCGAGTCGCTGCGGGCCGAGGGCGATCCGGGTCTCGCCGAAGTCGTCCTCGGTGATCCGCCGCTCCCAGAGTCGCCGGGACGCGGCGATCGACCAGAGCGCGTCGGGCTCCGGGTGCCGCCAGGCCATCGCCGCCCGCTGCTGCTCGGCCGCCCGACGGGTGCGCTTACGCATCTGAGCCAGGTAGCGCATGTAGTCGCGGCGATCGGCGTTCAGCTCGGCCTTGTCCTTGCCACCGCTGTTGGCCAGCGAACCGATCGCCATGCCGAGCATCGAGACACCGAACAGCCCACCGGCGACGTACGTCATCATGCCGCCGCCCTTGCCGGCGTAGAGGAACGCCATGGCACCGACCCCGCAGAACATCGGCAGGATCATGAGCAGCTGCCCCATCCCCCGGGGCGTCGGCTCGGGCAGCTCGGGAGGCGACTCCAGCAGCACCTCGCCGCGCGGTAAGGCCGGCCCCGGCTGACGCGGGAGCCGGCGGAACACCACCGTGCTCACGGCTGTCTCCTCCCCAGAAGCGGCCCTGATGACGTGCGGCCGCGGAACACCGCCCGCGGGTGGGCATCGTACGTGCCCGTCATCGTAGGTAATCTGCCGTGTGCGCGGTGGACCCGGACCGCAGCATCACAGCCAGCCGATCACAGACGCACACCTGGAGGCCACTGTGGCGACGAAGACGGCGACCGGTGGTCTGAGCCGGATCACCATCGTGGCTCCGCGTACCCGGATGGATCTGGCGCTGCCGTCGGATGTGCCGTTGGCTGACCTGCTCCCCACCCTGCTGCGCTACGCCGGCGAGGACATGGCCGACGAGGGTGCCCGGCACGGTGGCTGGGCACTGTCCCGGTTGGGCGGTGCGCCCCTCGACGGTGGTCGTACCGCGGCGCAGCTCAGCGTCCGCGACGGCGAGGTGCTCTACTTCAACCCCCGGTCCGACGCCGCGCCGGAGATCGTCTTCGACGACGTGGTGGACGCGGTCGCCACCGCGACCAACCAGCGCCCCGGCGCCTGGCAGGTGGCTGCGAGCCGCTCCTTCGCCGTTATCTTCGCGGCGGCGGCGCTCGGCGTCGGTGCGCTGGCCGCGCTCTTCGCCGGCCCGCCGCACCTGCCCGGTGCGCTGGCCGCCCTGCTGGTCGCGGTGGCGTTGCTGGTGGGCGCCGCGGTGCTGTCCCGGGCCGCCGGTGACAGCGGCATCGGCGCGGTGCTGGCCCTGGTCGGCCTGGTGCACGCGGCCACCGGCGGCCTGCTGCTGCTCGCCGGCGATCGACCGCTGACCGACCTGGCCAGTCCCCATGTCCTGCTCGCGGCGACCGCCGCGGTGGTGGCCGGCGCGGTGGCCGTGCTGGCGGTCGGTGACCGGTACCCTCTCTTCCTCGCCGCGATCGGGGTCGCTGCCGCGACCGGTCTGGGCGCGATGCTCTGCCTGGTCCTCGGCCTCGACGCGGCGGCCGCCGCCGCGGTGGTCGCGGCGGTGGCGTTCGGCGTGGTGCCGGCGCTGCCGATGATGGCCTACCGGCTGGCCCGGCTGCCGGTGCCCTCGATCCCGACCGGTCCGGAGGACCTGAAGACCGACAGCGAGTCGGTGGACGGCCGACAGGTGCTCCAGCAGAGTGAGCGCGCCGACCAGTTCCTCACCGGTCTGCTGTGGACGGTGTCGCTGCTGGTGCTGGGTGCGCAACTCGTGCTGGCCCTGGATGGACGGCTGCCTGCGGTGTTGCTGTGCCTGGTGCTGGCCCTGCTGGCGTTGCTGCGGGCTCGACCGCTGCTGGGTCGCGCCCAGCGCACCCCGGTGCTGCTGGCCGGCACCGTGGGTCTGGGCCTCGCCGCCGCGGCCACCTTCGCCGGTGGGTCGCTGCCGGTCCGGCTCGGCCTGATCCTGGGCGGGCTGGTGCTGACCGCCGTGATCAGTCTGATCTACGGTCTGACCGTCGCCGGCAAGCGCATCTCGCCGGTCTGGGGGCGCCTGCTCGACATCGCCGAGATCCTGCTCATCATCTCGCTGGTGCCGCTCGCCTTCTGGGTCTGCGGCCTCTACGGCTGGATCGTCAACCTCCGACCCTGACCGCGCGCCGCGGCCGCACCGGTCAGCGCGACCGCAGACCGGTGGAGACGCCCAACGCCGACGCGACGGGGGCGGTGGCGTAGACGCCCGGGGCATGCTGACCGTCGATTGGCCGGGTGGACGAGCCCACCCGGTCCGCGACCTCGCGGACCACCTTGACCAGGGCCTCGACGTGGTTGTCCATCGCCGCGACCCGCAGCAGCGGTGCCGCCACCCGACCGTCCGCCGAGACGGTCACGGCCACCGTGTGCGACGGCGCCGAGGTCGCGGTGATCGCGTCCACGAGCGGGCCGAGCGGTGCGTCGGAGCGGCCCCGCAGAGTCATGCAGCGGTGCGTCCAGCCGCCGCCGCGCAACCCACGCCAGCTCTCCGCCGGCGCCTCGGGCACCAGGTCCAGACCGGCGGCCGAGACGATGGCGGCGCGTAGTTCGTCACGGCCCAACGGACGATGGGCCAGCCCCGCCGAGGTCAGCGCCTTGCCGAGCCGACCGATCCCGGCGGCCACCGTGCGGTGCACACCGGTCAATCCGCCGCCCCGGCTCACCGCCTCGACCCGGGCGTCCCGGACGGTGAGCCGCACCGCCACCCAGACGGTCCGGTGCGCGGCCGGCGGGGCACCGGGTGCCGGGTACCAGACCAGCGTGTGCGCGACGACCTGGGCCCGGGAGACCGGGGCGCTGAAGTCCGCCAGCACCCGTAGCGCGCGGTCCACCGCGGCGGCGTCGACCGAGCCGACCGCCGCGCCGGTGGCCGACTGCAGGGCGACGGCCGCGAACCAACCCTGGTCGTCGCGCCCGATGCCGAGCCGGGTGCCCCGGTCGGTCAGCTCGATGACGCTCAGCTCGGGGGCGAGCGCAGCCAACCGCGGGTCGGTCGCCGTACCGCTGGCCAGCGCGGCCGACGCGCGCTCGCCGCGTCGCCGCAGCCGTCGGCGCAGCAGCAGGTCCTCGAACCACCAGCGGCCGCCCCGGCGGGCGAAGGCCGCCAGGACGATCAGCAACGCCGCCGCGCCCACCGCGGCCAGCACCCAGGCCGGTCCGGCCGTGGCGGCCCAGACGCCGACCACGCACAACTCCAGTACGACGAGCTGCCCGACCAACACGGGACCGACCCGTCCACGGCCGGGCCGCTCGGCCGGGGCCGCCGGCCGGGTCGGAACGTCGACAGGGTCCGTGACCGCTCGGGCGGGTGGCGCCTGAACCTGCGTCATCGCTGACTGTCCCTCCTGCACGGTACGGCTCTGCGCCGGGTCGGTCCGGTGCCGGCCACGAGCGGTGGTCCCAAGGAACCACCGTCGGCCCCTTATCGTAGGGAAGCCCGCGACGGCACCCCGACCCTGATCGTCGCGGATCCACCCCGCCGGAGGTAAGTCATGCGGACCCGCCGCGATCAGGTGCAGGCGTACCGCTTCGTCACCCGCCGCATCGTCTCCGCCTTGCTGTCGGGCGATCCGGAGACCACCAACCTGCCGATGCGACGGCTCGGCATGGCCGTCTTCGGCAGTGTCCTCGCCGCGGCCATCGTGCTCGGTGGGGTGGGTGCCTACGGCCAGTTGACCGGCCGCACAGCGCCGCTGAACGACCAGACCCTGGTCATCGAACGGGAGACCGGCGCGACGTACGTGTTCATGGAGGGAAAGCTGCACCCGACGCTCAACTACACCTCGGCGCGCCTCATCGTGAACGATGCGAGTGCCGAGGTGCGGACGATGTCGCAGGCGTCGCTGCGGGACCGGCCCCGCGGGGTCACCGTCGGCATCGTCGGAGCGCCGGACGCCCTGCCGGACCGTAAGTCGCTGACCGGGTTGCCCTGGTCGGTCTGCGACGTGCCCGATCCGGTCGACCGGCGGCGGTCCAGCACCCGTCTGGTGATCGACCGTGCGCTGCCCGGCGGCACGCCGCTGGGCGACCGGGGAGTGCTGGTCTCGGTGGACGAGCAGCGGTATCTGATTACCAACAACAGCCGGCTTCAGCTGCTCGACCCGTCCCGCACGATCACGGCGCTGCGGATGGCCGGCACCGAGCGGCTCCAGGTTGGGCAGCAACTGCTCAACGCCGTGCCGGCCGGTCCGCCGCTGCGCAGGCCGTCGCTGAACGGCGAGGGTGAGCCCAGCAGCCGCAAGGTGGCCGGGCAGTCGTACAACGTCGGTTCGGTGTTCAAGGCCGCCGGGCGGCACTACGTGCTGACCCGGGACGCTCTCGTGTCGATCAGTGAGATCACCGCTCTGCTGCTGATCAGCAACGGTGGTCGGATTACCGACATCACCCCGAATCAGGCCAGCGAGGCGTTCGAGGAGCGGCGGATCGAGGAGGAGGGGATACCCGCGACGATGCCCGCCCTCTACCCGGCCCAGCCCGGTCAGACCACGCTCTGCGCGACGTACCGGAAGGGCAGCGCGGGCGGCCCGCCGACCACCACCCTGGAGGTCTTCGACCGGGTGCCGGACGAGCTGACCGACAGCGATCCGGGCCTGGTGCCGGTGCGTCAGACCAGGCGCGACGGCGTACGCACCGCCGAGGCGGTGCTGTTGCCCGGCGGCAAGGGTGTCATCGCGCAGGCCTCGCCCGGAGCCGGGACCAGCGGGTCCGGCGCCGCCGGGTCGACCATCTACCTGATCAGCCCGCAGGGCATCCGGTATCCGCTCGGCTCACCGGCGACACTGGACGTGCTCGGCTACGGCGGGGTCACCCCGCTGGCGGTGCCCGGCTCGCTGCTCGCACTGATCCCGACCGGGCCGACTCTGGACCGCGAGGACGCGTTGTCCGTCTTCGCGGCCGACGGACCGGCACCGGCCGCATCGCCGTCGGCCGCACCGACGTCAGGCTCGCGGTCCGTGGCGCCGCCCTCAGGCTCCCCGTCCGCCGTGCCACCGTCGGGTTCGACACCGTCGACGCCGGCCAGTGGCGCTCCGGCTAGCGGCGGGACCGGCGGCGGAACCGGATCGACCGACGCCGACGGCTGAGCAGCTTCGACGGGTCGCCCGGAGTCGCACTGGTGGACTAACCTGGATGTCGCTGACGGTTGTCAACCAGAACGACGGGGATGTTGCCATGGCCGGGCGTACGGAAGTCGACCTGTTGTCCCTTGAGGACTTCCACGAGCACCTGGCGTCGCGGTTGAGCCAGGCCGAGTCGGTGCTGCGCAAGCTCAACACTGAGATGCAGTGCCGTCCGCCGGCGTTGGGCTCGTTCTTCGACGCCACCGACAAGGCGCGTCGCTACAGCGAGGTGCACCAGTCCTACGTGGATCAGGCCGAGCGGATCCGGCAGGCGGTGCTGGCGGCACAGCAGGCGACCAGCACGATCCTGAGCAACTACCGCACCGCCGAGGCGCGTAATGCGGCCAACGCCGACGATGTCACCGCCGCGCTGACCCCGGTTGACCGGGCGTTGCAGCCGAAGGAGGACGGGCGTGTCTGAATACACCCAGCGCTACCAGGGCAGCAGCCACCAGCAGCTGTACGACGGCCTGATGGCGGGCAAGCCGGAGCAGATCGAGGGTGTGGCCACCCAGTGGGCCGAGCTCAAGGGCATCCTCGACGGCCTCGGCCGGGAGCTGAGCGGCGACCTCGACAAACTCTCCAACACCTGGACGGGTTCGGCAGGTCGGGAGTTCCACCGGCGACTCAGCCTGATCGTCGCCCACACCGACGCGTTGGGCGAAGGGATGGCCGGCATCAAGCAGGGGTTGACCATGATGGCCGACCACCTGCGCGCCGCCCACAAGCAGGCCGAGAGCCCGGAGGAGACCGACGACAACGACAAGGCGATCGGCGGTGCGATCAAGGGTGGCGCTGCCTTCGGTCTGACCGGTCTGATCGTCGGGGGCATCGCGGGTCACCAGCAGGACAAGGCCGAGCAGGAGAAGGCCCACCAGCGGATGGTGAACCTGGTGGCCGAGCTGGCCAGCAGTTACGACCTCTCCGCCTACGACCGGGTGGTCGAACCGCCCCCGCCCGACCCGGACACTCCGAGCACCGCCAGCAAGGATCCGACGACGCCGCAGAGCGTCTCGGCCGTCGCCAAGGTGACCGCCGGCCCTAACACCGGCCATGACACCGGGCGCACCGGTGACGCGACCATCTCGACGCCCGACCGTGTTGGCGAACTGCCGGGCGACGGTTCGACTCCGGGCGAGGTCGGCTCGGGCGCCGGTGGCGGCCCGGCTGTCGTCACCGGCCCGATCGGCGCTGGCAGCGACCCCGCTGACCGCGGCACCTCCCTCGCCGGTGCGGACCCCCTGGTCGGCGGCGCGCTGCTCGGCGGGGGTGTCGCCGGGCTGGCCGGCCTGTCCGGGCCGGCCGGCGCGCCCCCCGCGGCGAACACCGGTCCTGGCCTGCTCTACGGAACGCAGGGCGGGGCACCGGCCGGCGGGGTGTTGCACAGCGGCGCACTCGCGGGCTCGGGCAGCCCGCCCCCCACTTCGGCTCGACCGACCGGCGGTGGTGCGGCCCCGGCGGAGAGCCGCGCCGCCAGCGGGATCGCGCGCAGTGTCGACGGCCAGCGCGGCGGGAGCGGCGGACGCGCGGCCATGACCGGTGGCAACGCCCGGCCGGGTTCCGGCGGCGGCCGTCCCGGCGTGCTCGGCGGGCACGGTCGAGCGCAGGACGACGACTCCGACGACCGGCTGACCTGGTTGACCGAGGACGAGATGGTGTGGCAGGGCGACGAGAAGGCCGCCCCCCGGGTGCTCGGCACCGGCGACTGACCACGGTCCGCAGCCGGCCAGCCTGCACCACCGGCGGTGCCACCCGGACGATGCGCGGTGCCCCCGATCGGGCCTGATCCGGTCGGGGGCGCCACCGTTCTCGGGTCCTGGCCGACGGCGTCCACTGTGCGCATGGTGGTGGCTGTCACGCCAGCGCGGTCCGTCGCCGTGCTGCGATACGCCAGGACGGACGATAGGTTGGTTGGGTGTCGTCCGCAGCGTTTGTCCGCCCAGCCCGGTGGGCTGTGCTGCGGTCACTGCGGGACCTGACCCGCCTGGCGGTCACTGCGCTGGTGCTCGCGGTCGGCCTCGGTGCCGCTCTCGCCGCGACCCCACCGCCCGCCCCCACGCAGCTGCGGCCCAGTGCGGTGAGCAGCCGGGTGGCAGGTGTCCACCCCGACGCCAGCCCGGCCATCGAGCGGGCCGGCCAGCCCGCTGTCACCCCGCCGGGTGACGCGCTCGATGCCGCCACGGCCGATACCGCCACGGCGACCGGTCCGGTCGCGGCGGGCCTGTCGCACGTCCCGGCCATCGATCCCGGCCGTGGCGTTCCCGCGCGACGCGGCCCGCCCGCCCGCTGAGCCAGGCCCGGCGATCCCCGGGGCCCGACCCCGGCTGATCCCGCGCGGCACCTGAGTTCGCCGTCGACGGGACGACCCCGCCACCGGGCCGACCGGTGCTGCCGCGCCCTCCTGCCGCCCGTCGATACCCGCCTTCGACCGCGAGGTGCTGATCATGCAAACCATCCTCTCCGCCGTCCTGCCAGACCTCTCCCGGGCCGCCGTCATCTGGCTGAGCCTGCTCGGGGTGGTCGCAGTCGCTGTCTCCGCTCTCCTGCTGCAACCCGGGCGGCTCCGCCTCGACCCGGGTGCCCGGATCCGTCGCGCGGCCATGCCCAGCCAACTCGAAGAGGCGCAGGAGGAGCGGGAGCAGAGCCGCTA
Organism: Micromonospora sp. BQ32; assembly: GCF_059358895.1. NCBI lineage: Bacteria > Bacillati > Actinomycetota > Actinomycetes > Micromonosporales > Micromonosporaceae > Micromonospora > Micromonospora sp. BQ32. Next base: position 428,674 of record NZ_JCADBI010000002.1, on the reverse strand, counting down.
CGCGCAGGAGGTCGCGGTCGCCGCGGAGCGGGCCACCACCACCGTGCGGCGCCGCCGGGCGGAGTGGGTGGCCGCGCAGGAGGCGGTCGAGGCGGCCTGGCTGGCGTACGAGGCGGCCGAGGCTGGCGTGCGACGGCTCGACGCGGCGGCCGCGATGCCACTGCCGCAGACCGCACGGACCCCCGCCGAGTACGCGGACCGCGAGCGCTACCTGCACCGGGCGGCGCTGGACGCGTACTGGCGGCGGGAACTGTCGGTGGAGCAGCTCAGCGACGTCTTCGCGCACCGCGACGGCTGGGACCCGCGGCTGCACCCGGTCGAGCAGGAGCTGGTGCTCCAGCGGGCGATCCGGGACAACCTGGCGGCCAGGCACACCGCTGCCCGTGAGCGGGAGCAGGCCGCGTGGCGGGCGGCGGAGTTGGCGGTGGCCGCGGCGCGCAGCCTGCGCGAGGAGGCGCACGCGGCGACCGGACGGCGGGTCGCCGAGTCGGCGTCGGTGCTGCCGTTGAGTGAGGTCGCCCGACCGTTGGGCGCGCAGACCCGGGAGAACGTCGAGCAGACCCGGGAGAACAAGGTGACCGCTCGCGGCCGGGCGACAGTGCCCGCGTTCTGAGCCCTGCGGGCTCAGGTGGGTTAGCGTGACGGCATGTCCCGACAGGCGTGGGTCCTCGTGGTGATCGCCGGCATCCTGGCGCTCGCCACACTGGTCGGTGCGGTGGTGCTGGCGGTGCGGGTGGTGCGTACGCGGCGGATGCTGACCGGGCTCGGCGCGGGCGGCAAGGTCGCCTTCTACGGGGCGCTGATTTACACGATCTTCCCGGTCGACGTGCTGCCGGACCCGATCTACCTGGATGACATGGGGGTCCTGGCCGCCGCGCTGATCTACCTGACCCGGCTGGTGCACCAACGTCGGGCGGCGGGTCGCCAGTTGCCCGGTCAGCCGGATGCCCCGCCGGATCGGGACCGGGTGCGCCGCCGCGTGCCATGATCGAGGTCGGTTCGGCGGACAGGGGACGGGCATGGCGGGCGATCGTCGGTTGGACGTGCACGATGAGCGTGTTGTCGCCTTCTGCGCGGAACGTCACCTCGCGACGCTGACCACCCTGCGGGGGGACGGCACCCCGCACGTCGTACCGGTCGGGGTGACCCTCGACCCGGCGGCCGGGCTGGCCCGGGTCATCACCTCGGGCGCCTCCCAGAAGGCCCGCCAGGTGGCGGCGGCCGGCGCGGCGGGCGCGGCGGTGGCCGTGTGCCACGTGGATGGCCGCCGCTGGTTGACCATCGAGGGTCGCGCGGTGTTGCGGTCGGATCCGGCCGCCGTGGCGGAGGCGGAACGGCGCTACGCCGAGCGGTATCGGACACCACGCCCGAATCCGGAGCGGGTGGTCATCGAGATCACCGTGACCAGGCTGCTCGGGAGCCTCTGAGCTGACCGCGTATCCCCGATGACCGGTTCGGGCCGGGCCGGGATGCCGCGCGCCCCCGGTGCCCGCAGCCGGCGGAATTCTCGGTGGAGCAGAGCGGTTACGCCCTCGGTACGCCCAGGGCCGATACCACCGATGGTCGGCCCCCGTGTTGCGCCGAGCGCCATTCCCGGTGCTGCCGTCCTCCGCTGATCGGAGGCGCCAACCCCCGAACGGAGACTCGACCATGAACCCGATCGTCCAGAAGAGCGGTCTGTCCGTCGTCGGCCTACTGGTCGCCGGCGGTTGCACCCTCGGCCCGGCGGTGGCCGCGCAGGCCGCCCCGGTGCAGTCCGCGCCGGCCTCGTCGAGCCAGAACGACCGGCACGCCGAGCGGATCCTCGGCATCGACTACCAGGCTCAGCCGAACTTCTACTACTGCGGCCCGGCCGCGACCCGGATCGCGTTGTCCGCCCAGGGCAAGGCGCTCTCCCAGGACGAGGTGGCCCAACTGCTCGGCACCACCGAGGCGGGTACCCCCTCGGCCCTGGACACCACTCGGGTGCTGAACGAACTGACCGGCGGCAAGTACCGGACCACCGAGATCCGTGATTCGGTGGCCCGACCCGACCAGGTCGAGCAGCTGCGGCGCGACGTGCTGGCCGCGGTGGACGCCGGGCGACCGGTGGTGGCCAACATCAAGGGCACGACCGTGGACACCGACGGCAACCCGCACTCGTACGAGGGCGGCCACTACCTGACCCTCGTCGGCTACCGCGACGGTGGTGACACGATCCGGGTCGCCGACCCGGCCGACCCGGCGTTGGGCGAGTACTGGATGAGCCTGCCGAAGGTCGCCAACTGGATCGCCGAGCGCGGCTACTCCTCCTGAGCATGACGGTTCACCGGGCCGGTCTCTCCCGTGCGGGGAGGCCGGCCCGTCCGTCGTTGCGGGCCCGGGCGGCGAGGTGCGCCCGTCGACGGGCTCGGGCGGCTCGCGTCGGTCGGGCCCGGTGCAGTTGTCGCCGGACCGGCGGGTGAGTCTCCGCCTCGCCGGCGCCGGCCGCCCGGCGCACGATCCGGTTGGCGTCGTCGGGTTCATAACCGGCGGCCCGGAGCAGGTCGCTGGCCGCGGTGCGCAGTCCGGTGACGAGGGATTCGCCGAACGATTTGACCCCGCTCGCCGAGGCCCGTCCGGCCAACTCGGCGCACTGCTCGACCAACCGGCGGGTGCGCTGGGGGTCGTCACCGACCCTGCACTCCGTACGCATCTCCGCCACCGCCTGACCCAACCGGCTCATCGCGTCCGGCAGTTCCGGCGGAATCGGCTCGTCGTACTGCAACGCGGTGCTCGACCAGCGGGCCATGGCGCGAGTGTCCAGCAACAACCGCTCCAGGTGACCCGCGCTGCGGGCGTAACGGTGGTACTGCTGCCGGCGGTGCCAGCGCACCGGAGCGATGGTCACCACCTCCTCGGCGCCGCTCAGCGCATCGTGTAGCCGGCTCAGGTCGTCCTCGGTGCCGCGGAGCCGCTCCAGGACGCCCAGGGTCCGCTCGCCGTCGCGCTCCCGCAACGCCTGCGCCAGCTCGGCGAGCTGCTCGCAGAGGACCGCGAAGACCGGTGCCGCGGCACGGTCCAGCACTCGCATCGGGTTGACTGGCAACAACAGCGCGACCACCGCCAGGCCGACCGCCCCACCGACGAGCGCGTCGAAGATCCGGGGTAGCTCCAGGCCACGTTCCATCGGGGTCAGCGTGGCGATCAGCACGGCGGTACCGCCGGCCTGACCGACCAGCGGACCGCCCTTCCCGGCCACCAGCAACGCGGCGGCGATGGCCAGCGCGACCACCACGCCGGTCTGCCACGGGCCTGAGCCGAGCAGGAATCGCAGCGTGTCGCCGATGATGATGCCCAGGGCCACGCCGGCCAACAGCTCGAAGGTGCGCCGAGCCCGCTGCCCGATGGCGGTGGCGATCGTACCGACGGCGGCAGCGGGGGCGAAGACGTGCGATCCAGGGCCGAGCAGGTTCTGGGCGAGCAGGGCGGCGATCGCCGCGGCCAGGCCCGCCTGGATGGAGATCACCAGGGTGACCTCCCACTGCCGGGCCCGGATCCGGCCGGCCTCTCCGCCACGGTGCCGCACCCGTCGAACCGTCCGCTCGGCGATCGCATCGAGCCGCGAGTGGTCGCGGCCGGCGGGTGGGCGGTCGTCGGCCATGGCGGCGGTTACCCCGGCGGCGGCAGGGCAATCGTGGGCGGCCCGGCACCAACCCCGCCGGCCCCAGCCACACCCCCAAACCCATCGTCAACCGTAGGTTTGTGCAGCCCCGTGGGGGTACCTGAGCCACACACCTCCCACCGATCCGCAACCGGTAAGGGGCCGTGACATGACCAATCCAACGACCGCCGACGACCACGATGCCGTCGACATCCTGGTCTCCGATCATCGTGAGATCGAAGAACTCCTCGTCGAGTTGGCGACCCGGCAGGGCACCCCCGAGCACCGCCGGCACCTCACCGACGTGGTGATCGCCGAACTCGTCCGTCACTCGGTGGCCGAGGAGGCGTACGTGTATCCGATCGCCCGCAAGGCACTGCCCGACGGCGACGAGATCGCCGACCGCGAGATCGCGGAGCACGCCGATGCCGAGCGGACCATGAAGGAGTTGGAGTCCGCCGAGCCGTCCGACCCCCGCTTCGACGAGTTGCTCGCTCAGCTGACCAGCACCGTCCGACACCATGTGGCGGAAGAGGAGAAGGAGTTGTTTCCCCGGCTGCGCGCGGCGACGGCCCGGGAGGAGCTGGTCGAGATTGCCGCCAAGGTGACGGCGATCAAGGAGATCGGGCCGACCCGGCCGCATCCGGGGAGCCCGGAGCGCCCGTCGGCGAACAAGCTGCTGGCCCCCGGCATCGGTCTGGTCGACCGGCTGCGCGACGCGTTGAGCGGCCGACCCACCTCGATGGACGAGCTACGCGACAAGCAACAGCGCTGACCCCAGCGCCATCCGGACCCGGCTACCCCCGGGTCGCCGAGGGCTCGGCGACCCGGGAGGGGCGAGCGGGTCAGCGGACCTGGTCGCCCTCACCGGTGCGCGCCTGGGCCTGGTCCACGCCCTTGTCGATCTGATCGCCGTACTTGCCGCCGCTGCGCTTGTCGGCCATGTCGCCAGCCTTCTCCGCACCCTGGTCGACCTGCTTGTCATGCTTGTCCGCGAAGTCCTTGGCCTTGTCCATGAAGTCACCCACGGCGTTCCTCCTCAGTCCGGTCCGTCCCCTTCGCGTTCCCTCCGCCCGACCGCGCAAACGCCGTCGTTCCGGATGCGATTCGCGAACAATCAGCCGCGTCACTCCGGCCGGCGTACGATCCGCGCGGGCGACGGCCAGCGATACGGGTGTCGCGGCGCGACCGACCGGGTACCGACCTCGTCGAGATCGAGGAGGACCGACATGGCCGCAGAGGAACCCGGACCGACAGGCGGCCCCGGGCCGCGCCAGACCTGGGCGGCGCTGCCCTGGCTGGTACGAACCGCGGTGTTGTGGAGCGCCTGCCTGGTGGTGATCGCCGCCGGGCTCTACCTCCTCGGCCGGATCGCCGTCCTGCTGGCGCCGCTGGCCATCGCGCTGGCCGCCACCATCTTCCTCACCGCGCTGCTCGACCCGGTTCTGCTGTTGCTGCGCCGGTTACGCCTGCCGGCGGCGCTGGCCGCGCTCTGCACCGTACTGCTGCTGCTCGGCATCCTGGTCGGCGTCGGCGCTCTGGTGTGGAACCTGACCGCCAGCCAGTTCGATCAGCTCAGCCAGGAGTTGACGCAGGGGGTCGAACGCAGCCGGGACTTCGTGACGTCCACGCTGCCGGTCACCGAGGCGCAGTTGGACCGACTGGTCGACCAGGCCCGGGACGGGCTCAGTGGCAGCTCCCCGGACCCGGTGGCGGGTGCCCGGACCGCCACCGAGGTGTTCGGCTCCGCGCTGCTGGCTCTGGTGCTGCTCTTCTTCCTGCTGAAGGATGGCCGGTCGATGTGGCGCTGGGTGCTGTCGCGGGTGTCCGGCCCGAACCAGCCCGTGCTGGCCGAGGCCGGCCGGGCCGGTTGGCAGACGTTGGGCGCGTACAGCCGGGGCACCATGTTCATCGCCGCGATCGACGCGCTGGGCATTGGGCTGGCCCTCGTGGTGCTGCGGGTGCCGCTCGCCCTGCCGCTGGCGTTGATCACGTTCCTCGGCGGGTTCGTGCCGATCATCGGGGCGACGGTGGCCGGTGCCGTGGCGGTGCTGGTGGCGCTGGCCGCGAACGGTCCCACCACCGCGCTGCTCACCCTCGCAGCGGTGATCGCCGTGCAGCAGATCGAGGGCAACCTGCTGGAGCCGCTGGTCATGAAGCGGCAGGTCCGACTGCATCCGGCGGTGATCCTGGTGGCGGTCACCGCGGGCACGCTGATCGCGGGGATCGCCGGTGCCTTCGTCAGCGTCCCGATCACCGCCGTTCTCTGGCGCGTCATCGACACCGTTCAACAGCGCCGCGCGGCCTCGGCCCTCCTGCCGGCGGACTGATCATCGACTGAGGTGGCTGGTGAACCAGGCGCCGGCCTGGTCGGCGACCTGCTCCAGGGTGCCGGGCTCCTCGAAGAGATGGGTGGCGCCGGGGATCACCCGCAACTCGCCGACCTCGCCCAGCTCGGCCAGCGCCCGCTCATTGAGCGTGATCACCTCTTCGTCCAGCCCGCCGACCAACAGCAACGTCGGGGTACGCACCTGGGCCAACGCGGCTTCGGCCAGGTCCGGCCGACCACCCCGGCTGACCACGGCAGCCACCCGATCGGCGCGGGACGCCGCCGCCACCAGGGCAGCGGCAGCACCTGTGCTGGCCCCGAACAGACCGATCGACACGTCCCCGGCAGGACGCTCGACGGCCAGCCAGTCGACGATCCCGACCAGCCGGCTGGCCAACAGCCCGATGTCGAAGCGCAGTTCGGCGGTTCGCGCGTCCACCTCGTCCTCGGCCGGGGTGAGCAGGTCCGCCAGCACCGTGCCGAGCCCACGGTCGTTCAGCGTCCGGGCCACCGCCACGTTGCGCGGGCTGTGCCGGGAACTGCCGCTACCGTGCGCGAACAGCACCACGCCGACCGGTTGGGCGGGCAACGTCAGGTCAGCGGGGAGTTGTGCGTCCCCGATCGGAATCGTCACCGTGCCGCGCTGCTCGTCCATGCCCCACCTCCGCGTGCTCGCCGGTGGTCCGGGTACCCGGTCCGCCGCCCGGCACGCCCGCCGACGGCGGCGTCCACCCCGGGCCGTGCGCCCGCCGCCGGGCCGCGTTTGCCCGCTGGGGCGTCGGGTACGCGACGAACGACCGCAGACCGTGTCGGCGCAACCGCGCCCCGACGGATCGCGAGGATCGCCATGGCCAAGCAGCAGATTTCCCGGCAGCAGGAGCTGACCGAGCGGACCCGGCGTGAACAGGATGCCGAACGTCATCAGGACGTCGGGGACCAGGATTTCGGGGACCAGGCCGCTTCGGCCCGGCTGCCCGACGATCCGAAGGCGGCGGCGCCCCGGGACGCGATCGGACGTCCGTCGACCGGCGAGCCGGTCTGATCGAACGGGACCGGCGAGCCGGTCTGATTCACCGGCGCGGGCGGGCGGGGCGGGAATTCTCCCGCCCCGCCCGTCACTGTTCGCGCTCGGGCAACCGCAGAAGCGGAGAACGGCCTGGTGGTTGCTCGGGCGGCGGGCCGGACGGCTTGGCCGGCGGCACCGGCACCGTCACCGGCTCGTCGCAGGTCACCCGCAGCACCTGGTCGTGGTGGCGCAGCTCCACCACGTCGTCCGGGCCGCCGTGGCGCAGCGAGTACGTCGTCTGGTGCGGCCGGACATCCACTCGCAGCGCCAGCCCTCGCCACTGGAGCGAGAACTCCAACCGGCTGAGTCGGCTGGAGAGCCGGGGGGCGAAGGACAGCTCTCCGTCGTGGTCCCGCAGGCCGCCGAGCCCGCTGACCAGGGCGAGCCACGCGCCGGCCAACGACGCCATGTGTACGCCGTCGCGGGTGTTCTCGTTGAGGTCGTGCAGGTCCATGAGCGCCGCCTCACGCAGGTAGGTGTGCGCGAGTTCCGGGTGGCCCACCTCGGCGGCGAGGACGGACTGAGTGCAGGCCGACAACGACGAGTCGCGCACGGTGCGGCGCTCGTAGTAGAGGAAGTTGCGCACCTTCTCCTCGGGGGTGAAGGCGTCCCCCCTCCAGTGCATGGCAAGGACCAGGTCGGCCTGCTTCACCACCTGCTTGCGGTACAGCTCGAAATACGGGTAGTGCAGCAGCAACGGGTACTTCTCCGCCGGTGTGTGCGTGAAGTCCCATTCCTGGAGGCGGGTGAAGCCCTCCACCTGCTGGTGGACGCCGATCTCCTCGTCATAGGGGACGTGCATGGAGGTGGCGGCGTCCCGCCAGCTCGCGGCCTCCTCGTCGGTGACCCCGAGGTGGAACGCCTCATCCCGGTAGCGCATGACCACGTCGGCGGCGGCGAACAGGTTCCGCTGCGCCATCAGATTGGTGTAGATGTTGTCGTTCTTCACGGCGGTGTACTCGTCCGGGCCGGTGACACCGTCGATGTGGAACTGCCCGTGCCGGTCGTGGTGGCCGATCGAGCGCCACAGCCGGGCGGTCTCCACCAGCAGCTCCAGCCCGATCTCCCGTTCCAACTGGGTGTCCCCGGTGACCATCACGTAGCGGCGCGCGGCGTCGGCGATGTCGGCGGCGATGTGGAACGCCGCCGTACCGGCCGGCCAGTATCCGGATGATTCCGGGCCCTCGATGGTCCGCCAGGGAAAGGCGGCGCCCCGGAGGTTGAGCGTCTCGGCACGTTCCCTCGCCGAGTCCAGCGTGCTGTGCCGCCACTGCAACGCGCTGCGCACCGCGCTCGGCTGGGTGTACGTGAGCACCGGCAGGACGAACATCTCGGTGTCCCAGAAGGCGTGACCGTCGTAACCGGGGCCGGTCAGCCCCTTCGCCGAGATCGGCCGTTGCTCGGCCCGGGCGCCGGCCTGCAAGACGTGGAAAAGACCGAACCGGACCGCCTGCTGCACCTCCGGGTCGCCCTCGACCAGCACGTCCGAGGCGTCCCAGAACGCGTCGAGGTAGCTGCGCTGCTCGCGGTGGAGCCCGTCCCAACCGTCGAGCCGGGCGCCGGCCAGTGCCGCGCCGACCTGGTCGCGCAGCGCCGGCAGGGACCGGCGGCTCGACCAGCTGTAGGTCAGATACTTGATCACCCGCAGCTTCTCGCCGGGCTTGAGCACGCAGGCGATCGTGGTACGCACCCAGTCCTGGTACCCCTCGGACTCGATGGTGGTGTGGTCCGGGCCGTGCACCTCGTGCTCCATGGCGGCGGCGACCCGCAGGCCGGAGACCTTGGTGCGGTGGATCAGCTGCCCGCCGTCGGGGGTGGTCAGCTCCTCCTCGGCCTGGAGCGGCGATTCCAGCACCGCCGCGACCCGGGGGTCCTTGCTCTGCGCGGGCAGCGACTCGTTCGCCACCAGCTCGGACTGCACGATCAGCCGCAGCGGGCCGTCGACGGCCTCCACCTCGTAGCTGATGGCGGCCACGGAACGCTGGGTGAACGAGACGAGGCGGGTGCTGCGGACCTTGACCTCCCGGCCGGCGGGCGAGCGCCAGTGCAGCTCCCGGTGCAGCGTGCCGGCCCGCAGGTCGAGGATCCGCTCGTGGGCCATCAGCTCGCCGTACCGCACGTCGAGCGGTTCGTCGTCGACCAGCAGCCGGATCAGCTTGCCGTTGGTGACGTTGACGATGGTCTGCCCGGACTCGGGGAAGCCGTAGCCCGCCTCCGCGTACGGCAGCGGACGCAGTTCGTAGAACGAGTTGAGGTAGGTGCCGGGCAGGCCGTGCGGCTCACCCTCGTCGAGGTTGCCCCGCAGGCCGACGTGCCCGTTGGAGAGCGCGAAGACCGACTCCGACTGGGCCAGCACGTCCATGTCCAGCCGGGTCTCCCGGACGTGCCACGGCTCGACCGGATAGGCGCGCTCGCGAATCATGCGGGGTCTCGTTCGGCGGCGAGCGGGTTGGTCGCGGTGCGGGTCGGCGCTGGCGGGTCGGCGGCGTCGAGCAGGTCGGCGAGGTCCGTCACCACGATGTCGGCGCCGTGAGCGAGCAATTCGTCGGCCTGCCCGACCCGGTCGACGCCGACCACGTAGCCGAAGCCACCGGCGCGGCCCGCGGCCACCCCGGAGAGCGCGTCTTCGAAGACGGCGGCCTGGGTCGGGTCGACGCCGAGCAGCCTGGCCCCGGCGAGGAAGGTGTCGGGGTGTGGCTTGCCGCGCAGCCCGTCAGCGCGGGCGACCAGCCCGTCCACCCGGACCTCCAGCAGCGACTCCAGCCCGGCGGCGGTGACCACCTCGCCCCCGTTCGCGCTGGCGGTGACCACGGCTCGGCGGAGCCCGGCGGCGGTCGCCGCCTTCAGGTACCGCACCGAGCCCGGGTAGACCTCGACGCCGTCGGTACGCAGGTGTCGCAGCAGCAGGACGTTCTTGCGGTTGCCCAGGCCGTTGACGGTCTCGGCCTCCGGCGGGTCGTCCGGGCCGCCTTCGGGGAGCACGATCCCACGGGAGGCGAGGAACGACCGGACGCCATCGGCCCGAGGTCGACCGTCGACGTAGCGGTTGTAGTCCGGGCCGGGGTCGAACGGTTGGAACGGTTCGCCGGAGACCGTGGCGCGCTGGCGAAGGAACTCGTCGAACGTCTGCGTCCAGGCGGCGTTGTGTACGCGGGCGGTCTGCGTCAGCACACCGTCCAGATCGAAGAGACAGGCGGTCACGTGAGCAGGTAGGCCCAGCACGGTACGAATCTATCCACCCTGCTGGGCCCGCAAACCCGTTTCGGCCGCTCTGAGGCGGTTCAGTTCGGTCGCAGAGTCCAGATCACGGTCATCTCCGAGGTCGGCTTGCCGTCCTCGGAGGCGATCTGGACCGCGACGGGGAATTCCGGGCGTCGACCGGCGGCCAGCTCCTCGATCACCTCGACCGCCGGCCGGCCGAGTCGCGCGGTGGCCAGCACCGGGCCCATGGCGAGTTTCCGGTAGGCGATCTCGGCCCGGACGGCCAACGGCACGGCCCGGTCGAGCAGCTGCCCGAAGGCGGCCAGCACGACCGCGCCGGAGGCCGTCTCGCCGAGGGTGAACATGGCACCGGCGTGCGGCCCGCCGATGTGGTTGTGGGTGGCCGGCGAGTCGGGCAACCGGACGACTGCCCGCACACCACCCTCCGCCTCGGGTGCCACCTCGACGAACTCGATACCGAGCGTACGAGCGAACGGCACCGCTTCCAGCATGCCGACCGCCACCTGGCGGGAGTCGATAGTCATGGCCTGACGTTACTCACCGGTAACCAAGCCGGCAACCAGCGACTTCCCCGTCAGGGCACGCTCAGAGGTTGGCGATGATGCGCAGGATCTCCGCGTAGAAGTTGCCGTCGATGCTGCGGAAGAAGGAGAAATTCTGCCCCGGGTCGCCAAAGAACGGCCGCAACGTCCAGGCCAGCTGGGTGCCGACAAAACCGAAGAGCAGGATCCAGATGTAGAGCAGGGTCATGCTGGCCGGCCGCTGCGTCGGCTCCCCGCGTCGGACCGGACGGCCCTCCAACGGGCGTTGCGCCACGTAGCCGGGCGGGAAGGAGGCACCGGCCGGCTGCCCGGCCCACTGGGTCGGAACCTGGACCGGCGCCGGCGCGGTGGTCACGGAACCGTTCGACGTCGACTCGGCAACCGCGGCCCCGGCCGGCACGGCGACCGGCTCGGCGCTCTCGGCGACCGGCGCGGTGGCCGGTGTCGCCCCGGCGGCCGGCACAGCCTGGACCGGCACGGCCGGCACGGCCGGCACCGGCGCCGGGGCGCTGGCCTGCTCGTCGACCTTGGCGTTGGCGGCCTCCGGCGCGAGCAGGCCGTGGTCGTTGAGCACCTGCATCCCGCTGGTCAGGAAGCGCAACCCCACCAGCGCCGACAGGGTCAGGATCGCCACGTTGAGCAGCTTGAAGAACCCGTAGTCGTTGGCGGTGATCAGGAAGAAGAGGCTGATCGGCGCGAACGCCACCGCCAGCATCGAGGTGACCGTGATCGCCACCATCACCAGCGCCAACGACTGCCGCACCGAGAGCCGGGCGCCGAAGACCAGGTTGAACAGGTAGAGCGTGGGCAGGCAGATGGCCAGGGTGACCAGGAACAGCAGCGGCAGTTTCAGCGCCGAGGTCAGCGCCATCAGCGGGCTGTGGAAGAAGCCCAGCACCGCCCCGTAGCAGGCCAACGCGATGGCGGAGCTGGTCAGCATCCGCCCGGTCAGGACGTTGAGGTCGCGCTCGGCCACGATCTGCTGCCAGATGCCCTCGCGATCCCGCAGGATGCGCTCGATGACGAGCGGGCTGGGACGGTCACCCGACACGGGTGCACCCCTCTCGGTGGTCTTTCACAATGGACTGGGTGGGCAGACGGTAGGGCACCGGGTGGCAGGCCCGCCACCCCGCTCCGGCAGATCGTCAGCGCCAACCCACGTCGATCCGGTCGCCACGCTCGTCGAAGAAGTGCAGCGCATCCATCCGCACCGACACGGCGAGCGGGTGACCGGCGCTGACCGCCGGGTACGGTGCCAGCCGCACCGCCAGCTCCGCCGGGCGTCGGTGGTGCCGGCCCGGATCGGGGAGCACGCTGGTCTGGACACCACCGGAAGGGGCGTCCCGCGCCTCCACCGGCTTGCCGGTGAGCCGCTGCATCACCGAACCGAACCGGCGCAGACCACGCTGGCCGACCGGTGGCGGTTCGAGCGGCGCGCCCATCTCGTCGACCATGATCGCGGTCGCACCGATGTCGAGGAACGCCAACGACTCGTGCCCGTGGTGCTCCAGGTAGCGGATCCGGCCGCGCAGCACGTCGCCAGGGCTGTCCGGTGCGACCGGGGTGAGCGCCTCGGCCCGCATGCCGACCACGATCCGCTCACCGTGGTAGTGCGCCACCGCCCGGCTGCGGATGTCGTTCCAGGGCAGGTAGAGCGACTGGTCACCGAGGTTGAGCGTGACGTACCGGTCCAGGTGGACGTAGACCGACGCTTCCAGCAGGTTCATCCGTGGGCTGCCCAGGAACGCCGCCACGTAGAGCGTCGCCGGCCGGCCGTACACCTGGGTTGGTGTGCCCACGTCCTGGAGCACGCCGCGGCGCATGATGGCCACCCGGTCGGCCATGGTGAGCGCCTCGGCCTGGTCGTGCGTGACGTAGACGGTGGTGACGCCCAGCTCGCGGGTCAGACCGGAGATCTCCGCGCGCAACTCGGCCCGAAGACCGCTGTCCAGGTTGGACAGCGGTTCGTCCATCAGGAACAGCCCGGGCCGACGGACGATCGCCCGGCCCATCGCCACCCGCTGCCGCTGCCCGCCGGAGAGCTGACCCGGCTTGCGGGCCAGCACGTCACCGATGCCCAGCGCGCTCGCCACGTCACTGACCCGTTCACCCCGCGGCTCGGGCTCGATGCCGGCCAGCCGCAGCGGAAACGCGATGTTGTCGCCGACGGTCATGTGCGGATAGAGCGCGAAGTCCTGGAAGACCATGGCGATCTTGCGGTCCCGTGGGGGGAGGTCGTTCGCCAACTCCCCGTCGAGCATGACCGCACCGGTGGTCGGGTCCTCCAAACCGGCGATCATCCGCAGCACCGTCGACTTGCCGCACCCGGACGGCCCAAGCAGCACCATGAACTCGCCGTCGTTCACATCGAGATTGATGCTGTCGACGGCCAGCGTGCCGTCCCGGAAAACCTTGGTCACATCCTTGAGCGTGACGGTGCTCACCGTCGTCCCCCCCAGTGCGCGATTGCCGAACCCCAGAAGACTGTGACCAGGATCATGACTTTATGACATCGGGTAAACGTCTCATGTTCGATCGATGTCGCTGCTATTACACGACAGAAGCCTGATCAGCAGCTCGTGGATCGCTCGCCCGGTTCCCCGAGGAACACCTGGCGCACCACCCGCTCCGCCGCCCGTCCGTCGTCCAAAGTGCAGAACCGGGCCCGAAAATGCTCGCGGGCCTTCTCCGCCGCGTCCGAGCGCACCGCGTCGGTACGGAACAGGTCGAGCAGATCGGCGAAAGTGGAGGCTACCGCGCCCGGCGGTTCGGCGGTGACATCGAAGTAGACCCCCCGGGCCAGCCGGTACGCCTCCCAGTCCGGGGTGTAGAGCACGATCGGCCGGTCCAGCACCGCATAGTCGAACATGGCCGACGAGTAGTCGGTGACCAGCACGTCCGCCACCAGGTAGAGATCCTCCACCCGCTGATGGCCGCTGACGTCGCGAACCCGCTCCCAGTCCCTCGGCTGGCCGGGACGGCGGTCCCGGTCGTGGAAGTAGTGACTGCGCATCAGCAACCGGCCCGAACCACCCAGCGCCTGGACGAACCGGTCCGGGTCGAACGGCGGCCGGTAGCCGGGCAGGTGCTCGCGGTGCGTCGGGGCGTACAGGACGACCTGCTCGTCGGGGTCGAGGCCGAACTCCGCGCGAAGTCGACGCACCTCGTCCGGACCGGCCGTGACCAGGCGGTCGTTGCGGGGGTACCCCACCTCCAGAGTCGTGTACGTGGCCGGGTACGCCCGGTCCCACATCTGGGTGGAGAAGCTGTTGGCGCTGACGCTGTAGTCCCAGCGGTCCACCCGGCGCAGCAGCCCGGCGAAGTCCATCGGGCCCGCGCCGATCGGGTAGCGCTGCTGATCCAGCCCCATCACCTTGACCGGCGTGCCGTGGTGGGTCTGCACGTGCACCTGATCCGGTCGCTTGCGGACGAAGTCCGGAAAGTTGACGTTGTTGACCAGCCACCGGGCGCGGGCGAGCACCCGGTAGTACGCCGGCGTGCCGGCCACCACGTACTCCACCCCGGTCGGCACGGTCTCCACCCGGTCCCGGCGCACCACCCACACCCCGCGCACCCCCGGCGCCAACCGGCGGGCGACCTCGTAGATGGCCGCCGGGTTGCAGGAGTAACCCCGGTACCAGTACGCGGCGTACACCGCGAGCGTCGGGTCGACCGGCCGCCGCAACTCGGCCCGGTAGTACTCGCGCAGCAGCCCGTCACGGGTCAGCCGGGCACCGCGCCGGGCGACCGGCCCGACCTTGCGCCGCGCGGTGCGGGCCTGCCGGCGGGCGGCGTCGCGGGCCCGGCTGGCGGCCCGCAACGCGCTGAAGGTGCGCCACCGGCCGGAGGCGACCAGCTTGTGTTTGATGCCCTCGACCCCGTCCGGCACCGGATAGCCACCGGGCGGCAGCCAGCGCTCGTAGTCGGCGGTGATCTGCGCGAAGAACGCCTCCCGCAGCTCCGGCGCGATCCGCTGACCGTTGCCGAGGACGGTCAGGTAGTGCCAGATCATCCGCTCGAAGACCGCCGGCCGCAGGGCCTCCGTCGCCGACCCCCACAACTCCATCAGGTGGAAGACCCGGTGCCACTGCGGGAAGACCTCGAAGTGCCGGTCACCTCGGGTCCGAGTGATCGCGCCGGCACGGCGTTGGCGGTAGTTGACGCAGACCCGGTCCAGTACGCCGATCCGCCGCGCGGCCATCAGCACCGGGTAGCTGAACGAGACGTCCTCGTACCATCCGGGCGCGAAGCGCAGCCCCAGGTCGACGAGGAACTCCCGACGGACCAGCCGGTTCCACGCGGTGTGCAGCAGGTGCATGGCCTGCGGCCGGTCCCGCAACCGGAAGGTGCCCGGACCCGGCGACTCCGGAAACACCTCGGCCATCGCGCTGCGGGTGGAGGTGTCGTTCCAGTGGGTGCGGACGTGGTCGACCAGCAGGACGTCCGGGCGGGTGACCCGCAACCGCTCGGCAACCTCGATCAGGCACTCCGGAGCCAGCCAGTCGTCGCCGTCGAGGAACCACACGTACTCGCCGACGGCCCGGTCCAGCCCGATGTTGCGGGCCGGACCGAGGCCGACGTTCTCCGGCAGCCGAACCGAGTGGACCCGCTGGTCGCGGGCCGCGTACTCGTCGATGATGTCGCCGCTGGCGTCCGGCGAGCAGTCGTCGACGGCGATCACCTCGATGTCGGTCTCCGGCTGACCGAGGATGGAGTCCAGGCATTCCCGCAGGTAACCCTGCACCCGGAAGGCCGGCACCACGAAGCTGATCAGGGTCATCCGGCCGCCCTCCGTCAGCGCGGCACGGCACCTCCAGCGCCCGCCGGCGCCACCGACGCCCGCGCGCTACGGGCCGGTCGCACGAACCAGGCCAGGACGACGCTCACCACGAAAACCACGAGAAGGTACGCACCGAGTGTAGCCAGTCCGATACCCGCAATACCGGCGATCGCCGCGAGGGCCAACAGCACCGAGCGCCCCTCCCAGCCCAGCGTCATCGCGTGCAGAGGCGGTGCCGTCTGCCGCTTCTCCAGCCGGGCGGTCAGGTCGTAGTGGTGCACGGTGAGCACGAAGACGTACCCGAAGATCAGCCAGCCGGGCGCCGCACCGACCACCCCGACCGCGATGGCGAACAGGTACTCGGCGGCCCGCAACGCCGCGGGCACCAGCCAGTCCAGCGGACCGTTGTGCGCCGCCCCGGCACCCAGACCGCCGACCAGCAACACCAGCAACGCCACCGGCACCGCCCAGCGCAGCCCCTCGGGCGCGTCACTCAGCAGCGCCCCGACCAGCAGCACCGCCGGGCCGAGCGCGGCGATCACCGCCAGGGTCAGCGGCCCCATCGGGCGGACCACCGGCAACCAGCGGGCCAACGGCCCGTCGTCGCGGTGCAGGGTGGCATCGACCGTGTCCAGCACCGGCACCCACATCCAGCGGGCCCGCAGCGTCCGCAGCGCCCCGGTGTACGCGAACGCCAGCACCCCCCAGACCAGCACGGCGATCAGGCTGACCAGCGGGTTGAACAGCGCCACGGTCAACGCGATCAGCGCCCACCGCTCACCGATCGGGAAGACCACGGTCCGCTTCAGCCAGTACGACACCGACCCGGTGTCCGCCTGCACCCGGGTCGACGCCGCGTTGAGCCGGTCACCGATCCCGCCGCTGGCGTTCGTGGCCGTACGCGGCCGACGGGCCGCCTCGTCGTGCAGCACCCCATACCAGGTGTCGGTCATGTGCCGGACGGTCTGCAACGTCATCGCGGCGATCGCGAGCGCCCACCCGTTACCCAGCCCGGCGTGGCTCACCCCGAAGCCCAGCCCGGCGTAGACCAGGTACTCCTTGGCCCGGTCCGCCATCGTGTCCAGCCAGCCACCCCAGGCGCTGAAGTGCCGGGTGTAGCGGGCCAGCTGGCCGTCCACGCAGTCCAGCACGAAACCGAGGTAGAGCAGCACCGCGCCACCGACCAGCGCGGGTCGTCCACCGATCCCGAACAGCACCGCCGCGCCCAGTGCGAAGAGCACCGAGATCACCGTCACCCCGGTCGGGGTGAGCCGGAGCCGGGCCGAGAGCCGGACCAGGTACGGCGACCAGGTGCTGACGAAGTAGGTGGAGAAGAAGTCGTCCCTCTCCTTCACCGACAGCCGCAGCTCGGCCCGGTCCTCGTCGACCGCGGTCACCGCGGCCTCGGCAGCGGTCAGCCCGGCCGGGTCCTCGACCCGGTGGGCGACGAGCAGGCGTACCCGCTGGGCGAAGACCAGGGTGCCGAGCGCCGCGAGACCCGCGAAGAGCCGGTCCACGGCGGACCCGGGGCCACCGGCCGCGACCGACCCACCGGACCCGCCCCCGCCGGCCGCCGGCAGCGGCGCCACGTCACCGGCCGGGCCGATCGGGGCGGCCACGGGGAGCATCCCGGACGCGGCGGCCCGGGCGGCGGCCGCGAGGGTCGGCAGGTCGTCCACGCCGACCCGCAGCGCGCCGCCGAACACGCCCGTGGCGTCCCCGTCGAGGGCGTCCAACGCGCCGGCGTCGACCACCTGGCCGCGCTCCTCCCGCACGGCGGTCCGACCGGGCACCGGCGGGTCGCCGAGCACCAGCGCCACCGTCGGCCCCACCGGGCTGGTGGCCAGGTGCCGCAGGACGGCGGTGTGCGCCACCAGGTCCGTGCCGGTGATCAGCACGGGGGCGGTCGCGGCGGCGACCAGGTCGGCCAGCTCGTCGAGGTTGGCGGCGAAGCGCACCTCGTCCGCCCCGGCCAGGCGCAACTGGGCGGCCAGGCGGTCGGCCAGCCGCTCACCGGTCGCCGTGGTCAGGCCCGCCGCGGTCGTCCCGGCGGCGAGCACGATCGCGAGCGTCACCGCGGGACCGCGGCGTGGTACGCGTCGAGCGCCTCGGCGATGGTGCCGTCGAGCGTCAACCGGCCCGCGTCGAGGTACAACCCCCGACGGCAGAACCGGGTCAGGTCCTTTTCGTTGTGTGACACCAGCACCAGCGTGCGCCCCTCCCCGAGCAGACGATCAATAGTCGCGTAACACTTCTTGCGGAACTCCGCGTCCCCGACCGCGGTCACCTCATCCATCAGCAGGATCGGGTGCGGCAGGTGCGAGATGATCGCGAAGCCCAGCCGCACCTTCATTCCCGACGAGTAGTGCCGCACCGACGTGTCGATGGCCCTTTCCACCTGCTCACCGGCGAACTCGACGATCTCGTCGAAGTGCCGCTTCAGGTAGCTCGTCGACAGTCCGTGCAGCCCACCGACCAGGTGCAGGTTCTCCCGCCCGGTCAGGTCGTTGGAGAAACCGGCGGACAACTCCAACAACGGCGCCACCGCGCCGTGCACCTGGATGCCACCCTCGTCCGGAATGAGCACCCCGGCGATCAGCCGCAGCAGGGTGCTCTTGCCGGTGCCGTTACGCCCGATCACCCCGACCGTCTCGCCGGGCTGCACGGTGAACGACACGTCCCGCAGCGGCCAGAACTGGCCGGGCAGCGCACCACGGGCACCCCGGTGGATGAACAACTCGCGCAGCCGTAGTTGACGGCGACGGTTGCGGACGAACCGGATGCCCAGGCCATCCGCCTCGATGATCGGCCCGGCCACCTCAGAGCTCCTTGAGCACGGCGGGCTCCAACCGGCGGAACGACCACCAACCGGCGGCCAGCACCAACAGGCTGCCGACGGTCGTGGTGGCGAGCAGCCGGGCGTCCGGGAACTCGTCCGGGTACCAGATCGCGTGGTGCAGCTGGAAGATCCCGACCAGCGGGTTCAGCTCGTACACCACCTTCAACCAGCCGGGCAGCCCGGACTCCCGGACCAGGCTGAGCGGATAGATGATCGGCGTGGCGTAGAAGAGCACCCGGATGATCAGCCGCATCAACCGTTCCACGTCGCGCATCAGCACGTTCCACGCGGACAGCAGCAGGGCGAGCCCGGTCAACAAAACGGCCTGAACGGCCACCGCGAGCGGCAGGGAGAGCAGCGACCAGCCGGGGTGGATCCGACCGTGCACCGCATAGATCACCGCGATGGCGATCAGGATCGGCAGGCCGGCCGCGTACTCGGCGAACCGGCCGGTGACCCGGCCGATCGGAAAGACCTGACGCGGCACGTTCATCGTGGTGATCAGTCGGGACTGGCCGGTCAGCGCGTTCGTCGCCTCGCTCAGCGCCGAGCTGGTCCACATCCAGGCGAAGATGCCGGTGATCAGGAACAACGGGTACGACCCGGCCGCCTCACCGAGGTGCCGACCGGTGTCCCGGGAGTAGAGCACCCCGAAGACGAACCAGTAGATGGCGCCCATCCCGAGCGGCTCGATCAACGACCAGAAGTAGCCCAGCACCGACTGCTGGTACTTGACCGCCAGATCCCGCCTGACCAGGATGCGCAGCGAGTTGCGGTGCGACCACAACGCCGCGACGCCAGAGGTCACCGCAGCCCCTCCCGCCTCCTGAAACGGACGACAGGTTAGCAGTCGGTGAACGATTGCCCCGAATCGACCGGACTCAGCACTCGATCACGTTGACGGCCAGACCGCCACGCGCCGTCTCCTTGTACTTGACCTTCATGTCGGCGCCCGTCTCCCGCATGGTCTTGATGACCTTGTCCAGCGACACCTTGTGC
Organism: Micromonospora sp. BQ32; assembly: GCF_059358895.1. Taxonomy (NCBI): domain Bacteria; kingdom Bacillati; phylum Actinomycetota; class Actinomycetes; order Micromonosporales; family Micromonosporaceae; genus Micromonospora; species Micromonospora sp. BQ32. The sequence goes on along the minus strand of NZ_JCADBI010000002.1, from coordinate 409,275 downwards.
ACCCCGTCGCCGCGCAGCGCCAACCGGGCGGCCGTGATCGCCTTGATGCTAGCCACCGCGTTCCGCTCGATGCAGGGGATCTGCACCAGGCCACCCACCGGGTCACAGGTCAACCCGAGGTTGTGTTCCATCCCGATCTCGGCCGCGTTCTCCACCTGCTCCGGGGTGCCCCCGAGCGCCTCGGCCAGCCCCGCCGCCGCCATCGAGCACGCCGAACCGACCTCACCCTGGCAGCCCACCTCGGCGCCCGAGATCGAGGCGTTCTCCTTGAACAGCACACCGATCGCGCCCGCCGTCAGCAGGAACCGCACCACACCCTTGTCGTCGGCGCCCGGCACGAACCGGGTGTAGTAGTGCAGCACCGCCGGAATGATCCCGGCCGCGCCGTTGGTCGGCGCGGTGACCACCCGGCCGCCCGCGGCGTTCTCCTCGTTGACCGCGAGCGCGAACAGCGTCACCCAGTCCATCGCGTGCAGCGGGTCGGCCGTCCCGGCCTCCGCCTCCAGGCCGCGCCGCAGCTCCGCCGCGCGCCGCCGAACCTTCAACCCCCCAGGGAGTACGCCGTCCCGCTCGCAGCCGCGCTGCACGCACTCCTGCATCACCCGCCAGATCTCCAGCAGACCGGCCCGGATGTCCGCCTCGCTGCGCCAGGAACGCTCGTTGGCCAGCATCACCTCGCTGATCGACAGACCGGTGCGGGTGGTGACGTCGAGGAGCTGCGCCCCGGTCAGGAAGGGGTAGCGCACCGCCGTGCTGTCCGGTTTGATCCGGTCCGCGCCGGCCGCCGCCTCGTCCACCACGAACCCGCCACCGACGGAGTAGTAGGTGCGGCTGCGCAGCTCCGCGCCGGCCCCGTCGTACGCCGCGAAGGTCATCCCGTTCGGGTGGTACGGCAACGACCGGCGGCGGTGCAGCGTCAGGTCCCGATCCGGGTCGAAGTCGATCTCGTGCGCGTCGAGGATGTTGATCCGCCGCTCAGCCCGGATCCGCTCGACCCGAGGACCGACGGTGTCCGTGTCGACCGTCTCCGGCGACTCACCGGCCAACCCGAGCAGCACCGCCGGGCCGCTGCCGTGGCCATGCCCGGTGGCGCCCAGCGAGCCGAACAGCTCGGCCTGCACCCGCGCCGTGTCGGTGAGCAGCCCGTCGGCCTTGAGCCCGCCAACGAAGGTACGCGCGGCCCGCATCGGCCCCACCGTGTGCGAGCTGGACGGCCCGATACCGACGCTGAAGAGGTCGAAAACACTGATCATGGCTGCGCTTCCTCGCCGTCGTCCCGGCGTACGGGACCCGGCCGGGTCGTGACCACCGATCTGGCGGCCCCGCTGGTGACCGTCCGGGGTATGGGGTGCCGGCCCTCCGGGGTGTGGAAGGCCGATCAGCCAGCCTACCCGCCCAGCTCATCGCCCACCCGGTCCGGGACGTGAACACCCAACCGCCATCTCCCGCCGCGCCCCGCGCCCCGCGCCCGCAAGATCGTGCTCAATCCAGGACCTGGTGGTATCCCCGCGCCTCGATGCCACTACAACCAGGATCGAGCACGATCTTGGCCCGGCAGAGGCGGGCGCCGCAGACCGGAGGGGGCGACAGCCCGAGCCGCAGGCCGACAGCGGGCGGGCGGGCGCAGGCCCGGCGGGCAGGCGGGCGCAGACCGACGGGCAGGCGGGCGCAGACCGACGGGCAGGCGGGCGCAGACCGACGGCGGACGGCCGGCGGCCGGCAATGGGTGCTGGGGCGGCTCGGGAAGGCGTCAGCGGGGGCGGCCCGGGTAAAGCACCTACGGGTCCACGGGTTGCCGCTCCTCCTCGGGACCGAGGGCGAGGTGGTCATCCCTTTCTACCGTGGATTGCAGACGCGGCGCACCGCCGCAGAGTGGGAGTACGACGATGAGTCGCAAACTGGTCCGGCCCCGCGAGGGGCGCATGATCGCCGGTGTCTGCGCCGGCCTCGGACGGCGGTTCGGCATGTCGGCCGGCATGGTCCGGCTGCTGTTCCTGCTGTCGCTGCTGCTGCCCGGCACGCAGGTGATCGTCTACCTGATCCTGTGGGTGCTGATGCCGAACGAGGACCGCTACCTAGCCTCCACCGGCCACTGATCCGCCCCGCGCACCTGACGTAATCGCAGATCTTGGACAGTTTCCGTCAGCTGCTAACGGAAACTGTCCAAGATTGCTCGGTCGGACCCTTGGCTACCGTTCCTCACGCCCCTTTCACGCGCCGATACTCATGGCCAACGCAGCGACGTGCAACAGGGCCAGGGGCGCGGCATCGCCCAGTCGGCACCGAGGGCAAAGGGCAGCACGGGAACAGAGAGGCAAGACGAAAGCGCCCGCCCCGTCCGGGGGCGGGCGCTTCGGCGTACGGGGGTGCAGGTCAGGGGGCTATGTAGGTGACCGTGATCTGCTGGTAGCCGAGGGAGCGGAGCAGCCCCTCCAGCATCTTGCGGGTGTTCTCCTCGGCTCGGGCCGAGAGCCCGCTGTCCCGGGCGGCGGCGGTGATCCGGTCCTCGGCGAGCTGGTAGACCTGCTGCTGCCGGTTGGGGTCGTTGCCGACCAGGTCACCGAGTCGGTTGAGCAGACCGCGCTGCTCGGCGAAGACGTAGCTCTTCTCCATGTCGAGGTTGGTCTCGCCGAGCTGCGGCGCGGGCAGCTTGATCTCGACGGACTTGCCGTCGGCGGACTGGACGACGGCACCCTCACCGATCTTGGTGAAGTCGACGTACGCCTCGACGCTGCCGGCCCCGACGAACAGGGTGCGCTCGTTGAGCAGGAAGTCCGGAACGTTGCGCCGGTCGTTCTGCGTGTCGACGACGACCTGGAAGTTGCCTTCGGCGGCCACGTAGCGGCTGAGGTCCTGGATCGACTTCAGCAGCGGTGGCTGACTGCGGTCGGTCTGCTCCTTGGCGAACGGGTTGCGGAACTCCGGCAGGATGCCGGTCGCCTGAATGCCGAGCAGCACGACCACGGCCAGCGCGGCGGCGCCGAGCAGCAGGAGCAGCCCTCGGGCCGCCCCACCACCGCCACCACCACCGGGACCGTCGCCACCGGTCGTCGGGCCGCCGGGCCCACCAGGCCCACCGGGGCCACCAGGCCCAGCAGGCCCACCGGGGTCACCCGGCGTATCCGTGGTCCACTCGGGTGTCGCGCTCGACCGCGCCTTGAGATCGTCACCGGTCGGGTAACCGGGGAACTCTCTCGTGGGCTCGTTGCTGCCAGCGTCGCGGGCCATCACGCTCACCGTCCTCGTCAGACACGTCGTCTGTCAATGACGGTACGGCCCCGATACGACAGTCGCGCGGCGAGCGCCTGGAAGTGACAAACCAGCAGGTCAGGCGAACGCGGAGAGCCCGGTGAGCCGCTGCCCGATGACCAGCTGGTGGATTTCGCTGGTGCCCTCGTAGGTCAGCACGCTCTCCAGGTTGTTGGCGTGCCGCATCACCGGGTACTCGCCGGAGACGCCATTGGCGCCGAGGATGGTGCGGCACTGCCGGGCGATGGCCAGGGCCTCCCGCACGTTGTTCAGTTTGCCCACGCTGACCTGCTCGGGCCGCAGCCGGTGGGCGTCGGCGAGCCGGCCCAGGTGCAGCGCGAGCAGTTGCCCCTTCACCAACTCGACGGCCATGTCGGCGAGCTTCGCCTGGGTGAGCTGGAAGCCGGCCAGTGGGCGACCGAACTGGGTGCGGGTGGTCGCGTACGCCAGGGTGGTTTCCAGGCAGTCGCGGGCCGCGCCCACCGCGCCCCAGACGATGCCGTAGCGGGCCTCGGTGAGGCAGCTCAGCGGCGCCTTGAGCCCGACCGCCTCGGACAGTTGGGCGTCGGACGGGAGCCGGACGTCGTCGAGCACGATCTCGCCGGTCACCGACGCGCGCAGCGACATCTTGCGGCGGATCTCCCGGGCCGTGACGCCGGGCGTGTCCATTGGTACGGCGAAACCCCGTACGCCCTCGTCGGTGCGCGCCCAGATCACCGCGACGTCCGCGATCGGGGCGTTGGTGATCCACATTTTCCCGCCGGTGAGCACCCAGTCGTCGCCGTCGCGGCGGGCCCGGGTGGCCATCGAGGCGGGGTCGGAGCCGTGGTCCGGCTCGGTCAGGCCGAAGCAGCCGATCGCCTCACCGGTGGCCATCGACGGCAGCCAGCGTTGCTTCTGCTCCTCACTGCCGTAACGCCAGATCGCGTACATGGCGAGTGATCCCTGTACGGAGACCAGGGAGCGGAGGCCGGAGTCGCCGGCTTCCAACTCCTGGCAGGCCAGCCCGTAGGCGACCGCGGAGGCGCCGACGCAGCCGTAGCCGGTCAGGTGCATGCCGAGCAGGCCGAGCTTGCCGAACTCGCGGGCCAGTTCCCGGGCGGGCACCCGACCGTCCTCGTACCAGTCGGCGACGTGGGGCCGCACCCGGTCGTCGACGAGCTGGCGGACGACGTCACGGATCTGCCGCTCCTCCTCGCTGAGCGACGGGTCCAGGTCGAGCAGATCCAGCGGAGCGGTCATGGACGCCACCCTAACGAAGGTTCAGCGCACGAAAGAAGGGCTCGTCACTCGATGGGTTCGGAGAGCACCAGCACCCGCGCGTGGATCTGGTTGCGCTGCTGGAGGGCGGCGCGCAGCGCCCGGTGCAGCCCGTCCTCCAGGTAGAGCCCGCCGTTCCACTGCACGACGTGCGGGAAGAGGTCACCGTAGAAGGTGGAATCCTCCGCGAGGAGTTTGTCCAGCGCCAACTCGCGCTTGGTGGTGATCATCTGATCCAGGCGCAGTGGCCGCGGCGGGATCTCCGCCCACTGCTTGAGCGTCAGATTGTGCTCCGGATAGGGACGCCCGTCCCGGACCGCTCTGAAGATCACGACGGCACGCTCCCCTCCCCGTGGCCGGGCCGACCGACGGCGCCGAGCCGGGCCGCGGCGGGCACCGCGCGGCGCGGCACCGATGACCGTGCCAGCCTAGCCGCCCAGCGCACGCTGCGTTCTGCTCCCTGATGTCAGTTTCGCTATCGCTCGTCCGATCCTCAACCGGACGAACGGGACGTCAGCCTCAGTTCCACCGGCCCCGCCGCACAACCTCGTCCATCGGGCGACGCCCGCGGCGCAACGACGGTGACCGATGGTCGGCTGCCCGGTAACCGATTGTGACGGCACCGATGGGTTGGTACTCCGGCGGCACGCCGAACGCGTCCCGGTAGGCGGCGAGCCGCTGCGGCGGAATGCCGAAGAAGCACGCCCCCAGCCCCTCGTCCACGGCGGTGAGCAGCATCAGCAACGCGGCGAAGCCGGCGTCCACGTGCCAGTACGGCACCGGCCACCGGTCCGTGGACTGATCCGTCCAGCCCTTGTCCGGCTCCGCGTACCGCCGCAGGTAGGCCGACTCGTTGGCGTGCGGCACCACGATCAGGGGTGCTCGGCGCATGCCGGCGAGCCAGCGCTCCCGCCCACCGCCATCGGGGGTGGTGGCGGCCCAGAACCGGTCCCGATCGGCCGGCTCCTCCAACACCAAAAAGCCCCAGCCCTGGGCGAAGCCGGCCGACGGCGCGCGGACCGCGTGCTCGAGCAGCCGGTCCACCACGTCGGGCGGGACCGGACGGTCCGGGTCGTAGTTGCGCACCATCCGCCGACGGCGGACCACCTCGGCGAAGTCCATCAGGCGCCGGGGCGGATGCCCCAGGCACCTCGCCAGGTCGTGCCGGGCTTGAGCGTGAGCAGATCCTTGCCCGACCGGAACGCGTCCGGTGGGCAGGTCATCGGCTCGATCGCCACCGAGCGGCGGTGCCGCTCGCCGGTGAGGGCGTCCCCGGTGAACACCTGCCACCAGCCGAACTCGGCATCCGCCCAGATGCTCACGCCGGCCGAACCGTCCGGCGCGGAGAGGCTCACCGACGAGCCGCCGTCGGCGTCCCGGATCACGTCGCCGAAGCAGTCGTCCAGCACCGCCGGGCCGATCCGGCGCGGGCTGGTCCAGTCGTACTCGGTGCCGACCACCGGGGTCACTCCCACCGGCAGCAGCCGACCGTCCACCAGCACCCGGCTCCGGGTGGGCAGCCGCAGCAACAGGTCGTCCACCGCGACGCCCGGTAGTTGCAGGTACGGGTGCACGGAGAAGCCGAACGGGGCCAACTCCCCGCCGATGTTGATCACCTCGTGCTCGGCGCGCAGCCCGTCCGCGTCCACGCTCCACCGGCTGCGCAGCCGCAGCGGCCACGGGTAGCCGGGCTGTGGCGGCAGGTCGTAGCCGACCGTCACGGCGGCCGCCGACTGCTCCAGCAACTGCCACGGCACCCAGTTGACCAACCCGTGGATGGCCACGTGCCGCTCCGGCTCGGTCAGTGCGAGCTGGTGCGTCCGCCCGTCGAACGGGTAGCGACCATCGCGGATCCGGTTCGGCCAGGGTGCCAGCACCTGCCCGGTGCAACCGGGGCAGACCTCGTCGGTCTGGTACCCGTCGACCAGGTCGACACCGTCGTGCCGGTACGTCCGGAGCCCACCGCCGACCTCCACGATGACGGCCTCGTGCCCGGCGGCGGAGATGGTCCACTGGGCGCCGGAGAACGGGCGCTGATCGGGGCTTTCCATGCCGGCGACCCTAACCGGTCAGGCCCGCTTGTCGCTCGACGCCGTCGCCGCCCGGTAGCGCACCAGCGCCGGGAATGCGACCGCGAGCACCACCACGAGCACCGCGGAGGCGAGCCCACCGGCCACCCAGGCCACCCCGCCACCGAACCCGGCGGCCATGGTGCCGGCGCGCAGGTCGCCGAGGCGTGGGCCACCCGCCACCACGACCGTGTTGACGCCCTGGAGTCGGCCGCGCATCCGATCCGGTGCGTAGACCAGCAGCATCGACTGACGCAGCACCGCGCTGATCAGGTCGGCGGCGCCGGCCACCGCGAGCAGCACGACCATCAGCCAGAGCTGGTGGGCCAACCCGGCCGCGGCGATCGCCAGGCCCCAGCCGACCACCGCGAGCACCAGGCCGAGCCCCTGCCGGCGGAGCCGGCCGATCCAGCCGGAGGTCAGCCCACCGATCATCGAGCCGATCGCGATGGCGCTGTAGAGCAGGCCGACCGAGCCACCGCCGCCGAACCGCTCGTGCGCGATCTCCGGGAAGAGGGCCCGTGGCATGGCGAGGATCATCGCGATCAGGTCCACCCCGAAGGACAGCATCAGCACCGGGGTGGTGGCCAGGTAGCGGAACCCGTCGACGACGCTGGCCAGGCCGGCACGCCGGGCCTGGCCGTCGGCGGTGGGCTCGGGCGGAAGCGAGGGGAGCCGCAGCGCGGCCCAGAGCATCGCGGTGAACAGCACCGCGTCCAGCCCGTACGCGATCGGCAGGACCACCGTGGTGTCCGGCGAGGCGGAGAGGATCAGGCCGGCGGCGAGCGGGCCGGCGACCGAGGCGGCGGTGAAGGTCGTGTAGTTCAGCGTGGTGGCGGACGCCACCAGGTCTTCCGGCACCAGCCGGGGCAGCATCGCGCTGCGGGCCGGCGAGCTGATCGCGAAGGCCACCGACTGCAACGCCATCAACGCCAGCAGCAGCACTGGGCTGCCCACGTCCAGCAGCGCCTGGACCAGCAGACCGAGGGTGGATGCCCAGAGCAACAATGAGCCGCCAAGTAGCACCGCACGCCGGTCGCGGGCGTCGGCGACCGCGCCGCCCCAGAGCCCGAAGACCAGCAACGGTACGAAGGCAGCCACCCCCAGCAGGCCCACCCAGAACGAGTCCCGGGTCAGGGCGTACATCTCCACCGGTACCGCGACGGCGGTGAACTGGAAGCCGAACATCGCCACGGTGTTGCCGAGCCAGAGCCGGCGGTACGCCGGAACCCGCAGCGGGCGTACGTCGATGGCCCAGCGGCGCGCCGCGCGCGGCCGGGTCTCCTGCACACCTGTCACGGCGCCAACCGCTCGACGATCCAGCCACCCTCATCGAGACGACGGAAGCGCAGCCGGTCGTGCAACCGGCCGGCCCGACCCTGCCAGAACTCCACCGACTCGGGTTGGACCCGCAGCCCGCCCCAGTGCGTCGGGGTCGGGATCTCGGCCTGGTCGGCGAACCGCTCGGCCGCCTCCTGGTACCGCTCCTCCAGCACCGCCCGGCCCGACACGACCTGGGACTGCGGGCTGGCCCAGGCGCCCAGTTGGGAGCCGCGCGGCCGGCTGGCGAAGTACGCCTCGCTCGTCGCGCGGTCGACGTGCGCGACCCGCCCGGCGACCACCACCTGACGCTGCATGGGAAACCACGGGAAGACCAGGCTGGCGTACGGGTTGGCGGTCGCCTCGACGCCCTTGCGCGACAGGTGGTTGGTGAAGAAGACGAAGCCTTCCGGGTCGTACCCCTTCAGCAGCACCGTCCGCCCGCTCGGCCGGCCGGCCGAGTCGGCGGTGCCCACCACCATGGCGTTCGGTTCGGGTAGCCCGAAGGCCACCGCGTCGGCGAACCAGCTGTCGAACTGGGTGTGCCAGTCGGCGGCCAGGTCAGCCTCGGTCAGGCCCAGGTCCGCGGCGTACTCGTTACGCATCGCGGCCGGGGCGGGTGTGTCGCCCGTCACGTCCCCACTCCTTCTCGGGGGCCCCGCCAGCACCCTCCCGCGCTGACCAGCCCGCCCTGCCCAGTCTCACTGAGCCGTGCGGAGAATGCGCGTCCGGGGATGTCGCGTGCAGCACAGTCGCAGCGGGTCGCGTATCCCTTACTCAACAGGCAGTATGTTCCGAACACATCCCTGAGGGTCGCCTAAGGCGCTCGGCCGATCGGGCCGGATGAGCGATCGGGCGCACCGACCAGATCCAGGAGAGCGACATGGCCGATTTCAAACCCGGGCTGGAGGGCGTGGTCGCCTTCGAGACCGAGATCGCCGAACCTGACCGTGAGGGCGGTGCGCTGCGCTATCGCGGAGTCGACATCGAGGATCTGATCGGCCAGGTGTCGTTCGGCAACGTGTGGGCCCTGCTGGTCGACGGCCGGTTCGGGCCGGGCCTGCCGCCGGCGGAGCCGTTCCCGGTGCCGGTGCACTCCGGTGACATCCGCGTCGACGTGCAGTCCGCGGTCGCCATGCTGGCCCCGTACTGGGGTCTCAACCAACTGTTGGACATCTCCGACGAGCAGGCCCGTGAGGATCTCGCCCGGGTCTCGGTGACCGCGCTCTCCTTCGTCGCCCAGTCCGCCCGCGGCCTCGGCCTGCCGGCGGTGCCGCAGAAGGAGATCGACAAGGCCCAGACCATCGTCGAGCGGTTCATGAAGCGCTGGCGCGGCGAGCCCGACCCGCGGCACGTCAAGGCCGTCGACGCGTACTTCATCTCGGCCGCCGAGCACGGCCTGAACGCGTCCACCTTCACCGCTCGCATCGTCGCCTCCACCGGGGCGGACGCGGCTGCCTGCATCTCGTCGGGCATCGGCGCCCTCTCCGGCCCGCTGCACGGCGGCGCCCCGTCCCGGGTGCTCAGCATGCTGGAGGCGGTGGAGCGCAGCGGCGACGCGGAGGGCTACGTCAAGGGCGTCCTCGACCGCGGCGAGCGGTTGATGGGCTTCGGCCACCGCGTCTACCGTGCCGAGGACCCGCGGGCCCGCGTGCTCCGGCGCACGGCCAAGGAGCTGGGCGCGCCGCGCTTCGAGATCGCCGAGGCGCTGGAGAAGGCCGCCCTCGCCGAGCTTCAGGCCCGCCGCCCGGACCGGGTGCTGGCCACCAACGTCGAGTTCTGGTCGGCCGTCGTGCTGGACTTCGCCGAGGTGCCGGCGCACATGTTCACCTCGATGTTCACCTGCGCACGGATGGGTGGCTGGAGCGCGCACATCCTGGAGCAGAAGCGCTTGCAGCGGCTGGTCCGCCCGTCCGCCCGCTACATGGGCCCGGAGACCCGCAAGCCGTCCGACGTCGAGGGCTGGGCGGCCATCCCGCACGGCGTCTGAGCGGTAGGTGAGGGCCCCTTCTCGACGCCGCGCGTCGAAGAGGGGTCATTGTCGGGCTGCCCGAGCCGACTGTGGCGAAGGACTCAGACCGACCGCCGGGACCCCGGCCATCGCCGTCCGGCCCGGGTGCGAGGATGAGGGCCGGCAGTGTCGCCGGGCCCGCCCTCGCCCTTGCGGAAGGATCTTCAAGACCGTGGCTGACGCACCGATCATCCGGATTCCCGATGAGATCAAGCCCGCCGACGGACGCTTCGGCTGCGGCCCGTCCAAGGTCCGCCCGGCGGCGGTGTCCGCTCTCGCCGAGGTCGCGACCAGCTACCTCGGCACCTCTCACCGGCAGAAGACGGTCCGTGACCAGGTGGCCCGGCTGCGCTCCGGGATCGCCGAGTTCTTCTCGCTGCCCGAGGGCTACGAGGTGGTGATCGGCAACGGTGGCACCACCGCGTTCTGGGAGGTCGCCAGCTTCGGCCTGATCCGCGACCGGGCCCAGTTCGCCAGCTTCGGCGAGTTCGGCGCCAAGTTCGCCAAGTCGGTCAAGGACGCCCCGTTCCTGGGTGAGCCGACCGTCCGTAAGGCCGACGCGGGCAGCGCCCCGACCCTGGTCGCCGAGTCCGGCGTGGACGCGTACGCGACGCCGCAGAACGAGACCTCGACCGGCGTGGCCGTCCCGATCAGCCGGGTGGCCGGTGCCGACAAGGGCGCGCTGTTGCTGGTCGACGCGACCTCCGGCGCGGGTGGCCTTGAGGTCAACGTCGGCGAGACCGACGTCTACTACTTCGCTCCGCAGAAGTGCTTCGGCTCCGACGGCGGTCTCTGGCTGGCCCTGATGTCGCCGGCCGCACTGGACCGGGCCGCCGAGATCAAGGCATCCGGGCGTTACATCCCCGCCTTCCTCGACCTGGTCACCGCGATCGACAACTCGCGGCTGGAGCAGACCTACAACACCCCGGCGCTGGCCACCATCTTCCTGGCCGCCGAGCAGACCGACTGGATGAACGCGCAGGGCGGTCTGGCCTGGGCGGCGAAGCGCACCGCCGAGAGCGCCGCCACGGTCTACGGCTGGGCCGAGCGGTCCAGCGTGGCCACCCCGTTCGTCACCGACCCGGCGCTGCGCTCCAACGTGGTCGCCACCATCGACTTCGCCGACGGGGTGGATGCCACCGCGATCGCCAAGGCGCTGCGCGCCAACGGCATCGTCGACACCGAGCCCTATCGCAAGCTCGGTCGCAACCAGCTGCGGGTGGCGCTGTTCCCGGCCGTCGAGCCGGCCGATGTCGAGGCGCTGACCGCGTCCATCGACTACGTGGTCGAGCGACTCTGACGTTCGTCACGGTCGGTGTCCGTTGGGGCCTCCACGGACACCGACCGTGATCATCGCCGCAGCTCAGTCACGACATGCGGGGTGTCGCTTCCCCCACCCCGAGGCAGATGCGCGTACGGTGGTCCGAGACGCCTGGGTGGCCGACTCGTGGCGTGCGGCCAGCGAAGCGGGACGGAGGCAACGCTATGCGCCCAGTACGCTTCGTCGCCCTCTCCGAGGACGGCCATGCCCTGGTTCTCGCCGACGAGGTTGGGCGGCTGCTCGCCCTGCCGATCGACGAACGGATCTCCGGTGCGCTGCACGCCGAGCCCGGCGCGCCGCCGCTGGCGGTGGCACCGACCGCGGCCGACCCGGTTCCGTCACTGTCTCCTCGGGACATTCAGGCCCGCATCCGCTCCGGTGAGTCCGCGGAGGATGTCGCCCGGATCGCCGGGGTGCCGGTCGACCGGGTGCTGCGCTATGCCGGCCCGGTGTTGCAGGAGCGGGCGATGCTCGCCCAGCACGCCCGCCGCACCCGCCTCAAGGGCGCGGAGAAGCCCACCCCGCTCGCCGAGGTGGTCAACGGTCGGCTGAGCCAGCACGGCATCGACACCGAGAAGATCTCGTGGGACGCGTATCGGCGTGACGACGGCACCTGGCGGATCATCGCCACCTGGCCGTCGGGCAAGGCCACCGCGCAGGCCATCTGGGACCTCGACAAGACCCGACAGTCGGTCGCCCCGCACGACGACATGGCGCAGTACCTGTGCGCCGAGCGGCCCACCCCGATCCTCGGCCAGGAGCCGGCACCGGAGCGGGGCGGACATGCCCTGCCTGGTCCGTCGCGCGGCGAGCCGAGTCGTGGCGGGCACGGGTTGCCGGCGGCGTCCGAGCATCCGCGACCTGGTCGCGACCCGATCCGGGCCGGCCGTGACGCGCTGCTCGCCTCGCTGGACCGCCCGCTCGGCGCCTCGTCGGGTCGCGGGCTGGAGCCGCGTACCCCGGCTGCTCTGGCCGGGTCGGACGCCCCCCGGCAGCGGCCGGTCGGTGGGGGTGCCGCCGCGCTGCTCGGCGGTGGCCAGGGCTCGGCCTTCGACGACGATTCGGACGCGCCCAAGGAGGTGCCGGCCGTGCCGTCGCTGGCGGTGCTGCGGCCCCGCCGGACGGGCGCCGCGGCGGCCGCCGGCGGCGAGTCGACCGACGCCAATGGCAAGCCGCGCAAGCGGCTGCCGAGCTGGGACGATGTGCTCTTCGGCAGCGGCCCGGCCGCCCGCGAATCCTCCTGACGCCTCGCGTTGACGGGTGACCTTGCGTCACCCGTCAACGCGAGCGTTCGGACCTCACCGAACGTCTCCGGCGCCTTCGCGATGAGGGGCGGTGACCCCGCGTACGGCCTCGGCTACGGCTCGGAAGTCCTTCTTCAGGATCGCACCGTGGTTACTGGCGACCTTCGCGCCGATGGTGATGTTCGGGTTGCGGGCGGTCACCGCGTCGAGGCTGGTGCGGATCTGCTCCTGTTCGTCCCCCCGGCTGCCGAGGGACGTTCCGGAGGCGACGACATACCGCACCGGGACGGTGATGGCGTCCAGCACCGGGCCCAGTTCGCGCTCGCGGGACAGTTCGCCGAGTTCGATGTTGCTGTCCGCCATCTGGTCGGCGTTCATCCGTGGGGTCAGGCCGGTCGGGCGCAGCAGCGGCATGAACAGGTTCATCCGTCGGAACATCTTGCGGATCCGCTGCGCCATGGCCTCGTCGAGCCAGTCGTGCGGGAACGCACCGTCGACCAGGACCGCGCCGAGGGCACGCTCCGGGTTCCGCTTGGCCCAGTGCGCCCCGACCACCGCTCCGTAGGACCAGCCCACCAGCACCGCCTGGTGCACCCCACGGGCGGCCAGAACGGCGTCCACGTCCCGGACGGCCGCCTCGAACGAGTAGTCGGCTGAGCGCTTCGACTTCCTGCCGCGGGCCCGTTCGTCGTAGGTGATGTGCCGGTACCCGGTGCCCAGGTCGGCGATGACCCGCCGCCAGTAGCCCTGGGTGGCGAACTGCCCGTTGAGGTAGATCACGGGGATGCCGGGGCCGCCGGTGTCGGTGACGGCCAGGGCCGTGTCGTCGACCGACACCATGCCGGTCCACGTCGAGTTGGTCGAGGACGTGCTGTTGTTCGTCATCTGGGTTCGTCCTTTTCAGAGGCTGCGGGCGGTGATGTCGCCATGCAGGGTGCTGGCGTGGATGTCGAGTTGAGCGGTGCCGTCGTTCTTGAGGGTGTTGTCGATGCGGCCGTTGCCGGTGCCGGCGTCCAGGGCGGATGAGACGCCAGCCGCTGCGGCGACCGAGATGTCGCCGGCCTGGGTACGGAGGACGACAGTGCCGCGCGTCGCCTCGGCGATCGTGATGTCGCCCCGCGCGGTGCTGATCTCGGCGGGGCCGTTGAGTCGGCCGATTTCGACGTCGCCCTCGATTGCGGTGAGGCGAACGCTCGCGGCCTCGTCGATCTTGATTTGTCGGTACGCCCCGTCGAAGGCGACGTCGCCGAGGCGTCCGACACCCCGAAGCTCGGCGCTGGCGACCCTGGCCTCGACGTGGGAGTCGGCGGGCAGCCGGACGGTGACTTCCAGGGATCCTGCGGGGCCGAAGAGCTTGTTGATGGGTCGTGCGGTCGTGATTCGCAGGACGCCGTCGGCGTAGGCGACGGTGGTCTGCTCAGCGGTCCTGGTGTCGCGGCTCTTGGCGGGGTCGGCCGGGAGGACCTCGACGGTGGTGTCGGTGCGGTCCGCGGCGATGAACTGGATGCGCCCGGCGGGGATGTCCAGGACGGCGGAGATCGGGGCGGGGGTGTCGAACGTCTGCATCATGCTCTCCCATGTTCGCGCTTGTTCGCGATGTACGAAAAGCTACGTTGCTTTCCATGTGCCGGCAACAGCGTCGTTGCAAGGAGATGCTGTCTCCCCAGATCACTGCACTATATTTGTTGCAACTATCCTGAATCTAATGCAACGGGATCTACCTCAACGTTGCATTGAGCAGTGAGTTAACGCTATGGTGACGGAGTCCGGTACCGCCCCCACAGGACCGACCATCAGGAGATCGCTATGCCGGGAGGCAGGCTCAGCCAGCAGGAACGCCAGCAGATCGCGCTGGGGCTGGCCGACAGCCTCCCCTACGCCGAGATCGCCCGACGCCTCGATCGTCCCACCTCGACGGTCACGCGTGAGGTGATGCGCAACGGCGGCCCCATCGGCTACCGCGCCGACCTGGCCCACCGCGCGAGCGAACGCCGCGCCCACCGGCGCAAGCCCGTCCCTTCCCGTGGGGCCGAGGCGGCTCCCCGACCGGACGGACGCGACGCGCAGGCCGTGGCCGAGTACGAGGAGGCGTTCACCACCGTCCTCATGGCCTCCGGTCTGACCAAGATGGCGGCCCGGGTGCTGACCAGCCTGTTCATCACCGACTCGGGCAGTCTCACCGCGTCTGAACTAGCCCGACGACTCCAGGTGAGCCCGGCGTCGATCTCCAAGGCGATCACCTTCCTGGAGAGCCAGAGCCTCGTCCGCCGCGAACGCGACGAACGCCGCCGTGACCGTTACGTCGTCGACGACGAGCTCTTCTACCAGGCGACGATCGCCAGCGCCCGGGCCAACGACCATCTCGTCGCCACCGCACGCCAGGGCGTCGCCCTCCTCGGCGCGCACACCCCCGCCGCCGCCCGTCTGGAGAACATCGCCCGCTTCCTCGACTTCATCAGCGAGAGCGTCACCCGCGCCGCCGAACAGGCCCGCGAGGTCCTCCGCAGCAGGCCGTCCGCCGCGACCAGCCAAGCGCCGCCGGGTCACAGCGACCAGGCGGCGATCCGCTCGTAACGCGGTCGACCGCCCAGGTGACTGCGCACCAGCAGCAGCTCCGATGCCGGCCACGATGGCCCCTCGTACCCGTCCAGGCTGGCCCGGTCGGCCTCGACGTCGGCCGGGCTCATCCGGTCGCCGGGTCGGGCGACGGTCAGATGCGGCCGGAACGGCTTCTCGTCGCACGGCAGCAGGCCGTGGCTCAGTCGGGACCGGATGAACCCGGCCAGCACGTGCAACGCCTCGACCTCCCCCCGCACGTCCACCCAGAGCACGGTGGACCGGTCCCCACCGAACCGGCCACCGCCGCCGAGACTCAACCGAGGTACGGCGTCGCGGCCGTCCCGGAACCGCTCGGCGGCCAAGCCGAGCGCACTCTCCACCTCGACCAGGCGGGCAGACTCGACGGCACCGAGGAACGCCAGGGTGAGGTGCAGGTCGGCCGGGTCGGCGAGTCGGACGTTGACGCCAGCGGCGGCCGCCGCCGCGACGCGCAGACGGGCGACCTGTGCGCCGAGGTGATTGACGGCCTCGACGGACGGGCAGACCGCGACGAAGAGTCGCACAGCGTGCGGCCGGTCAGCGGTGCCGCTGCCGGTGCCCGGCCCGGGCCGCCGGCAGGGCCAGCCCGGCGGCGTGCAGCACACCCTCCACCCGGACCCGCTCGATCTCCTGATCGACGCCCTCCAACTCGGCGAGGTGCTCGGTGATGCCGAGGGCGCGGCAGGCGAGGCGAAGCCGGTCGTCGTACGCCTGGAGCAGCGCACTGTGCCAGACCATCGAGCGACCGGTGCCGCCGATCCGCTGACCGCCGAGACGGCGCAGGTCGGCGGCGAGTTGCTCCAGCGGCCGGCGGTCGGCGCGGTCGAACTCGCTGAGGTCGATGTCCCGGGTCAGCGCGTCGGCCTCGATGGCCCGGTCGAGACGGGCGATCGTGCGCTTCTCCCGCCGGCGGTCACGCCACTCGGACCAGCCGCAGACCACCCGGTCGAGGATCTCGTCGTAGCAGAAGAGCAGGGCGAATGCCGCCGGCAGAGTGGCCACGGCGAGCAACGCCAGGGCCAGCATCAGCGCGCGTCCGACTCCCACGTATCGACGCTAAGCCCCACCGTGCCACCCCGCCACCGGTTTGGCCGCATCCGCGCGATCCGCGCAACCGGACGCGGCCCAGCCACGCCGTAAACCTCAGCAGTCGGTGGAGGTGACGTAGAAACGGGGCATCGGCAGCACCCGGAAACGCAGCCGGGCACCGGAGTGGCGCAGCTGCCAGGTGAGCGCGATCACCGCGGCGGCCAGCGAGATGAGCCCGCCCATCCAGATGCTGGCACCGGCACCGTAGTGCTCCGCGACCCAACCGATCAGCGGCGCGCCGACCGGGTTGGTACCCAGGAACACCAGCACCCACAGCGCCATCACCCGCCCCCGGAAGGCCGCGTCCACGCCCATCTGGATCCGCTGGTTGGCGGCCTGGGCGAAGAAGACCATGCAGAAACCGGTCGGCACCAGCAGCGCCACGACCAGCCAGTACGCCGAGGAGAGGCCAACCAGGGTGCCGAAGCTGGCACAGGCGATCGCCGCGCCGAGCACCAGCCACACCGACGGGCGGCTACGCCGACCGGTGCCGCTGAGCGCGCCGCCGAGCGCGCCGACGGCCAGCGCCGTGCTGAACAGGCCGAAGGAGGCGGCACCGGTGTGGAAGACGGTCTTCGCCAACGCGGCCAGGGTGAGCTGGAAGTTGAACAGCGACATGCCGATCACCGACATGACCGCCATCGGCAGCAGCAGGTCGGGGCGACGCCACACGTACCGCAGCCCGTCGACGACCCGGGCGGACGCCCGCTCGTCGCGCGGCAGCAGGGCGTCGCGGTGCAGCTCGGTCGTACGCATCCGGACCACGTTGACCAGGGGCGCGACCGAGCTGAGGGCGGTGAAGAGGAAGACCGGGCCCACGTCGAACGCGGCGATGGCCAGGCCGGCCACGGCCGGGCCGACGATCCGGGCGGAGTTGAACACGGCGGCGTTCAGCGACAGCGCGTTGGGCAGCAGCGGCGTGCCGACCAGTTCGGAGACGAACGCCTGCCGGACCGGGGTCTCCACCGCGTTGGCCGTGCCGAGCAGCGCGGCGAAGGCGAAGACGTGCCAGAGCTGCACCAGGTCGGTGAGGACCAGCACCGCCATGCCGAGCGCGAGCAGGCTCCAGAAGGCGTTGGCGGCGAAGAGCAGCACCCGCTTGTCGTACCGGTCGGCGAGCCGGCCGGAGAGCAGGGTGAGCAGGAGCACCGGGGTGAACTGACAGGCGGTGACCACGCCGAGCGCGGTCGCCGAGTTGTTGGAGAGCTCGAGGACGAGCCAGTCCTGGGCGATGAACATCATCCAGACGCCGATCAACTTGATCAGCTGCCCGGATGCGAAGAGGCGGTAGTTGCGGACCTGTAGGGACTGGAACATCGTGCTCAGCTTCGCCTGCACTCTTGGTGCGCCTCCTCCGGACGTACGCGTCATCGACAGGTGACGGCACGGACCCGGTGGCGCGGGTGCGGCTCAGGCGCGAGCGAGCTGCTGAAGAATCTCGGCGGCCCTCTGCAGGGTCTCCCGTTCGTCCTCGTCCAGTGCGGCCAGCCGGTGGGCCAGCCACTCGTCGCGGGCCCGCTCGAACTGGTCGAGCACGGCCTGCCCTCCTTCGGTCGCCGCGAGGATGACCTGCCGCCCGTCGGTCGGGTGGGGTGTCCGCCGCACGAGGCCGCGGTCCTCCAGCTTCCCGACGATTTTGGTCATCGTCGGTGGCTGCACCCGCTCCACGTCGGCCAGCTCCCGGGGCGTCATCGCGCCCGCCAGCCGCAGGCTGGTGAGCGCGGAGACCTGGGTGACCGTGAGGTCGCCGACCGGTCGGGCCTGTCGGACCCGCCGGTTGAGTCGGGTGATCGCATCACGCAGCTGGGGAGCCAGCTGCGCCGGTGGCACGCGTTCCGCCGTCACCGTCCGCTCCGTCACAGTAGTTAGCTTAACTAATGAGCATGGCTAACGACATCCGTTATGACCAGGCTCACGAGGGGATTCAGATGGTACGGGCGGGGAATCCAGATCGACTCCCCGCCCGGAGGTACCTCAGAGCACCAGGGACTCGATCGGCCCACGCAGGAAGTACAGCACGAACAGCGCGGCCACCCCGTACAGCAGGGGGTGGATCTCCCGGGCCTTGCCCCGCGCCAGTTTGACCACCACGAAGGTGATCAGACCAGCGCCGATCCCGTTGGAGATCGAGTAGGTGAACGGCATCAGCACGATGGTGAGGAACGCCGGAATGGCGATCTCGTAGTCGGACCAGTCGATCGTCCGCACCGCGGTCATCATCAGGAAACCGACCACCACCAGGGCCGTCGACGCCGCCTCGAACGGCACGATCACGACCAGCGGCGCCAGGAACATCGCGAGCAGGAAGAGCGCGCCGGTGACCAGGTTGGCCACGCCGGTCCGGGCACCCTCCGCGACACCGGCGGCGCTCTCGATGTACGACGTGTTGCTCGATGTGCTGGCCGCACCGCCGGCCGCCGCCGCGATCGAGTCGACCAGCAGGATCTCCTTGGCCTTCGGCGGGGTGCCCTGCTCGTCGAGGAGGTCGCCCTCCTGGCCGACCGCGACCATCGTGCCCATGGTGTCGAAGAAGTCCGTGATCAACAGCGTGAAGATGAACATCAACACGACCAGCCAACCGGCCCGGCCCCACGAGTCGAGCACGTTGAACTTGCCGAGCAACGACAGGTCCGGCAGGTCGACCACCGTCTTGGGCAGCTCCGGAACGTTCAGCGACCAGCCCTTCGGGTTGGGCTGACCGTTGACGAACGACGGGCCGATGTTGCCGATCGCCTCCACGATCACCGCCAGCACCGTCGAGGCGAGGATGCCGATCAGGATCGCGCCCCTCACCCGACGGACCACCAGCACCAGCGTGATCAGCAGGCCCACCACGAAGACCAGCATCGGCCAGCTCACCAGCTTGCCGCCGATACCCAGGCCCACCGGAACGGTGGTGTTGGCGGCGTCCGGGATGCGCCGGACGAAGCCGGCGTCCACCAGGCCGATGATGGTCAGGAACAGACCGATGCCGACCCCGATCGCGGTCTTCATCTGGGTCGGCACCGAGCGGAACACCGCGGTCCGCAGACCGGTCAGCACCAGCACCGCGATGATCAGACCCTCGATCACCACCAGGCCCATCGCGTCGGCCCAGGTCATCTCGGGGGCGATCTCGTACGCCACCAGGGCGTTGACGCCCAGACCGGCGGCGAGCGCCAGCGGGAACCGGCCGACGATCCCCATCAGGATGGTCATCAGGCCGGCGACCAGCGCGGTCGCGGCAGCCAGCGCCGGAATCGGGAGGCTCTTGCCGTCACCGTCGACGGCGCCGCCCAGGATCAGCGGGTTGAGCACCACGATGTACGCCATCGTGAAGAAGGTCGCCAGGCCACCGCGTACCTCACGGCTCATCGTCGAGCCACGGGCGGAGATCTCGAAGAACCGGTCGAAACCGTTACGCGGATGAGCGGGGTGGGGAGGTGTGCCGTTCTCGGGCGGCGCTACTGCCATCAGGTCCTCGCAGGTGATCTTCCGGTTGTCGCGCGCATCGTCCCAGATCGTCGGCGGGCAGGGGAAGTAGATCCCGTACGCTTGCCGAATGCCGAACGAGCAGCCACCGCGGCCCGCACCACTGGACCCGCCGATGGTGCCGTTCGCCCTCGCCGGGTTGATCGGGTGGGCGGTGGCCGGGCTGGTCCTGCTGATCTTCTTCCGGGGTTGGCTGACCGAGCACGGTCACCAGAACTGGCTCTGGACCTGCCTCGCCGGTTTCCTGTGGGGGTTTCCGGGCCTCGCCGTGATGATGCGGCACGACGCCAACCGACGCCGCCGCCGCGCTGGGTGAGCTGGGCACCACGCCGGAGCACTCCGGCGCGGACGATCAGGAGTGCCCGTACGGCTCCGCCGGCTCAGCCGCCTCCACCGAGCCCGGAGCCCGGCTGACCGACATGGCCTCCACCGCGCTGTCGTCGTACACCGTGGGCAGCTCTTCGACCGCGGTCTCGGCCGCCTCGATCAACGTCTCGGAGTGGGCGCCGCAACCGTGATCGGCGCTCACCACCCGGCCGTCGTCGGGGGCGTAGAAGTTGCCGCACGCCCCGAATGCCTGCCGCATCGCGCCGGCCAGCGGCAGGTAGAAACCGCAGGTGCCGCAGCGGGCGGCGGCCGGAGCGGCGGTCGAGATGGCCGCGGCGGGGCCGTGGTCACCCTCGTACCAGCGCTGCGCCGTGTCGATGCGGCCCTCCCGGGAGAGCACGCGGGCGCGCCCGAGGCCCAGCTCCCACGCCGTCTCCTCGACCGCCGGGTCGTCGGAGAGCAGGTAACCGGGGACCAGTCGATCGTCGTCAGGCGAGGTCGGGAGCAGGTCGCCCGGACCCAGATCGCCCGGCTTGAGCCGCTCCTGCCAAGGCAGCCAGCCGGGCGCGAGCAGCGCGTCCGGGCCGGGCAGCAACACCGTCTCGCAGATGGTCACCGTCTTGCTGCGCGGGACCCGGGTGACGGTGACCGCCCAGCGCCAGCCGTTGTAGCCGGCGAGGCGACATTCGAAGTAGTGGGTGACCAGCCGATCACCTTCGGCCACGACCTGCAGGTGGTCGCCGACATCGTCGGCGTCCACCTCGGTGATGCCGGCGCGGGCCACCTCGACGGCGGCGGCGCAGACCTGGTCGAGACGGGCGGCACGGGTGGAGGCGGGCCTGGTCACCTCACCATTGTTCCCCATGCGCCTCGCAGGGGTGACAGGGACTCCCGGGGAACCTTTCCCAGCGGTGGTGCGGCGTACCCGGATCAGATGGGCGAGGATGGTGCACATGCCGTCGTACTCCCGCTCCGGGCGATCCGTCCTCGGGCGGACCGTCGGCACCGGCATTCGCGTCATCCGTCTGCTGCTGCGCGGTTCGGTGGGCAGCGGACGCTGGGTGACCCGCCGGGCCGGTCGGGCCCGGGCCCGGGGCGCCGGCGGCGAGGTCGGCATGGTTCGCCTGTTCGACCTGCACGCGCTGTCCTGTGCCGGTGACACTCTGATCGCCATCGGTCTGGCCGGCACGATCTTCTTCAACGTGCCGCTCGGCGAGGCCCGCAGCAAGGTCGCGCTGTACCTGCTGGTGACCATGGTGCCGTTCGCGATGCTCGCCCCGGTGGTGGGCCCACTGCTGGATCACTTCCGGCACGGCCGGCGGTACGCCCTGGCCGCGACGATGCTCGGCCGCGCCTTCCTGGCCTGGTTGATCTCCGACTACATCCACGGCTTCGGGCTCTATCCGGCCGCGTTCGGGGTGCTCGCGCTCTCCCGGGCGTACGGCGTGGCCCGCTCCGCGGCGGTGCCCCGGTTGTTGCCGGAGGGCCTCGGCCTGTCCCAGGTGGGTGCCCGGGCCAGCGTCTACGGCACGGTCGCGGGGGCGCTGGTGGCGCCGATCGGGTTGGCCGCGTTCTGGTTCGGGCCGCAGTGGCCACTACGGGTCGCGTCAGTGATCTTCCTGGTCGGCATGGTGATCTCGCTGCGGCTGCCTCCGAAGGCCGACTCGGAGCCACCCGAGCGGGTCCCCCGGCCACTGCGCGCGCTGGGCCGCCGCCGTGGTGACCGCCCCCTGGGCCGGGGCCGACCGTCCGGCCGGCTGGTGATCGCCACCCTGATCGGCGCCGCGACACTACGCGCGCTCTACGGCTTCCTGCTGCTCTTCCTCGCCTTCGCGATCAAGAAGGGCGACCTGACCACCGTGGTGTTCGGCCGGGATCTGGGCGCCGAGTGGGCGCTGGGCGTGGTCGGCGGCGCGCTCGCGGTCGGCACCTTCCTGGCCACCGCCATCGGCACCCGACTGCGCATCCACCGGCCGGCCGCCATCCAGTCCAGCAGCATGGTCATCGTGGCCGGGGTGGCGGTGCTCGCCGTCATCCAGTTCTCGCTGGTGATGGTCGCCTTGCTCTGCCTGGTCGCCGCGCTGGTCAGTGGGATCGCGAAGCTGGCCGTGGACGCCTCGATCCAGGAGCGCATCCCGGAGCGGTTGCGGGCCAGTTCCTTCGCCCACTCCGAGACGGTGCTGATGCTCGCCTTCGTCGCCGGCGGCGGGCTCGGGCTGGTGCCGTTCGATGGCCGGATGGGCATCGCCGTCGCCGCCGGGGTGGGCGTACTGGCCGCGATCCGGGGTGTGCTGGCCGCCGCCCGGCTGCGCGGCGAGAAGCTCGCCGGCCGGCCGGTCGGCGACGACGAGCTGATTGAGGACGAGTCGACGGACGAGCCGGGGGATCCCGCGCCCACCTCACCGGCACCGGCCCAGTCCAACTCACCGCAGCACGACGACCCGAGCCTCGCCCCGCCGGGCTACCACATCTACCGCCCGTCGTCGGCGGTTGGCGGCCCCGGTGGTGGGGTCGACGACGACACCCGCCGCGAGTCCCCCGGCTCTCTCTCGTGACCGGTCTGCTGGTGGTGACGGCGGTTCCAGCCGAGGCGGACGCGGTCCGCGCCGGGCTGACCGACCGCACCGTGACCGTCACCCCGATCGGCGTGGGTCCGGCCGTCGCCGGTGCCGCCACCGCCCGGCTGTTGGCGCTGGCCGAGGCCGCCGGCCGCCCGTACCGTGCGGTGGTCAGCGCTGGTGTGGCCGGCGGCTTCACCGGGCGGGCCGAGGTCGGCGACACGGTGCTCGGCACCGCCAGCATCGCCGCCGACCTGGGCGCCGAGTCGCCGGGCGGCTTCATCCCCGTCGACGAGCTGGGCATGCCGCCCGCGCTGCTCGGTGCCGGCGGCAGGGTGCCGACGGACCCGGGCCTGCTGGCGGCACTGCGGGCCGCCCTCCCGACGGCCAGGGCCGGCCCGGTGCTCACGGTCAGCACCGTCACCGGCACCACCGCCAGCACCGAGGAGCTGCGCCGGAGGCATCCGGAAGCGGTCGCCGAGGCCATGGAGGGGTACGGCGTGGCGGTCGCCGCGGCGCAGGCCGGGGTGCCCTTCGCCGAACTGCGCACCATCTCCAACCCGATCGGCCCGCGCGACCGGGACGCCTGGCGGCTGCGCGAAGCCCTCGCCGCCCTGACCGCAGCAGCCCCGGCACTGCGCTGAACTGGCCTCGGCTCAGGAGAAGCAGCGCCTGCCGGGGTAGCCCAGGCGGAGCGCGGGACGAGGCGTTCCACTGTCCGGAATCGGGGATCGACCGCCCGCCCCGACTCGATCCGGGCCAGCGTCGGCTGCGGCACCCCGGATTTGTCGGCCAACTGCCGCTGACTCAGATCGGCTCGCCGGCGCAGCGCGCGGAGCGCCGGGCCGAGATCGGCCCCGCCGGCCTCGTCGCTGTGCTCGCTCACCTCGGTCACAGCCCGATGTTCCCGGCTGGTCAGTGAGCTATCAACACCCTGCGTCGAGCTGTGGATAACCCTGTGGACAACCTCGCCGAGCGGTGGACGACCTACTCTCCCGATCCCTTTGGAGCTGAATCGTTTACGGCATCACCACCCGACCTTGCCCATGGTCACCAACGCTGGGCGATTCGTTTACGACATCAGCTCCAAAGGGAGACCGGGGTGGGTGCTCGACCCGACTGGGCCAGTCCGTCAGGCGCCCCGGTCGCGGGTCACCGACCCGGATCACAGTCGCGGGGTGGGCACGAGCCCCGGGCGGAGGGCGGGGCTAACGTGAGGGTGTGGCGCTCTCCCTGGCGATCTCGCCCTGCCCCAACGACACGTTCGTCTTCCACGCCCTGGTGCACGGGCGGGTGCCCGGCGCGCCTCCGGTCGAGGTGACGTACGCCGACGTGGACGTGACCAACACGGCGGCCGAGCGGGGCGCGTTCGACCTGGTGAAGGTGAGCTTCGCGGCGCTGCCCTGGCTGCTCGACGACTACCACCTGCTGCCCTGCGGCGGCGCGCTCGGTCGCGGTTGCGGCCCGCTGGTGCTCACCCGGGGGGACCGTGACGGCGGGCCGGAGCGCACCGACCTGACCGGGGCCACGGTGGCGGTGCCAGGCGACCGGACCACCGCGTACCTGCTGTTCCGGCTCTGGTCGGCCGGGCGACCGCCGGCCCGGATCGAGGTGGTCCCGTTCCACGAGATCATGCCGGGCGTGGCGGCTGGGCGTTACGACGCTGGGCTGGTCATCCACGAGGCCCGGTTCACCTACCACCGGCACGGTCTGAGCGCCCTGGTCGACCTGGGCGAATGGTGGGAGGCCGACACCGGCCTGCCCATCCCCCTCGGCGCGATCCTGGCCCGACGCGGGGCGGTCGACCCGGAGGCCGCGGCCGGCTGGGTCCGCGAGTCCGTCCGGCATGCCTGGGCCGACCCGGCAGCCAGCCGCGAGTACGTGCTGGCGCACGCCCAGGAGATGGAGCTCGACGTCGTGGACCGGCACATTGGCCTCTACGTCAACGAGTTCACCGCGGACCTGGGCGAGGCCGGTTTCGCCGCGGTGGCGGCACTGCTCGACCGGGCCGCCACCGCCGGCCTGGTGCCTCAGACCTCCAGCTCGCGCGCCACCGCGTGGACCAGCTGAGCGATCTTCTGCGCGGCCTTCTTGTCCGGGTACCGACCCCGGCGCAGGTCCGGTTGGACCTTCGCCTCCAGCACCTTGATCATGTCTTCGACCAGGCCGTGCAGCTCCTCGGCCGGCCGACGGCGCAGCTCCGCCATCGACGGCGGCGCGTCCAGCAGCTTGACTCCCATGGCCTGCGCGCCCCGGCGGCTGTCCACCACGCTGAAGTCGACCCGCTGGCCACCCTTGAGGTCGGTGACACCCGCCGGCAGCGCCCCCTTGGGCAGGAACACGTCGCCGCCCTCGTCACTCGTGACGAAGCCGTATCCCTTGGCCGTGTCGTACCACTTCACTCGACCCGTAGGCACCTGAAAACCCCTGCTTCACTTGAGCCGCTACTGCTCCAAGGCTAGCTGGATCATCCCGTCCAGCGCCGCTGGGAATTCGGTGAGCTCGTCCAGCACCACTTCCGCCCCGGCCGCGCGCAGCTCATCGGAGGAGCACGGACCGGTCGCGACACCGATGCCGGGTACCCCGGCCGCAGCCGCCGCCACCATGTCAGCGACATGGTCACCGACGTAGTGGGTCGCGCCGTGCTCGCGCAGGGCGGTCGCCTTCTGCTCGGCGAACAGGTCGCCGGCCAACTCGTCGACCGTGAGACCGAGATGGTCCAGGTGCAACCGGGCCAGCCGCCCGATCTTGGACGTGACGACCAGCACACGGCCACCTCGCGCACGGATCGCGTCGATGGCCTCCCGCGCGCCGGGCAGCAGGAGCGTCGGGGTGATCGCGTACGCCGGGTACAGCTCGCGATACACCCGCACGGCCGACTCGATCTGCTCCGGCGGGAACCAGTGCGCGATCTCGGTACGCAGCGGCGGCCCGAGCCGGGACACCGCCAGCTCGGCGTCGACCGGCACACCGGTCCTCGCGGTCAGCGCCCGGTACGCCGCGGCGATGCCGGGGCGGGAGTCCACCAGGGTCATGTCGAGGTCGAATCCGACGGTCAGTGCGGGCATGTCGAGAAACGTACCCGGCGACTCCCAGTCGGCCGGACGTCCGAGGGGCGCGAACGCCCGGTGCCGGGCTAGCGTGGAAAGACGATGACCACCTCACTCGCCGACCACCTGCGGTCGCTGCCCGACGAGTCGCTGGCCGCGCTCCTCCAGCTGCGGCCGGACCTCGTCGTACCCGTGCCGGCCGACGTCTCCGCCCTGGCCATCCGGGCCCAGTCCCGGGTCTCCGTGGCCCGCGCGCTGGACGGGCTGGACCAGTTCACCCTCCAGATCCTCGACGCCGCCCGCCTCACCCGGAATCCGGACGACGCCACCACGGCCACCGACACGGTGCTGGCGATGGCGACCGCCGGGCCGCAACCGCCGGCTCCGACGGCCGTCCGGGCCGCCGTGGGCCGACTGCGTGCGCTCTTCCTGCTGTACGGCCCGGAGCACGCGCTCCAGGTGGTGCCCGCCGTCGACGAAGTCGCCCCGTACCCCGCTGGGCTCGGTCGGCCGGCTGCGGAGCTGGACCCGCGCACGGCCGCGCTCTGCGCGGACCCGGCGAAGCTCCGACGGACGGTGCTCGCCGCCCCACCCTCGGCCCGGGCGATCCTGGACCGGTTGGCGGCCGGCCCGCCGGTGGGCAGCGTGCCGCCGGGGGCGTTGCAGGCGCCGCCGCTCGGCGCGGAGGACCCGCTCCTCTCCGACCCGACCAACGGGGGCGCCCCCACCGGCTCCCCGGTGCGGTGGCTCGTCGACAACCGGCTGCTGGTCCCCGTGACGACCGGCTCGTCCACGGCCAGCGGAACGGTGGAGCTGCCCCGCGAGGTCGGCCTGCTGCTGCGCCGCGAGAGCGGCCCGCTCGGGCCCCTGCGCACCAGCCCACCGCCGGTGGCCGCCGCGCCGCGCGAGCCGAAGGCGGTCGACTCGGCCGGGACCGGGCAGACCATGGAGGTGGTCCGGCACACCGAAGGGCTGCTGGAGCAGCTCGCCGACGAACCCGCGCCGGTGCTGCGTTCGGGCGGCATCGGGGTGCGGGATCTGCGCCGGTTGGCGCGTACCGCCGGGCTGGACGAACCGACCACCGCGCTGCTGCTGGAGGTGGCGTACGCGGCGGGGCTCGTCGGTGAGCTGGAGATGCCGGGCGCGACCACCGGCCGGTACGGGGCGGATCAGCAGGTGCTGCCGACCGGCGGGTACGAGGTGTGGCGGGCCGCCTCGCTGGCCCAACGCTGGGAGCAGCTCGCCCGCGCCTGGCTGAGCATGACCCGGCAGGTGGGGCTGGTCGGCCGCCGTGACGACCGGGACCGGCCGATCACCGCGCTCTCCGCCGAGGCCGAGCGGGCCAGCGTGCCGGTCACCCGACGGGCGGTGCTCGGCGTACTCGCCGATCTGGAGCCGGCGACGGCACCCACCCCGGAGGAGGTGCAGGACCTGCTGGACTGGCGGGCACCGCGCCGCAGCCGGGGCCGGGACGCCGCCCACCGGGAGGTGCTGGCCGAGGCCGCACAGCTGGGCGTGACGGGGCTGGGGGCGCTCACCTCGTACGGTCGGCTGCTGCTGGGTGACCTGACGTCGACCGACGAGCGGGGCGGCGACGACCCGCTGGGCGTGCACACGGACGTCGAGAGCGGCGACCCGTCCAGTGCCGCCCGGGCTCTGGACGCGCTGCTGCCCGCCCCGGTCGACCACTTCCTGGTGCAGGCCGACCTGACCGTTGTGGTGCCCGGCCCACCCGAGCCGGCGCTCTCCGCCGAGCTGGAGGCGATGACCGAGCTCGAGTCGGCCGGCGGGGCCAGCGTGCACCGGGTCACCACGGCGAGCGTGCGGCGCGCCCTGGATTCCGGCTACACGGCCGACGACCTGCACGACGTGTTCCGGCGCCGGTCGCGTACCCCCGTACCGCAGGGCCTCACCTACCTGATCGACGACGTGGCCCGTAAACACGGCGGGCTGCGGGTCGGCCTGGCCGGGGCGTACCTGCGCAGCGACGACGAGACGCTGATCAGCGAGGTGCTGGCCGACCGGCGGCTGGAGTCGCTGGCGCTGCGCCGGCTCGCCCCGACGGTGCTCTGCACGCAGTACCAGGTTGGGCGGCTGCTGGGTGCGCTTCGCGACGCGGGGTACGCCCCGGTGCAGGAGGACGGCACCGGTAGCACCGTGCTGGCCCGGCCACGAATTCGGCGGGCACCGCCCCGGGTGTCGGTGACCACCCGGACGATCGATCCGCTGGCCGCCCCGAAGCTGCCCATGCCCCGGCTGCTCGGCGTGGTGGAGCACATCCGGCGGGGTGACGCGGCGGCGCGGGCGGCCCGGCGGGCACCGGCGGTGGTGCGCGGCGGCGCGCCCGGGCTGGGCGGCGGCCCGGTGCCGGCGCACACCCACAGCGAGGCCCTGGCGGTGCTCCAGCAGGCGGTCCGGGACAAGGCGCTGGTCTGGGTCGGTTACGTCGACGCGCACGGGGCGACCGCGTCACGCCTGCTCAAACCGGTCTCGATCGGTGCCGGCTACCTGCGGGCCGAGGACGAACGGACCGAGATGCTGCACACGTTCGCGCTGCACCGGATCACCGCGGCGGTGGTGGCGGACTGACCGACGGCGCCACCGCGCGGGCGCTGTCGGTCAGCGGCGGCTGCGACTGCGGCGTACGGTGCCGACCACCGAAATGATCAGCAGCAGCGCGAAGCCGGCACCGGCGGACTCCCCGACCGAGTCGACGAAGCCCTGCTGAAGCACCAGCCAGCCGAAGAGGAACCACCCGAGGAGGAGCGTCGCCGCGACGGCGTAGGCGATCACGGTCGCTCGGGACACCTCGTCGGGTGGAGCTTGCTCGTGCTCCGCGATCACGTCACGGTCGACCGTCATCCCCAGCCTCCCCGCCCGGTCCGGTCCTGGACTCCAAGGGTGACACTCGTTAGTCCGGTCGGACAGGGGGCTACCGCAGCGATTCGCTCCGTGTCGGTCAGGTGCCGGGACGCCGGCCGATCAGCACCACCCGGGTGCCGACCTTGCCGAGCTCCCACATCCGGACGGCGTCGGCGTGCAGAAGGTTGACGCACCCATGCGAGCCGATCGGCTTGTCGTGCAGGTAGGTGGTGGTCTCGTGGAAGCCCATCCCCTGGGTGAAGTGCTGCCAGTACGGCAGCCACACCTCGTACGGGTCGGACCACTCCTTGGGGTTGCGGTAGTTGACGGCGTACGTGCCGGCCGGGGTGCGGTAGCCGGACATGCCGGTGCGGGTCACCGTCGGCGCCATGATCACCTTGCCGCCGCGGAGCGCCCAGACGGTCTGCCGGGTCAGGTCCACGCAGAACGTGGTGCCCGTGCCGGCCTTGCACCGGGTTGTGTCGGTGGTGGCGAGGCGCTGGGCCACGTCGAAGGTGGTCGGTCCGGCGCGACCCTCGACGGGGCGAATGCCGTACCTCTTCTGGAACTTCTTGATCGCGGCGCAGTCGGCGGCGGACTGCCGACCATCCACGGTCACCGCCCCGAACCCGCCCAACTGGGTCAGGTAGGTCTCCACCGCGCGCTGGTGCTGACCCTGGGGGCAGCTGGCGACGGTCGGCGTACCGGTCGTGGTCGGAGCCGGGCGGGTCGGCTTCGGCGTGGGTTTCCGGGAGGGTTTCGGGGTGGGCGCGGCCGGCGTGGGCCGGCCGTGCTGGTCGGGCCCGAGCGTGTCGCTCGCCCCCGTTCCCTGTTCCGCCGCACCGGCTGGGGCGGCTCCCCCGCCACCACTCCCGCCGGACCGCGGATCGAACGCGCACGCACCTGCGCCGACCAGCACGACCACCACAAGGGCGACCAGCCGGGAAACGATCCGGACACGCTCCATGGGACCTCCCCAGACAGTCGTCCCTTTACTAGACGTTCGTGAGTGCCGTCACGGTTGCGGCTGGTGAGCATCTTTCTTCCGTCGTCCCGCATCGTGCAACACTGGATGGTCGGCCAGCAGCGGGTATGCGACCCGTTTCGGCCGGTCGGCCAACCGAGGAGAGGACGCTGGCGTGAGCGGTGGACCACTGATCGTGCAGTCGGACAAGACCCTGCTGCTGGAGATCGACCACCCCGACGCGCAGGCCTGCCGGATGGCGATCGCGCCGTTCGCGGAGCTGGAACGCTCGCCGGAGCACGTGCACACCTACCGACTGACCCCGCTGGGTCTGTGGAACGCCCGCGCGGCGGGGCACGACGCCGAGGGCGTCGTGGATTCGCTGCTCAAGTACTCCCGCTACCCGGTGCCGCACGCGCTGCTGGTGGATGTGGCCGAGACGATGGACCGGTACGGCCGGCTTCAGCTCGCCAACGACCCGGCGTACGGGTTGGTGCTGCGCGCACTGGACCGGCTGGTGCTGATCGAGGTGGCCAAGAGCAAGAAGCTCGCCGGGATGCTCGGCGACAAGATCGACGACGACACCATCCGGGTGCACCCGTCCGAGCGCGGCCGGCTCAAGCAGGCGTTGCTCAAGCTGGGGTGGCCGGCGGAGGACCTGGCCGGCTACGTCGACGGTGAGGCGCACCCGATCGAGCTGGCCGAGGCCGGCAAGGACGGGCGCAAGCCGTGGACGCTGCGCTCGTACCAGCGGGAGGCCGTCGAGGCGTTCTGGGCCGGTGGGTCGGGGGTGGTGGTGCTGCCCTGTGGCGCCGGCAAGACCCTGGTCGGCGCGGCGGCGATGGCCGAGGCGAAGGCGACCACCCTGATCCTGGTCACCAACACGGTCGCCGGCCGCCAGTGGAAGCGGGAGCTGATCGCCCGTACCTCGCTGACCGAGGAGGAGATCGGCGAGTACTCCGGCGAGCGCAAGGAGATCCGTCCGGTCACCATCGCCACGTATCAGGTGCTCACCTCGCGGCGCGGCGGCGCGTTCACCCACCTGGACCTCTTCGGGGCCCGCGACTGGGGTCTGGTCGTCTACGACGAGGTGCACCTGCTGCCCGCGCCGATCTTCCGGTTCACCGCGGACCTCCAGGCCCGCCGCCGGCTGGGCCTGACGGCGACTCTGGTACGCGAGGACGGCCGCGAGGGTGACGTGTTCAGCCTCATCGGGCCGAAGCGGTACGACGCGCCGTGGAAGGACATCGAGTCGCAGGGTTGGATCGCCCCGGCCGAGTGCACCGAGGTCCGGGTGACGCTGACTGACGCGGAGCGGATGTCGTACGCGACGGCGGAGGCCGAGGAGCGTTACCGGATGGCGGCGACCGCCCGCACCAAGCTGCCGGTGGTCAAGGCACTGGTGGACCGGCACCCGGACGACCAGGTGCTGGTGATCGGCGCGTACATCGATCAGCTGCACCAGCTCGGCGAGTACCTCGACGCGCCGATCATCCAGGGCTCGACCACCAACAAGGAGCGGGAGCGGCTCTTCGACGCGTTCCGGTCGGGTTCGTTGCGGACCCTGGTGATCTCCAAGGTCGGCAACTTCTCCATCGACCTGCCCGAGGCGGCGGTGGCGATTCAGGTGTCCGGGACGTTCGGGTCCCGCCAGGAGGAGGCACAGCGGTTGGGTCGGGTGCTGCGGCCGAAGGCCGACGGCCGGCAGGCGCACTTCTACACGGTGGTGTCCCGGGACACGATCGACACGGAGTACGCGGCGCACCGGCAGCGCTTCCTCGCCGAGCAGGGGTACGCGTACACGATCGTCGACGCCGACGACGTCCTCGGCCCGAAGCTGCCGACCGTCGACTGACGCACGCGCGGCCTCGATCGACTCGGTTTTGCGGCGCGGGACCCCAGTGTCCGACGTGTACGCCTCGACGCCATGTGTCCTCCGCCGAAGAAAGTGCCGGATGCCTTCGGCGAAGCGTAGGAGCAGGCAGAACGCGAGGATCGAAGGAACGAGCGGGCTCCACCGGAAGGGTGAGGCGATCGGGGCCGGCGGTTCGCCGCAGAGCGACCCGCCGGCCCCGACCTCCAGTGGGCTAAGCGGCTCCGCCGGCCCGGAACGCCACCCAGGCGTCGCTCATCCGGTCGGCCTGCCCGGCGGTGAACATGTTCATGCAGGAGTCCTGGGTGTAGTCCATGAAGTTGTGGATCGGGTCGAGCCCGGGGGCGGTGCAGGAGTCCGCGCCCACCGGGCAGTCGAACTGCGGCGCCGCCTCGCGCGGGGTGTCCGCGACGAAGTCGCCGGACGCGGAGCAGCCGTGCGCGAAGGTGTGCTCCAGCATCAGCCAGTGTCCGACCTCGTGCGTCAGCGTGTCACCCAGGGCGTACTTGCCGGCCGTGCCGCCCGGCATCGACTCGTCGAGCATCACCACGCCGTCGATGTAGTCGCGCCCGTTGTTGTAGCCCTTAGGGAAGTACGCCCAGCCGAGCAGCCCGTCGCCGATGTTGGCCGCGTACACGTTCAGGGTCTTCGAGTCGCCGGTGTACAGCGCCTTCTTCATGTCCCGCTCGTTCTTGCCCGGCACGACCGTGTACCAGGCGCTGTTCACCGTCCACGTGGTGTCGACGAGCGAGAACCGGAACGGCGTGTTGGAGGCGTCTCCCGCCGTGCGGCCCGTGAACGAGTCGTTGAGCACCGTCATCTGCGCGGCGATCAGGGTGTTCCACCTGGTCGTCTCGGCTGCGGTGAGCGGATGGTCGGAGATCATGTGGAAGACCGTCGGCACGGTGACGCTGCCGTTCGGCAGGCGCGGCGCGTCCTTGATCACGCCGTAGGCCTTGGCTTCGTTCGTGGAGTACAGCTCCGGCTCCTGGGCGGTGGCGCCCTCGGCTACCCGGGCGGCGCTGTGCGCGTCGGTGCCCGGGTCACACGCGGTGACGCCCGGGGAGGCGGTCGCGGGCGCGGCCGTGGCGAGCGCCCCGGAGGCACCGCCGGATGCCAGGAGCGTCGCGGCGGTGGCGGTGAGGACCGCCAGTCGGAAGGTTGGTCTTCTGCGCATCGGTGCACCTTTCGATGAGGGAGGCGGTGCGGAGTCGATGAGGTCGCTGTTCGGGTATGAGAACACGCCGACGGCATCGACAGAAGACCCTCTGAGCAGGGCAGATGGCGATGTAACGGAACCGGGTCGGCCAGCGCTGTTTGGGCCGTTCCGGCGGGGTCAGAGGACCCGGGTCACCTGCTCGGCGGCGACGACCGCGTCCCGCCGCGCCGGGTCGAGGTTGGCGCTGATCACCACTGACGCGCCGGCCGAGAGCGGCGCGAGCAACCACTTCAGCGGCTGCTCGGTCTCGGCGGCGTCGACCAGCAGCCGATCGCCGGCGCGCAGGTCCAGCATCGTGGCGAACTCCTGCGCGAGCGCACCCCACTGCCCGTAGGTGGTGCCGTCCGCGGTGGCCGGGTCCGACGGGTGGATGGCGGTGTGGTCGGGCGCGCCGTCACCGTGCCGAAGCACCTCGGCGGACCAGTCCAACCAGCCCAACGGCACGTCTTCCAACTGCCCCGGCCCGGTGCCGACGAGATAGCGGTGCGGCGCGTCCGGCACGTCCTCCAGCCAGTCGTCCTGCCGCTCCGGTGTCACGAAGACCGCGTCGAACGGCCGGTCGCCACCCGGTTCCAGCACCGCCAGGCCCGCGGTGGCGCGCGGTCGGAACGACACCGCCAGGCCGGAGGCCCAGGCGCCCAACAACACCGCGGCGGTACGCCAGTGCGGCGGCAGCAGGACCGCTACGCGGCTGCCGGGGCCGAGCCCGCAACCGTCCCGCAGCAGGCCCGCGCTGCGCGCAGCCCACTGGCCGACCTGCTGGGCGGTCAGGTCGACGCGTTCGCCGGTCGCCTCGTCGCGGTAGCTGAGCAGCGGACGCTCGGCCTCGACGGGTCGGGCCGCCAGGTCGGCCGTGACGGTTGGCTGCATCTCCACGCTCCCCGGGTCGACGTCGGCACCACCCTACTCAACGACTTTGGTCGCACCGGTCGTCGGCCGATGGCCGTATCGGGTGACCGGGTGGCCCGCGCACGGTGCAGAGAACGATCCCCGAAACGCCGCCGAGGAGCGCCCATGCCGACCGGACCCGACCCCGTCACCGCCGACCCTCCCGCCACCGACCGCCCTGTCGCCGTCGACCGTCTGCCACTGCGTCGACGGCTCCTGCCGGTGATCGCGTTGCTGCTGCTCGCGCCGTGGGCGGCCGAGTGCTCGTGGGGTGGCTTCGCCATCGACGACTTCCTCCCGGTGTTGATCTTCCTGGGCCCGATGTACGGCGGTGCGGCGATCCTCATCCGGGAGACCGCCCGGCACATCGGCGCGGGTTGGCCGACCATCGTGCTGCTCGCCGCCGCGTTCGGCGTACTCCAGGCCGGGCTGGTCGACCAGTCGCTGTTCAACCCCGACTACCTCGACGACACCCAGTACGCCGACACCCGTGCCGCCGCCGAGGCGTCGCTGGTGCCGGGGCTCGAATTCAGCGTCCGGCAGGCGTTCGACTACGTCGGCAACCACATCGTGCTGACCATCTGCGCGCCGATCGTGCTCATCGAGTCGTTCCTCGGGCCGAAGCGGCGGCTCCGGCCGTGGCTGGGCCGGCCTGGTCTCGCCGTGGTCGGCGTGATCTACCTGCTCGGCAGCCTGTTGATCTTCTCCGACAGCAGCGGCCGGAAGGACTTCCTGGCCAGCCCGCTCCAACTGGCCTTCGCCGCCGCGCTGGTCCTCGCCCTCGTCGCGACCGCCCTGCTGCCCCGCTGGCGTCAGCCCCGCCCGCGACCGACCGGGGCGAGCACGGGGCGTCGCGGCAGCCGGGCACCGCACCCGCTCTGGGTGGTTCTGGCGGTCGCCGTCATCCCGCTCGGCGCCAACCTGGCACCCGGTTGGCCGGGAGTCGTCATCGCGCTGGTGCTGGCCGCCAGCACCGGAAGCCTGGTCGCGTACTGGTCATCGCGGAGCGAGTGGGGGCAGCGACATGTCCTCGCCGCGGGGTCGGCGAGCCTGGTCATGGCCGCCGCGTTCGCGTACCTGGTGCCGCCGTATTCCCCCGCGAGCCCAGCCGCGGCCCTCGCCGGCGACATCGCGGTCACCGTCATCACGGTCGCCCTGGTCGGCGGTGCCTGGTGGCGGCTGCGTGCTTCGCCCGCTGTTCACGTCGCCGCAAGCTGATGCTCCCCGCCGTGCCCGGCGACTGGATGGGCCTCTCCGAGATCACCGTGGTCGGCGACCGGCTCGCGGTCATCGAGCGGGACAAGCTGAACGGACCGGCCGCCGCGGTCAAGCGGATCTACACGGTGCCGCTGCCCGGTGCGGCGGCGACCGGCCCGCTGACCGTGCTGCCGAAGACGCTCGCCGTCGACGTGCTGCCCGCGCTGCGCGCCAGCGACGGCTGGACTCAGGAGAAGCTGGAGGGTCTGACCGTGGCCGGCAACGGCGAGGTGTACGCGATCACCGACAACGACGCGGTCCAGGACGCCACCGGTGAGACGGTGCTGCTGCGCCTCGGCTCCAGCCGCAAGGTCTTCGGCCGCAACTGACCCACCGCCAGTTCCCTTTCGGCCGGCGTCCACCCTCACGGTGGGCGCCGGCCGATCACATCAGGTGAGCCCGGTACTGACCACCGCCCCCGCTCACCGCCTTTGCTCTGCTTACCTATACGCGACACGCACGCTCCGTGAGGAAAGTTTCCACCCCTCGACTGCGCGAACGTTACGAAGTCCCAGCTAGACGCGGTGGCGCATATTGGTAAGCAGAGCAAAGGCTGTGAGCGGCCCGCGCGGGACGCCGAAGCCCGCAACACTCTGTTGCGGTACCGGCACCCGCCCATCCGGGCAAGGATCGTCACCTGGCTTCAGCCGGGCAGCTCCGGGCCGCCGTCGAGCAGCGGGCCGAGCAGGTCGTCGTACTCGTCGACCCGGGCCAGGACCTCGGCGGCGGTGAACTGGCGGACGGCCGGCTTGCGGCCGCGCGCGCCGGCCTCAACCTCGTCCCAGGTCAGCGGCGTCGACACCGACGGCACCGACTGGGCCCGCAGCGAGTACGGCGCGACGGTGGTCTTCGCCGCGTTGTTCTGGCTCCAGTCGATGAAGACCTTGCCCGGGCGCAGGTTCTTCGCCATCTTCGACACGATCAGCTTCGGGTGGGCCTTCTCCAGCTCCTGGGCGATCCGCCGGGCGTAGTCGGAGACGAGGTCGGACGACTGGGTGCCGGCGATCGGGCAGCAGAGCTGCATGCCCTTCTTGCCGGAGGTCTTCGGGTACGACTCGATGCCGTCGTCGG
Source organism: Micromonospora sp. BQ32 (assembly GCF_059358895.1). NCBI lineage: Bacteria > Bacillati > Actinomycetota > Actinomycetes > Micromonosporales > Micromonosporaceae > Micromonospora > Micromonospora sp. BQ32. The sequence continues at coordinate 373,574 of NZ_JCADBI010000002.1, read as the reverse complement.
CGAGCCGGTCGCGCATCAGCACCGCCACCGGGCAACACTCGGCGAGCCCGGCCGGCGGCCCCGGGTCCAGGTCGACGACCATCATATCCGGGTGCTCGCCCACCTTCCACTGCGGTGTGTGCAGCTCCAACGCGGCCAGGTTGGCCAGCCAGACCAGGGTGGGCAGGTCGTCGGCGACCACGTAGTCGATGGTCTCCCGGCCCTTCGTCGACCCGGGCGCGGGCAGGTTCTCCACCCGCACCCAGTCCGGGGTCGCGGCCGGCGTGTTCTTCTCGAAGAACGACTTGTCGTCCACCCCGTTGGGGAAGCGGATCCGGGTGACCGGTCGGTCCCGCAGGTGCGGCAGCAGCACCGGGGAGATCCGGGTGTAGTAGTCGATCACCTCACCCTTGGTGAACCCGGCCGCCGGGTAGAGCACCTTGTCCAGGTTGGACAGCTCCAGCGCGCGGCCCTCGACGTCCACCCGTAGCCGTTCAGCCGGCATCGTCGACCTCCTCCGGGGGCTTGTCCGGGCGCAACCGCAGCACCCGGGGGAAGCGCAGCCGGCCGTCGGGGGTGCGCTGGCCGTACTTCACCTCCACCACCACCTGGGGTGTTACCCAGATGGCGCCCCGCGCATCCTCGCGCGGCACACCCGGCGCGAACGGTGACACGCCGGAGCGCAGTGGCTCCAGCTCGGCGAGGAGCTGGCGTTCGATGGCCGCGCCGATCCCGCCGCCGACCCGACCCCGGTAGATCAGCCGGCCGTCCGGGCCGGGCACCCCGACCAGCAGCCCGCCGACCCGGCGCGCGCCCGGTCGCCAACCGCCGATGACGAAGTCTCCGGTCACCTCCAGCTTGACCTTCACCCAATCCGGCGAGCGCACCCCCGGGCGGTAGACGGCCCCGACCCGCTTGGCCATCACCCCCTCCAGGCCGTGCTCACCGGCCGCCTCGTAGGTGGCCGGCCCGTCGGCGAACACCGGCGGCACCGCCCACCGGAGGCCGCCGAGCGCGAGCGCGTCCAGCGCCTCCCGGCGACGCTCGTACGGCCAGCCGGTCAGGTCGTCGCCGTTCAACCGGAGCAGGTCGAAGATCATGTACGTCACCGGCATGACGGCGGCCAATCGGGCCGCCTTGGCCCGGTCCCGGACGTGCATCCGCTCGGCCAGCGCGGTGAACGACGGCTGCCCGCCCTGGCCGAGCAGCACCACCTCACCGTCGAGCAGCGCGTCGTCGACCTGCTCGGGCAGGGTGGCCAACTCCGGGTACGCGGCGGTGATCTCCACGCCGGAGCGGGCATACAGGTGCTGACCGCCACTGGAGATGTCGGCCAGGGCGCGGACGCCGTCCCACTTGAACTCGTACGCCCAGCCGTCACCCGCCGGGAGCGGCCCGGTCATCGCGAGCATCGGCTTGAGCGGCGCGCCGGGCACGACCCGACTGTAGTAGCAGGCCGAACACCTCGCGTCCGGTTCTTCGGGATGCGAGCATGGTCGATACCGGGGAAGGGAGCGCAGGATGCGTGCCATCTGGAAGGGAGCCGTGTCGTTCGGGCTCGTCTCGATCGGGGTGAAGCTCTACTCCGCGACCGAGGAGAAGGACATTCGGTTCCACCAGGTGCACCGCGAGGATGGCGGCCGGATCCGCTACAAGCGCACCTGCTCGGTCTGCGGCGAGGAGGTCACCTACGACGACATCGCCAAGGGTTACGACATCGGCGGCGGCGAAATGGTGATCCTCACCGACGAGGACTTCGCTGACCTGCCGTTGACCAGTTCCCGCGCCATCGACGTGCTGGAGTTCGTGCCGGCCGAGCAGGTCGATCCGATCCTCTACAACAAGGCGTACTTCCTCGAGCCGGAGGGCGCGGCGACCAAGCCGTACGTGCTGCTGCGCGACGCGCTGATCGACTCGGAGCGGGTGGCCATCGTCAAGGTGGCGCTGCGCCAGCGGGAACAGCTGGCCACGCTGCGGGTCCGCGAGGGTGTGCTGCTGCTCAACACCATGCTCTGGCCGGACGAGATCCGTACCCCGGACTTCGGTTTCCTCGACGAGGACCTCAAGGTGCGCCCACCGGAGCTGGCCATGGCCAGCTCACTGATCGACTCGATGACCGGCGAGTTCGAGCCGGACGTCTTCACCGACGACTACCGGGCCGCGTTGCAGGAGGTCATCGACGCCAAGGTGGAGGGTCGGGAGGTCGTCCAGCCGGAGGAGGTCGAGGAGGCCCCGGCCGCGGCGGTGGATCTGATGGCGGCGTTGAAGGCGTCGGTGGAGCGTGCCAAGGCGGCGCGCGGCGAGCAGCCGGCCCGTGGCGGCGGTGGCGGCGAGCCGACGCCCATCTCGTCGGCCCGGTCCGCGCAGAAGGCAGCCGAGAAGAAGGCGGCCAAGGCACCCGCGAAGAAGACCGCGGCGAAGAAGACCGCCGAGAAGAAGGCGGCCGAGCCGGCGAAGAAGACCGCCGCCAAGAAGGCAGCCGCGAAGAAGGCGGAGCCGGCGAAGAAGACCGCCGCGCGCAAGACCGCACCCCGCAAGAGCGCCTGACCGTACGGCAGCGGCGGCGGTGTCCGCCGGGCCGGGTACGCTCCGCCGGCCGCTGGCGACCGGAGGAGCCCTCATGCCGTACACCCCTGATCTGGACCGGTTGCGGACGCCCGGCGCCCGCTTCACCGACGAGCACGGCGGGTACCTGATCGAGGTTCACCCGGTGGGCGACGTCGTGTTGCCGACCGGCCGCGTGGTCGGGTGCGACCCCCTGGTCTGCCCGGAGGCCGAGCCGTTCACGGTGACCGTCCCGCCGGGGCGGTATCCCGCCCGCGCCTGGGTGGCGGTGGTGCTCCGGGAGGACGCCGAGGTGGACCGCCGGGTGGCCGCGTTCGAGCTGGTCGTCTCCGACGAGCCCACCAGCCGGTGGGAGCCGGCCGTCGCGGGCGACCAGGACGTCGCCACACTCGGCGCGAACGACTACTTCGGGTACGGGGTGGACGCCGGTGCCGGCACCCTCGCCGACCCGACCGCGCTCGCCGCCCTGGAAGGTTGGGACGAGGACCGGATCGAGGAGGTCTTCAACCCCTACGAGCTGCCCATGTCGCCGGTGCGGGGGCTGATCAGCGCTGTCCTGGACGAGGCCAGCGGTGCCAACATCGTCACCGTGGCCACCGGTTGGGGCGACGGCTGCTACGGCACCTGGATCGGCCGCACCGCCGACGGACGGATCACGTCGTTCGTGACCGACTTCATGGTCATCCCGGAATAACCGCCCGGGAAAGCCCCGGAACTGCCTCGCTGGGCGATCCGAGGCGTCCACGGCAGGCACGGTAGGCCGCGGTGCGGGTACCGTGTGCGTCGGCTTTCCCCCCGGCACCGGGTGCCGGCCACACTTCGCAGCAGGGAGTCGACGACGTGAGCGAGCGGACGCAGCAGACGGGCCAGGACCAGAGCCCGGCGACCAAGTCGGGGCGCCGCCTGGCCGCCCAGTTGGCGGAGAAGAAGGCCGCCGACGCGAGGCGGAAGCGCAACGCGTGGCTCAGCGGTCTCCTCGCCGTCGCCGTGGTCGGAGGGCTGATCGCCGTCTTCGTGGCGATCGGCGGGGGCGACGACAAGCCCAAGACCCAGGCGGACGCGACCCCGTCCGCCTCCGCCCCGGCCCCCGACGAGGCCGGCGCACCCCCCGCTCCGCAGCTGCCCGAGGGCGCCGATCCGGCGCTGGGCACCAAGCCGACGGTGACGCCGGGCACGGGCGACCTCAAGAAGCTCACGGTCACCCCGCTGATCGAGGGCAAGGGCCCGGCCGTGCAGAAGGGCCAGAACATCACCACGAACTACGTGGGGGTGTTCTACAAGGACGGCAAGGAGTTCGACTCCTCCTGGAAGGCCGGGCAGCCGGCCACCTTCCCGATCGGTGTCGGCCAGGTCATCCCCGGCTGGGACCAGGGCCTGGTCGGCGTGACCGTGGGCAGCCGGGTGCAGCTCGACATCCCGGGCGAGCTGGCGTACGGCAACGACGAGGCCGCCGCCGGTGGGCGTCCGACCGGCCCGCTGCGCTTCGTGGTGGACGTGCTCGCCGCCCAGTGACCTGTCCGGGTCGTCCCGGTTGTCGCCGGGCCGCGATGGAGTTGTTCACATGGGGCTTCCGGCCCGTCACCCAGCGGCAGTAGGTTCGGCGTCACCCCGGGCGGTTCGCCGCCCGGGGTGAGCATCCGGAACCGGGACGCGGAGGTGCATGTGACGGCGCTGGACGAGCCTGGGCGGACCGCCCGGTCGATGTGGGCGTACCTCGAGCCGGTGCACACGGTCACCTACCTTCACCCCCGGGCCCGGGCCGCGTACGAGGCGGTCGGGCTGCGTGGTTATTGGCGCGGTTACTTCGCCGGCCGGGCCGCGCCGCTGGGAGCGGCCGAGGCGGCCCCGGTGATCGCCGCCTTCTTCAACTTCGCGCCGCCGATGGTGGCCCGCGCGTTGCCGGCGGTGTGGCGGTTGGCCACCCCGCAGGAGGCGCTGCGCGCCCGCCTGACCGGTGCCGTGCAGGCGCTCGCCGAGCTGACCTACGAGCTGCCGGAGTCGCACCTGGTGGAGGCCGCCGACCTGCTGGAGCGGGCCGCCTCGGCGGCGCAGACCGCCGGCCGGGTGCTCGGCGCGGCCAACGCGGCGCTCCCGGCCGGCGAGTACCCGCTGGCGCGGCTCTGGCAGGCCGCCACCACGCTGCGCGAACACCGGGGGGACGGGCACGTGGCGGCGCTGGTGGCCGCCGGCCTGGACCCGGTGGAGACGCTGACCGGGCGGGTCGCGCTGGACGGTTCGTCGCCGCAGTACCTGCTGGGCCGGGGCTGGTCCGAGGAGCAGTGGCACGCCGCCCGCGAGCGGCTCACCGAGCGGGGCTGGCTGACCGGGGACGGCACGGCCACCGACCACGCCCGGGCCGAGTTCCAGGCCATCGAGGACGCCACCGACCGGGCCGCCGCGCATCCGTGGCAGGCGCTCGGCCCCGCCGACACGGACCGGCTCCGGGAGCTGCTGGAGCCGATCGCCCGGTCCGGTCACACTCTGCTCCCCGAGGGCAGCCCGCTCGGCCTGCCCGCGCTGCCCGGCTGACCGGGCACCCACCGGTCGGGCAGGATGGGGCCCGTGACTGATGCGGTGGTCTTCGACCTGGACGGCGTGATCGTGGATTCCGAGCCGGTGTGGGAGGAGGTCCGCCGGGCGTACGTGGCGGCGCACGGCGGAACGTGGCAGCCGGACACACAACGTCGGCTGATGGGCATGAGCACCGGCGAGTGGGCCCACTACCTCAGCGGGGAGCTGGGCGTCGACCGCACCGCCGAGCAGGTAGCCGTCGAGGTGGTCGAGGAGATGACCCGACGCTACCGGGATCACGTACCCCTCATCGACGGCGCCGACCAGGTCGTCCGCCGGTTGGCCGCGCGGTGGCCGCTCGGGTTGGCCAGTTCGTCGCCGACCCGGCTGATCGAGGCGGCGCTGGCGGCGACCGGTCTGACCGACGCGTTCGGGCGCGACCCTCTCCACCGAGCAGACCGAGCGGGGCAAGCCGGCACCGGACGTGTACCTGAGCGTGGCGCAGCGCCTCGGCGTCGATCCGACCCGGTGTGTGGCGGTGGAGGATTCGTCCAACGGGGTGCGCTCCGCCGCGGCGGCGGGGATGCGGGTGGTGGCGGTGCCGCATGGCTCGTACCCGCTCGATCCGGACGCCGCCGGGCTGGCCGCGGCGACGCTGAACGCTATCGGTGAGTTGACCCCCGAGCTGGTGGACGAGCTGGGTTGACCCGGGTCGAGCGGGGTAGAGACCACGGATGAAGGCCATCGTGTACGAGCGCAACGGCGACCCTTCGGTACTTGGTCTGATCGACCGGCCGGTGCCGGAGCCGGACGCGGGCGAGGTGCTGGTGCGGATGGCGGTCTCCGGGGTGAACCCGACCGACTGGAAGTCCCGCCGCAACGCCCCGCCGGACGGGTGGCAGATCCCCGGGCAGGACGGCGCGGGGGTGGTCGAGGCGGTCGGTGAGGGGGTCGACCCCGACCTGATCGGTGAGCGGGTGTGGGTCTGGGAGGCCGCCTGGCAGCGACCGTGGGGCACGACGGCGGAGTACACGCTGGTGCCGGTCCGGCAGGCGGTACGCCTCGGTGCCGCCGCGTTCGAGCTGGGCGCCGCCCTGGGCATCCCGTTCCTCACCGCGCACCGCTGTCTGACCGCTGGCGAGTTCATGCCGGACACGCTGCGGGCCGGCGCGCTGGCGGATCACACCGTGCTGGTGCAGGGCGGCGCGGGGGCGGTCGGCAACGCCGCGATCCAGCTGGCCCGGTGGGCCGACGCCACGGTGATCGCCACGGTGAGCAGCGCGGAGAAGGCGCAGCTCGCTGCGGCGGCCGGCGCCTCCTTCGTGATCAACTATCGGGAACAGGACGTGGTCGAGGAGGTCCACAAGATCGCCCCCGACGGGGTCCACACGATCGTGGAGGTCTCCCCCGCCCGCAACGTCTCGATCGACGCACAGGTGCTGCGGCATGGCGGCGCGGTCTGCATGTACGCCGACGACGGCGGGGACGAGGTGAGCATCCCGATCCGGGCGATGATGGCGCCGAACGCCCGTTGGCAGTTCGTGCTGGTCTACACGGAGCCGAGGGCGGCCAAGGCGCAGGGCGTGAAGGACGTGGCGGCGGCGGCCAGCCAGGGTGGCGTCCGGGTCGGCGCGGACGCCGGCCTGCCGCTGCACTACTACCCCCTGGCCGAGGCGGCCGCGGCGCACCAGGCGGTGGAGGACTCGACGGTGGGCAAGGTGCTCATCACCACCAGCGACGCCTGATCGGGTCGCTGACCGCCCGATTTCCCCGTCAGCAGGACAAAGGCGAATAACTTTCGCAACAATGACGGTGCGGGGTCACCCCGTGTGAAGCGGGCGGCCCCGGCGCGGTGCGAACGCCGGGGCCGCCCCTGGGGAGGGTTTAGGAGTACTCCCGCCCCAACAGGCGACAGTGCCCGGGAAAACGTTACGGGGCTGTCAGCTCCCGGACAGTCAGCTCGCCCTCGGCGTACCGCGAACGGACGACCTTCTTGTCGAACTTGCCGACGCTGGTCTTCGGCACCGTGTCAATGAACGCCCAGCGCTCGGGCAACTGCCAGCGCGCCACCGACCCGGCCAGGAAGTCCCGCAACTCCTCGGCGGTCACCGAGGCGCCCTCCCGGAGCACCACGGTGGCCAGCGGACGTTCGTCCCATCGCTCGTCCGGGACACCCACCACGCACGCCTCCAGCACCGCCGGGTGGGCCATCAGCGCGTTCTCCAGCTCCACCGACGAGATCCACTCGCCCCCGGACTTGATGACGTCCTTGGCGCGGTCGGTCAGGTTGATGTACCCGTCCGGCGAGAGGGTGCCCACGTCGCCGGTACGCAGCCAGCCGTCGCGGAACTTCTCCTCGTCCGGGGCGTCGTCACCGACGTACCGGGCGGTCACCCACGGCCCACGGACCTCCAGCTCGCCCACGGCCTTGCCATCGGCGGGCATCGGCTCGCCCGACGGGCCGACGATCCGCGCCTGCACGCCCGCCGGCACCCGGCCCTGGGTGTAGCGGTAGCGCCACGCCTGCTCACCGGTCGCCCCTGCGGGCGGACGCGAGACCGACCCCAGCGGGGACATCTCGGTCATTCCCCAGGCGTGGATGACGTCGATTCCGTGCCGCTCGTCGAACGCGTGCATCAGCGCCGGCGGGCACGCCGAGCCGCCGACGATCACCTCACCGAGCGAGGAGGTGTCCACGTCGTGGGTGTCCAGGTAGGCCAGCAGATCGGTCCAGATGGTCGGCACCGCGCCGGCCAGGGTGGGCCGTTCGGCGGCGATCATCTCCGCGATCGGCGCGGCCTGGAGAAACCGGTCCGGCATGATCAGCGACGCGCCGGAGAGGAAGGCCGCGTACGGCAGCCCCCAGGACATGGCGTGGAACATCGGCACGATGGCCAACTCGCGGTCGGTCGGCCCGAGACCGAAACCCTCCGGCATGCAGACCTGCAACGAGTGCAGGTAGATCGACCGGTGCGAGTAGGCCACGCCCTTCGGGTTGCCGGTGGTGCCCGAGGTGTAGCAGAGCGCCGCGGCGTCGCGCTCGTCGACCTCCGGCCAGTCGTAGGTGTCGGGCCGGTCGGCGAGCAACGCGTCCCAGTGGTGCACCGTGATCCGGTCACCGGCCGCCGCCACCAGCGGCGCCGGGTCGCCGCCGCCGACCACCACGACGTGCCGCACCGTGGTCAGCTCACCGATCACCCGGGCCAGCAGCGGGAGCAGCGTGCTGTCGACGAGCACCACCCGGTCCTCGGCGTGATTGGCGATGTAGACGACCTGGTCGGGAAAGAGCCGGATGTTGAGCGTGTGCAGCACCGCGCCCATGCTCGGCACCGCGAAGTAGGCGACCAGGTGCTCGTTGTTGTTCCACATGAAGGTGGCGACCCGCTCGTCGCCGGTCACCCCACACTCGTCGCGCAGCCCGTGTGCCAGCCGGGCGGCGGCCCGGCCCACCTCGGCGTACGTCATCCGGCGGGGTTCGGCACCCGTCCAGGTGACCACCTCGGCCGTGCCGTGCACCCCTGCACCGTGGTCGAGGATCCGGGAGATCTGCAGAGGGGCGTCCATCATCGTGCTACGCATGGGTAACAAGCTAGTGTCGGCGGTCACACGTTGGGAACCCCCGTAAGTTGTCGCAGGTGAGCATCTCCTGGGCCGACTCGTACGTGGGGCAGTTGCGCGCGCTCGCCGGGGACCGGACGCTGATGTTCGTCGGCGCCCGTGCCGTGGTCAGCGACGACGCCGGACGCATTCTGCTGATCAAACGCTCGGACAACGGCCAGTGGGCCATGCCGGCCGGCGCGATGGAGCTGGGCGAGTCGATCGCCGACTGCGCGGTACGCGAGGTCCGTGAGGAGACCGGGTTGCGCGCGCTGCGGGTCTGCGCGTTCGCCCTCTACACCGGCCCGGACCGGACGAGCACCAACATGTACGGCCACACGTACCAGGTGTTCACGACGGCGTTCAAGGTGGAGGAGTGGGACGGGCCTTTGGCCCGGGTCACCGACGAGACCACCGACGCCGGGTTCTTCGCCCGCGACCGGTTCCCCGCGCCACTCTCCACCTCGGTCATCGAGACCCTGGCCGACCTGGACGTCTTCGAGCAGACGAACCGGCTCATCCTCAAGTAGGGAGGCCCCGGGGTCACCGACCCCGGGGCCGTGCCTCACTGCGGGTGGCGGAGCCCAGCGAAGTACCCCTCCTGGATCCAGTTCGGGTACGCGACCGGCAGCTTGGTGGCCTCGTCAGGCCGGGCGTACCCCCGCCGACCTGGACGTGACGACGGCCAGCCGGCTGATCGTGATCGGCGGCGACCGCTTCCTGGCCGACCACGTCAGCACCACCTCAGCCGACCCCGAGACCGACGCCGCGGCCGTCCGGGAGTTGGCCGCAACCTGGTGGTACGGCGCCTACCGCCGCCCCGCCTGACCACCGCGGTTGTCTCAGGCCGCGGTGGGGCCGAACTGTTCGGTGAAGCGCCCGGTGAACAGGTCGCCGCCCTTGTACTCGGCGACCGTCGCGGCAGGGACGACGGCCGGGCCGTCGGGCGTGGGCATCTGGCCGATACCGTGTCGCGACCCGAGCGGGATCAGGATCATGGGATGAGGCATCGGTTGGTAGGTGGCCGTCGGCTGCCCGCCATTCAGCTGCGCGGTGATGTTCCGCGCCACGACCTCGGCGTGCTGCAACGCGTACGCGGCCATCTTGTCCTCTGCGACATCGGTGAGGTCCCCGATCGCGTAGACGTGGTTGAGGATGTCGTCGGGCCCGCGCACGTTGAGAGTCTCGGTGACGGCTACCTGCCCCTGCGAGGTGAGCGTCGTCAGCCGGCCGTCAACGAGGTAGTCACTGTTGATCCGAAGGCCATAGGCACGGAACCAGATGTCGGCGGTGATCTCGTCGCCATCGGTGGTGGTGGCCGTGACGGTCGCGAACCGATTGGCGTCGGTCGTCAACGGCGCGGCCAGGCTGGTGCCCAACCGCACCTGGATGCCCAGCTCGTCGAGCTGCCGGTGCAGGTCATCGCGCAGCTCCGGCCCGAAGCCGGGCAGCAGTTGCTCGGCCGGATCGATGAGGGTGACGTGCTTGTCCGGCCAGACCTCCTTGATCTCGCCGGCCAGTTCCAATCCGACCGGCCCGGCACCGAGGATCAGGACCCGCTCGGCGCTGGCCAACTCCTTGTTGGTCTGACGCAGGTCGTCGAACGCCGCGTCCATGGAGTCGGCGTTGAGCCTCGCCGGGTAGGCGTAACTGGAGCCGGTGGCCAACACCAGATAGTCCGCCGCGACACGCTGACCTGAGGCCAGCGTGACACCACCGGAATCCACCGAGACCGCTCGATCCCGGATCACCGTGCCCCGAGTGAGCACCGTGTCGAAGGGGAAGAACATGTTGCCTGCCCACTCGGGCCGGACCAGCGCCCGCAGCGCCCCGGCGACGTTGACGAACGCGTCCCGAGGATTGATGAGGACGACATCGGCCACCGACTCCAACGCCTTGGCGACCGCCGTACCCCCGTAACCGCCGCCGACGACCGCAACCGTACGACTCATGACTCAACTCCAACCGACCAGGAATTCCGCTCGACCGCTGCCGAGCGCCTTCCATCACGGTCGTCGGCCGACAGGAGGTCAGGGAGGCCCGACTGAGACTGGTAGTGGCAGGGACACCATCCGTTCGGCTGGCGTTGTTACGTTCGGCTGGTGAGCGACAACGAGCTTGGGTTGTTCCTGCGCCTGCACCGGGAAGCGGTGACACCGGCCGAGGTGGGGCTACCCGCCGGGCCGCGCCGTCGCGCCCCGGGGCTACGCCGATCCGAGGTGGCGGCCCTCGCCGACGTGAGCGTCGAGTACGTCACGAGACTTGAACAGGGCCGCGATCGCCGACCGTCACCGCAGGTGCTCGCCGCGCTCGCGAACGCACTCCGGTTGAACTGGCACGAACGCGCCCACCTGCACCGCCTCACCAAGGCGGCCGATCCCAGCTACAACTGCCGGGGCCAGACCACCCCGAGCAGCGAGGTACGTCCGACCGTGCGGGCGCTGCTCGACCGTCTCGAACCCGCACCGGCGGTGCTGCTCAACCAGCTCAGCGACGTCCTCGCCCACACCGCCGGCTACCTGCGGCTGGTCGGTCCGATCGGTCTGCTGGACGCGACACCGGCCAACCTCGCCCGATTCATCCTCAGCGACGCCCGGGCACGCAGCGCGTTCCCTGACTGGGACCACCTGGCCGACGAGCAGGTCGCCAGCCTCAAGCAAGGTCCGTTCCGGGCCTACCCGCCGATGGCCGCCCTGGCCGACGAGTTGACCATCACAGCGGGCGACGCCTTCACCCGGCGCGTCGACACAGTGCCCAGCCTGCCGAAGGCCAGCGGCATCTTCCGGCTGGCCCATCCCGAGGCGGGCATGCTCCGGCTCGGGTACGAGACCCTCGAACTCCCGGCGGACGACGACCAGCGTCTGATCGTGTACCTGCCCGCCGATGCGGCGACCTCCGACGCGCTCGACCTCCTCAACAGTCAACACCCGCAGCCGCTACGCCTCGTGGCCGGTTGACATTGACCGCCCCGGCGGTCCGGGTCGGTCGGTGTCGAGCGCTCAGATCATCGTCTGGGACTTGGCCTCCATGTCGGCGGCGGCCTCCTCCTTGGACTCGCGGGTCAACGGCTTGCCGCCCGGCGCCGGGGCCTCGCCGCCGAGCGGGTCGGCACCACCGGTGGCGCCCTTCGGGCCGGCGCCTTGCAGCTGCGTGTTGGGCAGCGTCAGGGTGACCACCACCGCCACGATGGCGATCAGGCCGGCGGTCAGGAAGACCAGATCCAGCGCGTCGACGAAGGCGCCCTGGATCGCCGCGCGTACCGGCCCCGGCAGGGCCAGGATGGTGGCCGGATCGTTGATCGAGATGTTGGCACCGCCACTCGCCGTCACGGCCGCCTGCTCCTGCGGCGGGAGCTGCGCGATCGCGCCGGGCAACCGGTCGGCGAGCCCGCCGGTCAGCCGGGACGTGAGCACCGTGCCGAGGATCGCCACCCCGAACGAACCACCCAGCGACCGGAAGAAGGTCGCCGAGGAGGTGCCGGCCCCCAGGTCGCGTACGGAGACCGCGTTCTGCACCGCCAGGATCAGCGACTGCATGCACAGACCCAACCCGACGCCGATCACCACCATGAACCCGAACGCGACCCAGAGTGAGGTGGTCACCGCCAACTGGGTGAAGAGGAACATGCCGACCAGCAGGGTCACCGAACCGGCCACCGGGAACCACTTGTAACGGCCGATCCGGGTCATCGCACGGCCGGTCAGGATCGAGGTGATGATGATGCCGGCCATCATCGGCAGCATCAGCAGACCGCTGCGGGTCGGCGAGGCGCCCTTCACGATCTGCAGGTACAGCGGGATGAAGATGATCGAACCGAACATCACCAGACCGATGATGAGCAGGGCCGAGTTGGCCAGCGCGAAGGTGGCGCTCCGGAACAGCCGCAGCGGCAGGATCGGCTCGGCCACCCGGGCCTCCTGGAGGACGAAGAGCACCCCCAGCACCGCACCGACGACGAAGAGCGTGATGATCACGCCGGAGCCCCAGGCGTACTCGTTCCCGCCCCAGCTCAGCGCGAGCAGCAGAGAACTCACCCCGGCCACCAGCAGGCCGGCGCCGAGCCAGTCGATCGAGTGGTCGCGACGTTCGAACGGGATCAACCGCATCACGTGGTAGCAGACGACGATGGCCAGGATCGCCAGCGGCACGTTGATGTAGAAGATCCACCGCCAGTCGGTCTCCGCGAAGTAACCGCCCACCAGCGGCCCGGCGACCGACGAGATCCCGAAGACCGCCCCGAACAGGCCCTGGTAGCGACCACGCTCCCGGGGTGACACCACGTCCGAGATGATGGTGAAGGCGAGCGTCAGCAGACCACCGGCGCCAAGGCCCTGGATACCCCGGGTGACGATCAACTGGGTCATGTTCTGCGACAGCCCGGCCAGCAACGACCCGAGCAGGAACGTGCCGATCGAGAAGAGGAAGACCGGTCGACGCCCGTACAGGTCGGCCATCTTGCCGTAGAGCGGCGTCGACGCGGTCGAGGCGAGCAGGTACGCGGTGACCACCCAGGAGTAGTGGTTGATTCCGCCCAACTCGCCCACGATGGTCGGCAGCGCCGTACCGACGATGGTCTGGTCGAGTGCGGCCAGCAGCATGCCGGTCATCAGGCCGAACATGAGCAGCCGGATCTGCTGACGGTTCAGCACCGGTGCGTCGGAGGCTTCGGTGGTCATCTGGCCTTCTATCCCGCGAGCCGCAGAACATGCGCCGAACGCTAAAAAACCCAACCCTTGCACTCCCTCTCGCGCTTCCGCCTCCTGGCGTTGATCAAGAGGTTTGCGTCATGGCGCACGGCGTTTCGTGACGCAAACCTCTTGATCACCGGGGGAAAGGGGGGTAGAGGCGGGGTTAGGCCGTGGTGAAGGTCTTGGTGATTGTTGCGCAGAAGGCGGGGAGGTCGTCGGGCTTGCGGCTGCTGGTCAGGTTGCCGTCGGTGACGCACTCCTCGTCCACCCAGGTGGCGCCGGCGTTGGTCAGGTCGGTACGCAGGGTGGGCCAGGAGGTGATGCGTCGACCGCGCACCACGTCCGCCTCGATGAGCGTCCACGGGCCGTGACAGATCACCCCGACCGGCTTGCCCGCGTCGAAGAACGCCTTCACGAACCGCACCGCGTCCGGGTCGCCCCGCAGGAAGTCCGGGTTCGCCACCCCGCCGGGCAGCACCAGCGCGTCGTAGCCGGCGGCGTCCGCCTTGTCGACGGTCACGTCCACCTCGTACGTCTTGGAGTGGTCCAGGTGGTTGAAGGACTGGATGGAACCGGGCTTCAGCGAGACCAGCTCGGCCGTCGCGCCAGCGTTCTCGACCGCCTCGCGCGGCTGGACGTACTCGACCTCCTCGACGCCGTCGGCGGCCAGGAAGGCGACCCGCTTGCCCTGCAATGTCGCTGCCATCTCGGTACATCTCCTTTCCGGGGGTACCTCACTCCCCTTCCCGCCCTCGAACGCCCGAAACAGGTCGGACAGGTGTCGGACCGGCGCGGACCGGTCAGGGGGCCATCGAAGGCGGCATGACCAGCGGCGGGACCGGCTGCCGCGCAGGTTTGTCCGGCAGGCCGCTGGGGACCCGGGGAGGCATGGCAGGAGCAGCAGCGGAACAGCGCCGGCTCGCCACCGTCGTGGAGAGCTGGCTCGGACGCCCCGTCCTGATCGTCGGTGACGCCATGTTGGACGAATGGCGGTTCGCCGACTCCGACCGGCTCTGCCGGGAGGCGCCCGCCCCGGTCCTCACCCTGCGTCGGCGGATCTCCGCCGCCGGTGGGGCCGCGAACACCGCCGTCAACGTCGCCACCCTCGGCGGCCGGGCGGTACTGGTGGCACCGGTCGGCGCCGACGTCGCCGGCGACGAACTCCACGACTGCCTGGACCGCGCGGGCGTCTGGGACCGCACGGTCAACCAGCCCGGGCGGCCCACCCCGGTGAAGCGGCGGATGTTGGCCGGCAACCAGATCCTGCTGCGCGAGGACTCCGGCGACCCGGAGGACGCCCTGGACCACGACGGGGTGGCCCGGCTGCTCACCGCCCTGAGCTGCGCCACCGAGGAGCTGCGCGCCGCCGCCGGTGGGGAGGCGCCGACCCTGGTGGTCTGCGACTACGGCCTGGGCGCGCTGCCCGCGCCGGTCCGCGCGTGGCTGGTCGAGAACCGCGAGCGGTACGCCACGGTCGCGCTGGACGCCCACGACCTGGCCGACTGGCGGGGCCTCGCCCCGACGGTGGTCACCCCCAGCTTCGCCGAGGCGACCCGGCTGTTGGCCCGCGCCGGCGGTACGAACCGACCGACCGGCGGGACCGAGCTGCACCTGGAGCACCCCGACGGCGACCCGGCCGACGGGCCCTCCGAAATGACAGTGGGCGCGGCCCCGGGCGGGGTACGCGTCGACGACACGACCGCCGAGCTGGCCCGGGCCGATCGCCCGGGACCGGTCGGCGAACCCACCCTGGGTGAGGGACGGGTGGCCCTCACCGGCGACGGGCTCAGCGTCACCGGCACCGGCGTCACCGTGAACACCCGGGCCGGGGAGGGCGTCGATCGGGCGGTCCTGGCCGAGTCGCGGCTGGCCGAACTGCGGGCGCACACCGGCGCCGACGTGGTGGCGGTGACCCTGGACACCGAAGGCGCGGTGGTCGGCGGCGCCGACGGGGAGCCCCGACGCAGCCACAGCACCCCGGTGCCGGCGAGCCACGCCGTGGGTGCCGGCGACGCGTACCTGGCGGCGATGACGCTGGCCCTGGCCGCCGACGCGCCCCTGCCCACCGCCGCCCAACTCGCCCAACTGGCCGCCACCATCACCGTCTCGGACACCGGCACCTGTGTGTGCCGTCGGGACGACCTGCTCGCCGCGCTCGACCAGCCGACCGACACCACGAGCCACCCCGCTCTGGTCGGCGGCGACGAGTTGGACGCGATCGTCGCCGAGTACCGCGAGGCGGGACGGTCGGTGGTCTTCACCAACGGCTGCTTCGACGTGCTGCACCGCGGGCACGTGCGCTACCTGGAGCAGGCCCGCGCGTTGGGTGACCTGCTCATCGTGGCGGTCAACTCGGACGGCAGCGTACGACGGCTGAAGGGCCCGGACCGGCCGGTCAACCCGGTCGAGGACCGGGGCGCCCTGCTCGCCGCGCTCGCCTGCGTGGACCACGTGGTGGTCTTCGAGGAGGACTCACCCGCCGCGCTGATCGAGGCGGTCCGACCGGACGTGTACGTCAAGGGCGGCGACTATCCGCCGGAGCTGGTGCCGGAGGCCCCGCTGGTGCGCCGGCTGGGCGGTCAGGTGCGCACCCTGGGGTACGTGCCGGACCGGTCCACCTCGGCGATCATCGAGCGGATCCGGTCGCACAGCCAGGACCCGTCGCCACACGTCGAGGAGCGGGAGCCGGACCCGTCGCTGCGCACCCGCACCCAGGCGTCGTGAACCGCCCGCTCGACCTCGGCACCCCGGAGGAGTTCCGCGCCGACCGGCTGGTCGACGTGCTGATTCCGACCCGGAACCGGCCCGCCGAGCTGGCCGTCACCCTGGGCGGGCTCGCCGCCCAGGACGGACTGCCCGGCTTCGGCGTGGTCGTCAGCGATCAGTCCGATGGGGAGCCGGCTTACGCGCATCCCGCCGCGGCCACCATGGTCCGGGCACTGCGCCACCGGGGCCACCCGGTACTGCTGACCCGCCGGCTGCCCCGACGGGGGTTGGCCGAGCACCGGGCGTACCTGCTCGCCGCCTCGGCCGCCCGGTACGTCCTCAGCCTCGACGACGACATCTGGCTGGAACCGGGGGCGCTGCACCGGCTGGTCACCGCGATCGGGGAGCTGGGCTGCGGGTTCGTCGGCAACGGCGTGCACGGGCTCTCGTACACCGACGACGTGCGGCCGGAATCGCACGGCCACTACGAGGAGTGGACCGGCCCGCCCACACCGGAGCGGATCCGACCCGACACCCCGGAGTGGAACCGCGCCCGGATCCACTCGGCCGCCAACCTGCTGCACATCACCGAGCAGTTGGCGCTGCCGCCGGGCGCGTGGCGGGCGTACAAGGTCTCCTGGATCGGCGGGTGCGTGCTCTACGACCGGGCCAAGCTCGTCGACGCCGGTGGCTTCGACTTCTGGCGTCGCGTGCAGGAGAAGCACCAGGGCGAGGACGTGGCCGCGCAGCTCGCCGTGTTGTCCCGCTACGGGGGCGCGGGCATCCTGCCCAGCGGCGCGTACCACCTGGAGTCCCCGACCACGGTCACCGACCGGGACGTGGAGGCGTGGGAGGTCGTCCTCGCCGACGAGGACACCCCGCAGCCGGTTTGAACTACGGGGTGAGCAACTCCCGGGCGGCTTCCAGCACCTCGATCACCGGTACGTCGGTGACGAAGGAATCCCGGTGCGGGCACTCACCGTCGCCCGGCCGGTGCGGATAGATGCCCGGTGTGCAGTCGACCCCGCAGACCGGGCAGTGCACCGTCCACGAGCTGATCGGCCGGTGCCGGCCCCGCAGCGGGCTGGCCCCGTTGATCAGGTTGCCGACCCAGAAGATCCCCACCGTGGGCGCGCCCACCGCGGCGGCCAGGTGCAGCGGGCCGGTGTCGTTCGAGACGACCAACGCGCAGTCGGCGTAGCAGCCCACCAGCCCACCGAGGCTGAGCGTGCCCACCTGTGGGCGTACCGGCACCTGCGCCGCAGCGACGACCCGGTCCACCACCTCCTGCTCCGAGGGCGTGCCGGTGACCAGCACCTCGTACCCGTCCTCGTGCAGCGCCCGGGCCACCTCGGCGAAGCGCTCGGCGGGCCAGCGGCGGCGGGTGTCGGTGGCGCCCGGATGCAACGCCACCCGGGGACGGCCCGCCGGGCCGAGCACCTGGGCGGCCTCGGCCCGGTCGGCGTCGGTCACCGCCAGCGTCGGCGTGATGGTGGTGGCAGGCGCTCCCACCAGCGCCACCACCTCCAGGTAGCGGATCACCTCGTGCTGGTAGTAGACGTAGCGGAGCCACCGGCCCAGCGGCGGCGCGTCCTCGGTACGCAGGCCGACGGTCATCCGGGCACCGAGCCGACTGACCAGCGGATTGGAGTTGGTGCCGCCACCGTGGATCTGCACCGCCAGGTCGAATTCGGCACCGGTGGCGACGGCCAGGAAGTCGTCCATCGAGGACTCCGGCTCGCCCGGCTCCGCCGTGCGGATGCCGGGTGCCGGCGGCACCACCAGCACCCGGTCCACCGGGCCGGGCCGGTCGCGCCAGAGCTTCGCGTGCCACGGCGCACCGAGCAACACGATCTCCGCCGAGGGGTACGCGCTACGCAACGCGTCCAGCGCCGGCAGGGCGAAGATGAAATCGCCGAGCGCGTTGGCGCGCAGCACGGCGATCCGCCGCACGTCGGGAAGGCGCTCGGCGGTCGGGCCGAGCACGGAAGGGCTGACCACCCGGCCCGCTACGGCCGGTCGATCTCGCCGGCGGTGTCCGGGCTGTGCAGCTCCCGGTCCGCAGCGGGATCGCCCGGCATCGGCGTACCCGTGGAGAGGTCACCGGAGCGCGGCCCGGTGCGACCGACGGTGATGGTGCGCGGCGCGGGCCGGGTCGCCCGAGGCAGCCGGACCCGGAGCAGGCCGTGGTCCATCACCGCGTCGATGGCGTCCGGGTCGACCCGCGACGGCAGGTTGACCCGGTACTCGAAGCCGCGCGTCTCGAAGCCGCCGGGGATGCCCTGGTCGGCGTTGACCTCCGCCTCCGAGCGGGCCCGCACGCACAACTCGCGGTCGTCCAACTCGACCGCCACCTCCTCCGGCGCCACCCCGGGCAGCCGGACGACGACCTCCCAGCCGTCCGAGGTCTCGGTCAACTCGACGTCGGACGTCCCGCCGCGACCACCGACCAGGCGGCTCAGCTCGGCGCGCAGCGACTGCAACTCCCCCATCGGGTCCCAGCCCTGCTGCCGGCTGCCCCGCCACCCCCGGCCGAAGCCACCAAACTGCTGCTCGCTCATCACACCTCTCCGATCCGCTGAGTGGCCGCCGGCGGCCGTAGTGAGCTGGGCGCGTCCAGGCCGGCGTCGCGGTCGACGCCCACACCGAGCCGGTCGACCAGCTCACCACCGAGCCAGGCGCTGATGCCGAGAATCGCCACCGCGACCACCTCGATGGCGACCAGTGCGCCGCCGGCGGCCCGGGAGTCCGCGTTGAGCCGCACGGCCCACACGGCGGCGAAGAGCAGGATCACCGCGACGTTGGCGCCCGCGTGCAGCAGACCCACCCGCTTGGCGCGGGTGCCGGTGGGGATCGCCAGCAGGTCGAACGAGCCGGCCGCTGCGGCGAGCAGGCCACCGATCAGACCGACGGTGATGTTCCAGTACGCGACCTCGCCGAGGAAGTCCGGACCACCCACGGTGTCCACCACGTCGAACAGCACCGCCGTGGCCAGCAGCGCGACCGGGAACATGACCAGCATCGGATGGACTGGGTGACCCAGCACCTTGAGTCGGCTCTCCATCTTCCGGCCTCCACTGGTCGGCGTCCTGCGGAACGGTCTCGTGCGGCGAGCGCGTCGGGTGAGGCCGTACCCCCGGCAACCAGGCACAAACCTCGCGCTGGTCACGGCGGCCTAGGCTGACGACGGTGGTGCCCGCCACCGGGTCAACGGCTGAGGGAGGATCAACGTGACGGTGGAGATCACCTCGCACGAGGAGCTGCGCGAGCTGCTCGGCGTGCCGAACGCGCGGGCCGCCAACAAGGAACGCACCCGCCTGCACGAGCGGGACCGCGATTGGCTCGCCGCCTCGCCGTTCTGTCTGCTGGCCACGGCCGGCGCGGACGGCAGCTGCGACGTCTCACCCAAGGGCGACCCGGCCGGCTTCGCCCTGGTGCTGGACGACACGACCATCGCGCTGCCCGAGCGGCCCGGCAACAGGCGGGCCGACGGTTACCGCAACATCCTCGACAACCCGCACGTCGGGTTGATCTTCCTGATCCCCGGGCGGACCGACACGCTACGGATCAACGGACGGGCCCGCCTGGTCAGCGACGCGCCCTGGTTCGATGACATGGTGGTCAAGGGGCACCGGCCGGTGCTCGCCGTGGTGGTGGAGATCGAGCAGATCTTCTACCACTGCGCGAAGGCGTTCCTGCGGTCCGCGCTGTGGCGGCCGGAAACCTGGCAACCCGAGGCACTGCCGTCCCGAGCGCGCCTCATCAAGGAGGTCGAGGCGCCGACGGAGAGCCTCGAGGACCTGGAACGGCACTACGGCCCGGAGTACGCCACGAAGATCTACGTCTGATCCGCACCGGGCGACCCGGGCGGACGCCGACGACGCCGGTCAGGCCGACCAGCCGGCCGGGTTGCCGAACGACTCCCGGGAGATCCCGGAGCCGGTCTCCGGCCACGAACCGAACCGGTCATTGTGCAGGTGCGCGAAGAGATAGCACATGCCTTCGCAGTCGGCGTCAGGCAGCGCCATCGCGGGGTCGGCGCGGACCGCTTCGTAGTACGCCCGCCCGAGGGCGACGATGAAACCTCGGGCGTAGAGGAAGCCGTCGTCCGAACCGTCGGTCACCTCGTGGATGTCCTCCCGATCGATGTCGTGCAGCTTGCGCTCCACCACCCGGTCGAGATCGGTCAACTCCTGCCCGGTCAGCTCGGCGGTCAACTGCCCGAGGTTGTCCAGGAACGCGTCCAACCAGGCGTCGATCGCGTAGGACGGGCCGTCATCGTCATCGCCGTCGTCATCGGCTGGGTCGCGCTCGACGAGAGCCTGGCGCAGGGCCAAGGGCTCGGCACCCAAACCGGCCCAGGCCGCCTCGATGAGTGCCCACAGCCGGGCCTCGTCGGCGGGGGTGGGCAGCGTCCCAGGGGCATCGGTGGTCACGGTCACCGCCGGACCATATCGAGCACCACCGACGCTTTCAGGACCCCGAATCGGCAGACACCATCCACAGGTGACCGTCCGGGTCGGCGAACACCCCCGTGTACCCCCAGGGTTGGGCTGTCGGCTCGGTGACCACATCGGCGCCGGCGGTGCGCGCCCGGTCGACGACCGCGTCCGCGTCGGCCGGAGCGGCGACGCCGATGTTGAGCACGCACTCACTCCGCCCCCTCGGGGCGACCTCGTGCCGACCGATGACCCAGCCGAAGCCCCCGGTCGGAACAAGCATCAGCCGCAGGCCGTCGTTGAACCACGAACTGCAACGGCTCCGGAACACCGTCGTCGGCCAACTCGCCCACGGCCTCGAACCCGAGGCCGTCCCGGTAGAAGCGGTACGCGGTGGCCCGGTCGGCGATGGGCAGACTGACGATCACCGGTGCGAAGGTCATGAGTGGACGCCCTTCATAGGGTCGGTCTAGTACGGTCACCGCCCAGTGTGCCGCTCTGAATTAGGGTTGGCGCGGTGAGCGTCGACGACTGGCTGTCAGACACCCGCACCTCCTACGACACCGTCGCGGTGAGCTACGCGCGCCTGGTGGACGACCTCCTGACCCAGACGCCGTACGAACGAGCCGCACTGGCCGCATTCGCGGACCTCGTGCAGGACGTCGGTGGCGGGCCGGTGGCGGATGTGGGATGTGGGACGGGCCGGATCACCGCCCATCTGCACACGTTGAACGTCGACGCGTTCGGCATCGACCTGTCGCCCGGGATGATCGCGGTGGCCCGCCGTCATCACCCTGAGTTGAGGTTCGAGATCGGCTCGATGACCGCCCTGGACCTACCCGACAACTCGCTGACCGGGCTGATCGCGTGGTACTCGCTCATCCACGTCCCCGACGACCAGCTCGGCGCGGTGTTCGCGCACTTTCGGCGGGTGGTACGTCCCGGTGGTCCGCTGCTGCTCGGCTTCCACGTGGGCGACGAGACGACCCTCAAGACGGAGGGCTACGGCGGCTACCCGATGAAGGTCAACGTGCATCGCCGCCAGCCCGCCCAGATGGCAGCCTGGCTGCGTACGGGCGGTTTCCGGGTCGAGTCGCAGACGACTCTCACCTCGCCCGAGAGCAAACTCGGGGCGATCATCTTCGGGCGGCGCGAGCCCTGATCCGGGCGGCGTGCCTGGTGCGCGTCGACGCCTCGGATGCCTGGATCGCAACCACCGGAGCAGCCCTGGGTGCACGGATCTTTCCCTGCGATCGTGACAACAGAGAAAAGGGCCTCTGCCACCCGGGCTTCCACCCGAGGCCAGAGGCCCTTCCGTTGCAGAGCCGCCTGACGGAATCGAACCGTCGACCTACGCATTACGAGTGCGTCGCTCTAGCCGACTGAGCTAAGGCGGCAACGATCAGCAAGTGTACGGCACCCCGGCGGCACCGACCGAACCGGATACCCCCGCCGCACCCGCCAGCACCAACCGGACATCGGCCGTCATCTGGACGCTTACCGGACAGCGGATGATCGGGTCCGGGACTACGCTGCGGCGGGTGAGCGACGAACGCGACCACCCCGAACGTCACGACGAGCCCACCGAACGCCCTGAACGCGCTCCGGCCGGTGAGCGCGCCGCCCACCGGCCGCGCAGCACCGACCCGCTGGAGTTGGGCTTCACGCCGCGCAAGCCGGTGCCGTGGCTTGCCCCGTTTCTGCTGATCAGCACCGGAATCCGGACGCTGCTGGCGGTGCTCTTCGGGGCGTACCTCGACAAGCGCGAGTTGCAGAACGCGTTCGGCGACGGCGTCTTCCGCCAGGTCGGGCCGGACGGCGGGCTGTGGCTCGACTACGTGGCCGACCTGGGTGACGGCTTCAACGCCACCTACTCGGTGGCGTACCTGCTGGCGCAGCCCGAGCTGACCGTCGACGGGCACCGCCTGCCCCGGGCGCAGACCCTGCTGATGGGCGGCGACCAGGTGTACCCGTCGGCGGCATACGCCGCGTACGAGGACCGGTGCAAGGGCCCCTACCAGGCCGCCTTGCCGGTGCCGCCGGCCGAGAAGCCGACGCTCTTCGCGGTACCGGGCAACCACGACTGGTACGACGGCCTCACCGCGTTCCTGCGGTTGTTCGTCCGGTCCCGGGACCGCAACTTCGCGGGCTGGGGCACCGGGCAGTCCCGGTCGTACTTCGCGGTGGAGTTGCCGGCCGGCTGGTGGTTGCTCGGCGTGGACGACCAGTCCGGTTCGTACCTCGACGATCCGCAGCTGGCCTACTTCGACGAGATGGCCCGGCGGCTCGGTCCGGAGTCGAAGGTCATCATCGCGACGCCGGCGCCGACCTGGGTCAAGGCCGCCGACAACCCCACGGCGTACGACTCGATCGACTACTTCATCCGGACGATCATCGACCCGACCGGGGCGCGGGTGCGGCTGCTGCTCTCCGGCGACCTGCACCACTACGCCCGCTATTCGGGGCCGGACCGGCAGCTGATCACGTGCGGCGGGGGTGGCGCGTACCTCTATCCCACGCACAAGCTGCCGGAGCGCATCGAGGTGCCACCGCGGGACACGCTGGCCCGCAAGGCCAGCTCCGCCCAGCCGTACGACCTGGCGGCCCGTTACCCGGACGCCGCGCGGTCCCGCCGCTACGGCTGGGGCATCTTCCCCCGCTTGCCGTTCCGCAATCCCGGCTTCACCACGTTGCTCGGCACCCTGCACACCCTGCTGATGCTGGCCATGGCGGGTGCGACGGCGAACTGGGCCGACAGCACGGACCAGCGGCTGTTCAGCGTCCCGCTGGTGGTGATGGTGCTGGTGACGGTGCTGGCGGCGGCCCTGTTCGCCAAGCCGCCGAGTGCGAGCGGCAAGCGCCACGCACGGCACTGGATCCTCGGCGTCGGCCACGGCGTGGCGCAGGTGGCCCTGGCGGCGGCCGGCACCTGGGTCTGGTTGGCGCTGCCGTTCTACGACTGGCCGTGGCCGCTGCCTGCGGTCGCCGCGGCGGTGCTCTACGGCCCGGTGATCGGCCTGGTCGCCAGCCAACTGGTGGCGGCGTACCTGCTGGTGGCGGGCTCGTTCGGGGTGAACGTCAACGAACTCTTCGCCGGCCAGGGCATTGAGGACTCCAAGTCGTTCCTGCGGCTGCGTATCGACCCGGACGGCACGCTGACCATCTACCCGTTGGGGGTGGACCGGGTCTCCCGCGACTGGCAGGTGAACCCCGACCAGTCCCCCACGAGCAGCTGGCTGATCCCCAAATCCCCCCTAACCCCCCACCTAACCGAACCCCCCACCGTCCTGCACTAACCCACCCCCACCCACCCCCACCCACCCACAGAGCTCAGTTGATCAAGAAGTTTCGGTCACGCCAGGCCTGATTCCTGACGCAAACTTCTTGATCAACGCCGGCGGAGGGTGGGGCGGGTGGGCGCGGCGGTTGGGTGGGCGGGGTGGGCGGGTTAGGGGGTGTAGTGCTGGTCGTGGGCTTGGCGGGGGGCGCAGACGGAGGCTCGGGAGCAGGAGCAGCGGGAGCCGTCCGCGTCCAGGCGTACGGTCACCGCGTCTCTCGGGACGCTGTGGCCGACGACCCGGCCGTCGCCCTCGGGAGTGGAGACCCGACTGCCGACCGCCGGGGCGGTCTCCTGGAAGCGCTGGTACAGCGGGTGCTCGTACTTGAGGCAGCACATCAGCCGGCCGCAGGCGCCGGAGATGCGCAGCGGGTTGAGCGGCAGATCCTGGTCCTTCGCCATCCGGATGGTCACCGGCTCGAAGTCGGTGAGGAAGGTGGCGCAGCACAGGTCCCGACCGCAGGAGCCGATGCCGCCCTGCACCCGCGCGGAGTCGCGTGCGGAGAGCTGGCGCAGCTCCACCCGACAGTGCAGGGTCGCGCCCAGGTCGCGGACCAGGGACCGGAAGTCCACCCGGTGCGGGGCGGTGAAGTACACGGTGCTGCGCTCACCGCCGCTCTCGGCGGAGCCGAGCACATGGTCGACGGCCACCACCTTCATCGGCAGGCCGTGCGAGCGGATCAGCCGTTTCGCGGCCACCTTCGCCTCGGCCTTGCGTCGACGCAACGCCTCGTCGCGGCGCAGGTCGTCGTCGCCGGCCAGCCCCACCAGGCGGGGGAAGCCGTCGGTGTCCTCGGTCACCCACTGCGCGGCCCACACGCACTCCGCCACCTCGGGCCCGTCATCGGTGGGCACCAGCACCCGGTCGCCCACCTGCGGACGTAACTCACCCGGGTCGAGGTAGTAGAGGCGCCCGTACCGGTTGAAGCTGACCGCGCAGAGCATGCCCATCCCCCCACCCTACGACGGGTCGCCGCGCAGAGCGCACCGGCCGGCTACACCCCGCTGCCATTCATGACCGTCGACTTGACCTATTGCCGGGCGTCCCGTCGTGCCGTTGCTCCTCGCCCGGACGGTTGAATCCGGTGCCGGGCAGGAGACAAGACGTGCCTCGGCGGCGTTGAGTGGGAGGCAGACCTGCGGGGGGTGCAGGGGGAAGACCACGGCGTCGCCGTGGGCGCCGGCTCAGGTCAGGCGCCCGCGAGCGACGCCGTGGCCTGTCCGAGGCCACGCGACCACGGCCGCAGACCGCGATCTGGGTTACCAGCCAACCCGGGTGGGCTGGTCGTAGCGGGGTCGCCCGTCCGCCGGCGGACGCCACGCGGCCTCGGCCAGGCTCGGCGCCCACTGTCGCAGCAGCGTCTCCGCGCCGTCGTACGCGACACAGAGCACCGCCAGCACCCGGGCGGCGATCTCGGCCGCGTCGGCCACACCGGGCCCGACCGGCCCGGGGCGTGTCGACGCACCGGTGGAGGTGGCGGCGACCACGGCGACCGCCTCGGCCGAGCGGAGCACGTCGGCCAACGTGCGGGCCAGCGCGAGCCGGCTGCCCTCCACCCAGTCGGCGAGGGCGTCGGCGTAACCGGCGGTGGATTCGAGTCGCCCGACCAGGCTGTCCGGCCCCTCGTCGAGGTGGCGCAGCAGCGCCGCCCGCTGTTGGCCGTACGCCGTGGCGGCCGGGCCGGACCAGAGCACCGAGTCGGTGAGCGCGGCGGAGACGTCGTCGTACCCCCGGACGAGCCGGCGCACCGCGTGCCCGGCGGTGGCGAGCGGCCCGGGGTGCAGGTCGAGGAAGCCGCGGACGGCGTCGCCCGGCAGCACCTGCATGCGGCGCAGCAGCGGCCAGACCCGGTGCCCCTCGGGGACGCCGGCCGCGATCAGCGAGTCCACCCGGCGGAGCAGGTCGAGGCCGGGCTCGGCGAGCCGGTCCAGCGCGTCCATCACGGTTCTCCGGCGAGCCGGCGGCGGGCCGCCCGGTCGACCTCGGCGTAGCGGTCGGCGGCCTCCCGCACCGCCGCCGCGGCGGCGGCCAGTCGACCGGCGGCGGCGCGGGCCTCGCGGGCCCGGTCGTCGGCGGCGGCGGTCCACTGTCGGTGCAGCGCCCGACCGATCTCTCCCGGGCGGCCCGGCGCGTCGGCGCCGAACGCGGTCTGGGCCGGATCGTGGGCGGTGACGGTGTGCGAGACGAGGGTGAGCGTGGCGCTCGCCTCGTCCAGTCGGGCGGAGAGCGCGCGCAGTGTGTCCATCTCAGGCCCCCGCGAGCGGTCGGTAGGCGGCGAACGTCTCGTTGTGCAGCTTCTCCCGGGCCCACTCGGCGGCGTCGGCGGCCGCGGTGACCGCGGCCTGCACGGAACCGGCCACGTCGCGCGGACTGCGGGTGTGCAGCGGCCCGAGGAATCGGACGTCGGTGATCCGCCCACCGGCGGTGACCACCACCTCGACCAGGCCGTCCGGCGAGCGGACGGTCACCTCGACGGTCGACACTGCCTGGTCGAACTCGGCTTGGAGGGACTCGATCCGGCGGTAGCGTCGCACCGCCTCCTCGATCCAGGCTTCGTCGATCTCCCCCCGCGGCATCGGCCGACTCCTCCCGGGTGATCCATCACTCAGTGTGCTGCCACCGTCACCACGGCACAGGGACCGTACCGCACCACAATCGGGCCTGTCGATGCCTGTGGACAACGGCCGGGAAGTGCGGGTCAGCCCTTCCAGAGGGCGAGCATCATCGCCTCGACCGCGATCCGCGGCTTGACGTTCGCCTCGATCGCCGCGCGGCAGGCCAGCACGGCCTCCAGCCTGCGCAGCGACCCCTCGGCGTCCCACTTCTGCGCGCCGGCACCGGCCAGCGCGGCCGTGTCGGTGTGTACCGGGGCGACGGGTGCGCGCAGCGCCATGGTGAGCGCGTCCCGGTAGAAGCCCGCCAGGTCGACCAGCGCCCGGTCAAGTGCGTCCCGCTGGGCCCGGGTGGCCCGGGACTTCTGCCGCTTCTCCAACTCCTTGAGCTGCCCGGCGGCACCCCGCATCGCGCCGGCCGCGCCCCGGCCGGTGCCGCCCGCGCCGAGCGCGGTCTCCAGTGCCGCCCGCTCGGTCGCGTCGGCCTCGGTGACCGACGCCTCGGCCTCCGCCTCGGCTGCCTCGATCAGCGCGGACGCCGCGTCGAACGCCGCGCCGACACCGGTCAGCCGGCGGGGCACCGCGAGCACCGCCTCGCGCCGCTTGCGGGCCTCCGGGTCGCGGGCCAGCCGGCGGGCCCGACCCACGTGACCCTGCGCGGCCGCCGCCGCCCACTGCGCCACGTCGGGCGCGATGCCGTCCCGACGAACCAGCACCTCGGCCACCGCGGCGGCCGGCGGCTGCCGCAGGGGTACGACCCGACAGCGCGACCGGATGGTCACCGAGATGTCGTCCGGGTGGGTGGACGGCGCGCAGAGCAGGAAGACCGTCCGCGGCGGAGGCTCCTCGATCGCCTTGAGCAGCGCGTTGCCGGCGGCCTCGGTGAGCCGGTCGGCGTCCTCGATGACCACCACCTGCCACCGCCCGCCGGACGGGGTGCTGGCCGCGCGGAGCACCAGCGCGCGCATCTCGCCGACGCCGATGGAGAGCCCTTCCGGCACCACCATCCGCACGTCGGCGTTGGTGCCGCCCATGGTGGTGTGGCAGCCGGGGCACTCACCGCAGCCGGTGCCGTGCACGCACTGGAGTGCGGCGGCGAACGCCCGTGCGGCGACCGAGCGGCCGGAACCGGGCGGCCCGGTGAAGATCCACGCGTGCGTCATCCCGGTGGATGGGTCCACCGCGCCGGTCACGGCCTCGTCGGCCGCTGACGCGTCACCGCTGACCGGGCCGGCGGCGACCAACGCGGCCGCGCCAGCACGCAGCACGGCGGCAGCCGCGGCGGCGGCGCGCCGCAGCTCGACCACCGCCTCGTCCTGACCGACCAGGTCGGCGAAGACGTCCGGCATCAGGTCTTGTGCTCCATCGTCACCAGCTCCGCGTCGGATAACTCAGGCTGCACCGAGGTGTCCGGGCCCTGCGCCGGCCGCGGGTGCACGATGCCGCCCGGCTTGCCGAGCATCTCCTCGACCCGCCGGACCACCAGCGCGGTGATCTCGTCGGCCGACCGGGACGCGTCGAGCACCAGGTAGCGCTTCGGGTCGGCGGCGGCAAGGTCGAGGAACGCGTACCGGACGCGCTCGTGGAAGGCGATCGACTCGGCCTCCAGCCGGTCGGTGCCGGTGTTGCGCGAGGCGACCCGGGACAGGCCGGTGCGCGGCTCCACGTCCAGCAGCACCACCAGGTCGGGCTTGAGCCCACCGGTGGCCCAGGAGGAGAGCCAGGAGACCTCGTCGACGGGCAGGGTCCGGCCGGCGCCCTGGTACGCCAGGGACGAGTCGACGTACCGGTCGCTGATCACCACGCCGCCCCGGACCAGCGCGGGCCGGACCACGGTGGCCACGTGGTGTGCCCGGTCGGCGGCGTAGAGCAGCGCCTCGGCCCGGGGGGAGGGCGCGTCGTCGCCGGAGGTGTCCAGCACCAGCGACCGGATTCGCCGACCGACGCCGGTTGCTCCCGGCTCGCGGGTGACCACGACGTCGCGACCCTGGCCGCGCAGCCGCTCGGAGAGCGCGGTGAGCTGGGTGGACTTCCCCGCGCCCTCGCCACCCTCGAAGACCACGAAGAGCCCGGCGGAGACGAACGGCTCGGCGGGCATCAGCGGACGACCCCGGATGGAGCCCCAGAGGTCGGCGAGGACCGGTACGCCCTTCTTGTCGTCCATCTGGCCGAACGCGCTGATCCCGGCGAAGATGCCGGCAGCACCGGCGGCGAGCAGCAGCAGTCGGGTGGAGGAGACGGAGATGCCGAGGTCGGCGATGGTCAGTTTGCGGGAGCCGCCGACACCGACCAGCACACTGCTCAGCCCGATGGCCAGGATCAGCACCAGCCGGGTGCCGATCTGCACCACGGCGAAGACCCGGCCGCGCACCTCGTCGGCCACCTCGCCGCCGAGCAACGTGGTGCCGGCCAGGAAGGCCATCCCGGCGCCGGCGCCGACCAGCACCGCGCCGACGATCGCCATGGACAGGTGGATGGCGAAGGCGAGGGTCATCACGGCGGCGCTGGCCAGCACGATGCTCATGCCGAACCAGCGACGCCGGGACATCTCCTTGACGATCATCGGACCGAGCCCGATGCCGAGCGCCAGGCCGACGAAGATGGCACCGAAGAGCAGGGAGAACGCCGCGTCCCCAGCGCCCAGCGAGTTGGCGAAGAACTTGGCCGTGCCGACCACGATGCCGCCACCGGCGAACGCGCCGAAGATGCCCAGCACCAGGCCACGGACGAGCGGGGTCTCGCCGATGTACTTCCAGCCCTCGGAGAACTGCCGGAACATGCTCTGCTCGGCACGCGCGGCCTCACCGCGTTGCGCCTCGCTGATCTCCTTGATCCCGAATGCCACCACCAGTGCGGTGGCGAGCCGGGAGAAGGCGTTGATCCAGAGCGCGAGCTGGGCCGGCTCGGCCCAGGAGGGCAGGTCGCCGCCGACGGCACCACGGACGCCACGGTCGAGCACGGCAAGGCCGATGGCGGCGGCGACCGGGGTGAGGCCGTACGTGGTGATCAGGGTGAGCTGGTTGGCCGCCTCCAGCCGGGCCCGCGGGATCAGGTTGGGGACCGCGGCCTCCTTGGCCGGGATCCAGAGCAGGGTGAGCGACTCGATCAGGAAGGTGGCGATCACCGCCCAACCGACCACCAGGCCGCCTGCGGCGCCGCTGAGGGCGTAGAGCGGAATGGAGGCGAAGAGCACGAAGCGCAGCAGGTCGCAGATGACCATCGTCCAGCGCCGGTCGAACCGGTCGGCGAAGACGCCGGCCACCGGGCCGAGCACCAACGCGGGCAGCAGCCGGATCGCGGTGACCCCGCCGAACGCGGCACCCTGGGCGGTGCTGCCCTGCACCTGCGAGGCGGCGAAGAGGGCAGTGGCCAGCAGGCCGAGCCAGTCACCGAAGGAGGCCGCGCCGAGCACGATCCAGAGCCGGCGGAACGGCCGGATGCGCAGCACGGAGCGGATCGCGGCATAACCGGACGGATCTACCTGACCGCCGTTGGGCTGGTCGGCGGCGTTGCCCGACTGGTCGCTCGAGCGCGACACGCCGGGCGACTCGCCGCTGTTCTGGCTTTCGATGGCCGTACCTCCACGTGCCGGCCCATCGCTGGGCACCTCCGGTGCAACACTCTAGACCCGGTGGGGGGCCACCCCCCGGGCGACATTCTCCTGCTCGCTGAGCCTAGGCCGCCGATGGTGCCGACCGCAGCCCGGACGTACGCGAGGGTATTTCGCATTCTCCGTCAGACAGTTAGCGTGCACACGTGGCCATCGAAAGCGACAAACTTCGCGAGCGCCTGGATCGGGCGACTGCCCACCTCGACCCCCCGTACGCGGTGGTCGACCTCACCGCCTTCGACGGCAATTCGGTCGCCCTGGCCGATCGCGCCGCCGGAAAACCGGTCCGCCTCGCCAGTAAGTCGGTCCGCAGCCGGGAGTTGATCAGCCGGGCGCTCGCTCGGCCCGGCTGGCAGGGCGTGATGGCGTTCACCCTGCCCGAGGCGATCTGGCTGGTCCGCGCCGGCGTCAGCGACGACGTGCTGGTCGCGTACCCGAGCGCGGACCGGGCCGCCCTCGCCGAGCTGGGCGCCGACCCGACGCTCGCCGCCGCGATCACCCTGATGATCGACGGCACCGGCCAACTCGACCTCATCGACGCCATCCAGGCCCCGGGGCAACGCGCCGAGCTGCGGCTCTGCCTGGATCTGGACGCCTCCTGGCGACCGCTGCGCGGGCGGGTGCACGTCGGCGTCCGCCGCTCACCGGTGCACAGCGCGCGGGCAGCCGGCGCGCTCGCCGCCGTCGTCGCCGGTCGGCCCGGCTTCCGGCTGGTCGGGCTGATGTCGTACGAGGCGCAGATCGCCGGCCTGGGTGACGCGCCGCCGGGGCAGACGCTGCTGGCCGGCGCGATCAGGCTGGCCCAGCGCGGGTCGTACCGCGAGTTGTTGGCCCGCCGTGGCGCGGCGGTCGCCGCGGTACGCGAGCACGCCGACCTGGAGTTCGTCAACGGTGGCGGCACCGGCAGCGTGGCCGCGACCAGCGCCGATCCCGCGGTCACCGAAGTCACCGCGGGATCGGGCCTGTACGGGCCGACGCTGTTCGACGCGTACCGCGCCTGGCGGCCCACCCCGGCGGCGTTCTTCGCCTGCGCGGTGGTCCGCCGGCCGACGCCGGAGCTGGCGACGGTGCTCGGTGGCGGCTGGATCGCCTCCGGCCCGGCCGCCGACAGTCGACTGCCCCGGCCGTGGCTGCCGGCGGGGCTGAAGCTGGTCGGCACCGAGGGCGCTGGTGAGGTGCAGACTCCGCTGTCCGGAGCGGCGGCGGCCGAGCTGCGCGTTGGCGACCGGGTGTGGTTCCGGCATGCCAAGGCGGGTGAGCTGTGTGAACGGGTCAACGAGCTGCACCTGATCGAGGGGGATGAGGTCGTGGCGACCGTCCCCACCTACCGGGGTGAGGGGCGGGCCTTCCTCTGAGGCCGGACAGCCGCCCCCACCGCCGGCCGAGGCCCTCGCCCCGCGCCGACTCAGGCGGGTTGGGCGGCCTCGGCCTGCTTCCCGACGCTGGACCGGTCGTTGTCCGGGCCGTCGACCTGGCGGTGCAGGTACTCCCGGATCAGCGCCTTCGCCTCCAGCAGCACCCGCTCGTCGCCGTCGGACCTGCGGCGGAACGCGAGCTTGATCAGCGCGTCCGCCGCCTCGACCGCGATCTCCAGCACGAAGCGCAGCTTGGGCACGTCGGTGAGCCCGAAACGCTCGGTGAGCACCCGGGCCAACTGGTCGGCGATCACGCCGTTGTTGTCCCGCTGCTCGTCGAGCAGGTGCAGGTCGACCACGTCGCCGAAGTGCAGAGTACGGAAGCCGGGGACGGTGCGGTGCATCGTGATGTACTCGTCGATCCCCGCGTCGACGCCGTCCCACCAGTGGGTCATCTCGTCGGAGGCGAACCGCTCGTCGAGCCGCTGGAGGTAGGACTCCATGGTCCGCAGGGTCAACGCCTGCACGATCGCCCGCTTGTCCGGAAAGAACTGGTAGACCGACCCGATCGCCACCTCGGCCCGCTCGGCGAGCAGGGTGGTGGTCAGCCCCTCGTACCCCACCTCGTCGACGAGTTCGGCGCAGGCATCCAACATGCGCTGTACCCGCGCGACACTTCGACCTTGCACCGGTACGCGGCGCAGCGGCCCGGTCGTGGCGGCTGGTGTGGACACTCTGCGCCACCCCCCTTCGACGGATGAACATATCTCCACGTCACGAGTCCGTGACTACCGGTACAACGAGCGGATCGCAATTGCGGTATTTACCAGCTAGAACGTTCCTGATATGAAGTCAGTTCATATTCATGAATGAGGAGTGCGCATGGTCCGCACCGCATCGCTCGGGGCTGGCTGGTCCAACTGGGCCGGGAACCAGCGTGGCAGCGCCAGCGCGATCCTGCGCCCCGGCTCGCCGACCGACGTCGCAGAAGCCGTCCGATCTGCCGCCGCCGACGGCGGTCGGATCCGGGTGACCGGCAGCGGCCACTCGTTCACCGCCGTCGCGCTCGCCGACGACCGTCGGATGGATCTGTCCGACCTGGACACCACGGTCAGCGTGGACGTGGCACATCGACTGGTCACCGTACCGGCGGGAATGACCCTGCACGCGCTCAACGGCCTGCTCGCCCGACACGGCCTCGCGCTGCCCAACCTCGGCGACATCGACGCGCAGACAGTCGCCGGGGCGATCTCCACCGGCACCCACGGCACCGGAGCGGGCTACGGATGCCTCTCCACCTTCGTCGAGGCGATCACCCTGGTCACCGGCACCGGCGAGGTGCTGCGCTGCTCCGCCGACGAGCATCCCGACGTCCTCGCCGCCGCCCGGGTGTCACTCGGCGCGCTCGGCGCGCTGGTCGAGGTGACCCTGCGCTGTGTGGACGCCTTCGTCCTGCGCGCCCACGAACGCCCAGCCGAACTGGCCGACGTGCTCGCCGAGCTGCCCGCGCTGATCGGCCGGCACGACCACGTCGAGTTCTACTGGTTCCCGTACACGTCCCGGGTCCAGGTCAAGGCCAACGACCGGGTACCCGCCAACGACCGGCCGCTGTCCCGCTGGCGCGGCTGGGTGGACGACGACTTCCTGTCCAACCGGGTCTTCGCCGGGGCCTGCCGACTCGGCCGGGCCGTGCCCGCGCTGGCCCCGGGCATCAGCGCGGTCTCCGCCCGCGCCCTCACCGAACGCCAGTACACCGGCCGCTCCGACCGGGTCTTCTGCACCCCGCGCCGGGTCCGCTTCATGGAGATGGAGTACGGCCTGCCCCGCGAGGCGTTGCCGGAGGCGCTCGCCGCGCTCCAGCGGATCGTGGACGGCCTGCCGTTCAAGGTGCTCTTCCCGGTGGAGGTGCGATTCACCGCCGCCGACGACATCTGGCTGTCGCACGGCTACGGCCGGGACAACGCCTACATCGCCGTGCACCAGTACGTCGGAATGCCGTATGAGCCGTACTTCCGGGCCTTCGAGGAGGTCGCCGCCGAGCTGGGCGGTCGCCCACACTGGGGCAAGCTGCACTACCGCGACGCCGCCTCGCTGGCCACGGCGTACCCCCGCTTCGCGGACTTCCAGGCCGTCCGCGACCGGCTCGACCCCGGCCGCGTCTTCACCAACACCCACCTGAATCACGTCCTCGGGG
Source organism: Micromonospora sp. BQ32 (assembly GCF_059358895.1). NCBI lineage: Bacteria > Bacillati > Actinomycetota > Actinomycetes > Micromonosporales > Micromonosporaceae > Micromonospora > Micromonospora sp. BQ32. The sequence goes on along the minus strand of NZ_JCADBI010000002.1, from coordinate 339,980 downwards.
TCTGACGGCTCCCGTCGGGAGATCTTGGAGGGAAACGGCCCTTCCAGGGGCACATCGCTTCCAAGATCTTCATCCCTTCCATCCGGCCGCCCGCAGCGCCCCCAGGATTTGACGAAGAACCTCGTCCGGGTGAGCGCGGATCGCCCAGCCGGGAAACCGGAGGACGCGGTCGCCTTCGATCCACAGATCGTTCTGCCGTCGCATGTCCGCCCACCAGGCACGCGGATCGAGATGCTGCCCGCCGTCGATCTCGACATGCACTCCCCACTGTTCGAAGTAGGCGTCCAGGTAGCGACGCGGCGTCCGCTGCCGTGGCCAGAATCAGCCGGCGACGGCGGACCCGGGGCAGCCGTTCGACGACCCGGCGCAGGTCATCGCCGGCCACGATCCGTTGTTGAAATGCGGCGGCGACGATCGCCCGCGCCTGCTGGTCGTCGCCTGCCCACTGCGCGGCGTCCACGATTGAACGAACCGGCCTGGTCCGCTTGGGTTGCCCCACCGCCAGCACGTCCTGCTCCCGCAGTGTCACGGTCCGGTGCGCCAGCACACCGGCCGGCAGCGAGCCGCGCCGGCAGGAGGCAGGGAGCAAAACGTGGATCGGGCGGCCGGGGAAACCTCTGAGGCCGCCAGCCCGTGCTGCGGTCAGGCCACCCAGGATCGCCTGCGGCCCTGCGGCGAGGACCGCTATCCAACGGAGTTGGCCGGCGCTGACCGGGCCGTTGTGCGCGACGAAAACGGCTCGATGAGCCTGACGCCACATCCCGGTCGCCACGCGATGCCGGATGGCCTTGGTCGACAGGTGCCGCCGCGCCTGATCGAGGCTGACCACATCTTCCTGATGAAAGAGCAACCAGGTCAGCTCGTCCGCGTCATCGCCCGGCAGCCGGCGGCCCCAATCAGCCGGCGACGACGTCCTCCGGAGACTCATGACCATCAAGTCTCCTGATCGCCGACCCCGCCGGCAGTCCCTGTGGATAACGACGAGATCTTGGAAGGAGAACGCCCCTGGAGGGGCATATTCCTTCCAAGATCTCGCAGATCCAGGGCTACTCCGTGCTGGTGGCGGCTTTGCGCGGGGCGGCCTTCTTCGCCGGAGCCTTCTTCGCGGCCGTCGCCTTGGCGGTCGTGGCCTTCTTCGCGGCCGTGGACTTGCTGGCCGCCGCCGTCTTCTTGGCGGCCGTGGCCTTCTTCGCTGGCGCCTTCTTCGCCGCCGCCTTCTTCCGCGGCGCCGGACCCTTCGCCCGCTTCTCGGCCAACATCTCGGACGCTTCCTCGATGGTCAGCGCCTCCGGTGTCTGCCCGCGCCGCAGCGACGCGTTGAACTCACCGTCGGTCACGTACGGGCCGAACCGGCCGTCCTTGATCACCAACGGCTTCTCGGTCGCCGGGTCCACGCCCATCTCACGCAGCGGCGGGGCCGCGGCTCGCCGTCCACGGGCCTTCGGGGCGGCCAGCAGCGCCAGCGCCTCGTCCAGACCGACCGTGAACATCTGGTCCTCGGACTCGAGCGAGCGGAACTCCTCGCCCCGCTTGACGTACGGGCCGTAGCGACCGTTGTTCGCGAAGACCTCGACCCCGTCCGGCGCGACACCGATCAGCCGGGGAAGGCTGAGCAGCTTGAGCGCCTCCTCCAGGGTCAGCGAGTCCGGGGTCTGCGTACGCAGCAGCGACGACTTCCGCTCCCCGCTGGAGACGTACGGGCCGAATCGGCCGGACTTGAGCACGATCGGCTCGCCGGTCGCGGGGTCGTCGCCGAGCTTGCGCTCGCCGCTGCCGCCGAGGAACAGCTCGTGCACCTTCTCCGGGGTCAGCTCGTCCGGGGCCAGGCCCTCGGGGATTGGCGCCCGGTCACCCTGGGTGCCGCCCTCCTCGCCCTCACCCGAAGCCGGTGCCGGCTGCTCGCCGCCGGGCAGCTCCCGTTGCAGGTACGGCCCGTAGCGGCCGACCCGCACCACGACCTCGCGGCCGTCGTCGTCGGTGAAGAGCGGGATGGAGTTGACGCTGCGGGCGTCGATGTCGCTGAGGTTCTCGGTGACCAGCTTCTTGAGCCCGCCGGAGCGGGCGATGTCCTGGTCACCGGCACCGTTGGAGCTGCCGAAGTAGAACGCCGTGAGGAAGTCGACCGCGGCGTGGTCGCCGCCGGCGATCTCGTCCAGCTCGTTCTCCATGGTGGCGGTGAAGTCGTAGTCGATCAGGCGCGGGTAGTGCCGCTCCATCAGCCCGATCACCGCGAAGGCCAGGAAGGTCGGGATCATCGCCTGGCCGCGCTTGGTGACGTACCCCCGGTCCTGGATCGTCTGCATGATCGACGCGTAGGTGGACGGGCGGCCGATGCCCAGCTCTTCCAGGGCCTTGACCAGCGACGCTTCGGTATAGCGCGACGGCGGCTGGGTGTGGTGGCCCTGCGCGGCCAGCTCGTCGGCGGTGAGCGGCTGGTCCTTGACCAGGGTGGGCAGCCGACGCTCGGCGTCCTCGGCCTCGGCGTTCTCGTCGTCGCTGGACTCGACGTACGCGCGCAGGAAGCCCGGGTCGGTGATGGTCTTGCCGGTCGCGCCGAAGTCGGCCTCCTCCTGAGAGGTGGAGACCGCCCGGATGCGCACCGACACGCTGGAACCGACCGCGTCGGTCATCTGCGAGGCGATGGTGCGCCGCCAGATCAGCTCGTAGAGCTTGAACTCCTCGGCGGACAGCTCCTTGGCCACCTCGCCCGGGGTACGGAAGTTGTCCCCCGCCGGGCGGATCGCCTCGTGCGCCTCCTGCGCGTTCTTCACCTTGCCGGTGTAGCGGCGCGGCTCCGGCGGAACGCTGCGCTCGCCGTACAGCTCGACGATCTGCCGGCGGGCCGCCGAGATGGCGGTCTCCGACAGGTTGACCGAGTCGGTACGCATATAGGTGATGTAGCCGTTCTCGTACAGGCGCTGCGCGGTGCGCATCGTCTGCTGCGAGGAGAGGCGCAGCTTGCGGGCCGCCTCCTGCTGGAGGGTCGAGGTGATGAACGGCGCGTACGGGCGACGGCGGTAGGGCTTCTCCTCGACCCGGGTGACGGTGAACGGCCGCCCCTCCAGCCGGGCCGCGAGACCCCGGGCGCCACTCTCGTCGAGGTGCACGACGCCGGCGCCGGCCCGGACGCGACCGGTGGTCGGCTCGAAGTCCTTGCCGGTGGCGATCCGGTCGCCGTTGAGGGCGATCAGGGTGGCGTTGAACGCACGCGGACCCTCGCCGGAGTTGGCCACCGCGAGAGTGGCCAGGATGTCCCAGTATTCGGCGGTGCGGAAGGCCATCCGCTGCCGTTCCCGCTCGACCACGATGCGGGTCGCCACGGACTGCACCCGGCCGGCCGAGAGCCGCGGCATGACCTTCTTCCACAGCACCGGGGAGACCTCGTAGCCGTAGAGACGGTCGAGGATCCGGCGCGCCTCCTGGGCGTCGACCAGGTCGCGGTCGATCTCCCGGGGGTTGGCCACCGCCGCCTGGATCGCCGGCTTGGTGATCTCGTGGAAGACCATCCGCTTGACCGGCACCTTGGGCTTGAGCGTCTCGACCAGGTGCCAGGCGATCGCCTCGCCCTCGCGGTCCTCATCCGTCGCCAGGAAGATCTCGTCGACCTCCTTGGCCAGCTTCACCAGCTTGCTGATCTGCTGCTTACGGTCGGCGGAGACGACGTAGAGCGCGTGGAAGCCGTTGTCGACGTCCACCCCGAGCCGGGCCCAGGGCTCCTTCTTGTATTTGGCCGGCACGTCGGCGGCGTTGCGCGGCAGGTCGCGGACGTGACCGAAGCTGGCCTCCACGACGTACCCCGGGCCGAGGTAGCCCGAGATCGTCTTGGCCTTCGCCGGTGACTCGACGATGACCAGACGGGTGGTTCCAGCGTCACTTGGCACGTCTCTCCCCGACCTCACTCCTGCTCGTGGCCTGCCGGCGCCCGGACAGCGACCGCTTTCGACCCCGCCGTCGCACCGGCGGTCCGGATGTCCAACGTAACGCGCCGCCCGCGTTTCGGGTTTCGCGGGCCGCAAACCGCTTCGACGAGGCGGTCGACACCGCCCCGCCGCGCTCGGCACTGCCGGACGGCGCCACCGTACACCGTGGGTAGGGCTCGAAGCGGGTCACTGTGACGATGGCGGGCCCACGATCGAGGTCCGACCGGCCCGTTTTCCGCCTGGATCGACCCGCCGGCTGTCCGGCACCGGACACCCGGCCGGCGCCGCCGACCTGGGCGGAATGACCGCTTCAGGGCCGAGTTGGCCAGGCGTCGGTTGGCGCTGCGCGCGGTGGCCCGCCGACCAGTTCGGCGAGCCGGGCCAATCGGCGGCGGCCGGTGATCCGGTACGCCGGGCCGCCCTCGCCCGGGCCGAGCAGCGTCCCAGCCAGCCCGGCCGCGGCCAGCGCGACGCCGATCGACTCCCAACACTCCTGGCCGTCGTCGCCCAGCCGCAACACGAAGCAGTCGGGAGGCTCGGGCGTGCCGGCGGCGGCGAGCCACAGCCGCAACCGCCGGCCGGTCAGATGAAAGGCGGTCGGTGGGCGTTTCGTCGAACCGTGCAGCCAGGCGGCCGCGAGCGGCTTCAAGACCCGGGTGTACGACGTACGAACGGCGTGTCGCTCGCCCTCGGTCGGTTCCCAGCTCGCCGCCAGCCCGCGCGACGCCAGTTCGGCGACGAGCACGTGCACCCGCCAGGCGGCGTCCACCTGCACGGAGAGACGGGCGGTACCGCCCATCCGGACCACCTCACCCGGCCCGGCGAGCAGCCCGGCCAGGTCGGCGACGGTCGGTTCGGCCGCGTCCGCGCCGAAGAAGACCAGTTGCCGGCCCGCGTCGTCACCCTGGGACGGGCCGCTCTGGGACGAGCCGTTCTGCGGCGCGCCGCCGCGGCGTCGCCCGGGAGTGGGCGTGTCGGACTCCGGCGCGGGGAACAGCGCCGGGGGCGGCTCTGCCTGCCCGGTGTCACCGAGCCCGCTCAGCGACACTCCGGCACCTCGTCGAAGGCCTGTTTCAACTCCTCGGAGTTGAGCTTGCTGGTGTCCAGCGCGCTGGCGTCGTACTCCTTGTTGAGGGTCTCCACGGCGGCCCGCACGCCGTCGTAGAAGACGGTCGGCTCGCCGGTGCCCAGGCCGTCGATGGTGTCCCGGGCGCGGCCGTACGCGTCCCGCATCTTCCCCAGGGAGCTGCTGAAGCCCGCGGAGATGGCCTCGCCGTTGTCGGTCTCCGGGATGCCCGCCTTCTCCACCTTGCGGCGCGCGGCCTCGCTGGCCTGCTCCGCCCCATCGAAGAGCCGCACCAGGTTCTCCTTGGCCTGCGCCGGCGTGGTCTGCGCGGTCATCTGCTCATCCGTGCTGCTGGTCAGCTTGTTGATCTCGGAGCGCCACGGGGTGAGCGCGCCGCAGACCGAGGCCGCCCAGGCCCGTGGGCTGGGACCCCCGCCGCAACCGGCCAGGACGACGATCGTGGCCAGGACCACCGTGAGCTTTCCGGCGGCAGACGCCCGGCACGTACGCATGCGTTGCAGCGTACGGCCTTTGGCCAGGTGTGGCACCGGGCCGGACGGCCGGGGTCCCCGGTCGACGCGCTACGTCGACCGGGGACCCCGGGTTGGTCCTGGATCAGGCGTTGACCGTCTCCGGGCGGTGATCGGTGCTGCCCGCGCCGGTGTTGCCATCGGCGTCCGAGTCGGACATCGCGATGCCCTTGCGCTTGCTGAAGACCACCGACGCCACGATGATCAGCGTCGCGACCAGGGCGATGCCGACCCGCAGGCCGACGTTGCGCTCGTCGCCGACGCTCCACGCCACCACGGCGGGAGCGATCAGCAGCGAGACCAGGTTCATCACCTTGATCAGCGGGTTGATCGCCGGACCGGCGGTGTCCTTGAACGGGTCACCGACGGTGTCGCCGATGACCGTGGCGGCGTGCGACTCGGAGCCCTTGCCGCCGTACGCGCCGTCCTCGACCAGCTTCTTGGCGTTGTCCCAGGCCCCACCGGAGTTGGACAGGAACACCGCCATCAGGGTGCCGGCCCCGATCGCACCGGCCAGGTACGCCGCGAGCGCGCCGGGCCCGAGGCCGAAGCCGACCGCGATCGGCGCCAGGATGGCGAGCAGGCCGGGGGTCATCAGCTCGCGCTGCGCGTCCCGGGTGCAGATGTCGACGACCTTGCCGTACTCCGGGCGCTGGGTGCCGTCCATGATGCCGGGCAGTTCACGGAACTGCCGGCGGACCTCCATCACCACGGCGCCGGCCGAGCGGGACACCGCGTTGATGGCCAGCCCGGAGAAGAGGAAGACCACCGCCGCACCGATGATCAGGCCGACCAGGTTGCGCGGGTTCGCCACGTTCAGCGAGTTGAGGATCTCCGTCCCGACGTCGTTCACGCCAGCCGTCGCGTACGCGCTGCTGAGCGTGTCGGTGTACGAGCCGAACAGCGCGGTCGCGGCGAGCACCGCCGTGGCGATCGCGATGCCCTTGGTGATCGCCTTGGTGGTGTTGCCGACCGCGTCCAACTCGGTCAGCGTGCGAGCGCCGTGCTCGTCGATGTCGCCGGACATCTCGGCGATGCCCTGGGCGTTGTCGGAGATCGGCCCGAAGGTGTCCATAGCGACGATCACGCCGACCGTGGTGAGCAGGCCGGTGCCGGCCAGTGCCACCGCGAACAGCGACAGCGTGATGGAGCTGCCGCCGAGGAGGAAGGCGCCGAAGACGCCGGCGCCGATCAGCAGCGCCGAGTAGACCGCCGACTCCAGACCGATGCTGATGCCGGCCAGGATCACGGTCGCCGCACCGGTCTGCGAGCTCTTGCCGATGTCCTGCACCGGCCGCCGGTTGGTCTCGGTGAAGTAGCCGGTCAGCGCCTGGATCGCGGCGGCCAGCACGATGCCGATCACCACCGCGCCGATGGCCACCAGCCGCGGGTTGCCGGATGCCTCGGTGAGGCCACTGTCGAACTCGCCGAAGGTCGCCGGCAGGTACGCGTAGGCGGCGATCGCCACCAGCACCGCGGAGAGGACCGCCGACAGGTAGAACGCCCGGTTGATCGCGGTCAGGCCGCTGCGGTCGGACGCGCGCAGCCGGGTGATGAAGACGCCGACGATCGCGATCAGCACGCCGATGGTGGAGATGATCAGCGGGAAGACCAGGCCCTCCTCGCCGAACGCGGCGCGGCCGAGGATCAGCGCGGCGACCAGCGTCACCGCGTACGACTCGAACAGGTCGGCGGCCATGCCGGCGCAGTCACCGACGTTGTCGCCGACGTTGTCGGCGATGGTGGCGGCGTTGCGCGGGTCGTCCTCGGGGATGCCCTGCTCGACCTTGCCGACCAGGTCGGCACCGACGTCGGCGGCCTTGGTGAAGATGCCGCCGCCGACCCGCATGAACATCGCGAGCAGCGCGGCACCGAAGCCGAAGCCCTCCAGCACGGTCGGCGCGTCACCCCGGTAGACCAGGACGACCAGCGCCGCACCGAAGAGGCCGAGGCCGACGGTGAGGAAGCCGACGACGCCGCCGGTCCGGAAAGCGATCTTCATGGCCGCCTCGCGGCCGCCCGCTCGCTCCCTCGCGGCGGCGGCCACCCGCAGGTTGGCTCTGGTGGCCAGCCACATGCCCGCGCCGCCGATGAACGCGCTGAACAGAGCGCCCACCACGAAGAAGAGTGAGCGGCCGATCTTCACCGCGAGTTCACTGCCATCGGTGTCGTGCACCGGAAGCAGGAAGAGCAGCACGACGGCGACGACGACGAAGATCGCCAGGGTGCGGAATTGGCGGAGCAGGTAGGCCGAGGCGCCCTCCTGGACCGCCCCCGAGATCTCCTGCATTTTCTCGGTGCCCTTACCAGCCGCCAGCACCGTTTTTGTGAGGGCGGCAGCGAAACCGAGCGCCACCAGCGCGACAACCGCGGCGATGACGACGTAGGTGACATTGCTTCCGGTAAGGGAAAGCCCGCCGCCGTCGGCGGCCAAGGTCTCGGACATCTGTGTCCTCCTGTTACCGAACAATCGCGCCGGTGAGTGGAGACGCACTGACCGACGCCTGGATGCGGACTCGCAAGCGCGCGCCAACCCACCAGCGGACCAGCGATGACCACCCATACCCGCTGGCTGCGGGCTGGGTCACTTGCTGACAACCCGGGTACTGTAGCCCTCCGCAGTGTTGGAGGTCACATCCAGGTGGCACCGTGTCGCGATGATCTTCGTCGCTGTGTTATGAAACGAAATCTGATATAGGGCCCGATCCATGCGAAGAAGGCCGCATCCCCAGCAGGGGACACGGCCTACGCAGCGGAAGTGGTCAGCGGCCGACCGGCCACACCATCCGCACCTCGGTGCCGATGCCCTCGTCGACCGGGCGCACCTGCAGGTCCTCGACGAAGCCGGCGAGCAGCGCGAAGCCGACGCCGGTGGTCAGCGCCTCGTCGGTCAGCGACTCGTTGGCCAGCTCGTCCGGCGGCAGCGCGGTCAGACCGATGCCCGCCTCGATCGGCGCCCGGTCCACCACCCGCACGGCGTACGAGCCACCGTCGGACATCTCCACCAGCACCGGGTCGGCCAGGCCGTACTGCCGGTGCAGGGCCACCGCGCGGGTGCACGCCTCACCGATGGCCAGGCGCACCTCGTCCAACAGCTCCTCCCGGACCCCGGCCCGCCGGGCGACGGCGACGCCGACCAGGCGGGCGGTGCGCACGTGCACCGGAGCGGGCGAGAACGAGAGCTTGACTGTCGCCATCACGCGCCGGCGCCCGCCGAGTCGGCGCTGATCGCCGCGTCGACCGTCGGGTGCAGCGGAAACACCTGGTCCAGCGCGGTGATCCGGAAGATCTTGAGCAGCGGCTCCTTGTCGCAGACCAGCGCGAACGAACCGCCGGCCGCGCGGAGCCGCTTGAGCGCGCCGACCAGCACGCCCAGCCCGGTGGAGTCGAGGAAATCCACCCGACCGAGGTCGACCACCACGTGACGAGCACCACCGTCGATCAGTTCAAGGAGTCGTTCACGGAGCCGGGGCGCGGTGTAGACGTCCACCTCACCACCGACCTCGAGCACCGTGTGCTCGCCCACGGTGCGGGTCGCCAGCGACAGCTCCATCGGTCCTCCTCGCCAGAGCCGTAAACTCTCGTGGGCATCTAACCACTACCGCCGGGGCGGCCTGCGGACGCCAGCGGAGGCTTCCCCTTACCCCGGTGTCCGACTTTTCATCTCCGAACACCAGTGCGAGAGTGCAGGGCGTGACCTCCAACGACTTCAGCTCCGCGCGGCGCACGCCGCGCCATGACCTGGAGTCGTCGTCCGCGGCCACCGTATCCGCTGGTCCCGGCCCCGGGCCAGCGCCAGCTGACCTGCTGCGCCGGCTGCGCGCCCGGGGCGCCGCCGACCCGGTCACCCACGTCGAGCGGGTGCCGGCCCGCGCCGGGGTGCCCGCGCCCTGGCCGTCGTGGGCGCCGGCGGAACTGCGCACGGCGTTCACCCGGCGCGGCGTGGTCGCGCCCTGGCAGCACCAGGCCGAGGCGGCCAATCTGGCGTACGAGGGCCAGCACGTGGTCATCGCCACCGGCACCGCGTCCGGCAAGTCACTGGCGTACCAGCTGCCGGCCCTGGCCACCCTGCTCGCCGACCCCCGGGCCACCGTGCTCTACCTGGCGCCGACCAAGGCGCTCGCCGCGGACCAGTTGCGCGCCGTCGCCGCGCTGGAGCTGGAGGGGGTACGCCCCGCCTGCTACGACGGGGACACTCCGCGCACCGAGCGGGAGTGGATCCGCCGACATTCCCGGTTCGTGCTGACCAACCCGGACATGCTGCACCACGGCATCCTGCCCGGGCACGCCCAGTGGTCCGGCTTCCTGCGCCGACTCGCGTACGTGGTGATCGACGAGTGCCACACCTACCGGGGCGTGTTCGGCTCGCACGTCGCGCACGTGCTGCGTCGGCTGCGCCGGCAGTGCGCCCGGTTCGGGGCCACCCCGGTGTTCGTGCTCGCCTCGGCGACCTCCGGTGACCCGGCCACCGCGGCCGGGCGACTGACCGGCCTGCCGGTGACGGCGGTCACCGAGGACGCCTCCCCCCGTGGCGGGGTGACCTTCGCGCTCTGGGAGCCGCCGCTGCTGCCACCCGACTCGTCGACCTCTTCACCGGTGCCCCCGCAGGCGACGGGCGAGCACGACGAACTCCACCAGATCCGCCGGTCGGCGCTGCGCGAGACCGCGGACCTGCTCGCCGACACGGTCGCCGAGGGGGTACGCACCCTCGCGTTCGTCCGCTCCCGCAAGGGCGCCGAGGTGGTGGCCGCCAACGCGCGTCGAGCGCTGGACGACGCCGTGCCGGGGCTCGGCGACCGGGTGGCCGCCTACCGGGGCGGCTACCTGCGGGAGGAGCGGCGCGAGCTGGAACGGGCCCTGCTGCACGGCGACCTGCTCGGCCTGGCCTCGACCAACGCGCTGGAGCTGGGCGTGGACCTGGTCGGGCTCGACGCGGTGCTGATCTGCGGTTACCCGGGCACCCGGGCGTCGCTGTGGCAGCAGGCGGGCCGCGCCGGGCGTTCCGGGCAGGAGGCCCTCGCGGTGCTGGTGGCCCGGGACGACCCCCTGGACACCTACCTGGTGCACCACCCGGAGGCGATCTTCGGCGCGCCGGTGGAGGCGACGGTGCTCGACCCGGCCAACCCGTACGTGCTGGCACCACAGCTCGCCTGCGCCGCGGTGGAGGCACCGCTCACCCCGGCCGACCTGGCGCTCTTCGGCGAGGGGGCGAAGGAGGCGGTCGACGAGCTGGTCGCGGCGGGGGCGCTACGGCAACGGCCCACCGGTTGGTACTGGCGGCACCGGGAGCGGCCCGAGGTGGACCTGCGCGGCGAGGGCGGCGCCCCGGTCGCCGTGGTGGAGTCGTCGACCGGCCGGCTGCTCGGCACGGTCGACGGCGGCTCCTCGCATTTCCTGCTGCACTCCGGCGCGGTCTACCTGCACCAGGGCGTGTCGTACGTGGTCGACCAGCTCGACCTGGCTGACGGGTGCGCCCTGGTGCGCGCCGAGGAGCCGGACTGGTCCACCCACGCCCGCGACGTCACCGACCTGTCCGTGGTGTCGGTGCGCTCGTACGTGGACGCCGGGCCGGTCGGCATGTTCCTCGGCGAGGTGGACGTGACGAGCCAGGTCGTGTCGTACCAGCGGCGGCGGATCGCCACCGGCGAGGTGATCGACACCCGGCCGCTGGACCTGCCCACCCGGGAGCTGCGCACGGTGGCGGTCTGGTTCACCCTGTCACCACAGTCGCTGGCCCTCGCCGGGGTCCAGCCGGCCGATGTGCCGGGTGCGCTGCACGCCGCCGAACACGCCGCGATCGGCCTGCTGCCGCTGATGGCCACCTGCGACCGGTGGGACATCGGTGGGCTCTCCACGGCTCTGCACCCGGACACCGAGGCGCCGACCGTCTTCGTCTACGACGGGCATCCGGGTGGCGCCGGGTTCGCCGAGCGGGCGTACGGGACGGCGGCGGCGTGGCTGCGGGCCACCCGGGACGCGATCGCGGAGTGCGGCTGCGAGACCGGCTGCCCGTCCTGCGTGCAGTCACCGAAATGCGGCAACGGCAACAACCCGCTCTCCAAGCCGGACGCGATCCGGGTGCTCGACGTGGTGCTGACGAACCTGCCGCACTGAGCAGCTTGCATGAATCGGCATGGCACGGGGCACAATGATGTGGGAGCGCTTCCATCGATGCCAATGTTGCTGATCGCCCCCCGTGCCCGAGGAGAAGCTGTGGCCGACACCATCGCCGAGACCGTCGACCTGCTTTACACCATCGACCAGGACAACCTCACTCTCGACCAGCAGATCGCGCTGGGGTCGGCACTGGCCGCCCTGGCCCAGGCGGAGCGGCTGGAACAGATCAACGAGCGGCTACGCGGCATCCACCAGGTGCTCAACACCTGGGCGCTGCGGGCCGCGACCTCCGTCGACAGTCGCTGAGGTTTCCCGGAGTGGTCCTGCAAGGGCACCAGTGACCACTCCGTGCTGGGTAGTCGTCCGACGGCCTCGACGGCTACCCAGCAGCAACTGATCATGGGCAGCAGGGGGCGGCACTTGTCGGGCTGTGCGAGACTCCGGCGCACCAACCCCAGAGGAGTACACATGCAGCTCGACAACTTGCAGGGTCAGCACCAGTTCCACATCCGCCAGCGACTGCGCATGATGGTCAACCAGTACGAGGTCCGGGCGGTCTCCCCGGACGGCACCGAGGGTGAGTTGCTGGCGTTCGCGCAGCAGAAGCGGCTCGCCTTCAAGGAGCAGGTGACCATCTACACCGATGACTCCAAGCAGCAGCCGCTGCTCGGCTTCAAGGCCCGCCAGCGCATCGACCTCGGTGCCACGTACGACGTCACCGACGCGGCCGGCAACCCGATCGGCCTGTTCCGCAAGGACTTCGCCCAGTCGCTGCTGCGGTCCACCTGGCACGTCGAGCAGGCCGGCCTGCCGCAGGTGACCGGCCAGGAGCGAAGCATGCCGGTGGCACTGCTGCGTCGATTCGTCGACTCGCTGTCCTGGCTGCCGTACCACTTCGACTTCACCGCAAACGGCCAGCCGGTCTTCACCGTGGTCAAGAAGTGGGGCCTGCGCGACAAGTACGTCGTCGAGGTGCAGAACCCGCAGATCGACCGCCGTCTGGTCATCGCGATGGCCGTCGCCCTCGACGCGCTCCAGGCCCGCTGACAGACCCGGCCCGGACCAGTGCGGTGCGGTGCGGTGACCCCTCACCGGTCGCCGTCGCGGCCACCCACTCCTCGGCCGCCGGCCGGGACCTGGACCTCGACCAGTCCCGGCCGGTAAGCCGTAGGCCCGCCGCGAGGGTCAGCCGCGCACCGGGCCGGCACGGGCGCTCGCCGCGGCCACCCGGGTCAGGCCGGGTAATGGAGTGAACGCCACCTCGACTGTGATCAGCACGTCCAACCCGTCGAGGTGACAGCCGACCAGCCGGCCATCGTTGCGACCGGCCAGGTCGGATGCGGACGCGCAAGCCGCAGCGTCACCGTCGAGCGCCCGGGCTGCCCCGGCCAGCGCGCCGAGATCCGCTGCTACGGCCGCCCGCTGGCTCGCCATTGCGGCGGCGGCGACGGCGGCGCCGAACGTTCCGAACACCACGAAGACGAGCCCCATCGCCAGCAGCAGAACCGTCGCCCCACCTCGCTGGGGGTCCGGCCGCTGGCTGGACGCGGCGAACGGAACCGGGCAGACCGAACTGACCTGCCCACCATCAACAAGCTCTCTGGCAGCCGGTGCGTGACCGGAGCGGGGTGACCTGACGCCGGTTCGTCGCACTACCAACTCCCCTCGTGTGCGCCCGGTTCGAGGGCTGCGACGGCGGTGGCGACCACGGTGATCCGCGGTAGCCGCCCACCCAACGTCCGGACAGGTGCCCGTACCGTCGCCTGTGCTCGGTCGCCGTCGACGGACACCGACACCGCCGCCCCCGGCGGCGCCGCACGCCCGCCCTCCGCGCTGCCGTCCGCGCCCCGGGCGGCGGCGAGCGCCGCCTCCCGGGCCGCGTGCAGACAGCCCGCCTGGGCGCTCACGGCGTTGACCGCGGTCAGACCGGCCAGCAGGAGCAGGAGCAGCGCCGGCAGGCCGGCCGCCAGTTCGGCGGTGAACGACCCCCGGTCCCCGCCAGCAGCCCGTACGGGGACGCGAAGTCTCCGCCCGCCGCGTGCCACCGGCCCGGAAACGCTCGACCCTGAGTCGCGGCCGGCCCGCCGGCGCTCGATCACTTCAGTGCCCGGTCGATGACGGCGGTCAGCGCCGACTGGACGTTGCCGGAGGTCAGCACCTTCAACAGGATCCCGGCGAAGGCGACCGCGGCGAGCGTGCCCACGGCGTACTCGGCCGTGTTCATTCCGGCATCGCCGCGCAGGCGACCGATGAGTTTGCGCATGACTGTTTCCCTTCTCGATGGGTCAGAGCACATCGCCGAGAACGGCGACGATCACCGGCACGAGTCCGGCGAGAATGAACGCCGGCAGGAAGCAGAGCCCCAGCGGCAAGACGATGAGCACACCCGCCCGGCGGGCCGATGCCTCGGCAGCGGTGGCCCGGTCGGCGCGCAGGTCGTCGGCGAGCCGGGTCAGTGCGCCGGCCAGGGCGGCACCACTGTTGGCCGAGCGCAACGCCGCCGCGGTCAGCCGCTCCGCGCCGGGCACCCCGTCCAGGGCGGACCATGCCTCCGTTGGGCCACCACCCAGCAGCAGCGTGCGACCAACCCGAGCCAACCGGCCGGCGAGCGGCCCGTCCAGCGCCTCGGCGACGGCCAGCACCGAGCGATCCACCGGGGCACCCGCCCGCATCGCCGCCGCCAGGAGGTCGGCGGCGAGCGGCAGGTCGGCGGCCTCCTGGTGTCTCCGCTTGCGCACCGCGGGCGGTTCGATCCGACGCAGCAGGACGTCGAGCAGGAACGCGGCCGGGAGAGCGCCGAGCAGCCCGGGCCAGCCCTCGACGACGATTGCCACGGCGAGCCCACCCAGCACCGCCACGAGCCGGATCACGTCCGGCCGCCGCCGTCCATGTGCGGCGGTGGGCTGGCTCGCGGCGGTGGGCTGGCTCGCCGAGCCGGGCTGGCTCGCCGAGCTGCGTTGGCTCGCCGAGCCGGGCTGGCTGCCTGAGCTGCGTTGGCTCGCTGCGCTGGGCTGGCTCGCTGAGTCGGGCTGGCCGGCTGAGTCGGGCTGGCCGGCTCGGTTCCGGGGCGTCATCCGGCCCGTCCCGGTGTCGCGCTCAGCCGTTCCGCCCAGAGGAGGCCCACGACCTGCAGGGCGACCGCAGCGACCGCGCAAGCCCCGCCCACCGTGCTGTGCAGGAGCACCGCCAGGGGGTCGACGCCGATGCCGTACCCGAGCCCGATCCCGCCGATCGGCAGCGCCGCCAGCAGCCAGGCGGTGGCCCGGGCACCGGCCGCCTGGGCCGCCGCTGCGGCCAGACCCCGGTCGGTCGCCCGAGCGTCCGCCTCGATCCGCTCCAGGAGCTCCGCCAGCGGCGCGCCGGTCCGGTCGGCCAACCGCACCGCCGCCGAGGTCAGCTGAGGTAGGCGGCTCGCCCCGTCCCGCTCGACGGCCGCAACCTCGAGCGCGTGTGGGACGGGCAGGCCGGCCCGTAGATCCGCCGCCAGGCCGCAGAGCTGGTCCAGCCCACGTCGCCGGTCCCGCTCGGCGCTCCGGTTCACTCGCCACCGCAGCGCGGCGCGCACGGCCAGCGTGCCGTACCCGGCCACCGCGACGGCGGCCACCGGGCCGCCGACCACGGCACCCACACCGCCGCCGAGCAGACCGACCAGCGGCAGCACCCGGGTCGTCGATCGCGAGACGCGCACCGACGGCGTACCCGGCGTTCTGCCGGTCGGGTCGACGCGCCCGTGGTCGGGGCAATCGGCGATCGCGCACCCGTCGACCACCGTCACACCGGCCGCGTCGCCCCGACAGGCGACGTCCAGGTCGCCGTGCCCAGCGGCGGTTGCCGGGCCGGAGAGGTCGCGCCGACCGTCCGCACCGCTGACGCCTATCGTGCTCGTGGCCGCCGACGCGGCGGGCCGTTGTGCTGGACCGAGCACGGCGGTGGCCATCTCGGGCCCGTCGGCGCCGGTCGGGCGTCGGGGATCTCGACGGGTTGGCGGGCGCGTTGGGCCCTGCGGACGCCTGAACCCGCCTGCCGTTCCCGGCCACCTCGGGCTGCGGATGACGTCCCGGTCGGGCCAGCCGAGTGCCGTCCGCCTGCCGCCGGTGCCCGCGGTGCTACCCGGCTCGTCAGCGACACCGACCAAATGACCCAAGGTCGGGGCAGCACCGGTCGGCCCGTCCACCGGGCGACCGAGTTCCCTGATCCACCGCACCAGGGCGTCATCCGGATCGACGTGGCCGCCCCTCCGTCCCGGCATCAGCACGCGACGTCGACGGGCCCGAACGCTCCGCACGGGCCAGGCCACCAGGGCGGCGGCGACCAGGAGCAGCGCCGCCACCAGCATCGTCTCGCCGGTCATTCCGGACCCGCCGATCCGGGCCACGGTTCGCTGAGGATGGGCGGCACCGGCACCCCTCGCTCGCGCAGCAGCGCCCCGAGAGCACGGGCGGCGAGGCCGAGCCCACTGCCGCGCACCCAGGCGGGTACCACGGTCACCATCCGTTCGGGCCCCTCGGGCAGCAGCAGGCAGACCGACTCCAGGACGCGACCCTGATCGCCACGTCGTACCTGGAACAGCACCTGCAACGCGGCGGCAACCTGAGCGTGCAGCGCGGCGCGAGGCAGCCCACCCAACATGCCCAGGGCCTCAAGCCGGGCTGGCACGTCCGACGGTGTGTTGGCGTGCAGCGTGCCGGCACCCCCGTCGTGGCCGGTGTTGAGCGCGGCCAGCAGATCGACCACCTCACCGCCCCGGCACTCCCCAACCACCAGCCGGTCGGGGCGCATCCGTAACGCCTGCCGGACCAGGTCCGCCAGGCTGACCACGCCCGTTCCCTCCACATTGGCGGTACGCGCCTGGAGCCCCACCACGTGCGGGTGCCCCGGGCGCAGCTCGGCGGCGTCCTCCACCAGCACGATCCGTTCGGTGGCCGGCACCATCCCGAGAAGGGTGTTGAGCAGGGTCGTCTTGCCCGACCCAGTGCCACCGGTCACCAGGTACGCCAGGCGGGCCGCGACGACGGCGGCGAGCAGTGGTGCCAGCGGTCGCGGCACGGTCCCCTGGCGTACCAACTCGTCGAGGGTGAAGGGCGGTGCCGGAAGGTCCGCAGGGACAGGTAGGGACCTTCGGTCGCCACCGGTGGCAGCACGGCGTGCAGCCTGGTGCCGTCGGGAAGCCGCGCGTCCGCGTACGGGGAGCCGTCGTCGAGCCGCCGCCCGGCACTGGCGATCAGTCGCTGCGCCAACCGGCGGACGTCCTCCACCGACCCCACCGGCACAGCGACCTGGTGCAGCCCCGATCCGCGGTCGACCCAGACCCGAGCGCCGTTGACGAGGACGTCGGTGACCTCCGGGTCGGCGAGCAGCGGGGCCAGCGGCCCGGCGCCGACGAGGTCGTCGCGCACCCGGTCGGCGATCCGCAGCATGGCCGTGTCGCCGAGCACCGCGGCGGTGGGTTCGGCCCGTACCGCGGAGACGATCGCCGCCGCGGTGACGGGGGTGGTGGCGGCGGCGATCCGCTGCCGTACCCGGGCGGCGAGCGTGCCGTCCTCCGGCCCGGCGCTCATGCCGCACCCGTAGCCGGCACGCCGGTGAGGTCGGTGACGATCCGCTGGCAGAGTGCGGCCAATGGGCCCTTGCCCCCGGCGGCCGGCGCCTCGCCCCGCTCCAGCCCGCGGCAGAGCCCTGGCTCGGGACGCAGCGTGCCGGCCAGGGGAAGGCCCAGCGCGCGTGCCACCTCGGTGGCCCGCAGCCGCCCCGGGGCGGGCCCGCGCACCACTACCGAGAGCGCAGCACAGTGCGGGGCGGCCGCGGCCACCACCCGAGTGGCCGCCGCGGTGGCGCGCAACTCGGCCGGTACGACGACGAACGCCTGGTCGGCGGCTTGCAGCGCCACCACGGCCGCGTCGTCCAACTGTCGGGGCAGGTCGGTCACCACGAAGTCCCGCCCACGCTGGGCCGCGTCGACGGTCGCCGCCATCGCCGTCGCGGGCAACGCCAGCATCTCGCCGCGGTCCCAGGAGAGCACCACGAGATCACCGCGGCTGGGCAGGGCCTGCACCAGCGCCGGGGCATCCACCCGCCCGTCGGCGCTGGTGAGCGACGGCCAGCGCAGTCCTTCCAACTGCTCCCAGCCCAGCACGAGGTCGAGGCCACCACCGAGCGGGTCGGCGTCGATCAGGAGAGTGCGCAGCCGGGCCCGGGCGGCGGTCACCGCAAGACCACCGGCGAGCACACTCGCGCCCGCACCGCCCCGACCACCGAGGACCGCGACGACCCGGCCACCGACGCCGGTCGGACGGTCCGGGTCATGCTCGGCGAACCGATCCACCAGCCACGGCTCCGCGGCCGGCAGCATGGCGACGTGCTCGGCCCCGATCAGCTCGGCGATCTGCCAGCCCGGGTCGAGCTGCCCGGCCCGGCCGACCAGCACCAGCCGGGGCCGCTGCGGCAACCGGGCGCGCAGACACGCCTGCGCCTGATCGGCGCCGAGCAGCACCAGGGGTGCGGGCAGCCAACGGGTACGGGCAGCCGCTGGGTCGCGGGCGAGCTCCACCTCGGTCCCGCCGACAGCGGCGAGCCGGAGCACATCATCGAGCAGGTCGTCGTCGCCGGTGACGACAAGCGGGAGCCGGCGGATCGGCGGAACCGTGGTACGGGGTGGCATCGCGGCCTCCAGCGGTCGGGCAGTGTTATGCCGCCGACAGTGCTCGGAATCCGCCCCACGGACCGTCCGGATGTGGTCGCCTGTGGACAACCTGGTGGGCTGTGGACAACTCCCGCCGAGACAGTTGATCTGCTACGAGCACGGACAACTCCGCAGCTACTGCCGCTGCCGGAAAACAGCGAGGCCGCTCCCGGAAGGAGCGGCCTCGCACGTCGGCGGTCAGCCGACCCGGTCGGTCCAGGCGGTATCGAGGATCACCTTGTACGAGCTGATCCGCACGGGCGACAGCGTCAACCGCTCATCGGCGAGCAATTCGCCCGTCCTCGGATCGAAGATCAGAAGAGACTGCGCGTCGTGTTCGCGGTCGTCGAAGGTGACGGCGACTCCATCTCGGCCGGCGCGGTCCGTGACCTGCCCCCGCCAGCGGAAGCCGGGCACGTCGGCGAGGACCCGCAGGACCGCCGCTCGGGTCGCACGCGGCACGACGTACTTGCCATAGAGCGTGCTGACCTCCTTGCTCGCCGCCCCCGCGCCGTACTCGACCTTCAGCAACTTCCGCAGCTCGGACGGGACGGCCGACGGTGGCCTGAGTTCCTGCGGCGGCAGCGGAATCATGGCCGGGGCAGGGGTGCCCACGGCCGCCGGACGCGAATCGACATCTCGCTGCCAGTAGTCCCGGGACTCCTGGTCGGGGTACTGCGGCTCCAACTGGGTGTTGATCTGACTGCCGGTCCCGTCTGCGGCCTGCCAGACCTTGGAGGCCCCGGCGAAGGCGACGTGATGGCGACCGTCGGCGGAGGTCATCACCGGATCGCCCCACACCTTCGTGTGGTGATACATGTAGCGCCCGCTCTGGTGGTCGTACACGGCGTCTTTGATCTTGTCGGCCAGCATGCGCAGCTGCGGGCCGGCGGCCGGCGGATCCGCGTCGAACTGGTACGCGACCGGCACGAGCACCAAACCCGCTGCGTTTCCAGGCCCACCCGGGACGTCCGGTGCGGGCCCGCCGAACGGCTGGAGCACTGCCACGGCGCCGACCGCGACCGCCAGCGTGCCGGCCGTCAGGACCAGCCGGCGGGTCGGGCGTACGCGACGACGCCCGACCACGGTCTCGGTAGCCTCGGCGCGGTCGATCAGCTCGCGCGCCGAGACCAGCGGTGGCCCGACGGCGGCGTTCCGGGCCGGGTCGGCCGGTCCGAGAAGAGTACGGGTTCGCTCTGCTCCGAACATCACAGATCCTCTCGAATAGTCACCA
This sequence comes from Micromonospora sp. BQ32, assembly GCF_059358895.1. Classification (NCBI taxonomy): domain Bacteria; kingdom Bacillati; phylum Actinomycetota; class Actinomycetes; order Micromonosporales; family Micromonosporaceae; genus Micromonospora; species Micromonospora sp. BQ32. The sequence goes on along the minus strand of NZ_JCADBI010000002.1, from coordinate 320,434 downwards.
ACACCGGGCTGCGCCGGGCCTGCGCGGGCCGGCCCGACATCGCTTCGGCAAGACGGCGGCGGGCGCGATGCAGGCGCACTGCTGTGGTCGCCCTGGTGCAACCGAGCACCTTGGCCGCCTCGGACACCGTCAGCTCCTCCCAGCCGACCAGCCGGAGGATTTCCTGGTCGAGGTCGTTGAGGTTGGCCAGAGCAGTCCAGATGTCGGCGACCCCGACGCTCGTGTCGGCACCCGACGATCCGGCCAGTCGCTCAAGGTCGACGTCGGTGATCGAGAGGAGGTCCGGTGCGCTGCGTCGCGACCGCCACTGGTTCGCCAGGAGGCGCCGGGCCACCCCGTACAGCCAGGGCAGGCTGCGCTCCGGCACCTCGGCGCGGCGACGCCAGGCGACGACGAAGACCTCCTGGGCAAGCTCCGCGGACGCATCCCGGTCAGCGAGTCGGCGCAGGCCGTATCGGACTATGTGCTCGTACTCGGCGGCGTAGAGGCTGGTGAACCAGCCCTCGTCCCGCTTTCTCGGTGGACCCACCCGAACCCCCATTGCCTCGGCGACTCTCACACTGGCTTGTGTCGCTGAGGGCCCCGGGATTACCGGGCGGCCGAAGGCGGGTGCCGCCCGGCGGAAAAACGAGCGCTGCGGTCAGTCGTCGATCGCCTGGTAGACGGTGGTCCAGAAGTCGTGCCACATCGGCAGCCGCTGGTCGCCCGCGTGCGCCCGCTGCATGAACACGATCGTCGTCAGGTCCTCGGCGGGATCGTTGTACCAGGCGGTGCCGTAGAAGCCGGGCCAACCGTAGCTGCCGACCGAGGGCCCGAGGTGCGTGCGGCGGGTCCGGACCGACATTCCGAAACCCCAGCTGATGGCGTCGAAGTAGCCGGGCCAGAACCCGGAGACGGCCTTCTGCGTCGGGGTCAGGTGGTCGCTCGTCATCAGCGTCACCGCCGGCCGCGACAGCACCCGCTCGCCGCCGTGGGCGCCGCTGGCAAGCAGCGCCGAGGCGAAGGCCAGGTAGTCCTGGGCGGTCGAGACGAGACCACCGCCGCCGGACTCGAACATCCGCGGTCGACTGAACCGCCCGTCGGGAGCGTCCTCGACAACCGGCTCGCCGGTGGCGTCGTTGTCCTGCTCGTACGCCGTCGCGAACCGGCCGATGCTCTCGCTACCGACGCTGAAGGCGGTGTCAGCCATCCCCAGCGGCTTGCAGACCCGCTCGCGCACGGCATCCCCGAAGGACATGCCGGTGGCCCGGGCGATGAGCACGCCCATCACGTTGGCGGCGGTGTCGTACATCCAGCGCTCACCTGGCTGGTGGATGAGCGGAAGGTCGCCGAGCTGGCGAATCCACTCGTCCGGCGACGGATATTCGAGCGCGTTCAGCGCGTCGGCGATCGGCACCGTTCCCGGTTCGGCGGGGACCATGCCGGTGCCAAGGGTGCCGTCCAGGACGTCCCGCAGCGTTATCGGGCGTTTCGCCGGGACGGTGTCATCCAGTGGACCGTGGGGATCGGCGAGCACGGTCATGCCCGCCAACTCCGGGAGGAGATCGTCGACAGGATCGTCGAGGCGAAGGGTGCAGTCCTCGACGAGGGTCATCGCACACACGGCGACGATCGGTTTCGTCATCGAGCCGAGGCGACAGATCGTGTCGGCCGCCATCGGCGTCTGCGACCCAGGGCCCTCGAACGCGAGCTGGCCCGTCGCCTCGATGTGCACCTCGCCGTGCCGGGCGAGGACGGCCACCATGCCCGGAACGAAGCCGGACTCGACGTGGTGCTCAAGGAACCCCCGCACCCGGGCCAGCCGTTTCGACGAGAAGCCGCCAGCCACCTGTGTCCTCCTCAGCTCGTCCCGTTTGGCAAATTACACGGCAGGCGGCGGTCGCACCGTCCGCGACGAGGTGGGGAGGGGACCCCGCCCGAGCGGTACTGCTCATCGGCAGCAGCCGCTTCATCGCACGAGCGAGGCTCGTGTTGCCCAGTACCCTTTGCGGTGGCCGGCTCCCGTGAAAAGGGACAACCCCGCCGGGGGATGCGGTCTCAGGCTGGCGTCTGCTGTCGAGTAGTGGTGGCCCGCGTCAGAGAGCAGGGGCCGGGCCTTGTTCGTTGCGTCCGAGTTCGGCCCTCCTCAACGCTCGCGCTGCCTCCTTGCTGCCTCGCTACTGCTCGACATCTCGCTTACAAGTCTATGCAGCTCGAATGCCCGTTTCCCTGCACGACCGAGGCTCAGGGCGAGGTTCGGCGCTGCGCCTTCTCGCCCGCGGCTGTCCAGCCCTGCTGTTGCCACAGCAGCTGTCGAGCAGTTCGGGCAGCGCACTCAGCGGGCGACATGCTAGGGCTGCTAGTCCTCCCCTAAGGCAACGCGCGCCGCCTTCGTCAAGTTCTAGATCCAGCGAGTGATAGCACCGTCCAGCCCATCGATATGTCGGCCGGGCGTCTTACCGTGACCCGTTACATGACGTAGGTTTGCTGACTATCAAGGCACACTGGGAGGAGCTGAGGCGGCCTCATGGCAAGTCGCTACGACGATCTCGACGCGTCACTGGAACTAGAGCAGCGACTGAGCGCAGATCTAAGAGCCGCTCTAGAGCCCCGTGGCTGCGAGGTTACCCACAACGGCACAAACGCGGGTGGCCGGCACTCCCCAGGCGGGAAGCCGGACATTGAGATCCATGATCGGAACAGCAACCGGATTGTGCTTGTCGAGGTAACTAAACGTCGTGGATCAGCTGCGGATGGTGAGTTCGCGGCTGTAACCGACCATCTTAATCGGACGGCTGCGGCAAACGCTGGCAAGCATGTCGATATGCTCTATATCTCACCTGCTACTTCGGCGAGGATGAGCATGAACTTCCGGGACCTCTACAACCGGAACCGCGAGCGCGACAATATTCCGGGACGGATTGTTGCCATAGACTTCGAGGCTGCGCAGCTATTCGCAGACAAGCTTGCCAAATCTGATCCGGCGCTCTACCCGGCGAGACGATTCGGCGAGCTATTTGACCGGTGGGCGGATGCGATCGACGATGCTAGAGCACGTCAGCTGATCCAGTCGACATTCTTTCCGGAAGACTCGGCTCTTGCCCTCGAACTAGCCGAGGAAGCTCAAGAGTTCGACGCGCAGCGTGAACGGGATTTAAAAAAGAACCTCGAGAAGGTTGAGAACAGCTTCCGATCTCATGGCATTACCGGCAACAACGCCAATATCACGTTGGTGTACCTAGCCTTTATTCGCCTCTTCGAGGAGCGCCGGCAAAAGAAGACCGGCCGAAAGAACCGCTTCTCGCTTGACGGATTCCACGAGTGGTGCGATTCCATTCCAGCTACGATGAGGTCCAGCTACAGAGGCCGATTCGTTTCTGCCCTGCTTCACGAGATTGCCGAGGATGTCGACCTCAGGGAGGCTGGGCTTTTGCAGAGGGCAGGCGGAATCCGTCCGGACTTCCACGAGAAGCTAACCGATTCCTTGGTGGAGTCGCTAATTCTCCCGATGTTCGATGAGTACGACTTCCACGCAGGGCGGGTTGACGTCCTGGGAGCCGTCTTCGAAACGTTGGCTCGCCGTAGTGAAAAAGACACGCGGGTGGGACAGTTCTTCACGCCGCAACAAGTCGTGGACTTCTGTGCAAACCTCGTTGAATTAAGGCCGACCGACGTAGTTCTCGATCCCGCTGTAGGAACGGGACGCTTCCTCATCGCGTCCATGGAGAGAATGCTCGATAACGCTGACGAAAGCCTAGGGAACCAAGCGGATGTAGAGCGCTCGATCCGTCAGCGGCAGCTTTTCGGGGCCGACATCGATGGCTGGGTTGCGACGATCGCCAAGATGAACATGTTTATCCACGGCGACGGCAAGTCGGGTATCGGCGCGACCAACGGGCTGGTCCTAGGTGATCAGGCAGTGTTTAGCCAGCTGCCGGATGGGCTGAATGCCGCTGTCGACGTCGTTCTGACTAACCCTCCGCTAGGTGATACGGACTTCACCGTGGCCGAAAGGGCTTGGGAAGAGCTCGGCGGGGATCCGGACGAGGCTGCGAGCTACTACGAGTGGCTAGGCGTAGTGCCGCTCGAGGTCGTGGAGCAAGTTCAGCTCGAGGAACTCAGGAACGCTGAGGATGCGGTTCTTTCGGCGATAGCAGATCTCGAGGCACAAGATCCGCAGGAGAGGCCGCGGGGAGCTCTCGCCCGCGCCTACAAGAAGCGCGAGGGGATTACCAAGAAGCTTCTCCAACTGCAGGTCGATATTGCCGCCGGCAAGGTCACCCGCCGGCCTAGGGGCAGAACCTTGAAGGGTGGAGCGCTATTCCTGGGTGCGATTCAGCAGTACTTGAAGCCTGCACGCACCTCCGACCTTCTCGCTGAGTGGCAAGGCGGCCGAGTTGCCCTTGTCGTCGACGAGGCTGTCTTGAACACCCCTGACTACGCCTTTGCGCGAGCCTTTATCCGGAAGCACTTCTTCATCAAGGCTGTAATCAGTCTTTCTCGGGACGCTTTCAAATATCTCGCCCATACTGACGCAAAGACCTCCGTCGTATATCTGATCAAGAAGCCCAATCCGAACCTCGAGCAACGCGAACCAATTTTCTTCTCTCATGCAGAGCGAGTCGGGTATAGCGCAGTAGGACAATGGGTCGGCGATGACCTGCCTCAGGTGTTATTGCAATACGAAGTCTTCAAGGACGCGGTGCTCGGGTCATATGAGGACAGGTACCTCGCCTCCGATAAAGCGATCGTTGCAGCTAAGTCGCTACCAGGCCACGGGCACGGCTTTTATGCCCGACTTGATAGCGCACGGGACCTGTCGGGCAGACTTGACTTCTACGACGCTCGGTTCCGGCAGCGCAGGGACGAGCTTCTGGAGAAGCATGGAGCTCTAGTTAGGCTGGGCGATTTCCTCGACGTTGCACCTCGTGTATCGCCCGAGGCGTCCCGCAACGGAGAGTATGACTTCGCGGTTGCGACCCGAACCGGCACCATTGCCTACAAGGGGCGGACGACCGTGGCGTACCCGCCCCGAGCGCTCTGGATTGTTGAGGCCGGCGAGCTGGTGCTGTCGAGCATCGACCTTGTCAATGGCGCCGTTGCGGTGGCAGGAGACGACGTCGCAGGTCTGGTGATGAGTAAGGAAATGTACGCATATCGCCCGAAGCCGGGCGTAAAGGTTGTCCCCGAATACCTTCAGATTCTGCTGCGCACCCAGGCAGCGAGGGAGATGCTTCTGGGATTTACTACGGGAACGAGCAACCGCACACGCCTCGAGAGTCCACACCAGTTGCTAAACTTCCCACTCCCGCCACTGCCCACTCTCGACGAACAGGTCGAGCGGGCCACACAGTTGCGTGAGGCATACGCGATGCAGAGGACAGCACTGGAACAACTGGCATCACTGCACCTCGAAGCGCAGGAGGCGTGGGGGCCTCCCAGCCCTCGCGTTGGGCCGGCAGATGAGCGGAGTCAGCCAGTAGCATCTGCGCGCCCTGCTGCGTAGCCGTGGCTACAGTCCGACAGGTATTTCGTGTTGGTTCCTGCCCATACTGCGGAGCCCCTCACGACATGGCAGTGGAGCTGACGTTCAGGGTTGAGGTAGTGCCCAGCGCGGTACACCGCGCCCAGGTCGCTTCCATCTGCGGTTACACAGGCGGCTCGTTCCTAGCGGACCTCGAAGTCAACGTGCCAGCCGGCCGCCGTCTGCGTCGTCTTCGAGCAGTGACCCTTGCTGCGTAACAGCCAATACCTCGGAGGCTCGTGCCGCTGAACTCCTCCCCTCAGGTTGGTTGTCCAGCCATCTGTGCTCGGAGGTCGACGCAAGGGGTTCAAGTCCCACTCTGCGCGGTGAGCGCTGGCGCCGGCGGTACTTAGAGTCTCACGAATGACCCTCGACGATTCCCATAATTCGATGCGCCGGCTCGACGGAAAGCTCTGGTTGCCATCCGAAGCGATCTATCCGGCCCCAGACGAAGACGGCCGCATCCGAGAGACTCTCGCCTTCTATGGACTCGCTATGGCTAAGGTGCAGCAGCTCGAAATTGGGCAATCAACCTGCTAGTTATGACGAGGATCGTAGCTGCTCGGCAGAAGGCAGAGGAGATTATAGGCCATCCTTGGGAGCCCCTTCTCAAGGAGACGCTAGGCAAGCTGGTACGGGCGGCTCAACCCATACCTAGAGCGGGATCCTCAGTTCGTGGCCGACTTGGGGGATGCGCTCAAGATAAGGAACATGCTGGCTCACGCCTACTTCAACGTCCGTTCTGAGGAGATGCTTTCGTTTGCGGGACGGAACGAAATGCTCCTCGAATTGCAAGGAATCCGCGAACGCATGGAAAGCCTTGTGGCTCGCTTGCGTGAAATGTGCGAACCCTACCGGCGACCGGCGGGTTATTCCGACGAACCAGAAGATGCGTTGATGGAACAGACGCTGCGGGAGGCTACCGATAGAGATTCAGCGCGTCAATAGAGATCGTCGCCGCGGACCAGATTTGGCCGGCCACGCCCCGCCGTCTCCACCGTCAAGGTGTTGCGTGGAGCTATTTGATCATGGCCTGCATCGCATGAGCGTGAGACAATCCTCCATCGTGCTGCAAGCCGCGACAGTCCCAGGGGGTAGCTCTTGAGTCCGACCAGCCGACGAGCCAGTCACGGAGACGTCGCCCTTCAGGTGCGTCAGGTTGAAGCGTTCCTCCGGGCGGAGTACGTAGACGCCGGCTTGCTGGACCTCAGCGACCTTGAGGGCAAACCGGACGAGGAACGCGAGCCCCGCATGCTGTCCAGGGCGTTGGCAGCCCAAGCGGTTCGGATCGCCACGGGCTGGACTCCGCGAGAAGCTTCACTCGCCGTCATCGATGGGCACGCTGATCAAGGTATAGACGCGATCGCAGTCGTGGATGGCGCGGATCAACATGTCTACCTGGTTCAAGCAAAGTGGAGCAAGACAGGAAGGGCTAACTGCGATCGGTCTGCGGTATTGGAACTTCTTGCCGGGTTGCGGCTAATCGACGACGAGGACTTTGCCCCATTCAATCCCCGCGGCCGCCAACTGGCTGAGCGGGCAAAGAGCGTCATGGGGAGCGGCCCAGTGCCGGTTACACAAGTCATCGCACTGATGCGAGCCGATGAGGTAACCGATGGTTTCCGTCTAGCGATCGATAATGGTGAGCAGGAGTTCAATCGCCACGGCGAAGTCCTGCGCCATCGTATCATACTGTCCTCCGAACTGTGGACCTCGGTTCGGGAGGATATAGCGCCAAGGCCAGTTAACTTGGAAGCTGATTTATTTCCCTGGTTTGCCATCAGCACCCCATACGAGTCGTATCAAGGTGTCATTGAGGCAGAACAGGTAGCACAGTGGCTTGCTCACGGCTCAAATCTTTTCAACCTTAACATTCGCAATCCTCTGGGTCGGACGCCGATCAACAATGAGATCATCGAAACTCTTGCGCGGGAACCGGCTCACTTTTGGTACTTCAATAACGGGGTAACCATTCTGTGTGAGTCGGTCGAAAAGGGTCGGCAGTCCCTGCGATTCCCGCAATCACATCCGATCAGCTTAACCTTGTGCAACGCCAGCGTGGTGAACGGAGCTCAAACCGTTCGTTCGGTCGCTGAGGCCGTTGCTGCCGATGATGTCGCCGCATCGGCTAAGGTCGGCGTTCGCATTATTGTGACCGGTAAAGCTGATGCCTTCGCCAAACACGCGACCCAGGCGACCAATCGTCAGAACCGCGTCGAAGCGAGGGATTTTATCGCGCTCGATCCAATCCAAGCTGCCATTTTGGATGAGATGCGAGCGGACCTAGGGCTCGAGTACAGCGTACGCCGCAGCGAACTTGAGCCGCAACCCGACACCGGCTGCTCGGTAGTCGAGGCTGCATGTGCGCTGGCTTGCGCCCATCCCGATAGCCAGTACGCTGCTCGCATCGCGACAACTCTTGACGTGCTGTGGGAACGGGGCTCACAGGGCATCTACGATGCTCTGTTCCGGCCGCAGCCTGGCGTCTACCTGCTTTGGAACGCGGTCCAGGTCCTGAGGCAGGTGAGGCGTACCCTCCATCAACTGCGCCCTCGCTACATGGGGCGTGGCGCTGCCTTAGCCGAGCACGGGGTATACCTCCTTGCGCACCTGGTATTCCGTCGTCTCGATACCGACGCGATTGACGAACCCGATCCGCGGCTCGAGTGGGCCGAGCACGCCGTCGACGAAACAAAGCGGTTGGTAGAGGAGCTCTTGCCCATTGTCGCAGACGTAATCGACGCGCTCTACACGGAGCGTTCGCAGATCCGGTCAGTCTGCTCCGATATATCACGGTGCCGAGAAGTAACACACCAAATACTTGGGGGCCCGCACCAAGGTCACCTCCCAGACCGGAACAAGTATCGACACATCCCGGCAAAGCGCAAGCGCCGCCCGAATGCCGTCTCAATTCTGATAGATAAGGCCATTCTTGCCGAGGGAGAGGCGCTCATACATTCGCCGGCCAACCGAGTTGAGGCCGAGGCTCTGAAGGGCTGGCTCGCCGAGGATCCGAAGCGAGCACGGGCCACTTGGACCCCCCATCGGACGAAACCGCTCGTGTGGGCACCGGACGGCCTGCAATATTCGCCGTCAGGCCTGATCCGTCATATGTGGGAGCTTGCTCGATGGGAAGACCGACCGATGGCGAATCAAGGAACCGCCCGCTGGGCTATCAGTACGGGTGAAACTCTTGCGGATCTGGCATGGCGGGCCCTAGGCGAACTTGAGTCCTCCGACGAGGACCCTGATTCGCAAGTCATCGCGCCGTAGGTCCGCCGGACACGCTATTACTGACGGCAACGGTCGCAAAGTGGAACGGGCGCCGCCAGCATCTCGAGGTTCTACGGCTAACAGCGCCGACCTGCCATCCCGTCGCCGTCGGCCCGCCCCTGGGGTGCGGGCCGCCGCCCGGCCCGCCATGTCAAGCGGACCTTGACGGCTCGTACGAACGCTGGCGGGTCGGGCGGTGGTCTGCTCGGCTCGCCCGGGTCGATGGCAGCGGGATGGCTCCGCGCAACCACCCACGGACCGCGACCCGCCGGCGGAACCCAGGCCATCCTGGAGCCGGAGCGCCCCCGCCGAAGGCGCAGTAACCGCAACCCCGCGACCGCCGCCAGCTCGCCGACGCGCGGCCGGCGTGCCTCCCCTACGCCGGGCAGGCTCGTGGCCGTGACGGCCCGGCCGGCTCCCGGCTCACAATCACCCGGTCAACGGTCTGTCGTTCTGGGGCGGCCCTCCCGCCTTCCCCGCGGTCCGCGCCAGCCGCCGGGCGTCCGGCGTGACGGCCGCAGATCGACAGCGGCAGCGGCCGGCGCGCGCCCAGGCGGCGGCGCGTGCGGCCCGCCAAGGGCCGCCTTGCTCAAGTATGGAAACTTCGGTCTAGATGGCGCTGCCGTGTTCCGCGTATGCGGACATGCCGTTACTGAGCGCCGCGATCGCAGTGCGGATCCTGCGGGCGAGTCGGGGTGGGCCGTGCTGCTCCAAGGACTCTGCGCTCACGTAACGCCACTCGGTCAGTTCACCGTCTACAAAGCGGATCTCGCGCTCCTGCTCCGGGCTGAGTGATCCGCCAGAGAAAATGAAGAGCAGCTTGTCACCTTCGTGTTCGGCGGGCGCCCAATCCACAACGAGCATCGGCCCGAGCGCCGCGGCGAGACCAAGCTCTTCGTGAATCTCCCGCATGCATGCGTCGCGAGGTGACTCGCCGGGTTCGACGTAGCCGCCGGGGATGTCCCAGTGGTTCTTGTAGCTGGGACGCACGAGGAGCACGCGGCCCTGGTCGTCGAAGAAGAGGACACCGGCGGCGACGCGTGGGGTTGCCATGGGTGGCATCTCGTTGGCCGTCACCAGGGCAGCCTAGATGGGGGCTGAGATCAGTCGAGCACCTTGAGCCGCCGGGCCAGGCCGACCAGTTCGGCCGATGGCTTGCCGCGCTGCCGGCGTACCCAGGTCAGCGCGAGTTGGCGGCTGAGGAAGTGGTGGCGGACCTGTTCGGGTGCCATCTGTTCGGTGTCGAGCAGAACGGCTTGGGCGTCGTCGAGCCGGTTCCACGAGCTGTAGGCCCGCGCGACTTCGAGGGCGTGCCGCACTCGGCGCTCCATCGGCAGCCCGGTGGTGTTGACGCGCGGGCCGAGGTCGATGGCGACTTGCAGGTCGCCCAGCTCGGCGGCCGTGGCGACGCGGTGGATGGCGACGTTGGTCGGACCGAACGCGGTCCAGAGGTGGTTGGCGTCAGCTCCGAGCTGGCCGGCGGCGTGGTCAGCGGCGGCGAGGAAGGTGCGGGTGGTGGCGGCATCGTTGGCGCGGGCGGCGGCCATCGAGCCTGACAGGAACAGGGTTCCGTAGACGGAGAGCAGCGCTGGCGTGGCGTGCGTGAGGTGAGGCTCAAGGTAGCCGGCAGCGTCCTCGGTGAGGCGTACAGCTTCGCTGTAGCGGCCGGTGGCATGTAGGGCGTGGCCCACCGAGCGGAAGAGGGAGCCGATGATGAGTGGGTCGCCGTTGGGACGGACGGCGGTCAAGCCGCGGTCGGCGGCGATCCAGGCGAGGTCGCTCTCGCCGAGCTTGGTGAGCTGGGTGGCTGCGAGTTGGTATGTCAGACCGAGAAGGCGGCGGGCCTGGTCGTCGCCGTCGTGGTGGTCGGCGGCGGCCTGGGCGCGGTGCAGCAGCTCTGGTAGGCGGGCGGTGACGTACGCGAATCGGGAGTCTTGGTAGGCATCCCAGAGGGCCCCTACCTCCTTCCTGAGTACCGCGACGTTCGATAGCTCGGTTTCCGTGCCGCCGCTGAACGGACCGAGGGCGCGGTAGTTCATCAGGGCGGCACGGAGTGCGGGGACGGTCGTGGTGCCGCTGTCGCCGTTCCAGTCGAGCAGCCCAGGCTCGCCGAGCAGGTCGCCGAGAGAGACGTCCAGGACTTCGGCGAGGGACTTGATGACGGAGAGCCGATCCAGCTCTATCCGGTTGTTCTCGATCTTGCCCAGCCAGTCGGCGGTCCGGCCGATGAGCCCGGCGAGGACTTCCTGGGACAGGCCGCGTCGGTAGCGGTACCAGGCGACACGTTCGCCGATGGTCAGGTTGTTGGTTCTTCCGCGCACCGGTTCACCGTCTCCCCTCGGTCGGCTGCGACCCCGGAAGGATTTTCCGGGTAGCTGGGGGGTATCTCCCACAACCTGTCTATATGACGCGGCCGAACGTATCGAGCAACTGCCAATCCGGCTCGGGCTGGAAGGACGCGCTCGCCCGCACGGCGGTCCGGGCAATCCGGCGTGGTGCGGAGTGGACCCGCGCCTTCGCGCGTCGGTCATGCCTGGACTGCGCGGGTTCCGGTCGCGCGGCGACCTGCTGAGGTTGGTCCGGGGTGGGTGCTGGCGTGAGACCGCGACCCGAACGACGGCTCGTGAATGGTCCGCCCGCCCTGGTGCCTCGCACAGCCACGCCTCGCCGGCCGGGTGTCCCCGTTCCAGGTGACCTGGTGCTGATTGACGCTCGGGCGTCGGTGCAGTTCGGCGGTGATCGGGCTTTGTGGCTGCGGGTGACCTCGGTCTGCGACAAGCCGACCTACCACGGCTGGGTGTGGCTGACCGGCTACTCCATCGACCTAGCCACAGGTAAGGCCCGGACACGACGGGAAGTCTTCGCCCAGATCGCCGGCCTCCAGATCCAACGACGCACCACCGACAGCGCGCCGCCACTCAACAACATGGCGCCAACGACGAGGAGACGCGGTGTTTGACGTTCGGGTACGACTCGGCGCGGTGCTGGACATCGACGCGGTCGATCGTCTTCTGCCATCGGACGGGCCGGTGCGGTTGTGGGTGACCGGGGTACGGCTGGTGGCCAACCGCCCGCCGCGCGATGAGTGGATCTGGGTCGAGGGCATCAGGCTCTCTCCGTCGGGCCGTCGTGGCCCTCAAGCACAGATCCTGGTACGCGCAAGCAAGCTTCCACCGGCGGGCTCAGTCCATGGAGCGTCCCCGCCGGCGTGACAAGTCGGAACGGTCGGGAACAGCGGACGGACCCTCCGACCGCTGGGGCGGCGGTGGCGGGCTCGGCACCGGTACACGCACAGGCCCGAGCACTACGCGACCGGTCTCGCTGCCGATTCGCTGACTTTCTGCCCATGGCCTCGACCGGCCGACCCGGGACACCCGCCTTCACCTGGCCGGGAGCGCTCCCCGGGAAAGGGACGACCCCCGTCGGGGGGAGACGGGGGTCGTCGGAGGTTCGGCTCCGGGGGGGTCGAGCCGAACCACTCAGCGGTCACGGGGGGTGCAACCGCTGAGGGTCTGCCTGTTTCGAGGATGTGAAAGCTCGTCGTACGGACAAGTCTGCCTGAGCGGGCCCGTCACGTCGAGTGGTGCTGCCTCCACTCACTGCGAAAATCTCCTCGCGGAGTGTGAGCGTGATCACGCGGAGCGGAGAGGGTGCTGCCAGCCCGCAGGTCTGAGGGGTGGCATGACCCCGGGCACCCGCCGACGATAGACCATCCGGCTAGACTTTCGCGCCGTGGGCCGAAGTGCCGCTTTCTTCGATCTGGACAAGACCGTCATCGCCAAGTCGAGCGCCCTGGCGTTCGGTCGGCCGTTCTACCGGGATGGGCTGATCACCCGGCGTGACGTGGTCAAGTCGGCGTACGCGCAGCTGATGTTCCGGCTGGGCGGCACCGACGAGCAGACCATGGCCCGAACTCGGGACTATCTGGCTGCGCTCTGCAAGGGCTGGCAGGTGGAGCAGGTCCGTCAGATCGTCGCGGAGACGCTGCACGAGCTGATCAACCCCTATGTGTACGCCGAAGCCGCCGCCCTGATCGAGGAGCACCAGGCGGCGGGGCGGGACGTGGTGCTGGTGTCGGCGTCGGGCGAGGAAATGGTCCGGCCGATCGGCGAGCTGCTCGGGGTGACCGACGTGATCGCCACCCGGATGACGGTGCGGGACGGCCGGTACAGCGGCGAGGTCGAGTTCTACGCGGCAGGCCCGAGCAAGGTCGAGGCGGTCAGCGAGTTGGCCGCTGCCCGGGACTACGACCTGGCCGATTCGTACGCCTACTCCGACTCGTACAGCGATCGCCCGCTGCTGGAGTGCGTCGGCCACCCGAGCGTGGTCAACCCGGACCGGCAGTTGCGCAAGCTGGCCTCGGAGAACGCGTGGCCGGTGCTGGAGTTCCGGCACCCGATCCCGCTGGGCCGGCGCCTGCGGGAACGGCCGGCGGTCCCGGTGGCCGCGGCGGCCCTGGGGGTCGGGGTGGGTGTGGCCATCGGCATCGCCTGGTACGGCCGGCACCGTCGCACCCGAGCCGCCACCACCGCCTAACCGTCTCGTCGCGCCCGTCCCACCCACTCCCAGGGTGATCACGGGTTGTGGTGGGCGTCTTCGACCAATTGGCGCCCTTTGCGGTCCAGCACAACTCCGTGGTCGACGCCGCGAGGACGGACCGCTCCGGGGCGGCGGGGCTGATCGTCGCTCAGGCGGCGGCGAGGATCTCGTCCCCGATGGCGGTGAGCTGGTCGGCGCCGACCTCGACGGCGGCCATGTAGTGGCGTAGCCAGGAGCGCAGCCCGTCGGGGGTGCCGGTGGCGAAGGCACCGGCCGCGCCGACGTACTCGGGCTCCCGCTCGCGGTGCCCGACGTCGACGGCGAGCAGGCCACGCGGGTCGAGGCCGCTGGCGAGCAGCACCAGCCGGGCGGCCCCGCGGGCCACCAGGCCGGACGGCCCGGCGAACGGGCGCAGGTTCAACAACTCCCCGTGTACGACCGCGGCGAGCACCAACGGGGAGACCTTCGTGCCGCCGGCGACCAGCCCGGCCAGCCCGTCCAGCCGGGTGGTGACCACGGGGTCGGCCACCGGGCGGCCCAGCTCGGCTTCCGACACCAGATCCCGGGCGGCGAGCACGTGCAGCTTCGCGAGCGCCTGGCGGGGCGCCTTCGGCCACAGCTCGCTCAGACCTGGCAGCGCGCCGGCGACCCGCAGCGCCCCCTGGAGCACCGGGTCGGTGACGGTGCCGGCCCGGACCGCCTCACGCTCGTGCCCGGCCCCCTCAAGAGCCGCGCTGGCCACCGCGGAGCGGAGGCTGACCTCGGCGGCGACCTGTCCGCCGTGCCGGCGCAGTGCCCGGTGCCCGAGCGCCTGGTCGAACCGCTCGCGGGCCTGCTCGACGGCGGCGGCGATGTCGGCGAGCGCGAGCAACGGGGCGAGCGGGTCGGTGGTCACCCCGCCACGCTAACGACCCGACCCGACCCGGCGGGCCGCACCCGCCCGCAACGCGACCCGGACCACCCGCCCGGCACGGCCACACAGCCGACCCGACGCGGCAGTTCCGGCAAGGTCAACACGGGTTTTGAAGTTGCGGTGTCCGCGTGGCCTGGACACCGCGATTTCCATGAATCCGTGTTGATCAAGGCCCTCGGGCCCGCGCTCGGCGACGTGGGTCGGGGCGACATGGGACGGGCCGCGCCGACACGGGCCGGGGGCGGGGACGGGGCGGGGGCGGTGGGACGGGCCGTCGGGCGCGCGGCGGGGGCCGCTCGGCGCGACGCAGTGGGCAGCCGTGGCCGGTCGAGGGCCCCGCGACTACCCTCGTGCCATCGAGACCCAGGTCACCCCGAGGATGAGGAGTCACGGCATGAGCGAGGCATTGGCCAATCTGCTGAACGAGACGCGCCAGTTCCCCCCGCCGGCCGAACTCGCCGCGCACGCCAACGTCACCATCGACGCGTACGCCGAGGCTGAGGCCGACCGGCTTGCCTTCTGGGCGAAGCAGGCCGATCGGCTGGCCTGGTCGAAGAAGTGGGATGAGGTGCTCGACTGGTCGAACCCGCCGTTCGCGAAGTGGTTCGTGGGTGGGCAGCTCAACGTCGCGTACAACTGCCTGGACCGGCACGTCGAGGCGGGCCGGGGCGACAAGGTGGCGATCCACTGGGAGGGCGAGCCGGGCGACACCCGCACCATCACGTACGCCGACCTGCACGCGCTGACCTGCCGGGCGGCGAACGCCCTCACCGATCTGGGGGTGACCGCCGGCGACCGGGTGGCGATCTACCTGCCGATGATCCCGGAGGCGGCGGTGGCGATGTTGGCGTGCGCCCGGATCGGCGCCGCGCACAGTGTGGTCTTCGGTGGCTTCTCCGCCGACTCGTTGAGCAACCGCATCCAGGATGCCAGCGCCAAGGTGGTGATCACCGCGGATGGTGGTTACCGGCGGGGCAAGCCGTCGGCGTTGAAGCCCACGGTGGACGAGGCGGTGGCGAACTCCCCGTCGGTGGAGCACGTGCTCGTGGTCCGCCGCACCGGCGAGGACGTGGCGTGGTCGGAAAAGGACCACTGGTGGCACGAGACGGTGGAGACGGCGTCGGCCGAGCACACCGCGCAGCCGTTCGACGCCGAGCACCCGCTGTTCATCCTCTACACCAGCGGCACCACGGCCCGCCCGAAGGGCATCCTGCACACCACCGGCGGCTACCTCACCCAGGCGTCGTACACGACGCACGCGGTGTTCGACCTGAAGCCGGAGACGGACGTCTACTGGTGCACGGCCGACATCGGCTGGGTCACCGGGCACTCGTACATCGTGTACGGCCCGCTCTCCAACGGCGCCACCCAGGTGATGTACGAGGGCACCCCGGACACGCCGCACAAGGGCCGATTCTGGGAAATCATCGACAAGTACGGGGTGAGCATCCTGTACACCGCTCCTACCCTGATCCGGACGATGATGAAGTGGGGCGACGACATCCCGGCCGGCTTCGACCTGTCCTCGCTGCGCCTGTTGGGCAGCGTCGGTGAGCCGATCAACCCGGAGGCGTGGATGTGGTACCGGCAGCACATCGGCCGGGGCGAGCTGCCGGTGGTGGACACCTGGTGGCAGACCGAGACGGGCGCGATCATGATCTCGCCGTTGCCGGGGGTGACCGCGGCCAAGCCGGGGTCGGCGATGACGCCGCTGCCGGGCATCGTGGCCGACGTGGTGGACGACCAGGGCCAGTCGGTGCCGAACGGTGGCGGCGGCTACCTGGTGCTGCGCGAGCCGTGGCCGTCGATGCTGCGCACCATCTGGGGTGACGACGACCGGTTCATCGACACGTACTGGTCGCGTTTCCAGGGCATGTACTTCGCCGGCGACGGTGCGAAGAAGGACGACGACGGGCACATCTGGCTGCTCGGCCGGGTGGACGACGTGATGTTGGTGTCCGGGCACAACATCTCCACGACCGAGGTGGAGTCGGCGTTGGTGTCGCACCCGTCGGTGGCCGAGGCGGCGGTGGTCGGCGCGACCGACCCGACCACCGGTCAGGCGATCGTCGCGTTCGCCATTCCGCGGGGCAGCACGGACATCGCCGGCGAGGCGGGCGAGCAGCTCATCGCCGACCTGCGCAACCACGTGTCGAAGACGCTCGGCCCGATCGCCAAGCCGCGGCAGATCATGCTGGTGCCGGAGCTGCCGAAGACCCGCTCCGGCAAGATCATGCGCCGGCTGCTGCGGGACGTGGCGGAGAACCGGTCGCTGGGCGACGTGACCACGTTGCAGGACTCCTCGGTGATGGACCTGATCTCCTCGGGGATGAGCGGCACGAAGTCCGACGAGGACTGACGATAGGCGTACCCATTGGAGGGTGGCGGTCCCTGCGGACCGCCACCCTCCGTCATGTCTTACGGGTACGGTTCGCGCCGCCTCGCCACTGTCACATCGGTCGGTCGGGGGAGTCGGGAGAAGCTGAACGGGCACAGGCATAGATCACCTCTGTCCTTTCGGCCGGTTGTGCTTTAGGTTCACGCAGGTTGGCGGAGTTCGACACCCATCGCTCCGATGGTCGGCCACGCCAACGTCCTCCTCCCCATGCCCGAGAAACGGAGCGGCATGAACCACAAACCGCAGTCCAGGGCGCGGCGACGACTACTCGTCGCGCTGCCCGTCATCGCCCTCGCGGCCACGTCACTGACCGTGAGTGGCAGTGCGGCAGCCCAGACGCCGTCCGGCACCCCCCAGGCGGTGATCGGCGCCGACGAGCACTACATCAACTACGCCGAGCCCGAGGTGCAGCCGGACACCGACGGCCGTGAGGTGAAGGGCAAGGGTGGCATCTACACCCCTGCCGCGGAGTCCGCGCGTGCGTTCGACCGCAAGCACGCCCGGGGCAACCCGGTGACCGCACGGCAGCTGGCCAAGGACGAGGCCAAGTCGCTGCGGACCGGTCAGAACCCCCGCAAGTTCAAGAAGGCGCCGACCACCCAGACGGCGAAGCTGCTGACGCTGCTGGTGGAGTTCAACGACAAGGCCAACGACGACTTCACCGGCGTGATGGTCCCCAAGACGGTGTTCGAGGACCGCACCTGCGTCCCCGGCACGGTCCAGAACGGCCCGAAGCACAACAAGATCCCGGACCCGGCGCGCCTGCCCCACGAGGACAACAACTCGATGTGGGTGCCGGACTTCTCGCCGCAGCACTACAACAAGATGCTCTACAGCAAGAAGGGCATCACCGAGCGGGTCCGCACCGACCTGAAGGGCCCGGACGGCAAGAAGGGCATCGACCTGTCCGGTCGCACGATGCACAACATGTACCTGGAGATGTCCAAGAACGCGTACACGGTGGACGGGCAGGCCAGCCCGTGGATCACCGTGCCGCACTCGGAGGGCTGGTACGCGGCCAACCGCTGCTTCCAGGACGAGACCGGCGCGTGGGTTCCCGGCCGTGAGCAGTCGATGAACGGCCACCCGGACAACCCGGCCGGCGCGGGCCGCCTGGCGACCGACGCGATCGACGCGCTCGTCGCGAAGGACCCGGACTTCCCGTGGGCCGACTACGACATCGAGGACCAGGCCGACCGCGACGGTGACGGCAACGTCTTCGAGCCGGACGGCGTGATCGATCACCTCGTGCTGGTGCACGCCGGTCAGGGCAAGTCCCGTGGCGGCGGCGCCGAGGGCGTGTACGCCGTGTGGGCGCACTCCTCCACGGTCGCCGGTGGCTACACCATCCCGGGCACCAACCTCAAGGCGTCGAACTACATCGTGCAGCCGGAGGACGCCGGTGTCGGCGTCTTCGCCCACGAGTTCGGCCACGACCTGGGCCTGCCGGACCTCTACGACACGTCCGGCAACGCCGACTCCGACGTGGACTTCTGGGACCTGATGGCCTCGGGCTCGCACTCGGGTGAGATCTTCCAGGCGCTGCCGACGCACATGGGCATCTGGGACAAGTGGGTGCTCGGTTGGGCCGACCCGCTGACCATCCGCCCCGGGTCGAACCCGCGCGAGGTGAAGCTCGGCCAGACGTCGCGCACCCCGATCGACTCCGAGGACGGCATCAAGGTCGACCTGCCGGACAAGGTGACGACGCTGGCCACCCCGCACAGCGGCACCAAGATGTGGCACAGCAACAACGACCAGGAGTGGGCCGACGTCAAGCTGAGCCGCTCGGTCGACGTGCCGGCGGCGGCCGACTCGAAGTTCTGGATGTGGAACAACTACATCATCGAGGAGGACTGGGACTACGGCTTCGTCGAGCTCTCGACCGACGGCGGTACGACCTGGACCGAGCAGAAGGTGTACGACGAGGCCGGCACGGTGGTCACCACGCCGGACGGCTACGCCGACCCGAACGGCCGGATGAACGACTTCGGCGGCAAGAAGTACGGCCTGACCGGCAGCACCGACGGCTGGCGGCACGACTACGTCGACCTGTCGGCGTACGCCGGCACGACGGTCCAGGTGCGGCTGCGCCTGGCCACCGACGAGGCGTTCGAGGAGCGCAACTGGTTCGTCGACGACTTCTCGGTCACCGGCGGCGGCGCCACCACCTGGAGTGACGACGTCGAGGGCGGCGCCAACGGCTGGACGGCCACCGGCGGCACCTTCGTCGACACCACCGGTGGGGGCTGGAAGGTGTCCAGCGGCACCGAGGTGCACGCCCAGTACTACCTGGCGGAGTGGCGCAACTTCGACGGCTTCGACAAGGGCCTGAAGTACGCCTACGACACCATCTACTCGCACGAGGCGTGGAAGGTCGACCGGATCTCCTACAACGCGCCGGGCATGCTGGTCTGGTACCGGGACACCGCGCTCGGCGACGTCAACCACGTCACCGGGCAGATGACCGCGCTGCCCAGCTACGGCGCGAAGGGCGGGTTGCTCATCGTCGACTCGCACTTCGACCCGTTGCGTCGCACGGGCGAGGCGGCCGTGAAGGACCCGTCAGTGACGGACAACCTGCCGAGCCGCCCGCAGTCGTCGAACGCGGCCTTCACGTTGCAGCGGACGTACCCGTTCACCGAGTGCCTGGAGGCGGCGGACGAGCCGTACAGCGCGTACTGCACGAAGTTCAAGGGAATGGCGCCGGTGAAGGCGTTCACCGACGCCAAGGGCTGGTACCCGGGCATCGAGATGCGCGATGGTGCCGCCTACGCCCGGGACAACGACGCGTCGGTGGTCCTGCCGTCGCGCGACAACGCGCCGTACACCACCCGGGTCACCAACCCGGACGGCAGCCCCGCGCCGGAGTTCTACGGCGTGACCCTGGGCGGTGGCGCGATCGTGCTGGGCACCGGGAATCCCGGCGACCAGGGCGTGAACTACGGCGTCTCGCTGACGATCAAGAAGGCGGCCGGGGACAACTCGTCGGCCATGATCTACGTGACCCCGGCGAAGAAGTAACGGTTTCACGGATCGAGAACTGACGGTGGGGCCGGTGGCGGAGACGCTGCCGGCCCCACTGTCGTATGTGCGATCAGCGTGATCGAAAAATGTTGTTGTATACGTTCGCGTCCGGGCCACGCTGGTCAGCGCGGCTGATGAACCGGCGGGGTGTGACGGTGAAAAGCATTCCCAACAAAATCTTGCAACAAATCGACGCGTTCGTCTTCCCACCCGTCCCGCCAGTAACTATGTTCACCAATGGTCCCACTAGTGGGATCGATCTCCCACCGGCCCGTACCCCCGTTGGGCCGGTTCCCTCAAACCGGAGGTACCACGTGCGCAAAGTCGCAGTGGGTCTGCTCGGGCTCTCACTGACGGCGACAGGCCTGGCTTTCGGCCCGTCCGCCTCGGCGGCGCCTCAGCCCAAACTGCCGGCCGCAGCACCGGCCGCTGCCGAACCGCAGGCGCTGAAGGATGAACTCCCCGACAAGCTCGAGGACAAGCGCCGCGCACTGCGTGAGCAAGGGCTCAGCGACGTGCTGAGCGGTCGGAGCAAGCCGATCGAGCGCAACGGAAGCACGGTCGTCAAGGTCGGCGAGGTCGCCAAGGCGGCCGGAACGGGCGTCAACGCCCGCACCACCGCTGGCGCGAAGCAGACCAAGGACCAGTACGTCGAGCTCAAGCGCGAGCGGACCGACAAGATCTTCGTGATCCTGGCCGAGTTCGGGGACGAGCGGCACCCGTCCTACCCGGACAAGGACATGAACCCGGACATCGCCGGACCGGCGACGTTCGAGGGTCCGCTGCACAACAAGATCCCCGAGCCCAACCGGGCCGTGGACAACTCCACCATCTGGCAGCCGGACTTCAGCCCGGAGCACTTCCGCCAGCTCTACTTCGGCACCAACCCGGGCGACGAGTCGCTCAAGCAGTACTACGAGGCCCAGTCCTCGGGTCGCTACACCGTCGACGGTGAGGTGACCGACTGGGTCAAGGTCCGGTACAACGAGGCCCGTTACGGTCGCTCCGACGACCCGAAGGCCGACGACGACCTGACCGGCGACCCCGCCGTCTGCGGCGACAACGTCTGCTCGAACACCTGGGCGCTGATCCGCGACGCCGCCAACCAGTGGGTCGCCGACCAGAAGGCCAAGGGCCGGACGGACGCGCAGATCGCCACGGAGATGAAGTCCTTCGACCAGTGGGACCGGTTCGACTTCGACGGTGACGGCGACTTCAACGAGTCGGACGGCTACATCGACCACTTCCAGATCGTGCACTCCGGCGGCGACCAGGCCGACGGTGACCCGCAGCAGGGTGAGGACGCCATCTGGAGCCACCGTTGGTCGGCCTTCAACAGCTCGCCCGTCGGCCCGCCGAACTTCCCGATCGGCGGCACCCAGATCGGCAACACCGGCGTCTGGATCCGCGACTACACGATCCAGCCGGAAAACGGCGGCCGCAGCGTCTTCTACCACGAGTACGGCCACGACCTGGGCCTGCCGGACGACTACGGCCCGGCGGACAACAGCAACGAGCACTGGACCCTGATGGCCCAGAGCCGGCTCGGCGCGAAGAACGACGCCGGCATCGGTGACCGGGGCGGCGACCTCGGCGCCTGGAACAAGCTCCAGCTCGGCTGGCTCGACTACGAGGTCGTCGTGGCGGGGCAGAAGCGCTCGCTGGAGCTCGGCCCGCAGGAGTACAACTCGGAGAAGGCACAGGCCGCCGTGGTCGTGCTGCCGCAGCGGGAGTACACGTTCAACTACGGCGCACCGATCGAGGGCGCCAAGCAGTACTTCTCCGGTAACGAGGACGACCTCGACAGCAAGATGACGAGGACGTTCGACCTCACCGGCAAGTCCACGGCGGCGCTGTCGCTCAAGGGCAAGTACAGCATCGAAGAGGGTTACGACTACCTCTACTTCGAGGGGTCGACCGACGGCGGTCAGACCTGGACCGACCTCGACGGCACCGTCAACGGCCAGCCGATCGGCGTCGACGGCGCGGGGCGTCCGGCCCTCGACGGCACCAGCAACGGCGCCTGGGCGGACATCAACATCCCGCTGACCTCGCTGGCCGGCAAGGTGGCGCAGGTCCGCCTGCACTACGTCACCGACGGTGGTGTCTCCGAGGGCGGCTTCTTCGGTGACGCGATCACCGTGACCGCCGACGGTCAGACCGTGTTCAGCGA
The DNA here is from genome assembly GCF_059358895.1 of Micromonospora sp. BQ32. NCBI lineage: Bacteria > Bacillati > Actinomycetota > Actinomycetes > Micromonosporales > Micromonosporaceae > Micromonospora > Micromonospora sp. BQ32. The sequence goes on along the minus strand of NZ_JCADBI010000002.1, from coordinate 298,608 downwards.
CGGCGCCGAGACCGACGCCGGCTGGGCCCTGGAGAACTTCCAGGTGGTCGGGGCGACCTACACCCGGCTGTTCGACAACTTCTACATCGCCGGCAACCGGTCGTACGTCTCGTACGACAAGTACCTGAAGACCGGCCCGTACTTCTTCGGCTACGCGAACACCCGCCCGGACTGGGTGGACCACTACGCGTACCAGGAGGGTCTGCTCATCTCGTACTGGAACACCCGCTGGTCGGACAACAACACCGCCCCGGCGTCGCCGACGAACCCGGGTGGTCACCCGGGTGAGGGTCGCAACCTGTACATCGACGCGCACCCGCGCCCGATCTACAACCTGACCGGGGCTCCGTGGCGCGCCCGCGTCCAGGTGTACGACGCACCGTTCAGCCTGAACAAGGCCGACTCGTTCACCCTGCACCTCAACAGCCAGCCGCAGTACATCCGTGGCCAGGCCGCTGAGCCGCTGTTCGACGACACCAAGAAGTACTTCTACGAGGAGCTGCCGAACCACGGCGTCAAGCTCCCCGCGACCGGTGTCAAGATCAAGGTTCTGGAGCAGGACGGCACCTCGATGAAGATCCGGATCAGCTGACCACTGATCCCGCACCAACCAGCGACGCCCGGGCAGTTCATCTGCCCGGGCGTCGCCCTTTGTGGTACCCGGTTGCCCCTGGTCCCGGTCCGGGGCAACCCGGGGCTTTCCCCTGTTCAACGCGACCACCAGGGTCGCCTGCGGCAACCGGGTCCTAGGCTGTCTGCCATGACCGACCAGCGCGGCGGGGCCGTCGACGAGTCCTGTGTCCTCACCGAGGGGCCGTGGACGCACCGTTTCGTCGGCGCCAACGGCAGCCGGTTCCACGTGGTCGAGGCCGGCACCGGGCCGATGGTGCTCTTCCTGCACGGCTTCCCGGAGCACTGGTGGGCCTGGCACCAGATGCTGCCGGCGGTCGCCGACGCCGGCTTCCGGGCGGTCGCCGTCGACCTGCGCGGCTACGGCGCCAGCGACAAACCACCCCGGGGGTACGACGGCTACACCCTCGCCGCCGACATCGCCGGACTGATCCGCGCGCTCGGTGAACGATCCGCGACGATCGTCGGCAGTGGCCTCGGTGGCATGGTGGCCTGGACGGTGGCCTCGTTCCACCCGTCCCTGGTCCGCCGGCTCGTGGTGCTGGGGGCACCACACCCGCTGCGACTGCGCGCCGCCATCTTCGCCGACCCGCGCGGGCAGTTCACCGCCTCCACGCCGGCGTTGAAGTTCCAGCTACCCCGCTACGAGCACGTGCTGACCCGCGACAGCGCGGCGGCCGTCGGCGAGATCATGCGCCGCTGGGGCGGCCCACAGTGGGTGGCCGGGCCGGACTTCGAGGCGTACGCCGAGCGGTGCCGGGAGGCGATGCGCATCCCGCAGGCCGCGTTCTGCGCGCTGGAGGGTTACCGGTGGGCGTTCCGCTCACTGCTGCGGCTGCACGGCTACCGGTTCGTCCGCCTGATGCAGAAGCCGCTGTCCACCCCGACCCTGCAACTGCACGGCGCGCTGGACGCCGCTTCCCTGCCGCGGACCGCGCTGGGCTCCGGCCGGTACGTCGTCGCCCCGTACGAGTGGCGACTGCTCGACGGGGTGGGGCACTTCCCGCACCTGGAGGCACCGGATCTGGTGCTCGGCGAAATCCTCCGGTGGGCGAAGACCTGACCGGTCAGACCCGCTGCTCCCGCAGGTCGGTGACCTCGGCGGCCGGCGCCCAACCCTGGTAGACGCCGAAGTCGAAGACCTCCAGCCGCATCGCCTCGGCCACCGGCCAGCGACCACCGGTGTACTCCACCCGCAGCCAGGCGTCGTGCTCGCCGAGCACGATGAACGGCTGCCCCTGCCAGGTGCAGGTGGTCCGCACGTACGCCAGATCCTCGATCTCACTGGCCGGCAGCACCCGGACGTAGCGGCCCGCGCGGACCTCCTCGAAGCCCTCACCGGGCTCGGGCTGGTAGAGGCGGATGTGGTCGCCGTCCGGGCTGGCCTGGTATTCCCGGCCCTGCCAACGGGCCACGTAACCGTCGCGCATCACGCCTCCCCGAGCCGTCGCCAGGTGACCGAGTCGGTGTCCAGCTCCGCGACCACCTTCTCGGTGCCGTCCGCGCCGATCCGCCAGAGCTGGGCGCCGTGCGGCAGGCGGGCGCTGTCCACTTTGAACTCCGCCACCACGTCGCTGCTCTCGCCCGGAGCGAAGCCGTTGCCCCGGAACGGTGGGCGTTCGATGACCCAGCCCTCCATGGCCCGCATCGCCGGCTCGTTCTGACCGCCGTACGGAATGCGGTAGAGGCTCGGCCGGTGCGCCGGCCAGCGCAGCACGTAGATCTCCTCGGCGTCCGGGGCGAACGGCGAGCCGGGGTAGCTGAGGCCGAGCGCGTCGTGCAGCTGAGCCGGGGTGGTCAGGTGGGACAGCTCACCGGCCCGGTGCACGAACCCGGACACCCGGTCGTACCCACGATCCAGGTAGTACGCGAGCTGGCTGGGCGCGATCGCCTTCTGCATGACCGTCGGCCGGGTCGGGTCGACCGCCGCGGGGGCGTACCGGGGGCGGGCGGTGGGCTCGGCCACGGCCGGCGCTTCCACCTGGTCCACTTCCAGGTCGTCGCCGAGCCCCACCTCGGCGGCCCAGTTGGCCAACGCGACGATTTGCTCGCCGGGCAGCTTGGCACCGACCGGGGTGCCCGGGTTGACGGCGAACGACCAGTCCTCGTCGGGCCAGCGGCGGATCAGTTGGGCGAACTTCACCCGGACCGTGTCGACGTCCCCCTCGACATGGTCGGCGAGGCGCTCCGGCGACGTGTAGACCACCACGTACGTCTCGTCGTCGAGCTGCCCGGTACGCCAGACGAAGCCGGGATCCCCCGGGCGGCTTCCCGGCACCGATTCCGGCGCCGCCGGCAGCAGCACCCGGGCCAGCAGCAGGGTGGACAGGAACGTGTCGGTGCTGCCGGAGCCGGCGGCGCTGAGCAGGTCCTCCTCGACCGTGTTGGCCGGCTCGAACTCGACCGTCGCCGGCTCGTCGACCGCCGGGCGTGGCCGGTCAGCCGCGATCATGCTCTCGCCGCTGCCCTCGCTGCCGGCCCGGTCCGTACCGGCGGGGCCGACCGACGAACCAGCACGGTCGGCGGCGCGGTCGTCACTGAGCGGGGCGTCGACGCGGCCGTCGACACGCGGATCGCCCAGGCCACCGCCGGCAGCGCCGGCCTCCGTCGGAATCACGGGGTGCGGGATGGAAGGGCTCGGGGCGGGCTGACCGGGGTCACCGAAGGACGACGGGCCGAACAGGCCCGGACCGGAGGGTTGCGAGCCAAACGGTGGCGGAGCGGCCTCGGCGGGGCTGGGACCGGGGGACGTAGGACCGAACAGGCCCGGGCCGGAGGGCGCCGAGCCGAACGGCGGCGGAGCGGCCTCGGCGGGGCTGGGCCGGCGGGCCGCCTCGACCGGGGCGCTGGTCTCGACCGGGTCGGTGAGGTCGCGGGACTCGATGATGGTCCCCTCGATGACGATGGGCGTGAAACCGCGGCGTGGCGCGGGCGGCCCGGAGACCGGTTCCGCGACGGACGCCGGCAGCTCCTCCGCCGGCCCGAACCGGCTCGGCCGGTCCTGGGGGATCGCCTGCGTCTCCTCCGCCGACGGAACGGGCCGCCCCGGTGCACCGGCCGGTGGAGGCTCACCGGTCATCCGGAACGCGCGGGTGGGCTCCTCGGCCAGCGGGTTGTGCCGGCGCGGGGGCAGCGGCTGGGTGATCTCCTCGCCGGATGGCGGTACGCCCAGCCCACGGGACGCGCCGAGGCCGTCCGCCGGCCGGCGCAGCGGTTGGGTGGCTGCCGGGCCCGCCGCCATCGGAAAGGCCCGCGTCGCGGTCTCGTCAGCCGGCGCATCGGCTGGGCGGCGGCGAGGGAAAGGCTGGCTGCCTCGTCCGAACCGGGTCGGCGGAGCCGCCCGGTCACCGGGACGACCCCCGCTCGGGGCCGGGTCGCGGGTCGGGTTGGGGTCGAAGAAGGAGCGCCGCGGCGGCGGTGCCTGGGGGCCACCGTTGCCGTTGCCCGAGGCGGGGCCGTCGACGTCACCCGGCCGGGTGGCGGCCGGCCAGCCCTGGCTCGGCCCGGGCTGATCGGTGGTGGGGCCGGCGGTCGCCAACGGGGTGAACCGGGACGGCCGGCCGGTGCGGGGCAGGGCGTCGGTGCCCGAGGCGGGCCGGGGCGGCTCGGTCGGGTGCCGCTGACCGGCGGCGGGCAGGCCCTCCTCGCCCGATCGGCGCGGCGGCTCAGCGGAAACGGGCGGCCGGGGCGCCGGGCCCGGCACCGGCGGGGTACCCATCCGAGGGGCCCCGCTCCGCGCGGGCCTTCGTGGTGCGAGCGGAGCACTCTCCAGCCCGGACGAGGCCGGCCCCGTCGCCGGAGGCAAACCAGCGGCTGGCGCGGCGTCCCGAGGTGGCGCGCCGGGCCGGGTGCGGGACAACGTCTCGGCCCGCTCCAGGCGAGCGCGGGCACCCATGGCACGGCCGGGCAGCCGCACGTCGCCTCGGGACAGCTGCGACACGAACCAGGCCGGCAGGTAACCCTCGACCGGCAGGCCCGGATTGACGGCGAGCCACCACTCGTGGTTGGGCCAGCTGGCCGCGAGATCGGCGAAGGGGATGCGTCGGTTGCTGCCGGCGTGATCGCCGAGGCAGGCCCGCAGTGCGGCGGCGGAGGTGAAGGCCAGCACGTGGGTCCGGCCGCCGGTGGTCCAGGTGCCCCATCCGGCGGGTGGCTGGCCGGGCTGCGTCGGCGCGGAGACCGGTAGCAGCACATCGGTGCGGGACAGGAGCCGGAAGTAGAGCTCCTGGTCGTTGGCGCGCAGCGCGTCGCGCATCGCCACCTCGGCCTCCGTGGCCGGCTCCCATTCGGTCACGGCCACCTCCCCTTCCGAGAACAGGCCACAGGTATCGCGTACAACCTACAAGGTGGTACCAAGATCACAATGGCTGGCCGGCGGCGGACCGCCTGGGCGCGGAGGAGGCGATAACATCCCGTTTCGGAGCCGACACGATACGGAGGGTGTCGATGTCCCGATCGATCACGCGCCTGATTCTCGCAGGTCTGGCCGCCAGCCTGTTGGCCGTACCGACCCTGCCGACCGTCGCCGCCACCGCCGGGCTCCGGGCGGCACCGGCCTGCGCGACCCCACTCGCCCCCGTCCGGCCGGTCGCGGCCGTGCCCTGGCCACAGCAGCGGTACGACCCGGCGCGGCTCGCGCCGCTGGCCACCGGCGTCGGGGTGACCGTCGCGGTGGTCGACTCCGGGGTGGACCGGGTGCACCCGCAGCTGGTTGGGCGGGTGCTGGCCGGTGCCGACCTGCTCGACCCCGGCGGGGACGGTGGTCGGGACTGCGCCGGGCACGGCACCGGTGTGGCGAGCATCATCGCGGCGGCACCCCGCCCCGACGTCGCCTTCCGCGGCCTGGCGCCGGGTGCCCGAATTTTGCCGGTGCGGGTGAGTGAGCAGCAGGTGGTGCAGGGGCGGGAGTCGGGGCGTACGGTCAGCGCCGACGAGTTCGCCCGGGCCATCCGGTGGGCCGTCGACCATGACGCCGACGTGGTGAACCTGTCCGTGGTGCTGTACGCGGACGACCCGGAGGTCCGTTCGGCCGTGCGGTACGCGGTCGACCGGGACGTGGTGCTGGTGGCCGCCGCCGGCAACCTGCACGACAGCGGGAACCCCCGACCGTTCCCCGCGGGCTACGACGGGGTGCTCGGTGTGGGCGCGATCAGGGCGGATGGCGGGCGGGCGACCTTCTCGCAGACCGGCTCGTACGTCGACCTGGTGGCGCCGGGCAGTGAGGTGCTGACCGCCGCACCGGGCGCGGGCCACCATCGGGTCGAAGGCACCAGTTACGCGGCGCCCTTCGTGGCCGCCACCGCCGCGTTGCTGCGGCAGTACCGACCGGAGCTGACCGCCGCCCAGGTGGCCGAACGGATCGTCGCCACCGCCGACCCAGCTCCGGGCGTGGGCCGCGGTGGTGGGTACGGCGCCGGGGTGTTGAACCCCTATCGGGCGGTCACCGAGACCAGCGGCGGCCGGGCGGGCGGTGCGCGGCCGGTCGCCGCGCTCGCCGACGATCGGGCCGATCCGGCGCAGCTCGCCCGCGAGGCCCGCCGGGCCGCCGCGCGGGACCGAGCCCTGCTGGTCGGCGCGGTGGCTGGCATGACGGCGGTCACCGTGGCGCTGCTGGCCCTGGTGCTGCCCCGGGGCGCCCGCCGACGCTGGCGCCCGGCCGGCCCGGCCTGAGCTCACCCGCGCCCCGCCTGAACCCGCCCGCGCCAGGCCCTGGTCTCCGACCGGCTGCGGGCGGGGCGCTGACCCGGACACGGTCAGCGCTCCCGGCCCACATCGTTCACTGGAACAGCCCGGTGTTCTTCTTCTCGGTGTCCAGGTAGTCGGTGGCGGAGTCGTTCACCGCCAGCCTGATGTCACGCAGCATCCCCTGTAGGTCCTGCGAGGCCGAGCGCCACTTTGCCTGCCGCTGCTCGTATGCCTGCCGTGCCTCGCCCGTCCAGCTCGCCACCAGCGGTGCGGCGTCGCGTTCGAGTTGGCCGAGTTGCGAGTCGAGGGTGTTCAACGCCTTCTGAATGTCAGCGCCGGCCTGCTGTAGCGCGGCGAAGTTGACGACCAGCACACCATGGTCCATCGGATTCCCTCCCCAACGGGATCAGAGCGGCAGCTGGATGCCGCCGCGGTTGGTGCCGGCCACCCGGCTGGCCACCTCGTCGTCGGACACGTCGTACTGCCGACCGGCGGTGCGGATCGCACCGGCGGTCTCCCGCAGCGCCCGGTGCAGCGCCGCCTGGTCCTGTGACCACTGCTGCTTGACCTGCTCGAACGACCGGCCACCAGCGCCACGCCAGGCCTGCTGCAACACCTCCAGCTCGGCCAGCAGGCCGGTCAGCATGGACTGCAACGACTGGTCCACCTGCTCGAACTTCGCGGCGGTCTGCTGCATCACCGCTGCTTCTGCCTTGGTTTGGGACACCCGGACGTCACCTCGTCTCTCGGATCGCACCTGGCCGTCGACGCGCCCACCGTGCGGCGACGCGTCGTCGCTTGGCCCGGTCGTCGAGCACTGAGACACGGGTCAGCGAAGGACTTCGTGGCTGACGGTAGCGACCTCGTAGCCGTTCTGCTACCCCACCGGCTTCCCCTGTGGACAACCGAGGCGGCCATCGGTCGCTTACGATGTGCCGCAGCCACGTCGCGGCGCGTGACGGGCCGCCGGAGGGCGGCCGGCCGCCCGACCCGGTCCCCACTGGTCGAGGAGGCACGGTGCCGGCGATCACCACCGGAGGGCCACCGAGCCCGGCCGGGCCCGAGGTAGGTGCCTCCGCGCGGGCGGGCCGACCCATCGACCACGTCCCGGGGTCGGCCGATCAGCTCACCTCCCGTCGTCGGTCGTCGGCGGACCGCTGGGTCGCACTCGGCCGTCGAGTGGGCGCCGGAGCGCGAGCCGGCCAACTGGTCACCGCACAGGTCGCGGCGGCGCTCGTCCTCGTCGCCCTCGGCCGACCCGCGCCGGTCGTCGCGGTGGCCGTACTGGTGGCCGTGCTGCTGGTGGCGGCCGCCTGGGTGCCAGTTCGGGGACGCTGGCTCTTCGACTGGCTGGGCACCGCCATCGGGCACCTCGCTCGCCGGCGGTCGCTGACCGGGCCGGCCGGGGCGGCCGAGCTGCTCGACCTCGTCGCCCCGGGCACCGTCGTCCGCTCGACCGAGCTGACCGGCGGGCCGGCGGCCGTCCTGGAGGACACCACGGGCATGGTCGCGCTCCTGGAGCTCGGCGACCCCGGTGACCTGCTCGGCGACGCGTCCCAGGCGATCCCCGCCCCGGCCGCGTTACTCCCCCCGGCCGGGCCGGACCTGCCCCCGCTGCTGGTCCAGTTGCTGCTGGCCGGCGCGCCGGCGCCGGTGCCGAGCGCCGGTGGCACGGTCGGCACGTCGTACCGGCAGCTCACCGACGGGCGGCTCGCCGGGCGCGAGCGGGCGGTGGTGGCGGTCCGGGTGCTGCGGGGAAACGGTTGGTCCGAGGAGGACCTGCGCCGGGTACTCGCCGGCACGGTCCGCCGGATCGTCCGCCGGCTCGGGCCGCTGGCCGCGCGACCACTCGGGGTGCCCGCGGCGCTGCGCGTCCTTGGCGAGTTGGCCCATTACGACGGCGAACCGGTCCGGGAGTCCTGGCCGGTGATCCGGTCCGGCAGCCTGCTCCAGGCCACCTTCCGGCTGGCCCAGTGGCCCGAGGCGGGCGGTGTGGCTGGACGCCGGCTGGTGCCCCGCCTGCTCGCGCTGCCGGCGACGGCCACGACGGTGTCGATCTGCTCGGGTCCGTCACCGACGATGGCGACGTCGTCGGGTCCACCGGCGGCCACCAGGGTGCCGACCGAGCTGACCGTACGCCTGGCTGCCGGGACGGCGACCGAGTTGGCGGCCGCCGCCGAGGCGCTGATCCGCCTGGTGACCGACCTGGGCGGGAAGCTGCGACGGCTCGACGGTGCCCACCTGGGCGGGCTGGCCGCCACGCTGCCGTTGGCGCTGACGGCGCCCGGGGCGCAGCCCCGCCCACCGGCGCCCGGGGCGCTGCCCGGCCCGGCGGTGGACGACTGGGAGCTGTCCCTGGGCGACGCGGGAATGATGGTCGGCACCAACCGGCACGGCCGAGCCGTCACCGTGCGACTGTTCCGGCCGGAGAGCACCCGCGTGCTGCTGGTCGGCGGGGTGCGCGCAGCCCAACTGGTGGCCCTGCGCGCACTGGCACTCGGTGCCCTGGTGGTGGTGCAGACCGCCCGCCCGCGCGCCTGGGAGCCGTTCGTCCGCGGGGTCGGCGCGCCGGGCGGCACGATCCCGTTGCTTCCGCCCGGTCGGGCGGTCGCCGACGGGGTGGGCACCGCGCTGCGTCCGTTGCTGCTGATCGTCGACGCCGGTCCGGTGGCGGCCGACGCCGCGCCGGGCCCACCGTGGCGGGCCACCCTGGTGGTACGCGACGAGCTGACCCCGGCCGATGTGGACGCGTTGAGCCGGGCCGACCTGGCGTTGCTCCAGCCGCTGACCTCCGCCGAGGCCACCCTGGCCGGGGCCGCGCTGGGGTTGGGCGGCTCGGCCGAGTGGCTGACCCGGATCCGGGAGGACATGGTGGCCGTGGTCAACCGTCGGGCGCTGCGCTGGGCGCTGCTCTCCCCCACCCCGATCGAGGCGCAACTGATCGGGCCACCGGCGCGCGGCTGAGCCCACCCGGATGGTCAACTGCCGGGTTACGCCGGTGCGTGGTCCGTGGCACGATCCCCGCCATGGGTTTTCTGAAAGGTCTGCTGATTCGGCTGGCCAGCACAGCTCTGGCTTTCTGGCTGGCCACGCTCCTCATCCCGGGCATCTCCCTGGATTCGAACTCGGCCACCGAGACGGTGACCACGCTGCTCCTGGTGGCGGTGATCTTCGGCGTGGTCAACGCGGTTCTCCAGCCGATCATCAAGACCGTCGGCTGTGGCTTCTACCTGCTGACCCTGGGTCTCATCGCCCTGGTGGTGAACGGGCTGCTGTTCCTGCTCACCAGTTGGATCGCCGACCAGGCCGGGTTGCCGTTCGCGGTGGACGGTTTCTGGCCGGCAGCCGTGCTCGGCGCCCTCTTCGTGAGCATCGTGACCTGGATCCTCGGCGCCGTCCTCGACCGGGACTGACCGCCGACCAATCAGCACCGACCCGGCCCGCCCGGGGCTCCGACCTCGGCCGGGGCCCCGGCCGGCCGACGACCAGAGTTCGGGAATTGGCCGGCCTGAGTGCCCACCTCGACGGTTAGCGTCGCGGCATGTTCTCGTTGACCTACCCCGACGGCCACCTGCTCAGCACCGATCCGGCGCGAATCGATTTGGACCTGGTGCACCACTGGTTGTCCACCGACGCGTACTGGGCGCTCGGACGAGACCGGGAGACCACCGAGCGGGCGTTCGCCGGCTCACTGCCGTTCGGCATCTACCGACCGGAGGACGGCCGCCAGGTGGCGGTGGCCCGGGTCGTCACGGACCGCACCACCTTCGCCTGGCTCTGTGACGTGTACGTCGACCGCGCCGCCCGGGGCCGCGGGCTGGGCGGGCGGCTGGCCGGCGCGGTCCGCGACCACCTGGCCGAGCTGGGCGTACGCCGGATCCTGCTCTGCACCAACGACGCCCACCAGGTGTACGCGCGGGTGGGCTTCACCCCGTTGGACGTGCCGCAACGGTGGATGCAGTTGGATCAGCGGCCCCCGGTGACCCCGATCACCGGAAAGGAACAAAGCAGCACTACGCCCCTTACGGTGGAGGCGTGACGCCACTCCGCCTGGGATACCTCTACGGCCTCGGCGCGTACCTGCTCTGGGGTTTCTTTCCGCTCTACCTGAAGCTGCTACGACCCGCCGGCCCGCTGGAGATCCTGGCCCACCGGATCGTCTGGTCGGTGGTCTTCGTGGCTCTGCTGCTGGCGGCGCTGCGCAATGTCGGCTTCCTGCGGGCGCTGCTGCGCCGCCCCTGGGCGGTGGCGGGGATCGTCGCCGCCGCCGCGCTGATCGCGGTCAACTGGGGCACCTACATCTACGGGGTCAACTCCGACCGGGTGGTGGAGACCGCGCTCGGCTACTTCATCAACCCGCTGGTCGTGGTGCTGCTCGGGGTGACGGTGCTGCGGGAGCGGCTGCGCCCGGCGCAGTGGGTGGCGCTGGGGATCGGCGCGTCGGCGGTCGCGGTGCTCACCGTGGACTACGGCCGGCTGCCCTGGTTGGCGTTGACCCTGGCGTTCAGCTTCGCCGGCTACGGCCTGGTCAAGAAGCGGCTCGGGCTGCCGGCGGCGGAGGGCTCTTCGTCGAGTCGGCGGTGCTGGCGTTGCCGGCGCTGGGCTACCTCGCCTGGCTGACGGCGAAGACCGACCTGACCTTCGGGCACGTCTCGGCCGGGCACACCGGGCTGCTGGTGCTGGCCGGCGCGGCCACGGCGATTCCGCTGTTGCTGTTCGCCGGGGCGGCCAACCGACTGCCGCTGAGCAGCCTCGGCATGATCCAGTACCTGGCGCCGATCCTCCAGCTCGGCTGCGGGGTGCTGATCTTCCACGAGCCGATGCCGCCGGCTCGCCTGGCCGGCTTCGCGCTGGTCTGGCTGGCCCTGATCGTCTTCACCGCCGACGCCGTCCACACCTCCCGCCGCACCCGCCAGTCCCGCCAACCCACCCCCGTCCCAACCCCCCTCCCCACCCCCTGACCCCCTACCCCCTGACCCCGCGATCTTGCAGTTTCGGTCGCCGATATGCCCTCGATGCCCCCTTATGGGAGAGCAGGAAGTGCAAGATCGCGGAGCGCCGGGGTGGGCGGGGTGGAGCGGGCGGGTGGGTTAGGGGACGGCGTAGGTGAGCAGGGGGGTGCCGTCGGCTTTCTGCAGCTCCACGCTGACCAGCTCGGCGTCGGTGAACCTGGTGGCGCCGGTGAAGCTGAGGTCGTCGCCCGGGGCCGCCAGCCAGGAGCCGATCTGCTCGGTGGCGCCGTTCGGGCCGCGCGCCACCAGCCGGAACGGGTACGCCTTGCCGTAGCTCGTCCGCGCGTCGTACCCACAGCGCATGGTCACCTCGGTGCCCCACTTGGTGCCGGTGAGCCCAAGGTCGGCGTGCACCGGCCCGGCGGCGGCCACCGGTCGCATGGCGACCATCGACACCTTCGGGGCCGGGGTGCCCTGCGCGCCCGGGGGCCCAGAAGGGTGGCGAGGCAACACCACAGCGGTGCCCACGCCGACCAGCAGCGCCAGCCCGGCGGCGGCCAGTGTGGTCAGTGCGTACCGTCGCCGGTCCGCGGAACGTTCTCGGCGGCGGCGCTGGCGGGCCTCGTCGAGCAGCGCGGGCACCCGGGGCGGGGCCGGCGGCGGCAGGATCTGCTCCAACCCCGCCGGGTCGAGGCGCCCGAGCAACCCGGGCAGGACGGCGATCTCGGCGACCGCCTCCCGACACGAGGCGCAACCGCCGAGGTGCCGCTCGTAGGCTGCCCGCTCGGCGGGGGCCAGGGCACCCAGCACGTACGCGCCGTCGTCGTACGCGAACTCGCACCGGGTCATCCCGTCACCCCCATCTCGGCCAGGACCAACCGTAGAGACCGCAACGCGTAGTGGGTGCGGGATTTCACGGTCCCTGGCGGTACCCCCAGGCGGGACGCCGCCTCGGCCACCGACCGCCCCTGGTAGAAGCACTCGACCAGCACTTCCCGGTGGGTCGGACTGAGCCGGTTCAGCGCCTCGGCGACGGTCCACGCCTCCACCGCCCGTTCCGCCTCGTCGATCACCTCGGGCGGTTCGGGCAGATCGTCGGTGAACACCTCGCCGACCCGGGTGGATCGCCGCCGCCAGGCGTCGATGGCCAGGTTGCGGGCGGTGGTGAACAGCCAGGACCGCACCGATCCGCGCCTCGGGTCGAGTGACTCCGGATGTCGCCAGGCCCGCAGCAGCGTCTCCTGGACCAGGTCCTCGGCCCGCTGCCGGTCCCCGTTGACCAGTCGCAGGGCGTGGGCGTACAGCGCCTCCGCGTGCTCGTCGTGCAGCGCGCGCAGCAGTTGGGCGTCGTGGTCGCTGATGGCGGTCTCCTCGCTTCCGGCGCGCGTCCGGCGGTGCGTCCGCTCGGGAATACGTGCGGTGACGCCGATCGGTTCAGCCCGAGGTCAGACCGGTTGCGTGCTGGTTGCCGCCCGCGAAGGTGTTCATGCCGGGTTCACATCGTGGCCGACGAGCGCTCACCACGTCCTCCTAGCGTCCGGCTGGTACGCCGCCTGTCGTGCCACCGACTTCTCTGGAGGCCTCCCCCATGAGCGACCGTCCCCGGCTGCTCCCCCTGTTGACCGGCACCCGCCATGGCACCCGTGACGCCATGACCTGTCTGTACCGGTGCGGAAACGCCTGTGACCACCCGGTCCCGAACACCTCCGACAACGCGTACTTCGGTGACGTGGTGAACGCCGAGATGTCGCGGCGTGGCGTGGTGCGGGCCGGCGCGGTCGGCGCGCTGGTGCTCGGTTTCGGCGGCGCGGCAGCCGGTGCGCTCGCCGGTGCCGCCCCGGCCATGGCGGCCCCGACCACCCCGGACGTCCCGGCGGCCTTCGGTTTCGGCCGTCCCAGCACCGGAGTCGGCAGCGGCGCGCTGACCTTCAAGCCGATCCCACCAAACAAGCTGGACACCCTGGTCGTGCCGAACGGCTACGACCACGCCGTGGTGATCAAGTGGGGTGACCCGGTGCTGCCGGGCGCGCCGGAGTTCAACCTGCACCACCAGACCGCCGCCGCGCAGTCCAAGCAGTTCGGTTACAACAACGACTTCGTGGGCGTGCTGCCGTTGGACAAGCAGGGCAAGCGGGCGCTGCTCGTGGTCAACCACGAGTACACCAACGAGGACCTGATGTTCCCGAGCTTCCCCGGCCTGGACGGGCTCTCGGTGGAGCAGCTGCGCACCGCCATGGCCGCGCACGGCATGTCCGTGGTGGAGCTTGAGCGGGTCGCCGGCACGGGGCAGTGGAAGCCGGTCGACAAGGGTCCGCGACCGTACAACCGGCGGGTCACCGCCCTCGGCACCAAGTTCGACCTGACCGGCCCGGCCGCGGGTTCGGCCTGGCTGAAGACCGCCGCCGACCCCAAGGGCCGCACGGTCGTCGGCACGCTGAACAACTGCGCCGGTGGTGTGACCCCGTGGGGCACGGTGCTCTCCGGCGAGGAGAACTTCAACCAGTACTTCGTGGGCGCCGACGCCGTCCCGGCCGAGCTGAAGCCGAAGCTGGACCGCTACGGCATCAGCACCGCCAGCCGCTACCCCAGCGGCAGCCGAAAGTGGGAGCGGGCGGACGAGCGCTTCGACCTGGCGAAGCACCCCAACGAGGCACACCGGTTCGGCTGGGTCGTCGAGATCGACCCGTTCGACCCGGAGAGCCGCCCGCGCAAGCACACCGCGATGGGTCGGTTCAAGCACGAGGGTGCCAACGTGATCGTCGCGAAGGACGGCCACGTGGTCGCGTACATGGGCGACGACGAGCGGTTCGACTACCTCTACAAGTTCGTCTCGGACAAGAAGTTCATGAAGGGCAACTCCTGGGCTGCCCGCAAGCACAACCTGACCCTGCTGGAGTCCGGCACGCTCTACGTGGCGAAGCTCGACCAGACCAGCGCCGCCGAGATCGACGGCTCGGGCAAGCTCCCCACCGACGGGGCGTTCAACGGCCGGGGTCGCTGGACCAAGCTGGTCAGCGGCAACCGGTCGTTCGTCGACGGGATGACCGCCGCGGACGTGCTCACCTTCACCCGGCTCGCCGGTGACAAGGTCGGCGCGACCAAGATGGACCGCCCCGAGGACGTCGAGCCGAGCCTGCTCACCGGCAAGGTGTACGTGGCGCTGACCAACAACACCAACCGGGGCGTCGGCAGCAACCCGAAGGCGGACGAGGCCAACCCGCGCAACGCCAACAAGCACGGGCAGATCCTGGAGCTGGTCGAGGACCGCAACGACAACACCTCGGAGACCTTCGCCTGGTCGCTGCCGATCGTCTGCGGCGACCCGACCGACCCGTCGACGTTCTTCGCCGGGTACGACAAGACCAAGGTCTCCCCGATCTCCTGCCCGGACAACGTCGCCTTCGACGCCACCGGCAACCTCTGGATCTCCACCGACGGCAACGCGCTGGGCAGCAACGACGGCCTGTTCGCCACCGCTGTGGAGGGTCCGGAGCGGGGTCACCTCAAGCAGTTCCTGACCGTGCCGCTCGGCGCGGAGACCTGCGGCCCGTTCATCACCGGCGACAACCGCTCGGTCTTCGTCGCGGTGCAGCACCCGGGCGAGATCACCGGGGCCTCGGTGGAGAACCCGGCCTCGAACTGGCCGGACGGTGACTACGCCAAGCCGGGTGTGGTGGTCACCTGGCGCATCGACGGCGGCCCGGTGGGCAGCTGACGCCGCACCCGTGGCCGAGAGGCCGCTGACGTTGCTCCGGCGGTCCGGCGCTGGACCGCCCCCAGAGGTCCTCTCCCAGCCCGGGAGAGGGCCTCTGGGCGTCGCGGCGGTCAGCTGTCGGCGGCGATGCTGTCGGCGACGCTGCGGGCCACGGTGAGCAGCTTGGCGCGTACCACCCGGGCGGAGGTCATCATCTCGCTGGCCGGCAACGCGCAGGCCAGCACGGTGCGGCGTTCCATGTCCTTGTCCGGCGCGACGAGCACCGCGGCGCAGGCCACCCCCTGCCGGAACTGTCCCATCTCCAGCTGCATTCCGCGCCGGTCGCCGGCGGCCAGGTCGGCCTCGAAACTCTCCGTGGTGGTCAGCGTGGCAGTGGTGAACGGGCGCATGCCGTACTCGCGCAGATAGCGGTAGCGCTGGTCGGTCGTGAGGGTGGCGAGCAGCGACTTGCCGAGCGCGGTGGCGTGCGCCCCCTCGTCGAAGCCGGGGACCAGGTCCTCCAGGTAGGGCGAGCGGTGCCCCTCGGCGACCGCGGTGAGCGCCACCTGGCCGCCGACGAACCGACCGAGGTAGTGGCTGTAGCCGGTGTCCAGGGCGGCCCGCCGCAGCGTCTCACCGACCGCCGGCGGGCCCCGGAACGCCGTCACCAGCTCCCGGTACCGGTCGGCCACCTCCAACCCCACGATGTACGTGCCGTCCTCGCGACGGATCACGTAGCCCTCGTAGGCGAGGGTGCGGACCAGGTGGTAGGTGGTGGCCACGGTCAGCTCGCAGCGCCGGGCGATCTGCTTGACGGTCAGGCCCTTCGGGGCGCGACCGACCGACTCCAGCACCCGTAGCGCTCGGGACACGCTGCGAATCAGGTCCGAAGGTTCTGCCAAGGGGTCGCGCACAACCACCTCCGCCGCCGGGGACTTACACCATATGAAAAACAGGCCCGGTGCGAAATGCCTGTTCGGGTCGAGGATGCCAGATCACCATCCACACGTTGTGCCCCGGCAGTCACCAGGAGTGCTCTGAGCCGGGCTCGCGTAGGTTTGCCGAACGATGACCGACACCTCCATCACCCCCGACACGGCGGCCGCCCAACCCCACCCGGTCCGGGCCAGCGCCGGCGCAGTCGTCACCACCGTGGCCTGCGTACTCCCGGTCTTCCTGCTCGGCGGTCTCGCCGTGCAGATGGGCGCCGACCTCGGCTTCTCGCCGGCCGGCCTGGGCCTGGCCGTCTCCGTCTACTTCGGAGTCAGCGCGCTGGCCTCGGTGCCCTCCGGGCGCCTGGTCGAGCGGTACGGTCCGGCCCTGGTCGCCCGCTGCGGCATCCTGCTGGCCGCCGGGTCGATGCTGGCCGTGGCCGCCTTCGCCCGGTCGTACCCGGTGCTGGTCGGCCTGCTGGCGCTCAGCGCCGCCGCGAACGCGCTCGGCCAGTTGGCCAGCAACGCCGCGCTGGCCCAGCACGTGCCGGCCCGGCGGCAAGGGCTGTCGTTCGGTGTCAAGCAGGCCGCCATCCCGGTCTCCACCCTGCTGGCCGGAGTGGCGGTGCCCACCATCGCGCTCACCGCCGGCTGGCGCTGGGCGTTCGTGGCCGCCGCCGTGGCCGCGCTGACGACGCTGGCCGCCGTACCCCGGCAGTTGCCCGGCCTGACCCGGCGGCCCGGCGCCACCCGCGCCGGGCGGGCGACGGCGGCGCTGGTGGTGCTCGGCGCGGCGGCGACGTTGGCCTCTGGCGCAGCCAACGCGCTGGGCACCTTCCTGGTGGACTCCGCCGCGGCCCGGGGCCTGTCGCCGGGCCTCGCCGGCCTCACCCTGACCCTGGGCAGCGCGGTCTGCGTGGTGGCTCGGGTGGGCGCCGGCTGGTTCGCCGACCGCCGCGAGACCGGCCACGTCGCCCTCATCGCCGCGATGCTGCTCGTCGGCGCGGCCGGGCTGGGCCTGCTCGCATTGACCGGCTCGGTGCCGTTGGTGGTCGGCGTGGTACTCGGCTTCGGCCTGGGCTGGGCCTGGCCCGGCCTGATGAACTTCGCGGTGGTCCGGCTGCACCCACAGTCACCGGCCGCCGCCACCTCGATCACCCAGACCGGGGTGTACGCGGGCGGCTGTCTCGGCCCGCTCAGCCTGGGCCCACTCGCCGCCCACCTCGGTTACCCGACGATGTGGACCGTCGCGGCCGTGGCG
Organism: Micromonospora sp. BQ32; assembly: GCF_059358895.1. Taxonomy (NCBI): domain Bacteria; kingdom Bacillati; phylum Actinomycetota; class Actinomycetes; order Micromonosporales; family Micromonosporaceae; genus Micromonospora; species Micromonospora sp. BQ32. The sequence goes on along the minus strand of NZ_JCADBI010000002.1, from coordinate 281,454 downwards.
ATGCTGCTCGCCGCGGCCCTCATGTTGGTCGGCAGTCGGCTGTTGACCCGCGCCGCCGCCGTGGCGGGCCGGGGCGTGGATCAGCTGGTGCGGTCGGCGATGTAGTCACAGAGCGACTCGAGCGCGCTGCGGGACGGGCCGAGCGGCAGCGGAGCGAGCTGCGCGCGGGCCTCCTCGGCGTAGCTGCGCACGGTCTCCCGGGCCCGCTTGAGCGCCGGGCTCTCCCGGAGCAGCCCCAACGCCTCGGCGTGCAGCGCGTCATCGGTCAACGGGCCGGTCGCCAGGATCTCCCGCAGCCGCACCGACGACGCGTCGGAGTCGTCCGCCTCGCGGGCGTAGAGCACCGGCAGCGTCGGGACGCCCTCGCGCAGGTCCGTGCCGGGGGTCTTGCCCGACTGCACCGACTCGGAGGCGATGTCCAGCAGGTCGTCGGAGAGCTGGAAGGCGACGCCGATCGTCTCGCCGTACCCGGCGAGGGCCTCCACGTGCTCCGGGGCGGCGCCACCGAACATGCCGCCGAACCGGGCCGACGTGGCGATCAGCGAGCCGGTCTTCTCGGCGATCACGTGCAGGTAGTGGGTTACCGGGTCGTCGTCGGCGCGCGGACCCACGGTCTCCGCGATCTGGCCGTGCACCAGCCGGGCGAAGGTGCGTGCCTGCAACCGGACCGCCTCGGGGCCCAGGTCCGCGGCGATGTCCGCCGCGCGGGCGAAGAGGTAGTCGCCGACCAGGATGGCGACCGAGTTGGTCCACCGGGAGTTCGCGCTCGGCGCGCCCCGACGGACGGCGGCCTCGTCCATCACATCGTCGTGGTAGAGGGTGGCGAGGTGAGTGAGCTCCATCACCACGGCGGCCGGGACCACCTGCGCACCGGTCGGGTCACCGAACTGGGCGCCGAGCGCCACCAGCAACGGCCGGAAACGCTTCCCGCCGGCCTCGACGAGGTGCCGGGCAGCCTCGGTGACGAACGGATCGGCGCTGGACACGCTGGACCGCAACTCGACCTCGACCGTGTCCAGCAGACCGAGCACGGATGCCTCGACACGGGGATCAGCGAGGTTGAGGCCAAGCGCACCGAACTGACTCGTGCTCGCCCGACCCCGCCGACCGCCGGAGCCGGAGGCACCTGAACGCTCGCCCGCCGGATTCACCACGCTATCAACCATGCCACACCCGTTCGACCTGCTCCGGCCCGGTGATCGATCCTTCGGTTATCGCACGAATTCGGCGGCTCCAGCGGCCAGATCGAGCAGCGGCGCCGGGGCGACGCCCAACACCAGGGTCGCCAGCACACCGATCATCAGCGCGGCGGAGGTGAGCCCACCGGGCACGGTGACGGTCGGGGTGGACTCGCCCGGCTCGGAGAGCCACATCATCACCACGACCCGCAGGTACGGGAACGCGAGCACCATGCTGGTCAGCACGCCGGCGATCACCAGCCACGCCTGGCCACCTTCCAGGGCCGGCCCGAAGACGGCGAACTTGCTGGTGAATCCGCTGGTCAGCGGGATACCGGCGAAGGCGAGCAGGATGAACGTGAACAGCGCGGCGAAGAACGGCGACCGCCGGCCCAGCCCGGCCCAGCGGGACAGGTGGGTGGCTTCGCCGTCGTCGTCCCGCACCAGCGTCACCACGGCGAACGCGGCCAGCACCGAGAAGCCGTATGCGACCAGGTAGAACATCGTGCCGGCGAGCCCGTCGCGACTCGGTGCCAACACACCGACCAGCAGGTAGCCGGCGTTGGCGATCGAGGAGTACGCGAGCAGCCGCTTGATGTCGGTCTGGGTGACCGCGAGCACTGCGCCCACCAGCATGGTCAGCACCGCCACCGCGCCGAGGACCGGGGTGAAGTCCCAGTTGGCGTCGGCGAACGCGACCTGGAAGACGCGCAGCAGGGCACCGAACGCGGCGACCTTGGTGCAGGCTGCCATGAACCCGGTGACCGGGGTCGGGGCGCCCTGGTAGACGTCCGGGGTCCAGACGTGGAACGGGGCCGCCGCGGCCTTGAAGAGCAGACCGATGGCGAGCAGCGCCATGCCGGCGAAGAGCAGCACCGGGCTGGCCGGCGACTCGCTCACCGCCGCGTGGATGGTGGCGAAGTCGACGCCGGCCGGGCGGCCCGGGATGCCGGCGGTGAAGCCGTAGATCAGGGCCACGCCGAACAGGAAGAACGCGGAGGCGTACGCGCCGAGCAGGAAGTACTTCATCGCCGCCTCCTGGCTCAGCAGCCGCCGGCGACGGGCCAGCGCGCAGAGCAGGTAGAGCGGAAGGGAGAAGACCTCCAGCGCGATGAACATGGTCAGCAGGTCGTTCGCCGCCACGAAGATCAGCATGCCGCCGATCGCGAACGTGGTGAGCGGGTAGACCTCGGTGAGACCGTTGCGCCCCTCGGCCTGCCGCCGGTCGTCGGCCGACTCGGCGGTTACCGCGGCCTGGGCGACGAACGCCCCGCCCCGCTCGACCGAACGATCACCGATCAGCAGCAGCGCCATAGCGGCCAGCACCAGGATCGCGCCCTGGAGGAAGAGCGTCGGCCCGTCGATCGCGAGGGCCTGGCCGGCGGTGATGATCCGCTCGTCGGCGCTGAGGACCACCATGGTCAACGCCGCGAGCACCGCGAGCAGCGCCAGGGTCAACTGCACCACGTGCCGCCAGCGCCGAGGCACCAGGGCCTCGACCAGCACGCCGAGCAGCGCGACGCCCAGCATGATCAGGATTGGAGCGATCGCCGCGTAGTTGATCGACGGCAGGTTCAGCTCGGTCACTTTGCCGCCTCCTGGACGGTGCCCACCGACGGGGCCGGGTCGGTTCTACCGATGTCGTCCATGGTCGCCTGGACGGCGGGGTTGATCACGTCGGTGACCGGCTTCGGGAAGAAGCCGAGCAGCACGATCAGCGCGATCAGGGGGGCGACCACGACCTTCTCGCGCAGGTTGAGGTCCCGGCGCATGCCGTCGACCTCGGTCAGCGCCGGGTTGAGGGTGCCCTGGGTGGTGCGCTGCACCATCCACAGCACGTACGCGGCGGCCAGGATGATGCCCAACGTGGCGATGACCGCGACCGGCTTGTTCACCGTGAACGTGCCGATCAGCACCAGGAACTCGGAGATGAACGGTGCCGTACCGGGCAGCGCCAGCGAGGCGAGACCGGCGAAGAAGAGCACCCCGGCGAGCACCGGGACCAGCTTGCCGGCGCCCCCGAAGTCGCTGATCAGCGCCGAACCACGTCGGGAGATCAGCATGCCGACCACCAGGAAGAGCAGACCGGTGGCCAGCCCGTGGTTGAGCATGTAGAGCACCGCGCCGGTGCCGGCCTGGGTGGTGAAGGCGAAGATACCCACCCCGATGAAGCCGAAGTGCGCGATCGAGGTGTACGACACCAGCCGCTTGAGGTCGTTCTGGCCGACCGCCAGCAGCGCGGCGTAGACGATGCCGATCACGCCCAGGGCCAGCGCCCACGGCGCAAACCACTTCGACGCCTCGGGGAAGAGCGGCAGGCAGTAGCGCAGGATGCCGAAGGTGCCGACCTTGTCCAGCACGCCGACGAGCAGCGCCGCCGCTCCCGCCGGGGCGGCGCCACCGGCATCGGGCAGCCAGGTGTGGAACGGGAAGAACGGCGCCTTGATGGCGAACGCGAGGAAGAAGCCGAGGAACAGCCACCTCTCGGTGCCGGTGCTGATGTCGACCTGCGAGAGCGCCTGCCAGTCGAAGGTCTTCCCGCCGACCACCCACAGGCCGATCACCGCGGCCAGCATGAACAGACCGCCGACGAGCGAGTAGAGGAAGAACTTCACCGCCGCGTACTGCCGCTGGTGGCCGCCGTAGCTGCCGATGAGGAAGTACATCGGCACCAGCATGACCTCGAAGAACACGTAGAACAGGAAGACGTCGGCGGCCGCGAAGACGCCGATCATCGTGCATTCGAGGACCAGCAGCAGCGCGAAGTAGACGGGCACCGACCGCTTCGACGACTCGGCGTCGTGCCAGGACGCCAGGATCACCAGCGGCACCAGCACCGCGATCAGCATCAGCATCACCAGCGCGATGCCGTCGGCCGCGAAGGTGAAGCTGACACCCCAGTTGGGGATCCACGAGTACGACTCACGGAACTGGAACCGGTCACCGCCGGCGTTGAAGCTGACCCACATCACCACCGAGAGCACCAGCACGAGCAGCGACCAGGCGAACGCCACCTGCTTGGCCAGCTCCGGGCGGTGGCGCGGCAGGAAGGCCACCACCAGGGCGCCCACCAGCGGCGCCACGGTGAGCACCGAGAGGAACGGGAAGTTGGACATTATGCGGCCTTACCTCCGTCGTCACTGCGTGGTCCGCCGGCGGGGGCGGCCGGAAAGAGGTTGATCACGCCAACCACCCCGCCTGCACCGCCAGGAACGCCGCCATCACCAGCAGCGCACCGGCCAGGATCGAGGTGGCGTACGAGCGGACAAAGCCGGTCTGCATCCGGCGGAGGCGACCCGAGCCCCCGCCGACCGCGGCGGCGAGCCCGTTCACGAGCCCGTCGATGCCCCGGTTGTCGAGGTACACCAGCGCCCGGGTGAGGAAGATGCCCGGCTTCTCGAAGACCGCCTCGTTGACCGCGTCGGTGTAGAGGTTGCGCCGGGCGGCGGTGACCAGCACCCCGGCCGGCTGCGGCGCGGTGGCCGTGCCGGCCCGGAACAGGAACCAGGCGAGCCCGGCGCCGAGCACGGTGACCAGCAGCGACAGCGTGGTGATCACGGCGTGCGAGAGGACCGCCTCGTGCTCGCCATGTTCGCCGCCCAACCCGGCGGTCTCCGTCAGCCAGTCCGGAACGGACGTGGCGAGCAGGAAGCCGGCACCGACGGACCCGACCGCCAGGAGGATCAGCGGGATGGTCATCAGCTTCGGCGACTCGTGCGGGTGCTCGATGTCCTCGGTCCACCGCTGCGGGCCGTGGAAGGTGAGCACGAACAGCCGCGTCATGTAGAACGCGGTCAGCCCGGCACCGAGCAGCGCCGCCCCGCCGAAGAGCCAGGCGGTCCAGTCCTCCCGCTCGAAGGCGGCCACGATGATCGGCTCCTTGGAGAAGAAGCCGGAGAACGGGAACATGCCGATGATGGCCAGCCAGCCCATCATGAAGGTCAGCCAGGTGATCTTCATGTACTTGGACAGCCCACCGAAGCGGCGGATGTCGACCTGGTCCTTCATTCCGTGCATGACCGAGCCGGCGCCCAGGAACATGTTGGCCTTGAAGAAGCCGTGCGCCAGCAGGTGCACGATGGCCAGCGCGTACGCCGCGCCGCCGAGGCCGACACCGAGGAACATGTAGCCGATCTGGCTCACCGTCGACCAGGCGAGCACCCGCTTGATGTCGTCCTTGGCGGCACCGATGATGCAGCCGATCAGCAGGGTGAGCGCGCCGACACTGACCACCACGAGTTGCAGCGTCGAGTTGGCCGAGAAGATCGGGTTGGACCGGGCGATCAGGTAGACGCCCGCGGTGACCATGGTGGCGGCGTGGATGAGCGCCGACACCGGGGTCGGGCCCTCCATCGCGTCCGGCAACCACGCCTGGAGCGGGAACTGACCGGACTTACCGGCCGCTCCGAGCAGCAGCAACAGGCCCAGGACCAGCACGGTGGTGCCGGTCAGCGCGCCGACGGAGTTGAACACCTCGTCGTACTGGGTGGTGCCCAGGGTGGCGAACATGATGAAGATGCCGATGGCCAGGCCGGCGTCGCCGACCCGGTTCATCAGGAACGCCTTCTTGCCGGCGGTGGCCGCGCTCGGCCGCTCGGTCCAGAAGGAGATCAGCAGGTACGACGCCAGACCGACGCCCTCCCAGCCGAAGTACAGCATCACGTAGTTGTTGCCCAGCACCAGCAGCAGCATCGCCGCGACGAACAGGTTGAAGTACGCGAAGAACCGACGACGGCCCGCGTCGTGCGACATGTACTCCACCGCGTACAGGTGGATCAGGAAACCCACCCCGGTGATCAGCAGTACGAAGACCGCGGCCAGCGGGTCGAAGAGCAGGCCGAAGTCGACGCGCAGATCACCGACCGCGATGAAGTCCCAGAGGCTCAGCTCGACCGACTTGTTCTCCAGGCCACGCAGCTGGAAGAAGAAGCTCAGGCCGAGCACGAACGCGACGCCGATGGCGGCGACGCCCAACCAGTGCCCCCAGCGGTCGGCCCGGCGGCCGAGCAGCAGCAGGATGGCCGCGCTGACCAGCGGGATCGCCACCAGCAGCCAGACGCCCCCGAGCAGCCCCGTGGCCTGGGCGTATTCCACAGTCTCTTCCACCGGTGGACCCCTCTAGTACTTGAGCAGGTTGGCGTCGTCGACACTCGCCGAGCGTCGCGTCCGGAAGATGGACATGATGATCGCGAGCCCGACCACGACCTCGGCCGCCGCCACCACCATCACGAAGAACGCCATGATCTGACCGTTGAGATCACCGTTGATCCGGCTGAAGGTGACCAGCGTCAGGTTGGCCGCGTTGAGCATCAGCTCCACGCACATGAACAGCACGATCGCGTTGCGCCGGACGAGCACCCCGGCGGCGCCGATAGTGAACAGCACCGCCGCGAGCACCAGGTAGTAGTCAGGCGTCATTGGTCCGTACCTTTCAGCGTGGTCTCCTGCGCGGTCAGCTCCCGCACCGGCAGGATGTCCGGCGTGCTCCGCTCGGAGAGCCGGCCGTCCGGCAGTCGAGCCGGGGTGGCCACCGAGGACGAGGTCGCGAAGACGCCGGGGCCCGGCTTGGGGCCGGGGTAGTTGCCCGGCGCGAAACGGGCCCGCATCGTCGACGGCTGGTCGACCTTGTCCTGCTTACGGCGCTCGATGTGCGCGAGCACCATGGCACCGACCGCCGCGGTGATCAGCAGCGCCGAGGTCAGCTCGAACGCGAAGACGTACTTGGTGAAGAGCAGTCGGGCGATGCCCTGCACGTTGCCCTCCGCGTTGGCCTGCTCCAGGCCGACCGCGGTGGTCCCATCCAGCGCCCGGTAGAGCGCGCCGCCGACCAGACCGGCGAAGCCCAGCCCCAGCACGATCGCGGCGACCCGTTGACCCCGCAACGTCTCGATCAGCGAGTCGGTGGAGTCCCGTCCGACCAGCATCAGCACGAAGAGGAAGAGCATCATGATCGCGCCGGTGTAGACGATGATCTGCACCATGCCGATGAACGGCCCGGCCTGGAGCACGTAGAACACGCCCAGACAGAGCATGGTGAGCACCAGCCAGAGCGCGGAGTGGACCGCGTTGCGGGCGGCCACCATCCCGATCGCGCCGATCAGCGCGAGCGGACCGAGGATCCAGAAGGTGACCTCCTCGCCACCGGACACCCCACCCGCCGCGGCCAGCACCGTAGACGTGGTCATGCTTTCTCTCCCTTGCCGGCCGCGGCCCGCTGGGCGGCCTGCTCGGCGCCCGGGAACGTCACGCCGGGGTGCTCCTCGACCTGGTAGCGGCCGGGGCCCATCGGGGACGTCTCCGCACCGGCGGAGGTGCCCGGGTTGTCCAGCGCGCCGACGTAGTAGTCCTTCTCGCTGTCACCCAGCCGCATCGGGTGCGGCGGCTGCTCCATGCCCTCGAGCAACGGCGCGAGCAGCTGCTCCTTGGTGAAGATCAGATCCTGCCGGTTGTCCCGGGCCAGCTCGTACTCGTTGCTCATGGTGAGCGACCGGGTCGGGCATGCCTCGATGCACAGCCCGCAGAAGATGCACCGGGCGTAGTTGATTTGGTAGATGCTGGCGTACCGCTCACCCGGCGAGAAGCGCTGCTCGTCGGTGTTGTCGCCACCCTCGACGTAGATCGCGTCCGCCGGGCAGGCCCAGGCGCACAGCTCGCAGCCAATGCACTTCTCCAGGCCGTCCGGGTGCCGGTTGAGGATGTGCCGCCCGTGGTAGCGCGGCGCCGACACCGGCGGCTTGAACGGGTAGTCGGTGGTGACGACCTTCCTGAACATGTGCGAGAAGGTGACACCGAATCCCTTGAACGTTCCGGTGATCGCGCCCACGTCACACCTCCCTGGAGTCCGAGCCGGCAACGATGTTGGCCGGCTCCCGCTCGGCGACCACGCGCGTGATACGCGGGCTCGGTGGTACCTGAAGATCCATCGGTGGCAGCGGGAAGCTCCCGTGCGGCCGGTTGTCGACCTGTTCCTGCGTCGTCGGCTTCGGCTTCGGACGCCGGCTGGGCCAGAAGATCGTGGCGATCAGCAGGATGCCGGCCGGAATGCCGACGGCGATCACCTTGCCGCGGGTGTCCCAGTCCTCGATGGAGCGCAGGCCCGACAGGACCAGGATCCAGACCAGGTTGATCGGCAGCAGCACCTTCCAGCCGAGCCGCATGAACTGGTCGTACCGCAGCCGCGGCAGCGTGCCACGCAGCCACACGAAGACGAAGACCAGCGCGATCACCTTGCCGAAGAACCAGAGCATCGGCCACCAACCGGAGTTGGCGCCCTCCCAGATGGTGATCGGCCAGGGTGCTCGCCATCCGCCCAGGAACAGCGTGGTGGTGACCGCGGACATGGTCACCATCGCGACGTACTCGCTGAGCATGAAGAGCGCGAACTTCAGCGAGCTGTACTCGGTCATGAAGCCGGCGACCAGCTCGGACTCGGCCTCGGGAAGGTCGAACGGCGCCCGGTTGGTCTCACCCACCGTGGCGATGAAGAAGATGATGAAGCTCGGCAGCAGCAGGATGGCGTACCAGCCCGGCGCCGGGATCGTCTGGCCGAAGATGGTCAGCTGGGTGCCGTCGCCCTGGGCGGCGACGATCCCGCTGGTGCTCATCGTGCCGGCGGTCATGAAGACCGCCACGATGCTGAGCCCCATGGCGACCTCGTAGGAGATCATCTGGGCACTCGACCGGAGACCGCCCAGCAGCGGGTACGTCGAGCCGGAGGCCCAGCCGCCCAGCACGATGCCGTAGACGCCCATCGAGGAGCAGGCGAGCAGCAGCAGCACCGCCACCGGCACGTCGGTGACCTGCAACGGCGTGTGGTGACCGAAGATGCTCACCATCGGGCCGAACGGCACCACCGACAGGGCGGTGACCGCGCAGATCACCGAGATCGTCGGGGCGAAGAAGTAGACGACCTTGTCGGCCGCCTTCGGCAGGATGTCCTCCTTGAAGGCCATCTTCAAGCCGTCGGCGAGGGTCTGCAGCAGGCCGAACGGACCGACCTGGTTGGGGCCGGGCCGCACCTGCATGTAACCGACCACGCGCCGTTCGAACCAGACCCCGAGCAGGGTGGCCAGCAGGCCGAAGGCGAACGCGAAGACAATCTTGCCGAGAACCAGCCACCACGGATCCCGGCCGAAGTCGGCCAGCGTCGGATCCTGGGCCAGGTAGATCGGACTCACTGGTTACCCCCGGAGTTGAGGAGCGGACCCGGGAGACCGGTCTCGTCGGCCGCCACGCGTCCGGCCGGGATGGCCGTACTCGGTGCGGGGACGGAGATCCGGACGACCGCGCCGGACGTCGCCCCGAGGCTGCGCCGCACGGTGGAGCCGGGTGAGTTGGTCGGCAGCCAGACCACGCCGTCCGGCATCTCGGTGAGTTCCGCCGGCAGGGTCAGCGCCCCCCGGTCGGTGCCGACCGTGACCGCGTCACCGTCGACCACACCGAGCGCCTCGGCGATGCCCTTACCCAGCCGGACCACCGGCGGACGGGCGGTCCCGGCAAGGTTCTCGTCGCCCTCGGTCAGGGTGCCGAGGTCCACCAGCTGGTGCCAGGTGGCCAGCACGGCCTCCCCGGCGTTCGGCTGCGGCACCCGACCCGGCGCGACCGACGGCGCGGCCGGCCGAGACGTACGCGTCGCCGGCAGCGTGCCCAGCTCGCGACGCACGCTCGGCACGTCGGCCGTGCCGAGGCGCACGTCGAGCAGCGCGGCCAGCGCGTCGAGCACCCGGCCGTCGGTCATCGCGGCGGTGTTCAGCACCGCCTCGAACGGGCGCAGCCGGCCCTCCCAGTCCAGGAAGCTGCCGGCCTTCTCGGCCACCGGGGCGACCGGCAGCACCACGTTCGCCCGTCGGGTCACCGCGCTGGCGCGAAGCTCGAGGCTGACCAGGAACGGCACCGCGTCCAGGGCGGACTCGGCCAGCCGCGGGTCGGCCAGGTCGGCCGGGTCGACACCGCCGACGACCAGCGCGCCGAGCTGGCCGTTGGCGGCCGCGGTGAGGATGCCGTCGGTGTCCCGGCCGGCCTGGCTCGGGATCACCCCGGCCGGGATGTCCCACGCCTCACCCAGCTCGGCCCGGGCGGCCGGCTCGGTGACCAGGCGTCCACCGGGGAGCAGGTTGGGCAGGCAGCCCGCGTCGACCGCGCCGCGGTCACCCGCGCGCCGCGGCACCCAGGCCAGCTTCGCGCCGGTACGCCGGGCCACGTCGGCCGCGGCGGAGAGCCCACCCGGCACGGAGGCCAACCGCTCGCCGACGATCAGGATCGCGCCCGGTGCGCTCAGCGCCTCACTGACCGTGGCGTGCTCGGCGAGCACGCTGGCCTCCTCGCCCGGCACCACCCGGGCCAGCTTGGCACCGAGCTTCTCCAGGCCGCGGGTGGCGAAGGGCGCCAGCGCGTACACCGTCAGGGTCTTCTTCAGGTACGCCTTGCGCAGCCGCAGGAAGAGGATCGGGCACTCCTCCTCGGGCTCCAGGCCGACCAGCACCACCGCCGGCGCGTTCTCCACGTCGGTGTAGGTGACGTCGGTGACCCCGGCGACCGAGCTGGCCAGGAAGTCGGCCTCCTCGCGGGAGACCGGCCGGGCCCGGAAGTCGATGTCGTTGGTGTTCAACGCGACCCGGGCGAACTTGGCGTACGCGTACGCGTCCTCGACGGTCAGTCGACCACCGGTGAGCACGGCCGTGCCCTGCCCGCTCTCCCGGGCCGTGTGCAGCCCCTCGGCGGCGACGGTGAGCGCCTCACTCCAGGACGCCTCGCGCAGCTCACCGGTGTGCTCGTCGCGGACCAGCGGAGTGGTCAGCCGGTCGGCGGCCCGGGTGTACTGGAAGCCCCACCGGCCCTTGTCGCAGTTCCACTCCTCGTTCACCGCGGGCTCGTCGCCGGCCAGCCGGCGCAGCACCTTGCCGCGCCGCCAGTCGGTGCGCTGCCCGCAGCCGGCGGAGCAGTGCTCGCAGACGCTCGGGCTGGAGACCAGGTCGAACGGGCGGGCACGGAAGCGGTACTGAGCACCGGTCAGCGCACCCACCGGGCAGATCTGCACGGTGTTGCCGGAGAAGTAGGAGTTGAACGGAACGTCGCCGGCGTCGCCCTCTTCGCCGTACGCGTCGTCCCGGTAGATGTTGATCTCCTCGGCGGACGACCGGCCCATCAGGTCGATGAACTTGTCGCCGGCGATCTCCTCGGAGAACCGGGTGCACCGCTGGCAGAGCACGCAGCGCTCGCGGTCCAGCAGCACCTGGCTGCTGATCGCCATCGGCTTCTCGTACTCCCGCTTGTGCTCGTGGAAGCGCGAGTCGGTGCGGCCGGTGGACATCGCCTGGTTCTGGAGCGGGCACTCACCGCCCTTGTCACACATCGGGCAGTCCAGCGGGTGGTTGAGCAGCAGCAGCTCCATCACCCCCTCCTGCGCCTTCTTGGCCACCGGGGAGGTGATCTGGGTGCGCACGACCATGCCGTCGGCGACGGTCTGGGTGCAGGAGGCCACCGGCTTGCGCTGCCCCTCCACCTCGACCAGGCACTGCCGGCACGCGCCGGCCGGAGCCAGCAGCGGGTGGTCGCAGAACCGGGGGATCTCGGTGCCCATCTGCTCGGCGACCCGGATCAGCAGCGTCCCCTTGGGGGCGGTGACCTCGACGCCGTCGATGGTGAGGGTGACGGTCTCGGTCTGCTTGGCTACGTCGGTCATCAGTGCGCCCCTACCAGGGTCTTCTCCGACAGCTTGGGTGCGGTCCGACCCTCGATGTAGTCGAGGTAGTCCTGCTTGAAGTACTTCAGCGAGGAGGTCACCGAGCTGGTCGCGCCGTCACCGAGGCCGCAGAACGAGCGGCCGAGGATGTTGTCGCAGGTGTCCAGCAGGGTGTCCAGGTCTTCGTGGGTGCCCTGACCGGCGAGGATCCGCCGGTAGACCCGGACCATCCAGTAGTTGCCCTCGCGGCACGGGGTGCACTTGCCGCACGACTCGTGGTGGTAGAACTCCAGCCACCGGTACGTCGCGTAGACCGGGCAGTCCTGGTCGGAGAAGATCTGGGTGGCCGTGGTGCCGAGGATCGAGCCGGCCGCCGCCACCCCCTCGAAGTCCAGTGGCACGTCCAGGTGCTCGGCGGCGAGCAGCGGGGTGGACGAGCCGCCCGGGGTCCAGAACCGCAGGTTGTGGCCGGGCTGCATACCACCGGCCAGCTCCAGCAGCTCGCGCAGCGTGACACCCATCGAGCACTCGTACTGGCCAGGGTTGGCGACCCGGCCGGAGAGCGAGTAGATCATCGGCCCGGAGGACTTCTCGGTGCCCATGCTCTTCCACCAGTCGGCCCCACCGAGCACGATCGGCGGCACGCTGGCGATGGTGCCGACGTTGTTCACCACCGTCGGGCTCGCGTACAGGCCGTGGGTGGCCGGGAACGGCGGGCGCAGCCGGGGCTGCCCCCGGAACCCCTCCAGCGAGTCCAGCAGCGCCGTCTCCTCGCCGCAGATGTACGCCCCGGCGCCGGAGTGCACCACCAGTTCCAGGTCGTAGCCGCTGCGCAGGATGTTCCGGCCCAGGTAACCCTTGTCGTACGCCTCCTGGACCGCGTTGCGCAGCCGACGCGCGGCGTGCACCGCCTCGCCCCGGATGTAGATGTAGGCGCGGGCGGCCCGGATCGCGTACGACGCGATGATCACGCCCTCGACCAGCGAGTGCGGGTCGTGGGTCATCAGCGGCAGGTCCTTGCAGGTGCCCGGCTCGCCCTCGTCGGCGTTGACCACCAGGTAGTGCGGCTTACCGTCGCCCTGCGGGATGAAGCCCCACTTGAGGCCGGTGGGGAAGCCGGCGCCGCCTCGGCCCCGCAGCCCGGAGTCCTTGATCAGCTGGATCAGGTCGTCCGGGTGCGCCTTGAGCGCCTTGCGCAGCGCGGCGTAGCCGTCCAGCTGCTCGTACGTGCCGATTTGCCAGGCGTCCGGCGACAGCCAGCGCTTGGTCAGCACCGGCGTCAGCTTGGCCAGCGTCTCCGGGCGGGGAGTGGTCACTTCTGGGCCCCCGTTTCGTTCGCGTCCGCCGGTCCGGCGCCGTCGGCGTCCGTCCCAGCCTTCGCTTCGGTGAGGTTGCGCTCCTGCGCCCCGGCCTCGTCGCCGGCGGGCTTGCCGTCGCCGGCCGGCGCGTTGGCCGCCACGCCGGCGGCCTCGGCCGACCGCGCGTCACCAGCCTCGGGCGCGGTGCCGGTGCCGTCCGCCGGGACCTTCGTGCCAGGGGCGTCCGGCACTGCCGTGTCCGCGTCCGGCTGCCGGGTCTCGGCGGTACGCACCTGCGGCGACTTGTCGTCGGGTGCCTTCACGTCGCGGGTGGTGCTGCCGGTGGCGGCCTCTGGCTTCGCCGGCCCGGCGACCCCGGCCGCCCCCGTCGGGGCGGACGCCCCGTCGCCACCCTTGACCGGTGCCGCGCTGGCCTCGGCGGGCGCCGGCTTGGCGGCCTCCGCCTTCGCCTTCGCCTCGGCGGCGGCCTTGTCGGCCTCGGCCTTGCTGCGGATCGGCGTGTTCGGGTCGAAGCCCGGCACCGACACGCCGTGCTGCTGGGCCAGCCGCAGCCCGCGCAGGGTGGGCTCGCCCGGCCCGCCGTCGGCGACGGCGCCGTCGCGCTCGTCGGCGAAACCGGCGAGCTGCACCGCCATCTCCTTGAGCGTGCAGAGCCGGGCGCCCCGGGTCGGCATCGGCCGGCCGCCGGCGCGCAGCTCGTCGACCACACCGACCGCGGTGGAGGCGTCCACGCCGTCGAAGAAGTCGTAGTTGACCGTCATCACCGGGCCGTAGTCGCACGCCGCCAGGCACTCGGCGTGCTCCAGCGTGATCGTGCCGTCGGCGGTGGTCTCGTCGTGCCCGACGCCCAGGTGCTCGGCGAGGGTGTCGTAGACCTCCTGGCCACCGAGCACGTTGCACATCGTGTTGGTGCAGACGCTGACCAGGAAGTCACCGGTCGGCTTGCGCTTGTACATCGTGTAGAAGGTGGCCACCGCGCCGACCTGGGCCTTGTTCAGCCCCAGCACCTCGGCACAGAAGGCGACCCCGGCCGGGGAGACGTACCCCTCCTCGGCCTGCACCAGGTGCAGCAGCGGCAGCAACGCCGAGCGGGACCGGTCCGCCGGGTAACGGGCGATGATCTCGCGCGCCCGCTCCCGGGTCTCGTCAGTGAAAGTCGTCGTCATCAGAGCCGCCTTCCGTTCGCGACTGCGGGGCTCGCAAGCTCACTCCTCGCACTCACCTGTCACACCCACCCATGACCGGGTCCAACGAGGCGCCGCCGGCGATCACGTCGGCGATCAGACCGCCCTCGGCCATCGCCGGGAGGGCCTGCAGGTTGACGAAGCTCGGCTCCCGGTAGTGCACCCGGTAGGGCCGGGTGCCACCGTCGGAGACCGCGTGGACACCCAGCTCGCCGCGGGGCGCCTCGATGGCGACGTACACCTGGCCGGGCGGGACCCGGAAGCCCTCGGTCACCAGCTTGAAGTGGTGGATCAGCGACTCCATCGACTGACCCATGATCTTCGCGACGTGCTCCAGCGAGTTGCCCATGCCGTCCACGCCGATGGCCAGCTGCGCCGGCCAGGCGATCTTGCGGTCGGCGACCATCACCGGGCCCGGGCGGAGCCGGTCCAGCGCCTGCTCGACCAGCTTCATCGACTCCCGGATCTCGGCGAGCCGGACCTGGTAGCGGCCCCACACGTCACCGTCGGGGTGGGTCGGCACGTCGAACTCGTAATTCTCGTAGCCGCAGTACGGCATGGTCTTGCGCAGGTCCCAGGCGAGGCCGGCGGAGCGCAGCACCGGGCCGGTGATGCCGAGGGCCACGCAGCCGGTCACGTCCAGCACCGCGACGTTCTTCGTCCGCTCGGTCCAGATCGGCTGACCGGAGAGGAGGTCCTCGTACTCCTTGAGCTTCTTCGGCATCATCTTGAGGAACTCGCGGATCTTGACGATCGCGTCGTCCGGCACGTCCTGCGCCACACCGCCCGGCCGGACGTACGCGTGGTTCATCCGCAGGCCGGTGATGGTCTCGAAGATGTCGAGGATGTACTCCCGCTCGCGGAAGCCGTACAGCATGATCGAGATCGCGCCCAGCTCCATGCCGGTGGTGGCCAGCCAGACCAGGTGCGACGAGATCCGGTTGAGCTCCATCATCAGCACGCGGATGGTGGTGGCCCGCTCGGTGATGTCGTCGGTGATGCCGAGCAGCTTCTCGACCGCGAGGGCGTACGCCGTCTCGTTGAAGATCGGGGCGAGGTAGTCCATCCGGGTCACGAACGTCGAGCCCTGAACCCAGTTGCGGTATTCGAGGTTCTTCTCGATGCCGGTGTGCAGGTAGCCGACGACCGAGCGGGCCTCGCGGACCGTCTCGCCCTCCAGCTCAAGGATCAGCCGCAGCACCCCGTGCGTGGACGGGTGCTGCGGACCCATGTTGACCACGATCCGCTCGTCGTTGATCGGGTCGGTGCCCGCGACGATCGTGTCCCAGTCCCCGCCGGTGACGGTGAAGACCCGACCCTCGTCGGTCTCGCGCTCGCTGGCGTAGTTCGACGTCGTCACAGTGCCGGCCCTCCGATCGCGACTGCGGGGCTCCGCTCCGCTGCACTCCTCGCGCTCACTGGTACGACCTCCGCGTGTCCGGCGGCTGGATCTCCGCGCCCTTGTACTCGACGGGGACGCCGCCGAGCGGGTAGTCCTTGCGCTGCGGGTGGCCCTCCCAGTCGTCCGGCATGAGGATCCGGGTCAGGCTGGGGTGGCCGTCGAAGACGATGCCGAACATGTCGTACGCCTCGCGCTCCTGCCAGTCCGCCGTCGGGTAGACGGCGGTCACGCTGGGCAGGTGCGGGGCCTCGACGGAGACCGCGGCCTCCAGCCGGACCCGCCGCCGGTACGTCATCGAGGTGAGCAGGTAGACCACGTGCAGCCGGCGTTCGTCGGCGCCCAGGTAGTCCACGCCGGACACCGAGGAGCACAGCTCGAACCGCAGCGCCAGGTCGTCCCGCATCACCTGGCAGACCTCGGCGATCCGCTCCGGGCGTACGTGCAGGGTCAGCTCACCCCGGTCGACCACGACCTTCTCGATCGCGTCACCGAAGGCCGGGTACGCCTCCTCCAGCGCGTCGCGGACCTCGTCGAAGTAGCCCCCGTACGGCCGGGACGCCTCCTCGATGGGCTGGCGCTGGCGGACCAGGCCGCCGTAACCGGACACGTCGCCGGTGCCCTGGTTGCCGAACATGCCGCGCCCCGCCGGGCTGGCCGGCGGGTACTCGGCCGGGGCGGTGCTGCTGGCGCCGACCGGCGTGACCGGCACCGGCACCCCGCCGTCGTTGGGCTTGTCCGTGGGTGACGTCATTTCGGGCCTACCTGCGGGTGGAGGTGGTTCTGAGCGTTCATCCAGTTCTCGATCCGCAGCTGCTCCTCGCGGCCCTCGCGGACCGCCCGGGTCCACTCGGCGCGCCGGGCCTTGTCGCTGCGGTACGAGGAGGGCATCGAGCCGTAGGGCACGACCGGAACGTCGCCGCGCTCCTGCCGGGCCGCGAGCATCTTGCGACCGTTCGGGCCCAGCGGCTCGTACATGATCTTCTCGCGGAGCTTGAGGATCGCGTCGATGAGCATCTCCGGCCGGGGCGGGCAGCCGGGGAGGTACATGTCGACCGGCACCACGTGGTCGACGCCCTGCACGATCGCGTAGTTGTTGAACATGCCGCCGCTGCTGGCGCAGACGCCCATCGAGAGCACCCAGCGCGGCTCGGCCATCTGGTCGTAGATCTGGCGCAGCACCGGGGCCATCTTCTGACTCACCCGGCCGGCCACGATCATCAGGTCGGCCTGCCGGGGCGACGCCCGGAAGACCTCCATGCCCCAGCGGCCCATGTCGTAGTGCGGACCACCGGCGGCCATCATCTCGATGGCGCAGCAGGCCAGGCCGAAGGTGGCGCCCCACACGGACGACTTCCGAGACCAGTTGACCAGCTTCTCCACCGAGGTGAGCAGGACGCCGGCGGGAAGCTTCTCCTCGATGCCCATCTGACGTTCCTTCCTCAGTCCCAGTCCAGGCCGCCGCGCCGCCACACGTAGGCGTACGCAACGAAGACCGCGACGATGAACAGGACCATCTCCACGAAGCCGAAGATCGGCAGAGCGTCGAACGAGACCGCCCAGGGGTAGAGGAAGATGATCTCGATGTCGAAGACGATGAAGAGCATCGCCGTCAGGTAGAACTTGATCGGGAACCGCCCGCCGCCGACCGGCTGCGGGCTGGGCTCGATGCCGCACTCGTAAGCCTCGAGTTTGGCCTTGTTGTAGCGACGGGGACCGGCGAAGCGGGCGGCGCCAACGGAAAACAGCGAGAACGCCGCGGCGAGGGCGAACAGCCCGATGATCGGTGCGTAAGGCGAGAGCGACATCGTTTTCTCCTGCTCGTCCTTCCCTGCCCTCGGTGCTTGACGAAAATCACACTATTCACGTCCCTCGCAGTGGCAGTCGGCGGGGGTCGATCTTTGTCGGCATCGGGGCCGTGACCAGCACCGATGCCGTCCTACTTATACGGCTGGGGCGGCCTTCGTCATCGCGTTGATGACCCGATCCATCGCGTCCCCGCCGCGCGGGTCGGTCAGGTTGGCCAACAGCTTGAGCACGAAACGCATCAGCGTCGGGTGCGGCATGCCGTGTTTGGTGGCGATCCGCATGATCTCGGGGCGGCCGATCAGTTTCACGAAGATGCCGCCCAGCCGGTAGTAGCCGCCGAGCCGGGCCTTCAGCTCGTTCGGGTACGCCATCAGCGCGCGCTCCCGTTCCGGGCCGGCCGGCCGGGCGAGGGCCTGGACCATGGCCTCCGCGGCGAGTTCGCCGGACTCCATGGCGTACGCGATGCCCTCACCGTTGAACGGGTTGACCATGCCGCCCGAGTCGCCGACCAGCAGCACGCCCCGGGTGTAGTGGGGCACCCGGTTGAAGCCCATCGGCAGCGCGGCACCGAGGATCGGACCGTCGGCGTTGGTCTCGTCGGTCATCCCCCAGTCTTCCGGGGTGTTGGCGAGCCAGTCGGTGAGCAGCCGGCGGTAGTTGGTCTTGCCGAAGGCCGAGGACGAGTTGAGCACGCCGAGGCCGACGTTGACCCGCCCGTCACCGAGGCCGAAGATCCACCCGTACCCGGGCAGCAGGTTGTCGCCGCTGTCCTTGCTGCGCAGCTCCAGCCAGGACTCCAGGTAGTTGTCCTCGTGCTTGGCCCGCGAGCGGTAGTAGCGGCGGACGGCCACACCGATCGGCCGGTCCTCCCGCTTGGCCAGCCCGAGCGCGAGCGGGAACCGGCCGGAGACGCCGTCCGCCGCGACGACCAGCGGGGCGTGGAAGGTGGTGGGCTCCTTGCCCGGCCCGACCTCCGCCTCGACACCGGTCACGCGGCCGTCGTCGTCGAGCACCGGGCCCAACACGTTGACGCTGGTCCGCAGCTTCGCGCCGGCGGCCACCGCCCGCTGGGCGAGCAGGTCGTCGAAGTCCAGTCGGGTGCGCACCAGACCGTAGTTGGGGAAGCTGGCCAGCTCCGGCCAGTCCAGCTCCAGGCGGACCCCACCGCCGATGACCCGCAGGCCGCGGTTGTGCAGCCAGCCAGCCTCGGGCGAGGTGTCCACACCCATCCGGATGAGCTGGCGCACCGCGCGCGGGGTCAACCCGTCGCCGCAGACCTTCTCCCGGGGGAATTCGGTCTTCTCCAACAACAGCACCCGTACGCCGTGCCGGGCCAGGTGGTACGCAGTCGCTGATCCACCGGGACCGGCGCCCACGACAATGACGTCGGCGTCGTGTTCCACCGCGGTCATTCGCGCCTCCTCCCGCACGCTCGTGAAATGCTTCACAAGCCAGACGGGACGAGTGTATGACCGGCGTCATACCAGCGCAGGATCAGGGGTACCTAACTCGCCGATGTGACAGCAGATGACCGTCCACAGCAGTCAGGTGTCAGGCCGGGCTGGCGGCGTCCAGGCCCGCGTCGACCCGGATCGTCTCCGGCAGATGCTCACGGAGCGCCCCACCGGCCGCCCGGTCCAGTGCCGCCAACACCTCGGCGACCACCTGCCGGACCTCCACCGGGTCGGCCCCGGCCAATTCGCGCAACTGGGCGATGAGTTCGGCCGCGTCGTCGTCGGTGGCGGCCACCGGGTCCGCCGGGTCTGCTCCGGTCATGCGATCGAGCGTACGGGGCAAAGTGGACTAAAGCCGGATATTAGCGGAACGTGAAAAATGTCCGTGCCCGTTGGTGCGGCCCGTCCGCTACTCGCGGATCCCCCGGTGCAGGGCCACCACACCGCCGGTCAGGTTGCGCCACGCCACACGTCCCCACCCGGCCGCGGCCACCCGCCCGGCCAGCGCGGACTGCGCCGGCCAGGCCCGGACCGACTCGGCGAGATAGACGTACGCCTCGGGGTTGCTCGACACCGTGCGGGCCACCGCCGGCAGCGACCGCATCAGGTACGACAGGTAGACCGTCCGGAAGACCGGGTTGACCGGGGTGCTGAACTCGCAGACCACCAGCCGGCCACCCGGCCGGGTCACCCGGGCCAGCTCACGCAGCGCCGCGTCGGTGTCGTTGACGTTGCGCAGCGCGAAGGAGATGGTCACCGCGTCGAAGCTGGCGTCGGCGAACGGCAGCCGCAGCGCGTCCCCCGCCAGCAGCGGCACCTCGGGTCGGGACCGCTTGCCCGCGTACAACATGCCCAGCGACAGGTCGACCCCGACCGCGTACGCCCCGGACTGGGCCAGCTCGCGCGTCGAGACGCCGGTGCCCGCCCCCACGTCCAGCACCCGCTCGCCCGGCCGCAGCCCGAGTGCCGCCCGGGTGGACCGGCGCCAGGAGCGGTCCTGGCCCAGCGAGATCACCGTGTTGGTCAGGTCGTAACGCTCTGCCACGCCGTCGAACATCGCGGCGACCTCGTGCGGCTGCTTGTCCAGACTGGCGCGCTGGCCCTGCGGGGTACGGCTCACCCCTCCACTCTGCCAGCCGCCCGTCAACCGACGCTCGCTGGGTGCCGCGGCACGCACCGGGTACGGGTGAGGGCGGGGTGGTCGCCCACCCCGCCCTCACGTCGTGCCTGCGTTCATGACACCTCGGCCAGAACGCGGGTTGCCCTCGCACTCCTCGCGGTCGCGCCTCTGCCGCGTGCCGCCGGTCAGGCGTCGGTGTCAGTCGGTCGACTTCTCGTCGGTTGGCGAGACCAGGACCACCTTGCGG
The DNA here is from genome assembly GCF_059358895.1 of Micromonospora sp. BQ32. NCBI lineage: Bacteria > Bacillati > Actinomycetota > Actinomycetes > Micromonosporales > Micromonosporaceae > Micromonospora > Micromonospora sp. BQ32. Next base: position 261,063 of record NZ_JCADBI010000002.1, on the reverse strand, counting down.
CGACGGGTGAGCACCAGCAGCGCCCCACCCACGAGCAGGATGATCACACCGATGCCGCCGATCAGGCCGACCTGCACACCGGTCACCGGCAGGCCACCACCGCCCGAGCCGCCACCGTCGGAGCCGCCACCGGCACCCGGCGAGACCGTCGTGCCCGGCGTCGTCGTACCGCTCGGGAGCGGCGTCGGGGTGGCCGTCGCGGTCGGCGTCGGCGTGACCGTCGGCGTCTCCGTCGGCGTCGGGGTCGGTGTCTCGGTCGGAGTGACAGTCGGCGTCGGAGTCGGCGACTCCGACGGGGTAGGCGTCGGCGTAGGCGTCTCCGTCGGGGTGACCGTCGGCGTCGGAATCGGCGACTCCGACGGGGTAGGCGTCGGCGTAGGCGTCTCCGTCGGGCTGACCGTCGGCGTCGGAATCGGCGTCTCCGACGGGGTAGGCGTCGGCGTAGGCGTCGGCGACTCGGTCGGAGTGACAGTCGGCGTCGGCGACTCCGTCGGGGTGACCGTCGGCGTCGGCGTCGGGTCCTCGCTCAGGTCGACGAAGACGTCAAAGATCGCCTGGTTGTCGCCCTCGTCGACCTCGGTGAAGGTCTTCCGCTGAGCGGTGTTGGCCCGCTGCGGCCTCCCCTCGGGCGCACCGGCTGCCGCGTCCAGACCGTGCGCCACCAGTTCGCCGACCCGCAGCACCGGCTCGGTGACGTCCTTGCCGACGGTCACCTTGATGTCCGCCGTGTAGTAGTCCCCGGGCCGGATCACCGCGCCGTCGTCCTGACAGAGCGCCTGAGCGACGCCGAAGGTCTGCGCGGTGCACGTGTCCGGCAGGGTGTCGAAGGTGACGCCCGCCGGGAGGGTGAGCACATAGGCGAGGCCGGTGGCCTTGCGGCTGCCGTCGTTGTAGACCGCCCAGTCGACCGGCACCGTCTCGCCCGGCCGCACCGGCCGAAGGTCGGGGTCGTCGCCGCTGACGCCGTTGACCACGACGTTGGCGTTGACGTCCTGCACCCAGCTGGTCAGGTCGTACCCGGGCTCGGTGACGGTGATGTCGTGCTCGACCTTGTTGTCTTCCTTGTTGGGGTCATCGGTGGCCGAGCGGATGGTGACCACCAGCGTGCCGGCGGCGCCCTTACCACCGGTAGAGAAGATCGGAATGCCGAAGTCCTCGCTGGTGCCGGCGGCCAGATCGCCGAGGCGGCAGGTGAATTTCTTGCCGTCCACCCGGCAGCCGTCGGGCACCACGACCCGGACCTTGTTCGGCTTCAGCTTGCTGGTGTCCACGGTGTAACTGACACCCTTGGCGTCTTCCTCGCTCCGGGAGTTGTCGACCGAGAACTTGAACGGCTTGCTCTTGGCCTCGGTGACACCCTTGGCCAGGTTGTAACTGAGCGGCACCAGGGCCAGATCGGCCTGCTCGGCCGCCAGCACTGGGGCGGCCACGGCGGCGATGCCGCCGGCCGCGAGCAGCGCCACGACGCTGGCACGCACCAACGTCGAGCGGTGGAACGCTGTCATCAGTCCCCCGGGGGTAGGGAAGAGAGAATGGTTGCGGAACGAGCGGACGCTATCGGAGGCCGATGTTCCACGCCAGCAGGCAGAGCCGTTTTCAGCAGCCCGGTCCGAGCTGGGCAGACAGTACGGGCGGGATGGTCGCCCATCCCGCCCGTACCGCCGTGCGTTATATGAACGACCCGCAGCGGGCCGATGGAGGACAGCCCCGTCGGTCGACGGTGGTGACGGATATGAGCCGGGACGCTAGCCGCCGACGATCATTCCCACCACCCCCGCACCGGACAGCTGGACGCTGCGGCGGCGGGGACCACCCGTACCGCCGGGGTGATCCGGCGGGAGCATGAGCGTCGGTCAGCCGAACGGCCGGGCGCCGACAGTCAGCTGACGTCGACCAGGGGCAGAGATCGACCCGCGCCGCCGCCGGGCAGCGCGATCGAGGAGAAGTGCGAGACCACCCGCTCGTCGGTCGGGTCGTCGGCCGGCGTGTGGTGCACGGCCAGCCGGTTGTAGAGGGTGTCGCGCTGGGCGGGGATCCGGTCCGCCGAGCGGATCATGCCGATCAGCTCGTGCAGGTTGGAGCGGTGCCGGGCACCGGCGGAGGAGATGACGTTCTCCTCCAGCATGATCGAGCCGAGGTCGTCCACGCCCATGTGCAGCGCGAGCTGCCCGACGTCCTTGCCGGTGGTCAGCCAGGACGCCTGTAGGTGCGGCACGGTCTCGAAGAAGAGCCGGGCCACCGCGACCAGCCGCAGGTATTCCAAGGTGGTCGCCTGGGTGCGGCCCTTCAGGTGGTTGTTCTCCGGCTGGTACGTCCACGGGATGAAGGACCGGAAACCGCGGGTGCGGTCCTGCACGTCCCGGATCATGCGCAGGTGCTCGATCCGCTCGGCGTGCGTCTCGCCGGTGCCCATCATCATGGTGGCGGTCGACTCGATGCCCTGCCGGTGGGCCAGCTCCATGACCTCCAGCCAGCGCTCGCCCGACTCCTTGAGGGGCGCGATGGCCTTGCGGGGCCGCTCGGGCAGCATCTCCGCGCCGGCGCCGGCGATCGAGTCCAGGCCGGCGGTCTTGATCCGGGCGATTGCCTCGTCCAGGCTCACCCCGGAGACCTTGGCCATGTGCAGGATCTCGCTGGGGCCGATCGAGTGGATGACCAGCTGCGGGTACGCCTGCTTGACCGAGGAGAACAGCTCCTCGTAGTACTCCACGCCGTAGTCCGGGTGGTGCCCGCCCTGGAGCATCACCTGGGTCGCGCCCAGCTCGACCGCCTCGCCGCACCGGCGCAGGATCTCCTCGGTCGGGTGGGTCCACCCTTCCTTGTGTTTGGGAGCGCGGTAGAACGCGCAGAACTTGCACGCCGTCACGCAGACGTTCGTGTAGTTGATGTTGCGGTCGATCAGGTAGGTGACGACGTTGTCCGGGTAGCGCCGCCGACGCACCGCGTCCGCCGCCTCGCCCAGCGCGTGGAAGGGCGCCTCGGTGTAGAGCAGCAGCGCCTCCTCGGGCGTGATCCGCCCGCCGTCCGCGCCGCGCTGCAGGATGTCGTCGATCTCCCGGCTCACCGTCACACCCCGAGCCTACGCCGACGACGCGCCCCTTCCGGGAGGGGTGTTCATGGCTGTGATTCGCTCCGCACACCCTTGAGCGGGCTGGAACCAGAATCTCGACGAGGTCGAGCTGCGCCCTTTCCGCGATCTTGCACTTGCTGTGGCGGCATAGGGGGCGTTCCGCGCATCTCGGCGACCGAAACTGCAAGATCGGCGCGGGCGGAGCGGCCCCGCCCCGCTCACCGAGATGGCCGCCCCGCCCCCGGCACGCGGAGTAGGTCACCCGTCGTAGTCGACCGTGAGCTTGTCGGTGGTCGGGCTGGACTGGCAGGTCAGCACGTAGCCGGCGGCCAGCTCGTCAGGCTCCAGCGCGTAGTTGCGGGCCATCGTGACCGCCCCGTCGACAACCTTCGCCTTGCAGGTCGAGCAGACGCCACCCTTGCAGGCGTACGGCAGCTCGCCGCGCACCTTCAGCGCGGCGTCCAGCACGCGTTCCTCGCGACCCATGGTGAAGCTCGACGACCTTCCGTCCAGCACGATCGTCACCTCGGCCCCGGCGCCCGCCTGGTCGACGGGTCGGCGCACCGGCTCCGGCGGCGTGTCGACGTGGAACAGCTCGGTGTGCACCGCCGACTCGGGCAGCCCGCGTGCGGTCAGCACGTTCCGGACGTCGACCACCATGCCGTACGGGCCGCAGAGGAACCACTCCTCGATCAGGTCGCCCGGCACGATGGTGCCCAGCAACCGGCTCAGCCGCTCGGCGTCGATCCGACCGGAGAGCAGCGGCGACTCGCCCTGTTCCCGGGAGAGGACGTGCACCAGGTGCAGCCGGGTGGGGTGACGGTCCTTCAGGTCGGCCAACTCCTCGGCGAACATCACCGTGTTCGCCGTGCGGTTGCCGTACACCAGGGTGAAGGTGCTGGCCGGCTCGACGGCCAGGGCGGTCGCGACCAGCGCGAGCACCGGGGTGATGCCGGAGCCGGCGACGACCGCGCCATAGTGCCGGGCGCGGTCCGGCGCGAACGCCGTGGTGAAGGTGCCCAGCGGCGGCAGCACCTCGACCGTGTCGCCACCGCGCAGGGCCCCGCAGGCGAACGCCGAGAAGGCGCCGCCGGGGATCTCCCGCACCCCGATCCGCAACCGGCCGTGCCGGGCCAGGTCGTCGGGGGTGGAGCAGATCGAGTACGACCGGCGCACGTCCGCGCCGTCCTCGGCAACTCGCCGGACCGTGAGGTGCTGACCGGCGCGAAACGCGAAGGTCTCCCGCAGTTCCTCGGGTACGGCGAAGGTCACCGCCACGGAGTCGTCGGTGAGCCGGTCGACGGCGGCGACGGACAACGGGTGGAAGACCGGCCGGCGGCGAACCGGGCGGGTGATGGTGACAGTCACAGCGCCTTCAGGTGGTCGAAGGGTTCGGAGCAGGAACGGCACCGCCACAGCGCCTTGCACGCGGTGGAGCCGAACCGGCTGACCTGCTCGGTCTCCGGCGAGCCGCACTGCGGGCAGCGGACCGCGAGGGTCAGCGACACGACGCCGGCGGTGGGCACCGGGGCCGGCGGGGCGATCCCGGCGGCGGCGAGTTTGGCCCGCCCACCCTCGGAGATCCAGTCGGTGCTCCACGGTGGGCTGTAGACGGTCCGGACTTCCGCGTCCGGGTGGCCGGCAGCGGCGAGCGCGCGGCGGATGTCGGCCCGGATCACGTCCATCGCCGGGCAGCCGGTGTAGGTCGGGGTGATGGTGACGGTGACCCGGCCACTGGCCGGATCCTCCTCGACCGCGCGCAGGATCCCCAGCTCGTCGATGGTGATGACCCGGATCTCCGGGTCCACGACGCTCGCGGCGGCCTCCCGCGCGCTCGCCCTGCCGGTGCCGGCCGCGGCTGCCGGGCTCGCGCTCCTCCCGCTCACCAGTGCGCTCCGGGGTGGGCCCGGTGCAGCACCTGCATCTCGGCGAGCAGGTAGGCCAGGTGCTCGGTGTGCACACCGGCCCGCCCGCCGGCCGGGGCCCAGGCGCTGTCCGGCTGGGCGAGCGTCGCCTCGGCCAGCACCGGGCCGACGACCCCGTCGAACGCCGGCCGCAGGGTGGCCGGGTCGACCGGCGCCGCCGGGTCCGCGGCGAACAGCTCATGGGTGTACGGCCACACGTGGTCCACAGCCGCCTGCATCCGACGATGCGACTCCTCGGTGCCGTCACCGAGCCGCTTCACCCACAACGCGCCGTGGTCCAGGTGGTACGCCGACTCCTTGCGCGCCTTCGCGCCGATCGCGGCCAACCGCTCGTCCGCGCAGTCCGTCAGTGCCGTGTACAGCGGCAGTTGGTACGCCGCCAGGAAGAACAGCTTCGCCATCGTCACCGCGAAGTCGCCGTTGGGCAGCTCGACCAGGAGCGCGTTGCGGAACTCGCGATCGTCGCGCAGGTACGCCAGCGCGTCCTCGTCGCGGCCGGCGCCCTCCAGCTCGCCCGCGTACGACAGCAGCAGGCGCGCCGCGCCGAGCTGGTCGAGGGCGATGTTGGCCAGCGCGATGTCCTCTTCCATCTCCGGGGCGCGGGTGGTCCACTCGGCCAGCCGCTGGGCCGTGATCAACGCGTCGTCAGCGAGCGCGAGGGTGAAGTCGAAGGGCCCGTTCACGCGTTCACCTCGCTGTGCTCGGCGGCCACGTTGCTGCGCTGGCTGGTTCGCTCGCTCCGCTCGCTCACAGGTGGGCCACCCCGTCCGGCACCTCGTAGAAGGTGGGGTGGCGGTAGACCTTGTCGGCGGCCGGGTCGAAGAAGGCGTCCTTCTCGTCCGGGCTGGACGCGGTGATCGCGCCCGCCGGCACCACCCAGATCGACACGCCCTCCTGGCGGCGGGTGTAGAGGTCGCGGGCGTTGCGCAGGGCGAGCTCGGCGTCGGGGGCGTGCAGGCTGCCGACGTGGGTGTGCGACAGCCCGCGCCGGGCCCGCACGAAGACCTCCCAGAGCGGGGTGTGTTGCGTCATGCTGCGACCGTCTCCTTCTGTCCCGCCCGCTTCGCGGCGTACGCCGCTGCGGCCTCGCGTACCCAGCTGCCATCGGCGTGCGCGGCCCGGCGGTGGGCCATCCGCTCGCGGTTGCACGGCCCGTCGCCGGAGATCACCCGCATCAGCTCGTCGTAGTCCGGCTGGGTGTAGTCGTACGCCTGCCGCTCGTCGTTCCAGCGCAGGTCCGCGTCGGGGATGCGCAGCCCGAGAATCTCGGCCTGCTGGACGCACATGTCGACGAAGCGTTGCCGCAGATCGTCGTTCGAGAAGCGTTTGATCTTCCAGACCATCGACTGGGCGGAGTGCGTGGAGTCGCCGTCCGGCGGGCCGAACATGGCCAGCGACGGGTACCACCAACGGTCCACCGCCTCCTGGGCCATCGCCTGCTGCCCGGGGGTGCCGTGCGCCAGGGTGTGCAGGATCTCGTACCCCTGCCGCTGGTGGAACGACTCCTCCTTGCAGACCCGGATCATCGCGCGGGCGTACGGGCCGTAGGAGCAGCGGCAGAGCGGCACCTGGTTGACGATCGCGGCGCCGTCCACCAACCACCCGATGGCGCCCACGTCGGCCCAGCTGAGGGTGGGGTAGTTGAAGATCGAGCTGTACTTCTGGCGGCCGTCGAGCAGCAGCTGGACCAGCTCGTCGCGGCTGATGCCGAGGGTCTCGGCGGCGGCGTAGAGGTAGAGGCCGTGACCCGCCTCGTCCTGCACCTTGGCCAGCAGGATCGCCTTGCGCTTGAGCGACGGCGCCCGGCTGATCCAGTTGCCCTCCGGCTGCATGCCGATGATCTCGGAGTGGGCGTGCTGGGCGATCTGCCGGATCAGCGTCCGCCGGTACGCGTCGGGCATCCAGTCGCGGGGCTCGATCTTCTGCTCGGCGTCGACCACCTCGGCGAAGTACGCGGCCAGGTCCTCGTCCGGCGCGGGCCCGCCACGCCGCCCGCGCGCCGCCGCTGCCCGCAGCTCGGCCTCGGCGGCCTCGACCTCGCCCAGCAGGCCGCCGGGCGCCTCGTCCGGGGCACCGTTCGGGGCGGAGAAGTCGTTGCCATACATGAGGCTAAGTGTTACAGCTTACGCCGCGTTGCACCAGGGGGTGTAACAGGAATCCGAGCATCCCATCTGTAAGCGGATGAGCGCTTTGCGCTACCTAACTGCCGACGAATCGCCGTGACGTGGGCCACGAGACAAAGGTGAATCCCTGCAAAAACCTCATAGCGGCCCCATATCCCGCCTTTATCCCGGGTTGCCTAGTGTCGAACCCTGGCGGGTCAGCGAACCGGACGTAGACTTTCGCCGTCACACCGATCGGCTTGAGACAATCGCCGCCAGACACAGGCCATCTCCCCCCGGCCATGGCGATCAGCCGATACGTCCGGACAACAAGCCGGTCCCCCCGGCCCTGACACCTGGAGTTCACCCACTCATGCGATCCCGCGTGACCCTGGTGCTCGCCATCACGGCGGTCGTGCTCGGCGGCGTCCTGCTGGTCCCCACCGCGTACGCCCGACTCGCCAGTGACGGCAGCGGCGGAGGCGGCGGAGGCGGTACGTCGAGCGTCGCCGCGCCCGCACCCACCCCACCACCGCCGCCCACCCTGGCGGCCGGCCCGGTGTCGGTGAGCTTCAAGGGTGAGTTCCTCTCGTGGGCCCTGCTGGACCGGAAGACGGGCAAGATCTCCGGGTCGCCGAACATGACAGCGACCAGCTCCACCGAATCGATGATCAAGGCGTGGATCGTCTCCGACTACCTGCGGCAGCTCGGCGACAAGGAGCCGCCCGCAGCGATGAAGACGATGGCTAGCCTCGCCATCGTCGACAGCAACGACGGGGCGGCCAACAAGATCCACGCCGCTGCGGGTGGCTCCTACAAGCCCTCGTCGAGCAGCATTCCCGACGCGGTGATCCAACGAGCGATCAAGATCTGCGGGCTGACCGACACCAAGCGTGGCAACGTCAAGCCGTACACCGGCTACTGGAGCTTCACCCGGATGTCCCCCCGCGACGCGGCCCGGGTCGGCGACTGCATCGCCGACGGTAAGGCCGCCGGCCCGAAGTGGACCAAGTGGGTGCTGGACCAGATGAGCAAGGTCAGGGGCACCACCGCGACCAAGGATCAGCGGTCCTCGTCCGGCGGTGGCCGCTGGGGGATCATCGACGGGCTACCCAAGTCGATCACCTCGCAGGGTCCGGTCAGCATCAAGAACGGCTGGACCCCCCTCAACTACGACGGCAACTGGCACGTCAACTGTCTCGCCGTCACCAGCAAGTGGAGCCTCGCGGTGATGCTGCGCTACCCGATCAGGAGCGGTCTGGACTACGGCGCGAAGGTCTGCGCCAGTGTGACCACCCAACTGGTCACCCCGCAGCCGGGCGCCGCCCTCAAGGTGCCGCAGCAACCGGTCGGCAAGCTCTGATGGCCGGCAACCGTCGGGTGGACCGCCGCGGCAGCGGCGAGACCTCCCCGATTCGGCTGATCGCCGTCGCGGTCATCCTGATCGGGCTGGTGCTGGTGTCGCTGCGGCTGCTGCCCGGGTCGCCGTTCGAGTCGTCCGCCGCCGCCAGGTGGGGTGACGCCGGCTCCAGCACGAGCGACCGCCCCACCGATGCCGGCACCGACCGCAGCGCCCGCCAGCCGTCCTCGCCGTCACCGAGCCCCAGCCCGTCGCTGGAGCCGCTGCCCTTCGTGGCCAAGGACCTCAAACTGGACATCGAGGGCTGGTATTCCTGGAGCGTCCTCGACCGCCGCACCGGAAAGATCATCGGTTCGAAGAACATGGCCGAGACCAGCACGACCGCCTCGCTGATCAAGGCCTGGATCGTCGCCGACTACCTTCGTCGCGCGGCCGACGCCGGCCAGGCCCCGAGCGACGCGAAGCTCGCCGACGCGACGCGGATCATCCGGGACAGCGACAACACCCGGGCCGAACAGTTCTACAACCAGGTCGACCGGGACGCCTCGATCAAGCGGCTCATCTCCATGTGCAAGCTGACCGACAGCAGCGTTGCCCCCGACGGCGGCTGGAGTCGGACGGCGCTCTCCCCCCGAGACACCGCCCGGATGGGCAACTGCATCGCCACCGGCACCGCCGCCGGGCCGAAGTGGACCAAGTGGCTGCTCAACGAGATGAAGCTGGTTCGCGGCGCCGGCGACTTCGGTATCCGCAAGGCATTCCCGGCCGCCGAGCAGAAGAAGATCGCCATCAAGAACGGGTGGATCGACCGGACCAAGGAGCAGGAGATGCACATCAACTGCCTGGCCATCGGTGACACCTGGACGATGGGCGTGATGGTCAAGTACCCGATCAACATGGGCTACGACTACGGCATGAAGAACTGCGAGAAGATCACCGAGGCACTGCTCCGCCCCGGTACCTGAGCCGTCCACTCCGACCCGGGCCCGACGCTCTGACGGGCCCGGTGCTCTGACGGGCCCGGTGCTCTGACGGGCCCGGCGCTCTGACGGGCCCGGCGGCAGCGGTCAGCCGGCGAAGAACTCCGGGCCGCCGTCCGGCAGCGCCGGGGCCTCGCCGATGGCGGCGGCCCGCCGGGCCCACTCGCGCAGCCCGGCGACCTGCCGGTCGCCCAGGGAGAAGTCAAGAGTCCGGAAGTACGTGGCCAGCGTCTCCGCGTCGAACGTCTCCCAGCGGGCCGCCGCCTCGGCGACCTGGTCCAGCTCCGCCAGGCAGAGGTCCCGCGAGCGCAGGAAAGCCTCGTGCACCTCCTTGACCAGGCCCGGGTGGGCGGCGGCGAAGTCGCGGCGGACCGCCCAGACGGCGAAGACCATCGGCAGCCCGGTCCACTCCCGCCACGCCTGCCCGAGGTCGGTGACCGTGAGACCCTTCTGCGGCGCCTCGTAGTACGCCCGCAGCGCCACGTCCCCGATCAGCACGGCGGCGTCGGCCTCCAGCAGCATCTGGGTCAGATCCGGCGGGCAGCGGAAGTACTCGGGCCGCACGTCGTACTGCTCGGCGAGCAACAGCTGAGCCAGCATGACCCCGGTCCGCGAGGTCGAGCCGAGCGCGACCCGGGCGCCGTCCAACTCGGCGAGGGGTCGGGTGGAGACCATGTTGACCGAGAGCACCGGCCCGTCGCTGCCCACCGCCAGGTCCGGCAGGAGCAGCAGTTCGTCGGCGTGCTTCAGGTACTCCAACAACGTGATCGGGCCGACGTCGAGGTCACCGGCGACCAACGCCGCGCTCAACCGGTCCGGCGAATCCTTGTGCAGGTCGACGTCGAGCAGCGCACCGGAGCGCATCAGACCCCAGTAGATCGGCAGGCAGTTCAGGAACTGGATGTGCCCGACTCGCGGGCGTGCGATGCGCTCAGCCATGGCCCGACCGTATCCCCGGCGTCCGGCTCCGGCTCGGCGGGCCGGCCCGGAGTGGCCAACCCCGCACTTGACCGGCTGATTGCCGGTCGGCTGCCGGCAGGTCGCCGCGAGCAGCACCATCAGGCTGCGCACAGCCAGAGTGGCCAGCACCCCACGTACCAACGCGCCGTCGTCGTCAAGCCGCCTGGCCAGTCGTACGGCGAGCCAGCGGCGGCTCACAATGATCGACGAATTTTAGCTCCCATCCATTGATCAACACTAATCCGAAAGTGTCGTACATCAGTTCTATTCTGGCTTCATGTTGGAGGCGTTGGCGCAGATGGGCGGTGCGGTTGACGACTGCACCGAGACTGCGCCCTGGGGGCTCTCCGATGACGAGTTGCTTGCTTCTCTCGACGCGACTCAGGCGCTGGCGCAGCGGCTGACCACTGTTCAGCTCGGTCTGGTCCGCGAGTTGGACGGTCGCGGGTTGGCGGTCGCCCAGGGCGCCTCGTCCACGGCGGTCTGGCTGCGGGATCGGCTCCGGCTCTCCGGTCGCACTGCGCGCCAACTGGTCCAACTCGCCGCCACCATCGACGCCGCCCCGCCAGCGGTGCGCGACGCGCTGCTCAGCGGTGCCATCACCGTCGAGCAGGGGCGGGTGGTGGCCGAGACGATCGCCGCCCTCCCGGTGGAAGCCGGTCCCGAAGTGGCGGACAAAGCCACCCAACTCCTGGTCACCTGGGCTGACCGTTTCGATCCGACAAGCCTGAGCCGGCTCGGCGAACGCGTTCTCACGCACGTCGCCCCGGAGCTGGCCGACCAGGCTGAGCTCAAGGCTCTGGAGCGGGCCACCGAGCGGGCCGAGGTCCGCCGGCACGTCACGCTCGCCGAGCAACAGAACGGGCAGGTACGCCTCAGCGGCAACCTCGACACCGAAACTGCGAGCCTGCTGCGCGAGGCCATCGATCCGCTCTGCGCCCCAGCCGGTGAGCACGACGACCGCAGTCCTGGTCAGCGCCGCGCCGACGCGTTGGGCGAGATCTGCCGACTGGCGCTACGCACCGGTCAGCTGCCCGACAACGGTGGCGACCGTCCGCAACTGGTGGTGACCGTGTCGCTGGACGAGCTGGTCAACGGCGTACGAGCCGGAACGCTGGAGACGGGCACCCGCCTCACGCCCGGCGCGATCCGCCGCCTGGCCTGCGACGCTGGCGTGCTGCCCGCTGTGCTTGATGGCAACAGTCAGGTGCTGGACGTCGGTCGCCAGCGCCGGCTCTTCACCGGGCCGTTACGGCGCGCGCTGGTCCTGCGGGATGGCGGTTGCGCCTTTCCTGGTTGTGACCGGCCACCAAGGTGGTGCGACGGTCACCACATCCGACACTGGGCCGACGGTGGCGTGACGGCGCTGGGCAACGCGGTGCTGCTCTGCGGCTACCACCACCGGTTCATCCACCGCGGCGACTGGACGGTCCGTATCGCGGCAGACGGTCAGCCTGAGTTCCTCCCGCCCAGCTGGCTCGACCCGCTGCGCACTCCACGTCGCAACCTCTACCACCGGCGCTGCTGATGCCACCGACCACACCCGCACCGCCCGCGCCCGCGCCCGCGCCCGGCGACCGGCGACCGGCGACCGGCGACCAGCGACCAGCGACCAGCGACCAGCGACCAGCGACCAGCGACCAGCGACCAGCGACCAGCGACCATACATTCCTGCTGGCCCTTGCCGCCCCAGCCGCGCCTCCCGGTGATCGACTCCGCTTCCTGGAAACCGCGGTGTCGCAGCGACCCCGACACCGCGACTTCATGAAAATCGAGTCGATCACGGCACGTGCAGGGGGCGGGGCACGACGGGGGCACGGCGCCGCGCGGGGCAGGGGCGCACGTGCGGGTGCACGGAGCAGTGCGCGAGGCACGGCGCACGGGGCGGCGGAGGCACGGCCCAGTGCGCGGGGCACGGCGGGCCAGGGGCGCCTGACCCCGCGTTTCGTCGGCTGGGCCGAACCCCGCTGAGTGCGCGGGGCACGGCTCGGGACGCACGGCGGTCAGCGCGGGACGCAGGGGATCAGCGCGGGACGCAGGGGAACGGCGCGGGGGCGAACAGCGCGGGACGCAGGGGAACGGCGCGGGGCGAACGGCGCGGGACAGGGCGCGGGGGGGTGGTCGCCCGGCGGCACCCGACCTCGGCATCGCGGCGATCTCGATGCCGGCCCACCTGTCAACACGCCGCTTCGGCGGCTCCGCGACCGGGCAACACGCCGTCTCGGATGGGTGGTGGCGTCGGTAATTTGCTGGCTGCGGAGGGGCGAGCAGCGTAGGGTTGCACCCCGCTTGACGGCCGAGGTGAGCTGCACCGGAACGGACGTCTTCGCGCCGGGCGGCCGGCCATCCGCCCCCGGACACGCGAGCGCGCAGCAGATGTGAACGATGGGACGTCAGCATGCCCGCACTTGACCTCGACACCCAGCTCGACACCGACCTCGACGCGGACCTGGCCGCCGAACGCGCGCACCTCACCACCTCGCGGGCGGCGCTGGCTCGGATGCGGGCGCGGGCCGAGTCTCTCTTCGCCACCGGTGACCAGGTGGCCGGCGACGCGTACGCGGCCGAGACGCTCGGCCGCACCCTGGCCCGTCGGGTGGCCGAGCTGGCCGATGACCCGACCACTCCGCTCTTCTTCGGCCGCCTCGACTTCGCCGACGCCACGAACGACCGAACCACCGACAGCGGCACCACGGACCGCAGCACCACGAACAGCGGCACCACGGACAACGGCACCACGAACAGCAGCACCACCGACAGCAGGACCACGAACAGCGGCAGCACGAACACCAGGCCGACAGCCAGCACGACCACGAGCGACCCGACCGCACCCAACACCAGCGGTGATCATCACGGGCGGCGGTATCACGTGGGGCGGCGGCACGTCACTGACGAGCATGGCGAGCCGTTGGTGCTGGACTGGCGGGCGCCGGTTTCCCGTTCGTTCTACCGGGCCAGTGTGCGGGATCCGCAGGGGGTGGCGGTCCGGCGGCGGTTCGGGTTCAGCAGTGGCGTGCTGACCAGCTTTGAGGATGAGCGGCTGGATCGGGGCGAAGAGCTCGGTACGACCAGTCGGATCCTCACCGCTGAGATCGAGCGTCCGCGCGTCGGGCCGATGCGGGACATTGTCGCCACGATCCAGCCGGAGCAGGACGAACTGGTCCGGGCTGACCTGGCCGACTCGATCTGCGTACAGGGTGCGCCGGGTACCGGGAAGACGGCGGTGGGTCTGCACCGGGCCGCGTACCTGCTCTACCTGCACCGGGAGCGGTTGCGGCGGGCGGGTGTGCTGATCGTCGGGCCGAACCGGGCGTTCCTGTCGTACATCGCGGCGGTGTTGCCGGCGCTCGGTGAGGTCGAGGTTGAGCAGGCCACGGTGGAAGAGTTGATTTCTCGGGTGCCGGTTCGGGCGGTCGAGGCGCCGACGGTGGCCGCGCTCAAACACGACGTACGGATGGCGAGCGTGCTGCGGCGCGCGGTGCAGGCACAGATCGGCACCCCGACCGAGTCGATCACCGTGTCGGACGGTTCGTTCCGCTGGCGGATCGGGGTGGAGCCGTTGCACCGGATCGTCGAGGAGACCCGCCGGGAGGGGCTGCCGTACGCCACGGGTCGGGAACGGGTCCAGGCCCGGGTGGTGAGCCTGCTGCAACGGCAGGCCGAGGCGCGGCGTGCGGAGTCGCCCAGCGACGCCTGGCTACGTCGGATGAGCCGCTGCCGGCCGGTGCTCGACTTCCTGGACGCGGTCTGGCCGGCGCTCACCCCGGAAGGGCTGGTGCACGGCCTGCTCTCCGATCCGGTCCGGCTCGCGGCGGCGGCGGATGGCCTGCTCAGCGACACCGAGCAGGCGCAGCTCACCTGGGCCAAGCCGCCCCGTACCCCGAAGGCGACCCGTTGGACCGCCGCCGACGCGGTGCTGATCGACGAGGCGACCGGGCTGCTGGAACGGCTCTCCGGGTTCGGGCACGTGGTGGTGGACGAGGCGCAGGATCTCTCCCCGATGCAGTGTCGGGCCATCGCTCGGCGCAGCGAGCACGGCTCGGTCACCCTCCTCGGTGACCTCGCCCAGGGCACCGCGCCGTGGGCGGCGACGGACTGGAGGGAGTCCCTTGCCCACCTGGGCAAGCCGGACGCGGTGGTGGTGCCGTTGACCGTCGGTTTCCGGGTGCCGGCCGCGGTTGTCGCATTCGCGAACCGGCTGCTCCCGGCGCTCGCGGTGAACGTACCGCCGGCCGAGTCGCTGCGCCACGACGGCGGCCTGGACGTGCGTACGGTGACCGACTTGACCTCGGCGACGGTGGCCGAGGTGCGCGCGGCGCTCACCAACGACGGCTCGGTCGGTGTGATCGCCGCGGACGACGCGGTCGACGGCCTGCGCGCGGCGCTGGCCGAGGCCGGCGTGCAGACCGCGACCGCCGACGACGTGGCGGCCGCGGAGCGGGTCACCGTGGTGCCGGCGACCCTGGTCAAGGGCCTTGAGTACGACCATGTGGTGGTGGTCGAGCCGGCCGCGATCGTCGCGGCGGAGCCACGCGGGCTGCACCGGCTGTACGTGGTGCTCACCCGGGCGGTGTCCCGGCTGGCGGTGCTGCACGTTGCGCCGCTGCCCGCCCCACTCGTCGGCGAGTCGGTCGGCGGGTCAGTCGGCTGACAGGGCCGCCGCGATCTCCCGCAGTGGGCGGCCGGAGTCGGCCAGCGGCACGTGGAACGACAGCCACGACCCGTCGGCGAAGTCGATCCGCAGCCGCTTCCAGTTCAACCGGTACCTGCCGACCCGGGCGGCGACGGTCGCTCGCGGGACCGACCCGAGCAGTTCGATGTCGGTCTGCGCCCGTTCGTCCGCGGCTGAGGTGGAGAGCAGGCCGACGGGTGCGGTCGCGCCGAGCAGCAGCCGCTGGTCGGTGACTCCCAGTACGAGGTTGCGGAGGCCCGAGCCCTTCGCCGCCACGGTCAGGGCATGGTGCAGCACGGAGGCTTGGGAATCCGGTTCGCCTCGACCGCCGACACCGAAGAAGAGCCAGTCGACGGCGCTGTCCGCCCGGCCGAAGGTGATGTTCGGTGACAGCACGTTGAGCAGGACGCCCAGAAAGCCCGGCCCACCCGTGGCGGGTGGCGTCGACGGCTGCGAGGGCGGCGCCGGGGTCAGCCCGGCGCCCGCTCGCACCTGGGCCACCGCGCGAACGTGCTCCCCGGCCGGAAGCAGTCGGGCGATCCCCTCCACGTACCGTGCCTGGCTCTCGTCGACCGTCATCGGTGCCCCTCGTGGTCGTCGGGCTGGCGTGGACCGGCGCCCGGCGAGCCGATGACCTCACCGACCAACTCCCGGACCTGGGCCGCGGCGGCCTCCTGGGCCCGGTTCGCGGCAGCGGTGAACTCCTCGGCCAGGCTGTAGGAGTCCAGTCGCATCGCCCGCGCGTTCAGCTCGGTAGAGACGATCTTGCCGTCGGCGGCGGCGGTGACCCGCACCAGGCCGGAGTCGCTGACGCCCTCGGCGCTGGTCTGTTCCAACTCCGCCATCCGGTCGGCGAGTTGCCGCTGCCATCCGTCCAGGTTGCGAGCCAGCGCCTCGATTCGGTCCAGGGCGGGGAAGGTCATGGCTGCCTCTCAGTTCAGGATGGAGTCGAAGACATTCTGCACACCCACTGTGTACGGGCCCAGGTCCTCGCTGTATGTGCCGTCGACCAGGTAGTTGCGGTCCTTGTGCCCGTCGGAGATGTCGCGCAGGCCCACACCGGTGTCCAGCAGAGCGCCGCCGAACCCGGGGATGTTGACCGGCGAGACCTGGTTGATGACGAACTTGCCCGGAAAGAGGGTCTTGAACTTCTCGACCTGGAAGGCACGCCCCTCGGGCGTCCAGCCGCTCTTGCTGAGCAGCTTGTACTGCTTCTTCCGCTGTTTGAGCTCCATGACGGTGTCCGCGTACTTGCGGAGCTGCCCGGCGACCTTGGCCAACCGGGCGGCGAGGCGGGTGAGCACCTCGGCGAACCGGGCAACGATCTTGACCATCCGACCGACGGTGGTGGCCAGCCGGGCCAGCACCCGGACCACCGTGGCGGCCAGTGAGACGCCGGCGCTCAGCGCCGCGGCCACCGCCGCGATGATCACCTCGGTGAGGAACCAGAGCAGGAACTCGAGGATCAGCTCGACCAGCAGGTTGAACGCGTCCACCGCCGCGTTCGCCGCCTCGACCAGCACGTCCTTGGTGCCGTCGAGCCCCTGGGCCAGCTCCTCGATCGCCGCCTCCACCGACTCCATCGAGGCATGGAAGCTCTCGGCGGCGTCGCCCGTCCAGGCGCCGCGCAACCGGGCCCGGTCGGCGATCTGGTCACCGGCGATCTCCCGGACCGCCGCGCCGGTGTCCAGGCAGAGCTGCGCGGCCCGCATCAGGTCGTCCGGTTCGCCGGCGACCAGCTCCAGCAGCTGCTCGAACGGCCAGAGCACCGCGTTGGAGAGCGGCTTGAAGGGTTCGGGCGTGCCCGACACGATCTGCTCGAAGTAGGTCTTGTTGCGCTGCAACGCCTCGCTGCTCATGCGGGCACCGGCCCGTTCGGAGCACCGGTGCCACCGGACCTGGGGCCGGGTGCGATGACGTCGGAAGCGGGCGGGCGGCCGGGTACGAACAGGTCGGTGTTTGCCGCGTCGGTGCCGGTGTAGGCACCGGCGGTGTCGGTGATCCCCTCCGCGATGTCCGCCATCATCTCGGCGCCGTCGGCGAGCCCTTGCAGGCACGCCTCGAACTGCTCGGCGTACGTCGCCGCGAGGTTGAAGGACGCCGGCATCACCCCGAAGGCGTGTCGTGGCACGTGCCCGTCGCCGAAGGCGCGGTGCAGCTCGCGGAAACGGGCCGCCCGATCCTTGGACCCCGCGGCGAACGCCGTCAGCGCCTCCGGCTGGACTTCCAGCTCATTGCTCGGGCTTGACACGCACCCTCCCCTGTGGCCTGTGCGACGGATCAGTCGTCACGACCCCCCACCATAGGCACTGCTCGCCGCGAGCGGGGGTCCCGTCGGTGATGACGGGGTCACCCATCTCGACTTTGTATCGTAAAGTAGTTTGCGTGGACCTCGACGATGATTCACCACCCACCGATCCGGCGGCGGCGCTCCAGCTGATCCAGGACCAGCGGGCCGCCACGGCACGCCGCCTCGATCCCGACGCCCGGCTGCTCTACTGGCCGTGGGGTGCCGCCTGGCTGGTCGGCTTCGGGCTGTTCTTCCTGCGGTTCACCCCCGGCGAGCGGGCGCTGGTCGACCTGCCGAGCTGGCTGCCGCTGACCGTCCTCTTCGTACTCTTGCTGGCCGCCGCCGCGGTGCAGGCGACGGCCATGGAGCGCGCCTACGACCAGGTGACCGGTGACTCCGCGCGGCGTGGCCGCTGGTACGGGTACGCCTGGGGCCTGGGTTCGCTGAGCGTCTACGCGGGGCTCGGCCGGATCAGTGGGCACCTGCCGGACGACCTGGCGGCGCTGCTCTGGTCGACCACCGCCGTCGGGCTGATCGGCGCGCTACAGATCGCCGGCGGTGCGATCTGGCTGAACCGGGACCTGTTCCGGCTGGGCGTCTGGATCACTGTGATCAACCTGATCGGCGCGTTCGCCGGGCCGGGCTGGCACGCACTGGTCGTGGCGGTAGCCGGCAGCGGCGGGATCCTGGTGGCCGGCGCGCTCGCCCGACGACGACAGCAGCAGTTGTCGTGACCGAACTGGATCCGGTCATCCACGCGCAGGCCCGGCTGCGGGTGGTCGCCAGCCTCTCCGCCCTCGGCGAGGGCGACAAGATCGCGTTCCCCCGCTTGCAGGAGCTGCTGGCGATGACCGCCGGCAACCTCTCGGTGCACCTGCGCAAGCTTGAGGACGCCGGCTACGTGGAGATCAGCAAGACCCACCGTGGACGCACCCCGGCGACCCTGGTCCGGCTCAGCCGGCGAGGCCGGCTGGCGTTCGAGGAGTACACCGAAGCGATCCGCGCCCTGCTCGACCCCACCACGTCGAAGGAGCAGTCATGACCCTCGCCCGCGCCGACCAGGCCAGCCGCCGGTACGGCGACGTCCTCGCCCTCGACCGCGTCGACCTGGAGGTCCGGGCCGGTGAGCTGGTCGGCCTGCTCGGGCCGAACGGCGCCGGCAAGAGCACTTTGCTGAACCTGTTGGTGGGCCTGCGCCGTCCCAGCTCGGGGCGGGTCGAGCTGTTCGGCCGCGACCCCCGCGACCCGGCGAGCCGGCGACAGATCGGGGTCACCCCGCAGGAGACCGGTCTGCCCGGCACGCTGCGTGTCGGGGAGGTCGTCGACTTCGTCTCCGCGCACTATTCCGACCCGGTGCCCCGGGTGGAGCTGCTCGACCGCTTCGGCCTCGCCGACCTGGCCCGGCGGCAGACCGGTGGGCTCTCCGGCGGGCAGCGCCGCCGGTTGGCGGTGGCCTTGGCGTTCGTCGGCCGGCCCCGGTTGGTGCTGCTCGACGAACCGACCACGGGCCTGGACGTGGCCGCCCGGCACACCCTGTGGGACGCGATCCGGGCATTCCACGACGACGGTGGCACCGTGCTGTTGAGCAGCCACTACCTGGAGGAGGTGGAGGCGCTCGCCCACCGGGTGGTGGTCATCGGGCAGGGTCGGGTGCTCGCCGACGACAGCGTGGACGCGGTACGCGGCATCGTGGGCGTACGCCGGGTCAGCCTCGTCGCCGATGACCTGCCCGACCTGCCCGGGGTGGTGCGCACCGAACGGATCGACGGTCGGCTGCACCTGCTCACCACCGACGCCGACGAACTGGTCCGAGCGCTGGTCACGGCCCGGACTCCGTTCACCGACCTGGAGGTACGGCCCACGTCGCTGGAGGAGGCGTTCCTCGCCATCACCAGCGGAGAAGCGCCCAGCGGGGACGCGCTCGCCAGCACCGGCCGACCCACCACCGCCGCTGCCGGCGGCCGACCCACCATCGTCTGAGGAGGCGACCGTGCAGCTCGCCCTGGTCCACGCCCGCTACCAACTCCTGGAGATCATCCGGATTCCGGTGGCCGTCTTCGGCAGCGCCTTCTTCCCGGCCGCCGCCATGATCTTCTTCGTGGTGCCGTTCGCCGGTGACGATCCGGTCGGCGCCACCTACGCCACCGCGTCGATGGTCACCTTCTCGGTGATGAGCGCCAACATCTTCCAGTACGGCGTCGGTGTCGCCGAGGACCGCGACCAGCCCTGGAACCCGTACACCCGGACCCTGCCGGCCGGGCCGACGCCGCGGTTCGCCGGCCGGGTGCTGGCCGGCCTGGCGCTGACCTACCTCTCGCTGATCCCGGTCGTGGTGATCGGCGCGACGCTGACCGCTGCCCGGCTCACCCCCGCGGCGATCCTGCTGACGCTCGGCACCGTGGCCGTCATCTCGGTGCCGTTCACGCTGATGGGGCTCGCCATCGGCTACTCGCTGCCGAGCAAGGCGGCGATCGTGGTGGCGCAGGTGGTGTTCCTGCCGCTGGCGTTCGGCGGCGGCCTGCTCTCCGCGCCGGGCGACGCGCCCGGGTTCATCGAGACGATCGCGCCGTACCTGCCCACCCGGGGCGCGGCCGAACTGATGTGGGCGGCGGTGGGCGACCACGCCGTGCGGCCGCTGGCGCTGATCATGCTCGGGGTCTGGGTGGTGCTGCTCGCCACGCTCGCCGGCTGGGCGTACCGGCGGGACGAGGGTCGCCGGTTCAGCTGACGATTCGCCCGTTTCCGCCCCGGGCCGCAGCGGGACGGTGCCAGGATTCCGGCAGGGGGCACCGTGGCCGCCCGGGCCGAGAGGGGTCTTGACGTGAGCACCGTCCCGCCGGGTACGCCCTGCTGGGCCGACCTGGCCACCCCGGACCTGACCGACGCGCGGCGCTTCTACCCGGAGCTGTTCGGTTGGACCGGCCAGGTCACCCCGGAGCCCGAGGCGGGCGGCTACACGGTCTTCCTGCTCGACGGTAGGCCGGTGGCCGGCGCCGGCCCGCCCGCGATCCCCGACCAGATTCCGATCTGGTCGACGTACCTCGCCACCGACGACGCCGAGCTGGTCGCCGGCCGGGTCGAACGGGCCGGCGGGCAGGTCGTCGTACCACCGTTCGAGGTCTTCGACCGGGGCTGGATGGCGGTCTTCGCCGACCCGGCCGGGGCCACCTTCAGCGTCTGGCAGCCGCTGGCCATGGCCGGTGCCGAGGTGTTCAACGTGCCCGGCGCGATGAGCTGGAACGAGCTGGTCACCCCCGACCCCGAGGGCGCGAAGGTCTTCTACGAGCTGGTGTTCGGTTGGCAGCCCGACGACCAGGCGGTGGGCGCAATGACGTACACCGGGTGGCGGCTCGGTACGCAGATCGTCGCCGGGATGATGCCGCCGCTGGCCGACGACTTCCCGGCCGACCTGCCCGCGTACTGGACGGTGTATTTCGCGGTGGCCGACGCGGACGCCGCCGCGGCCCGCGCCTCCGAGCTGGGCGGAACGATCCTGGTCCCGCCCCGCGACATCCCGGCGGGCCGATTCGCCGCCCTGCGCGACCCGCAGGGCGCCCTCTTCTCCGTCATCGACCTGGGCCCCTGACCCAGCGCCACCCCGGCTCAGGGACGGGTGGGGCGGACCGGGACCACCAGGGGACCGTGGGCACCGGGGACCACCCGGACGCTGGCCCGGTAGTGGGTGGCGAGCAGCTCCTCGGTCAGCACCTCGGGCGGAGTTCCGGCGGCCACCACCCGACCGCCGGCGAGCATCACCATCCGGTCGGCGTACTCGCCGGCCAGGGAGAGGTCGTGCATCGTGGCCAGGACGGTCAGGCCGTGCTCGCGGCGTAGCTGGTCGACGACTTCGAGCACCTCCTGCTGGTGCCCGATGTCGAGCGCGCTGGTCGGCTCGTCGAGCAACAGCAGCGTCGCGCCCTGGGCGAGCGCGCGGGCGAGGAACACCCGCTGCCGTTCGCCGCCGGAGAGGGTGGCGAGTTCGCGCCGGTGGAAGCCGGCGAGGTCCAACCGCCCCAGCACCTCGTGCACGGCGTCGACGTCGGCGGTCGACTCCCGACCCAGGGTCGGGATGTACGGGGTGCGGCCGAGCAGCACGTAGTCCAGCACCGACATGCCGGGCGGCACCACCGGGGACTGTGCCACCGTGGCCACGATCCGGGCGCGGTCCCGACGGCGCAGCGCGGCGCTCGGCGTACCGAAGAGGGTGATCGCCTTCGGCGCGGGCAGCAGGCCGCCGACGGCGCGCAACAGGGTGGATTTGCCGGCGCCGTTCGGGCCGATCACGGTGACCCACTCGCCGACGGCGACGGTGAGATCGACGCCGGTCAGGATCGGCGTGCCACCGAGGGCGACATGCAGCCCGCGCACCTCGACGGCCGGCGCGGCGTCGGCGGGCGCACCGTCGGCGGGTTCGCGGCTCACGTGAGCACCCGGCGGGCGGTCCGCAGCACGAGGACGAAGAACGGGCCGCCCAGCAGGGCGGTCACCACTCCGATCGGCAGCTCGGACGGAGCGGCGGCGGTGCGGGCGACCACGTCGGTCAGCGCCAGGAACGCGCCGCCGAACAGCAGTGACATCGGCAGGATCACCCGGTAGCTGGACCCGGCGAGCAGCCGGACGGTGTGCGGCACGATGATGCCGACGAAGCCGATCAGCCCGGTCGCGGAGACCGCCGCCGCGGTGCCCAGGGAGGCGGCGGCGATCAACAGGTAACGGGTGCGCTGCGGGTGCAGGCCCAGGCTTCTCGCCTCGTCGTCGCCGACCGCGAGGACGTCCAGCTCGCGGCGGTGCAGCAGCACCACCACGCTGGTCAGCGCGGCGTACGGCAGCACCAGCAGCACGTCGTGCCAACCGGCGGTGGCCAGTCGGCCGAGCAGCCAGGAGTAGACCGGCTGGATGCTGTCGGCGTGGCGTTGCAGGAGGTACGTCTGCCCGGCGGAGAGAAACGCGGAGACCGCCACCCCGGCCAGGATCAGCATCGCCGGTGAACCGCGTCGCCCGCCGGCCGCGCCGAGCACGTAGGTCATCGTGACGGCCAGCAGGGAACCGGCGAACGCGGCCAGCGGAATGGTCATCGGCAGCCCGGAGAGCGTGCCCTGCCGGCCGGCGCCGCCGAGGGCGATCGCCGCGGTGACCGCGAGGCCGGCGCCGGCGGCCACCCCGAGCAGGTACGGGTCGGCCAGCGGGTTGCGGAACACCCCCTGGTAGCAACCACCGGCGAGGGCGAGCAGACCGCCGACGAGCAGGCCGAGCACCACCCGGGGCAGGCGCAGCTCGGTGACGATGGCGATCTCGCGCTCGGTCAGCCCGCTGTCCAGGTGCACCCCGGGAAACAGGTTGAGCAGCTCGGCGGCGACGCTGCCCGGGGGCAGGCTCACCGGGCCGAGCGACACCCCGACGACGAGCGCGACCAGCACCGCGAACACCCCCGCGACCAGCCACCGCTTGCGCAGCCCGGCAGGCCGGGCCACGGACAGCGGCCCGGCGGGCCGGGCCACGGACGACTGCCCAGCGGGCCGGGCCACCGGAGGCTCGGCCCGCTGGGACGACGACGGCGGCGGCTCGGCCGGCCGGCTGGTTGGTGCCGGATCGGACACCTGTCGCGGCCCGGTCACCGACGGACGACGGTCACGCGGGCACCTTGGCGACCGCGTCGATGATCACCCGGAGCAGGTCCACGACCCGTGGGCCCCAGCGGGAGGCGATGTCGTCGTCCAGGGCGACCACCTGGTTGTTCTTCACCGCGGTGAGGCCGGCCCAGCCACTGCGCGCCTTGACCGTGTCGGCGCTCTGCTGGCAGCACTTGGCGTCGGCCAGGAAGACGAAGTCCGGGTCGGCCTTGACGATGAACTCCTGGGACAGCTGCGGGTAGCCGAAGTTCTTGCCGTCCGCGTCGGCCGGGTCGGCGATGTTGGTCAGGCCGACCTGGCTGTAGAGCGAGCCGATGAAGGTCTTGCTGGTGGCGCTGTACAGCTCCGGGCCCAACTCGTGGAAGTAGGTGAGCTTCTCGGCGCGCTGCGGCAGGTCCTTGATCAGCCTGCTGATGTCGTCCTTCATCCGGGTGGTGACGTCGGTGGCCTGGTCGGCGTGCCCGGTCAGCGTGCCGAGCTCGGTGAGCTGCCGGTACGAGTCGTCGAGCGTGATCGCCGCCGGGGTCTGGTACACCGGGATCTTCAGCTTGCCGAGCTGTTCGACGATCTTGTTGCGGTCGTCGGAGAGCACCACGAGGTCGGGGTTCTTACCGGCGATCGCCTCGGCGTTCGGCTGGAAGGCGGAGAGGTCGGTCTTGGGCGCCTCAGCCGGGTAGTTCGACTGGTCGTCGACGGCGGTCACCTGCGGGCCGGCACCGATCGCGAAGAGCATCTCGGTGGCGGTGGGCGACAGCACGACGATCTTCTCGGGACGCTTGTCGAGGGTGAGCGCGCCGACCGTGACCGGGTAGGCGGCGGCCGCGGTGCCGGCGCTCGGCTGGTCGTCGGCCTTCTCGGCGCAGGCGCCGAGGGCGAGCGCGGTGACCGCGAGGGTCGCCGCGAAGAGCCGAGGGGTACGTCTGAACATGGGGGCCTCCTGTCGGTCGAGGAGTGTGGTGCTTCGCCGACAGGGACTTTCGTACGCCCGCCCACGAGGCGCCCTTCCTCGAGAGCGCGTATCGCGACCGATCCGTAGGCGACCTGGCTCGTCCCCACCGACCGGTGGGGCATCACAGTTGCGGGACAGCGCCGGGTTTCGCACCGGCTTCGCTGCGGACTGGTCGCTAAGACGGTAGCGCACCGCCAGGACGTGCCGGATCGATCAAGGGCTGGTCGGCAGCCGTCGATACCTCGGACACCCGCACCACGCGGGGCGGGGAGGCATATGTCCAAGATCCTGAGGTTTCGGAACGGGTGGCGGGGCCCCGCCGGGGCGGGACGGGGCCCCACCCGATCAGGAGGACGTGATGGTGACGTTGTCCACAGCCGCCTCCACCAGGCTGGCTCCGGAGGCATCCGCCGCCTCGACGAGCACGCGGACCGACTGGCCGGCGTACGGGGTGAGGTTGAGGTTCGCGACCGCCCAACTTCCGTTGCGGTTGCTGGCCGCGCCGGCCTGGGTGAGCAGCGCGGTGGCGCCGCCGTTGTGCACCACGCTCACCCGCAGGTAGTCCGCCGACGAGGCGTTCGAGCCGTGCGCCAGGTACCAGGCGAGCGACAGGGTCAGCGTGCCGGACGACGGCAGCGTCACCGCCGGGGACCGGGCGCTGCTGACTCCGCCGTCGAGGTCGTAGTCACCGGCCGCCGAGCCGGCCAGCCGGCCGGTGACCAGGTCGTTGGATCCGGCGTACGGGGTGAGCTGCTTGGCTCCGGAGGACGTGGTCGCCTGGGCGGCGCCCCGTTCCCACGCCCCGAGGGTGGCGGTGTCGGTGCCGGCCGGGTTGATGGTCCAGCCGGTGGCGGTCTCGAAGGTGTCCGACCAGACCGTGGTGCCGCCACCGCCGCCGCAGTACTGCGCCTGCTTGCCGATGGCCCGGTACGGGCAGTCGGCGTACTCGCTGAGAAGCAGCACCGCCTCCCGGTTGCGCGAGGTCTGTGCCGGGATCACCTCGTCGGGCGGGTAGAAGCCGCCGCCGCCGGACGAGCCCGGGTACATCTCGAAGGTGTACGCCCAGATGTTGTGAGTGGCCCACATCCAGTCGATGCTGTCGCCGTCGGTGATGTACAGGTCGCTGGACTGTTGCGGGGTGTAGTTGTTGGTGGCCGCCATCTGCTGGCCGATGGTGGCGAAGGTGTTGTACTGGTCCGCGTTCATCCCGGTCGCGGTGTTCGCGGTGGTGTAGCCGTACGGCCAGAGCACCAACTGCGAGTAGGTGTGGAAGTCGATGTTGGCCTTGATCTGTTGCACACCGCCGACCACCCGGCCGTTGACGAAGTTGCGCAGCGCCTGGGTCTCGGGTGCGGAGAACGCCGACGGCCCCCGGTAGGTCTCCGACGAGGTGCTGCCGGACGAGCCGCCGCAGCATCCCCAGTTGTAGGACCAGTTGCGGTTCAGGTCGGTGCCGACGTTCGACGAGCCACTGTTGGGCTGCCGGTTCTTGCGCCAGGACCGGTACGAGCCGGTGGCGATGTCGTACTCGCTGCCGTCCGGGTTGACCGTCGGCACGATCCAGAGCTCCCGGCCGTTGACGATGTTGGTGATCCGGGAGTCGCTGCCGTAGCTGTCGGTGAAGAGGTTGAGCAGGTAGATCGCCATCTCGACGGTCAGGTGCTCACGGGCGTGCTGCTGGGAGTTGAACAGGATCTCCGGCTCGTTCTCGTCGGTGCCGACGTTGTCGGAGATCTTCACGGCCATCAGGTCGCGGCCCTCGTACGACGAACCGATGCTGATCTTGCGGGCGATCGCCGGATGGTCGGCGACGACCTGGTTCACGACGGCGGTCAGTTCCGCGTAGTCGTGGTAGTTCGAGTCGGCCGGCGGGAAGGCCAGCGCGCCGATCTCGCCGGCGCCGCGCTCGGCGTTCGGCGGCGGGGCGAGCGGCTCCAGCCGGAAGCCCAGCTTGCCGATCTCGGCGGCCTCGGCCGCGGTGGCCGAGATGTGCAGCACGCCGTGTTCGGAGTAGTCGATGGCGGCTCCGGTGCGGGCCACCGCGTTGCGGTCGGCCAGGGTCCGGGGCCCGAGCACCCGGTAGCCGGCGGCGGCCTGCTCAGCGGTGCGGTCCGGTGCCGGTCGGGCGGCGACCGGACCGGCGGCGACGGTGACGATGCCCAGCCCGGTGACGACGGCGAGCACCAGGACACGGCGGAGGGGGATGGGCGTGCGGAGGGCCATGGACTACCTCCTCGGAGGGCGGGAGATCCCGCTCGGTGAAGGACACTTCACCACCTGTCACATGGTCATATCAATATTGATCGCTGCCTTATGCATCCCAGGCGGATCATCACGGCGGCAATGATTTTCCACCTATCAACGTCTGGCGAAACTTCCCTCCAAGCGGAAAACTGACCAGCGACGATGCCCCCTCGACACCGCGGAGCACCCATGGCCAGATCCCGCCTGCGCGCGGCCGCCCTCGCCGGCGTCACCACGCTCACCCTGCTCACCAGCGCCGCGCCCGCGCTGGCGGCCCATCCGCCCGCCCCCGCCCACGACGAGCAGATCACCTACCAGGACTGGTCCGGGCCCGCCGACTGGCACCGGGGCAGCCGGGCCGGCACCCGCGTCGTGCCCGGCGCCCGAGCGGGCGTCACCCTGGCCCGCCCGGCCGGCACCACCGAGTACGCGGACCCGCACACCGGCGCCACCCGCACCTGGGAGTACGGCACCTGGACCTCGCCGGTGACACGGGTCGGGTTCGACGCCACCGAACTGATCGCCTCCTGGAACGCGGAGACCCCCGCCGGCACCTGGATCCAGGTGGAGATGCAGGGCAACTACACCACCGGCGACCAGACCCCGTGGTACGTCCTGGGTCGCTGGGCGTCCGGCGACACCGACATCAAGCGGACCAGCGTCAACCGGCAGGGCGACCCCTTCTCGACGATCTGGACCGACACCTTCAGCATCGACGACGCCACCGCGGGGGTGCTGCTCCGGTCGTACCAGCTCAAGCTGACCCTCTACCGGGCACCCGGGCAGACCGCCGCCCCGGTGGTCCGGATGCTGGGCGCGATGAGCTCCACCGTGCCGGACCGGTTCACCGTGCCGCCGAGCGCCGGGCACATCGCCTGGGGCCGGGAGCTGCCGGTGCCGCGCTACTCGCAGAACGTGCACTCCGGGCACTACCCCGAGTACGACGGCGGCGGCGAAGCCTGGTGCTCACCCACCTCCACGGAGATGGTGGTCGAGTACTGGGGTCGCAAGCCGTCGGCGGCCGACACCTCCTGGGTGGACCCGACCTACCCCGACCCGACGGTCAACCACGCCGCCCGGATGACCTACGACTACGCGTACGACGGCGCGGGCAACTGGCCGTTCAACACCGCGTACGCGGCCAGCTTCCCAGGGCTGGAGGGCCGGGTGACCCGGCTGCACTCCCTGGACGAGCTGGAGCGTTTCATCGCCGCCGGCATCCCCGTCGTGACCAGCCAGTCCTTCCTCGCCAGTGAGCTGGACGGGGCGAACTACGGCACCTCCGGGCACCTCTTCGTGGTGGTCGGCTTCACCGCCGACGGCGACGTGATCGTCAACGACCCGGCCTCGTCCAGCAACGACGTGGTGCGCAACGTCTACAAGCGTGCGCAGTTCGAGCAGATCTGGCTGCGGACCAAGCGCACCAACGCCAGCGGCGGCGTCTCCGGCGGCTCCGGCGGCATCGCGTACCTGATCAAGCCCATCGCAAAGCCCTGGCCCAAGGTCCCCGGCTCCACCAACTGGTAACCCCCAGCCCGCCCCGCCCGCCGCCCCGCGCGACCAAGCGGGTTGATCAAGAGGTTTGCGTCACCGGAAGCCGTCCTGGTGACGCAAACTTCTTGATCAACGCTGGGAGTCGGGGGCCTGGGGGTCGGGGTTCGGGTTCGGGGTGGGGTGGTCTTCGCCGGCCAGGGCGGAGCGCAGGCGTTCCTTCTCGGCGCGGCGGCGCTCGGTTGCCTCGGCGATCTCCCCGGCCATCTCGTCCCGCCAACCGCGCAGCAGGAAGAAGGAGAGCGCGGCGGAGAACACCAACGCCAGCATCAGCTTCAGGAACACGTTCATGTCGATCAGCCAGAGGCCCGCGAGCACGGCGACGAACAGCCCGATCCGGCCCAGCGTGTACTTCAGCGCGGCGCTCACCTGCACCACTCCGTTCTCTCCGTCGCCCGCCACTGCCGGCGGAAGGGTCGAACCGCCCGACGGGCGGTCGTGGTCAGCCGGTTCGGCGGGCCAGCCAGCGGACGCCCGGGAACCAGAGAGCCGCGTACGCCACGGTGAACGCCCCGGCCGCCAACGCGCCGGAGAGCAGCGGCGGCAGCCCCGCGCCCAGGCCGGCGATCAGCAGGCCCGCGAACACCCCGACGGCAGCGGCGACCACCGCCGCCACCACCCGGGCCGCGCCGAACTCCCAGGCCCGGAAGTCGTCCCAGAACAGCCAGGCCGGCAGGATCACCGCCAGCCACCCGTTGGTGTGCCCGAAGTCGCCGGCACCGATCGAGGCGAACGCCCAGTCGAACAGCACCAGCGCGAGCACGCCGATGACCAGGCCGGCCAGGCACACCCCGAGCAGGTCGCCCAGGGTACGGATGCGCCCCTCGGCGTCCCGGCGGGGAAACCCGCCCTGCTGCTCAGGTCCTCGTTGCTCGGTCATCGACTGCGAGGGTACGTGGTGGCTCAGGCCCACACCTGCTGCGGCTCGGCGCGCCGCTGCGCCAGCGACGGGGCCTTGTCGTACTCCCGGACCACGTTGTAGCGGGTGTCCCGCTCGACCGGCTGGAAGCCGGCGTCCCAGATCAGGTGCAGCAGGTCGTCGCGGTGCATGGTGTTCGGGGTGCCGTACGAGTCGGCGTCGTGCGTGATCTTGTATTCGACGACGGAGCCGTCCAGGTCGTCCACGCCGAAGTTCAGCGACAGCTGAGCCACCGACAGACCGTGCATCACCCAGAAGTTCTTCAGGTGCGGCACGTTGTCGAAGAGCAGCCGGGAGACGGCGAACGTCTTCAGCGACTCGGCCGGCGAGGCCATCGTGGTGCGCGCCTGGATCCGGTTACGGATCTTGCCGTCCGCCGAGTCGACGAAGTCGTGCTGGTAGCGCAGCGGGATGAAGACCGCGAAGCCACCGGTCTCGTCCTGCAACTCGCGCAGCCGCAGCACGTGGTCGACGCGGTGCCGGGGCTCCTCGATGTGGCCGTACAGCATCGTCGCCGGGGTCTTCATGCCCTTGCTGTGCGCCAGGGCGTGGATGCGCGACCAGTCTTCCCAGTGGCAGGCGTGGTCGACGATGTGCTGCCGGACCTCCCAGTCGAAGATCTCCGCGCCACCACCGGTCAGCGACTCCAGGCCGGCGTCCATCAGTTCGTCGAGGATCTCGTCGGCGCTCAGGCCGCTGATCTTCTCGAACCACTGCACCTCGGTCGCCGTGAAGCACTTGAGCTTGACGTTCGGCAGCGCCGCCTTCAGCTCGCGCAGCACCTTCGGGTAGTAACGCCAGGGCAGCGTGGGGTGCAGACCGTTGACGATGTGCAACTCGGTGAGCTGCTCGTCCTCCATCTCCTTGGCCTTGCGGACCGCCTCGTCGATGCGCATCGTGTACGCGTCCTTCTCGCCCGGCTTGCGCTGGAACGAGCAGTACGCACAGGACGCCGAACAGACGTTGGTCAGGTTGAGGTGCCGGTTGACGTTGAACATCACCCGCTCGCCGTTCAACTCGGTGCGCTTGTGGTGCGCCAGCCGCCCCAGCCAGGTCAGGTCGTCGCTCTCGTAGAGGGCGACCCCGTCCTCCCGGGTCAGCCGCTCACCGGCGTACACCTTCGCTTCGAGCTCACGCTTGAGTCCGGCGTCCATGGCACGTCCCTTCCACCTGCGGTCCGGATCGAGCGTACGTCGCGGCGCCGACGAGCCCGGCGGCACGGTCGCCGGCAGCGACCCACTTCACCGAACTCTCAGCCTTCCGTAACCCGGCAAGACATCGACATGAGTGGCGAGGTGCGGTAGTAACAAGGTGGGGCGGAACACACACACTGGTACCGTCCCGACGGTCGCGCCCACCGAGCGCGGCGACGAGCAGTTGGACGGGGAGCGGCATGGTCTACAGCGGGCGCGGGCGACGGCAGCGACGACGGAGCCCGGTGATCTCGCCGGTCCTGCGTCCGAAGCTCTGGGCCGCCCTGCTCGGTGCGATCGCCGCAGCCGTGCTGGCCACCCCCGCGTACGCCGAGCCCGGCGTGCCGACCACCGTGCCGGACACCGGCTCACGCCCGGCCGTCACCGGCTCGCTTCAACTGCCCGGCGGCGCACCGGTCGCGGGCGTGCCCGCCCCGCCGGTGGTCAACATCGGCAACGGCCCCCTGGCCACCGCGATCTCCGCCGGCGAGGTCCAGGTCGGCGCGCTCGGCGAGGCGTTGCTGGTGAGTCGGCAGAAACGCGTCGACGCGCAGGCGCAGCTCGACGCGGCCGGCAAGGCGCTGGCGACCGCACAGGACGCTCTGCTCCGGGCCCAGCAGACGGCCGACACCGCCGCCGGCGAGGCCATCAAGGCCGCCGCCGCGCTGCCGCCGGGCGACCTCGCCCAGGACATCCGCGGGCTGAGCCGCCTCCAGGCGATCACCCGTGGCGAGAAGGTCGACGGCGGCACCACCGGAGTGGCCGGGGAGCTGTCCCGGGCCCGCGCCGGTGAGCAGGCCGCGTACCAGAAGCACACCGAGGCCAAGGAGCTGCTGGCCGCCGCCGAGGCGGAGTTCACCGCGGGTGAGACGGCGCTCCGCGCCGCCGAGGCGAGCCTGCTCAAGCTTCGCCGGGACAACGCCGCCGCGCTGATCGAGATCGAACGTCAGCAGGAAGCCGCCGAGCAGCAGATCGGCGCCGGCTACGTCTCCAACCAGAGCATCAGCGGCATGGCCGCACACCCCCGGGCACAGGCTGCGGTCCGGTACGCGCTCGCCCAGCTCGGCGACCCGTACAAGTGGTCCGAGGAGGGGCCGGACCAGTTCGACTGCTCCGGTCTGATGTGGGCGGCGTACCGCTCCCCCGGCGCCGACTACTTCGACCTGCCCCGGGTCTCCCGTGACCAGTACGCCGCCACCCGTGGCCGCACGGTTCCGCAGAGTGCGCTGCTCCCCGGGGACCTGCTCTTCTTCGCCTCGGGCAGCAGCTGGACGACGATCCACCACGTCGGCATGTACATCGGCAACGGCAAGATGGTGCAGGCGCCCACCACGGGCGACGTCGTCAAGATCTCGGTCGTCCGCTGGTCCCGTTTGTACGCGGCCACCCGGGTGATCGGTGCGGTGCCGGCACCGGTCGTGACCAACCCGACCCCGCCCGTCTCGACCCCGAAGCCGACGCCGACCCCGTCGCCCACCAAGACCACCAAGCCGACGCCGACCCCGTCGCCCACGAAGACCACCAAGCCGACGCCCACGCCGACGCTGACGACCACCCCGACGCCCACGCCGACCGGCAGCACCACGCCGAAGCCGTCGAACACCCCGAGCAACACCCCGAGCAACACTCCGACGACCCTGCCCTCGGCACCGAGCAGCGCGCCGACCAGCATGTCTCCGAGCACCACACCGAAGGCCAGCACGAGCGTGACGGGCAGTAGCAGCGCGACGGGCAGCCCCAGCACCGCGGGCTGATCCGCCACGACCGGCTCCGGCTGTCCGCTCGGGAAGATCTGTGGCACCGTGACAACCAGGCACATCCGACCCGACGTCACGGGTCCGGGTGCGAGCATGGCGCGGAGGGCGGAAATGGCCGAGCAGAGAGATCCGGCGGAGACTGTCGACCCCGTGGTCGACCAGGCCGGCCCACCAGGGCCGGACACCGCCGACCCGGTGGCCGCCAGCGCCACCAGCCCGGCCGCCACCTCGACAGGCACAGGCACCAGCGTGGCCGACACCAGCCCGGCCGCCAGCGACACCAGGGCCGACGCCGGCTCCGCTGACAGCGCCACCAGCCCGGCCGCCGGCGGCACGGCACCGGTCGTCGCGGACGCCTCGACCGACGCCGATGACGACGTACCCGTAACCTCCGGCAACGACGACGTGTCCGCCGGTGCCGACGCCGCTTCCGGCGGCGCGGACGTTTCCGGGACCACGGACGCTGCCGCGGACGTTTCCGGTACCGACGCCGGGGAGTCGGCCGCGGTCGACGCGCGCCCGGGCCAGACCGCCGCACCGGTACGCGCTCGGGCCAGCGTCGTGACCGCCGGGGCTCTCCGCAGCGACCTGCCGGCCAGCGCTCCGGTCACCGCGACCACCTACCGTGCGACCGGCTCGGCCAGCCCAGCCGATGTGCCGTTGCCGGGGCAGCGGAAGGAATCCCCCGCGCCGGCCCGGGCCAGCGCGACGGTTCCGAGCAGCAGCCGAGGGACGGCCGGAGCCCTGGGCGCCCCCGGCCTTCGCGAGGGCACTCCCGCCGTCTACCGAGCCGCGCCGGTGGGTGCCGAGCCGGACCCGGCCCAGCCGTCGCCACCGGAACCGGAGCCGGAGCCCACGCCGCCCGGCCCTGGTCCGACCCAGCCGCCGCCACCGGAGCCGGAGCCCGCGCCGGCCCCAGGTCCGTACCCGCCCGGTCCGATGCCGACGCCGGGCCCCCGTCCCACGCCGCCGCCCAATCCGGTTCCGCCCGTCCCGGGCCCACCCATCCCACCGCCCTCGCCGGTGCCGCCCATCCCCGGCCCGCCGTCGCCGCCCGTTCCGAGCCCGCCGCTGCCGCCACCCGGTCCGCCGGTGCCGGCGCCACCGTCCCCGCCCGGCCCGATGCCGGCACCGCCGTTTCCGCCGCCACCGGCGATGACCGACACGCCCGGCGTACGCGCCACCGCGTCGGTTTCCGCACCGCCGGCCGGGTGGCCGTCCACGGCCGGGGCGACCCGCCCGACGTCCGGCGGTGGGTGGGCCGGGACGGCTCCCTCCGCGCCGCCGGTGGTGCCCGCGCCCGCGTTGCCGAACTGGCCTCCGTCCACCGCCGGGGCGCCCTCGTCGACCGGGAACAGCACCGGAAACTCCCGGATGACCGCGCCGCCGAGCAGCCCACCGGTTGGTTCCGGCGGCCGGGACGCGGCCGGCGGCCGTGGTGGCCGGCACGACGGCGGCTCCGACCTGGCCGGCACCGTCTACGGCAACGGCGAGGGAGCCGGCTTCACCACGATCGCGATACCCGCCAACGCGGTGGAGACTTCCGGCTCGTTGACCGGGCACATCCTGGCCCAGGGCTGGTCGGACACGCCGGCCGAGCAGTCCAGTAACACCCGGGTGATGATCGTCCTGGCGGCCGCTCTGGGGCTGCTGGTGGCGATCAGCGTCGCGGTCGTCCTGCTGGCCGGCGACGCCCTGGACGGACTGGTCGGCAGCGTGCTCAACGGGTGAGCCAGCGAGCGGTGGCGATGGTGAGTCCGCCCACTACGGTCGGTCAACCGGCTGGCGGCTTCGCCAGACCGCCGTACACTGGCTGAGATCACTGACCCGGCGCGCGTGGTGTGCGCCCCTGGGCGATCTTGCGGGCGATCCGGCGGTACAGCCGCGGCAGGCCATCGCGAAGATGCGCCCCGCTCGAAAGGTTTTTGTTGACCACCTCTGCTGACCCCAGCACCGTTACGTCCGTTTTCAACTCAGTCCCGGCGACCGACGCCGCCCGGGAGCAGCTCGACGTCGCTCCGAGCGAGGCCGGCACCGCGCCGGCAGCGAGCGACACCCCCCAGGCCGAGCCCGTGCCGGCGGAGACCGCCGAGCCGATGAGCTTCGCCGCTCTCGGCCTGCCCGAGCCGCTGGTTCGCGCGCTGGCGCAGCAGGGCATCACCAGCCCGTTCGAGATCCAGCGGGCCACCGTGCCGGACGCGCTCGCCGGCCGCGACGTGTTGGGCCGCGGGCAGACCGGTTCGGGCAAGACGCTCGCCTTCGGCCTGCCGATGATCGCCCGGCTGGCCAACCGCAACCGGGCCCGGCCGATGCGTCCGCGTGCCCTGGTCCTGGTGCCCACCCGCGAGTTGGCCATGCAGGTCAACGACGCCCTGGTGCCGCTGGGCAAGTCCGTCGGCATCTTCCTCAAGACCGCCGTCGGCGGTGTCCCGTACGACCGTCAGATCGACGCGCTGCGCCGCGGTGTGGAGATCATCGTGGCCACCCCGGGTCGGCTCGGCGACCTCATCGAGCGGGGCATCTGCCAGCTCGATGACGTCGAGGTGACGGTGCTCGACGAGGCCGACCAGATGGCCGACATGGGCTTCCTGCCCGAGGTGACCGAACTGCTGGCGAAGACGCCCGCGAACGGTCAGCGGCTGCTCTTCTCGGCCACGCTGGACGGTGACGTCGACGCGTTGGTCAAGCGGTTCATGACCGACCCGGTCACCCACTCCACCGCGCCGTCCACCGCCTCGGTGTCCACCATGGACCACCACATGCTGTTGATCCCGCCGCACGAGAAGTTCCCGGTGGCGGCCTCGATCGCCGCCCGGGATGGCCGGACCATGGTCTTCGCCCGTACCCAGCTCGGGGTGGACCGGCTGGTCGAGCAGCTCGCGGCCGTCGGGGTTCGCGCCGGTGGGCTGCACGGCGGCAAGACCCAGCGGATGCGCACCAAGACGCTGGCCGAGTTCCGTGAGGGCCGGATGAACGTGCTGGTCGCCACGGACGTGGCGGCCCGGGGCATCCACGTCGACGGTGTCACCCTGGTGCTGCACGTCGACCCGCCGAAGGACCCCAAGGACTACCTGCACCGCGCGGGGCGTACCGCCCGGGCCGGCGAGTCGGGCGCGGTCGCCACGCTGGTGCTGCCCAAGCAGCGCCGCACCACCCTGGCGATGATGGAGAAGGCTGGCGTCGCGCCGGCCGAGACCCGGGTTCGGGTCGGCGACGCGGCGTTGGCCGAGCTGGTCGGTGCCCGCGAGCCCAGTGGCGTCCCGGTCCGCGTCGAGGCGGAGCCTCGGGGCTACGGCGACCGCTCCGGCGGCCCGCGTCGGTTCGGTGACCGTTCGGGCGGCGAGCGCCGCTACGGCGACCGCCCGCAGGGCGACCGACGCT
Source organism: Micromonospora sp. BQ32 (assembly GCF_059358895.1). NCBI lineage: Bacteria > Bacillati > Actinomycetota > Actinomycetes > Micromonosporales > Micromonosporaceae > Micromonospora > Micromonospora sp. BQ32. The sequence goes on along the minus strand of NZ_JCADBI010000002.1, from coordinate 226,080 downwards.
TCGGCGACCGACCCACCGGCGACCGACCCACCGGCGAGCGCCGCTACGGCGACCGGCCGCAGGGCGACCGGGGCTACGGGGACCGCCCGCAGGGCGATCGGCGCTTCGGCGACCGGCCCACCGGCGAGCGCCGCTTCGGCGACCGGCAGCACAGCGACCGCCCGCAGGGCGACCGGGGCTACGGCGACCGGCCGCAGGGCGAGCGCCGCTACGGCGACCGGCAGCACAGCGACCGCCCGCAGGGCGACCGGGGCTACGGCGACCGGCCGCAGGGCGAGCGCCGGTTCGGCGACCGGCCGCAGTTCGGCGACCGGGACGGTCGGGGCGATCGACCGACCGGCGAGCGGCGCTTCGGTGACCGCCCGCAGGGTGAGCGGCGCTTCGGCGACCGGGACGCTCGGGGTGGTTTCCGCCCGGAGAGCCGGGTCCGGGACGACCGGCCCCGCGATGACCGGCCGCGCGACGACCGTCCGCGCGACGATCGGCGCGGTTTCGGCGGGCGACCGCCGGCGCGTACCCACTGATTGATCCACCGAACGCCGTCGCGAAGCTCAGGCTTCGCGGCGGCGTTCGCGCATGCCCTGCCGATACCGAGTAGGTCGCGTAACGTCCGGCTCATGCCGACCATGCCGAAGTCAATCTTCTGGTCCCGGACGGACACCGCCGGCAGTGAGCAGGTTCTGCTCGACGACGGCCGCGGGTTGGCGGCCCGGGGCACCCTGCTCGCCGTGGATCCGATCCCGTGGACCGCCCGCTACCAGCTGACCACCACGCCGGACTGGGCCACCGCCCGGGTCGAGGTCGAGGCCGAGGGTCTCGGCTGGCTGCGCCGGGTGACCCTGGAGCGGACGGCCGGCCGGTGGCGGGTGACCACCGCCGAACAGGGCGACCTGGACGCGGCCCTGGTCGCCGCCGGTCATCCCCGGTCCGGCCTGCCCGGCACGGACGACCCGGACCGGCTGGCCGACGCGCTGGACGTCGACCTGAGCGGCTCTCCGCTGTTCAACACCCTGCCGGTGCACCGGCTCCGGATGGCGGCCGAGCCGGCCGATGTGGCACACCGGATCACCGTCGCCTGGGTGCTGCTGCCCGGCCTTGAGGTGGTGCCGGCCGAACAGATCTACACCGGGCTCGGGCCTGGTCGGGTGCGCTTCGCCAGTGGCACCTTCACGGCCGACATCGATCTGGACGACAGCGGCTACGTGGTGCGCTACCCCGGGCTGGCCGAACGGATCGGCCCCCGCTGAGTGCCGTACAGACGGACGGGCCGGGCCTCGCTGAGCGGGTTCAGGCGGGCCAGGCCCCGGTGGCCAGGAAGCGATCGATCGTGGCCAGGTGCGGGGTCAGGTCGAGGCCCTGGGCGGCCACCCAGTCGTCGGCGTAGTACGTGTCGGCGTACCGGTCGCCCGGGTCGCAGATCAGGGTGACCACCGAGCCGGTCCGACGCTCGGCGAGCATCGCGGCGATCAGGCCGAACGCACCCCACAGGTTGGTGCCGGTGGAGCCGCCCACCCGACGGCCGAGCAGCGCCGAACCGGCGCGCATGGCGGCCAGTGACGCCGCGTCCGGCACCTGGACCATCCGGTCCACCACCGAGGGTAGGAACGACGCCTCCACGGTGGGCCGGCCGATTCCCTCGATGCGGGAGCCCTTCCCGGTCCGTACCGACCAGTCGGCGGCCAGCCAGGCCGGGTAGAACGCCGAGTTCTCCGGATCGACAACGCAGAGCTTGGTGGCGAGCCGGCGGTACCGGGCGTACCGGCCGATGGTCGCGCTGGTGCCCCCGGTGCCCGCGCCCACGACGACCCAGGCGGGGATCGGGTGTCGCTCCAGCTCCAACTGCGCGTAGATCGACTCGGCGATGTTGTTGTTGCCCCGCCAGTCGGTCGCCCGCTCGGCGTAGGTGAACTGGTCCATGAAGTGCCCGCCGGAGTCCTCGGCGAGCCAACGGGCCTCGACCACCACGCTCGCCGGGTCGTCCACCAGGTGGCACCGGCCGCCCTGGAACTCGATCTGGGTGATCTTCTCCGGCGAGGTGGAGGAGGGCATCACGGCGATGAACGGCAGGCCCAGCATCCGGGCGAAGTACGCCTCGGAGACCGCCGTGGAACCCGACGACGCTTCGACGATCGTGGTGCGTGGCCCGATCCAGCCGTTGCAGAGCCCGTAGAAAAACAGCGAGCGGGCCAGCCGGTGCTTCAGCGAGCCGGTCGGGTGCGACGACTCGTCCTTGAGGTAGAGGTCGATCCCCCATTCCCGAGGCAGCGGGAACGGCAGCAGGTGGGTGTCGGCCGAGCGGTTCGCGTCCGCCTCGACGGCGGCGATCGCCTCGGTCACCCAGGCCCGGCTGGATTCGTCGCACCGGTCGAGATGAGTCACGCTCGGAAACCTAGCAAGCGGGCCGGCGGCGGTCAGCGCCGGTCCGGTGACGCTGACCTGCGGTGTTGGCGGCGCTGACCGGCGCGGCCGGCGGCCCGGACGAGCGGGGTCAGTGCGACGGCCAACCGGGGCAGCGCGTCCAACAGCCGCACCTGCGCTCCCCGCCACCGGGGCAGGCTGACCACCGGACGTGGCCGGCGAGCCAGCCGAACCGCCCGGGCGGCCACCCGCTGCGCGGTCAGCATCGACCCGGTGAACGAGGCCACCGCCCCCGGGTCGTCCAGCCGGTCGTGCAGCATGGGGGTCCAGATGCCGTCCGGGCAGAGGCAGGAGACGTGCACCCGCCGGTACCCGGCCATCCGCAGGTCGGACAGGGTGCCGAGGCTGAACGCCAGCAGGGCGTGCTTGCTGGCCGCGTACACCGTCTCGCCGGGCGCGGCGACCAGCCCGGCCAGCGAGACGACGTTGAGCACATGGCCGTGGCCCTGGCCGCGCATCACTGTCAGCGCGGCGAGGGTGCCGTTCATGGCACCGTGGGCGTTGACGTCGAGCACCCGACGGCGGGTCGCGGCGTCGTGCTCCCACGACGCCCCGGTGACCAGGATGCCGGCGTTGTTGACCCAGAGGGCGAGGTCGCCCCGGCTGGCCGCGGTCGCGGCGATGGCGGCGCAGGCGTCCTCGTCCCGGACGTCCAGGGCGGCCGACCAGCCGCCGAGCGGCACCGCGACGGTCTGTACCGCCGCCGGGTCGAGGTCGGTGAGCAGCACCGACCAGCCGTCGGCGTGCAGCGCGGTGGCGATGGCCCGGCCCAGGCCCCCGGCGGCGCCGGTCACCACGGCCACGGGACGCGCCGGAGGGGTCATCGGCGCACGCTACCGCCGGCCGGTCGGGCGACACCAGGGGGTACGAGGCAGTCAGGCCGCGGGCGGGCCCACCGGCTGGGGGCGGTTCTCCCACTTGGTGGAGAGCGCGATGGCGGTACGGGTGGAGGCCACCCCCGGCGTCCGGTTCAACCGCACGATCAACTGCTCCAGCTCGGCGATCGTGCCAACCCGCGCCTTGAGCAGGAACGACTCCACGCCCGCCATGAAGTAGCAGGACTCGATCTCGGGCAGCACCCGCAGCGACTCGAGCATGTCGTCGGAGTCGGCCCCGGAGTCCTCGACGATGCCGATCAGCGCGGTGACGCCCAGCCCGATCGACTCCGGTGCCACATCCGCCCGGTAGCCGCGGACCACGCCGCTGCTCTCCAGCTTGCCGACCCGCTCGTGCACGGCCGGGGCCGATAGGCCCACCTGTCGGGCCAACTCGGCGTACGAGAGGCGGGCGTTGCCCCGCAGCAGGTCGACGAGGCTCAGGTCGATGGCATCCACAGAGAGTGACCCTAACCGCTGACGCGTAACGCGCGGCCTTCGGCACCCGTTGGACTGAGCGGCGAGTCACTGTTCATAAACCGCCGGTCAGGGCAGAGGTAGCACCAGTAACATTACTAACTCCCCACTCAGTGCATTTTTCGCGTTTGGGCGGACAGGCCATGTCCCTGGTGCTGTAATTGCCATACGTCCCTCATGACGGCTCTGGGCTACGCACCAGCCGGGGGCAGTGTGTTCAGCCGGGGGCTTCGTCGACGCGAGGAGGGGGCTGTGGACACTGGAGATCGCCTGCTGACACCGGGTGAGGTCGCCGCGCTGTTTCGGGTAGACCCGAAAACTGTGACGAGATGGGCGGCGGCCGGCCGGATAGGAAGCATCCGGACTCCAGGCGGGCATCGCCGGTTTCGGGAATCCGAGGTGCGAGCCCTGCTTGAGGGGGAGGGCATGCTGGACGAGGTGGATGAGGTCGGAAAGCCACGCAATGTGGGGCCGGCCGCATCCACGGGGCCGGGTCCGGCCAACGCCGGCATGTACTGAACTGGTGCGGACAACGCCACGCGGGCCGGACACCGTCCGGTCCGCGTCCCGCTTCGGCCAACCGCCGGGCGGTAACAGCACCGCTCGTGCTGAGCAGGACAACGACACCCAGCACGGGCGGACGGCTCAGCCTCGGGCTGCGCCGAGCTGGCCGGACCACCGCCGGAACAGGGTGTGTGGGACGCCGAGCGCGTCCAGCACCTTGCCGGCCACGAAGTCGACCAGCTGCTGCGCGCTGGCCGCCGCGCCGGCACCGTAGAAGCCGGGGCTGGCCGGCAGCACCACCGCGCCCGCGTCGTGCAGCGCGATGAGGTGCTCCAGGTGGCTGCGGGTCACCGGTGTCTCCCGGGGGACCATCACCACGGGACGGCGTTCCTTGAGGTTGACCTCGGCGGCGCGCTGCAACAGGTCCTTGGAGAGCCCGATCGCGACGCCCGCGCAGGCGGCCGTGCTGGCCGGGACCACGGCCATCCCGCGTACCCGGTAGGAGCCGCTGCTCGGCCCGGCGGCCAGGTCGCCGGCCGGCCAGTGCCGCACATCCGCCGCGGTCAGGTCCCGGTCTAGCCAGGCGGCGAGGTCCTCGGGCCAGTGCCCGTCGCGGAAGGGTCGGCCGGTCTCGTCGAGCACGGTGAGCCGTGCCGCCCGGGACACGATCAGGTCCACCGGCTCGCCCGCGTCGAGCAGTCCGCCGATGACGGCCGCCGCGTACGGCGTACCGGAGGCACCGGAGACCCCGACCACCCATGGTTTCCGCATGCCCCCAGCCTGCCTGGTCCGGCTGGTCCGCTGGTGGGCACCCCCAGGATTGATCCAGTCCGACATGTCGGGCGGGTACCAGCGCATCCCATCGACCTGACATGCTGCCGCTGGCGATTCGCACCGGAACCATCTCGCAGAGGAGGCATCGGTGACGACCGGCGAGATCCTCCGGGCGCTGCGTGCCGAATGTCCGATCCCGTCCCGGCTTCCACCACACGCCGATCGTGTGCAGGACTGGCTGCTCGGTCTCCTGCCCGAGCTTGGCCTCCCACTGGACGACGCCGCGCTGCACCGGCTCTCCCGGGGCGCCTTCGCCCGGTACGCCGGGCGGCTCTACCCGGAGGCGACCGAAGCCGACCTGCGGGTGCTGGCCGCGCTGTTCACCTGGTTCTTCCTGGTCGATGACGCCTGCGACGGGCCGAACCGGTTGACCCCGGCGCAGATCCGGGTGCTGCGCAACGGCACGCTGGCGCTGCTGCACGACGGCACCCGGCTGCGGCAGACCGGGCTGACCGGCCCGCTGCGGCGACTGCTGGTGCTGGCCTGGCGGGAGCCGCGCCGCCGCATGCCGGCCCGGTGGCGGCAACGTTTCGCCGACGCGGTGGCCCGACACCTCGACGGCACCTGGCAGGAGGCGGTCAACAAGGAGGCCGGCCGCCGTCCCAGCGTCGACGAGTACGTCGAGCTGCGCCGGTCCACCTCCGCGGCGGAGGTGTCGTACCCGCTGGTGGAGTTCGTCAGCGGCCGGCCGTTGCCCGACCCGGTCTACCACCACCCGCTGCTGCGTCAGATCGCCCGCACCGGCAACGACCTGCTCTCCTGGTACAACGACCTGGCCTCCCTGCAACGGGACCGGGCGACCGCCGGCGGGCACAACCTGGTCGTCGCCCTCCAGGCCGAACTGGCCCTACCGGAGGCGGAGGCGGTCGAACGGGCGGCCGAGCACTGGCGGGAGGCGATGCGACGCTTCGTCGCGCTGCGAGCCGCGGTGCCATCGTTCGGCCCGGCGTTGGACGAGGCCGTCGCCGACCATCTCGACGGGATCGCGTACGCCGTGCGCGGGACCATCGACTGGACCTTCGAGAGCGCCCGCTACCCGGTCAGCACCGCACCGCCAGCCTCAGGGCCGTAGGCCGAGCCGGATCCGCCCGACCTCAGGGCCGGAGGCCGAGCCGGATCACCAGGTCGAGCAGGGCGAAGAGGAACAGCGCGATGCCGACGAACCCGTTGGCGGTGAAGAACGCCCGGTTGACCTTGCTGAGGTCGGTCGGGGTGACCACCAGGTGCTGGTAACCGAACGCCACCGCGGTCAGCGCCAGCCCGATCCACCAGAGCCAGCCGAGACCGATCAACGCACCGAACCAGATGAACAGCCCGAAGGTCACCACGTGCGCGACCGTGGAGGCGTGCAGCGCGAAGCGTCGACCGTACCGGGCCGGCACGCTGTGCACGCCGATCTCCCGGTCGATCTCGGAATCCTGGCAGGCGTAGATCAGGTCGAAGCCGCCGATCCACAGCCCCACGGCCGCGCCGAGCAGCCAGGCTGGCCCGGAGCCGTCCAGGGTGCCGGTGACCGCCAGCCAGGCGCCGACCGGGCCGACCGCCTGGGCGACCCCGAGGATGGCGTGCGGCCAGTTGGTGAACCGCTTGGCGTAGGGGTAGACGACCAGCGGCACCACGGCGAGCGGCGCGAGCACCAGGCAGAGCGGGTTGAGCAGGGCGGCAGCGACGAGGAAGACCACCAGTGCGACGCCCGCGCCGGTCCAGGCCGTCCGCACGCTCACCGCTCCGGTGACCAGTTCCCGGTCGGCGGTACGCGGGTTCCGCGCGTCGATCTTGCGGTCGAGGATCCGGTTGGCGGCCATCGCGAACGTCCGCGCCCCGACCATCGCCACGGTGATCAGCAGCAGGTCGAGCCACCGTACCCGCCCACCGGAAACCTGCATCGCGGCCAGCGCCGAGAGGAACGCGAACGGCAGCGCGAAGACGGAGTGCTCGACAGCGACGAGCTTCAGGAAGGACTTGGTCCGGCCCGGCTTCGCCGTCGGTGCGTCGAGGACGGCCATCAGATTCCGTACTCCTTCCAGCGCTTGTCGACCAGGGCCGTGACCTCGGGGGCCATGCTCATCTCCTCCGGCCACCCGCGGGTGTAGCCCTCGGTGGGCAGCTTGCGGGTCGCGTCGACGCCAGCCTTGCCGCCCCAGAACTGCTGGTACGACGAGTGGTCGAGGTGGTCCACCGGACCCTCGGTGAGCAGCAGGTCGCGGGCGTAGTCGACGTTGCCGAAGGCCCGGAAGGCGACCTCGTTGTAGTCGTGCACGTCGCAGTCCTCGTCGACGATCACGATCAGCTTGGTCAGCGACATCAGGTGCGCGCCCCAGATCGCGTTCATCACCTTCTGCGCGTGCTTCGGGTAGCGCTTGCGGATGGAGACGATCGCGCAGTTGTGGAAGACGCCGGCGGCCGGCAGGTCGTAGTCGACGATGTCCGGGATCATCAGCTTGAGCAGCGGCTGGAAGATCCGCTCGGTGGCCTTGCCGAGGCCGTGGTCCTCCTGCGGCGGCTTCGACGTGACGATCGAGTGGTAGACCGGCTTGCGCTGCATGGTCATCGCCTCGATGTGCAGCACGGGGAACGGCTCGACCGGAGTGTAGAAGCCGGTGTGGTCGCCGAACGGCCCCTCGGGCAGCCGCTCACCCGGCTCCAGGTAGCCCTCCAGCACGATCTGCGCGTGCGCCGGCACCTGCAACGGCACGGTGAGGCAGTCGACCATCTCCACCCGCTCGCCGCGCAGGAACCCGGCGAACAGGTACTCGTCGATGTCACTGGGCAGGGGCGCGCTGGCCGCGTACGAGACGACCGGGTCGCAGCCGATCGCGACCGCGACCGGCAGGCGCTGCCCGAGCCGCTCGGCGACCGCGTGGTGCGCCGTCGAGTCCTTGTGGATCTGCCAGTGCATGCCCAGGGTGTTACGGCCGTGCTGCTGGAGTCGGTACAGGCCGAGGTTGCGCTTGCCGGTCTCCGGGTGCTTGGTGTGGGTCAGCCCGTAGTTGTGGAAGATCCCGCCGTCGTCGGGCCAGACCTGCAACCCCGGCAACCGGTTGAGGTCGACATCCTCACCCCGGTAGACGATCTCCTGGCAGGGTGCGGTCTTCACCTTGCGCGGCGGCACCGACTTGAGCTGCATGACCTTGCCGAGGCCCTCCCGGATGCCCGACCAGCCGACCGGCAACTCCGGCTTGATCAGCGCGCCGATCCGGGCGCCGACCTCGTCCAGCGAGTCGACGCCGAGGGCCATCGCCATCCGCTTCTCGGTGCCGAAAAGGTTGATCGCCACCGGCATCTCGCCCCGGGTCGGACGCTCGAAGAGCAGCGCCGGGCCGCCCGCCCGCACCGTGCGGGTGACCACCTCGCTGATCTCCAGGGTCGGATCGACCGGGACGTCGACCCGGCGCAACTCCCCCGCGCGCTCCAGCGCCGCGATGAAGTCCTTGAGATCGGTGTACGGGAAGCCACGAGCCGCCATGCCCGCCAGTCTCCCGCACCGCGTCTTCGGCCGACCAGGCCGGGTGGTGTGAGCCGGGGCATCCGCGGTGACGCCCCCGCTCACACCAAGCCGGGGCCTCAGGCGATGTCCGCGTCCATGACGAGGGCGCTCGCCCTGGCGAAGGTGTGCCGGAACTCCTTGAGCGGCGCGTACTCCGGGGAGTGGTAGAAGTCCAGGATCGCCTGCTTGTCGGGGAATTCGAGGACCACCGCGATGGCGGGCTTGTGGTCGCTCTCCAGCACCAGGGGGTTGGTGTCCCGGGCTACCGGGCGACCGCCGAACCGGGCCACCACCTCCAGCGTCTGCGCCTCGTAGGCCGTCATCTTCTCGGCGTCCTCCGGCGTGACACTGATGATCATGTAAGCGCTCATCACTTGACTCCCTCTAAATTGTTCGTATGTGCGTGAACATTAGAAGTAATCGGATGAGGGCGGCAACCGGTCGGACGATGACCTGAGTCACGACCGTTCGACTGTTGATTGGTTCACGTATAGTCGAACCATGAAGGGCTTCGTTCACCCGGGTCGAGAGGACCTCCGCATCGACTCGGTGCTGGAGGCACTGGCCAACCCGATCCGCCTACGGATCATCAAGAGGCTGGCCGGCGGCGAGGAACTCACCTGCTCCACCACATTGCCGGATGTCTCTCCCTCGACCGCCAGCCACCACTGGCGCGTGCTACGCGAGGGCGGCGTGCTCTGGGCCCGCCGGGAAGGACGGATCATCCTGCACACGCTGCGCCGGGAGGACCTCGACGCCCGCTTTCCCGGGCTCCTGGATTCCGTCCTGGCCGCCGTCGACGACGGTGGCAGCCCGGCCCGCTGACACCCCTCGGGTCGTCGGTCATGGTCCGGTCAGGCTGCGGGCGTCCAGGCGTGGGCGGCCAGGGGCGGGTCGAGCGGTGCGCGGGTGAGCCGGTTGGCGAAGGTGGAGATTGTGTACGCCCCGATGCCGAGCACCACGTCCAGCGCGTGCCGAGGCTGAAAGCCGGCGGCCAGGAAGTCGTCCAGTTCGTCGTCTGGCACCGCACCCCGGTGCTGGAGCACGGCCAGCGTGAACCGGCGCAGCGCCTCCAGGCGCGGCTCGGACAGCACCGTGCCGGCGCGCAGCGCGGTAATCAGCTCGGGGGTCGCGCCGAGCTGGGCGAGCTTGCCGGTGTGCAGGGCGACGCAGACGTGGCACTCGTTGGTGGTGGCGACGGCGAGGACGACCACCTCCCGCTCCAGCGGCGTGAGGTCGGTCTGTTCGAAGCCCGCGTTGGCGGTGAGAAAACCGGCGAGCAACTGCGGTGATTCGGCCATCAGCGCCACCGGTGTTGGCAGCCAGCCGAACTGGCGGCGTACTGCCTCGATGGCCCGTCGGGCGGGGGTGGCTGCGGTCTCGGCGGTGTGGGCGGTGAAGACGGGCATGGTGACCTGCTTTCCAGGGGCGGCACGCGGGAGGGGCGGGCGGCACCGCATCCCGTACGATAGTCAACGTGGTTGACGAAATAGTAAACGTGGTTGTCGAATATGGCAACCACTGATCCCGCCCGCCCCGGCTTCGCGCTACCGCTGCTGCTGTTGGCCGGCTTCCGGACGCTGATCGACGACCTGCACGCCGAGCTGGCCCGGGAGGGGCATCCGGAGCTGCGACCGCTGCACGGGTTCGTGCTCCAGGCCGTCGGCGCGGACGGCACCACCGCCACCGAGCTGGGTCAACGGCTGGGCATCTCCAAACAGGCCGCCGGCAAGACCGTCGACCGGTTGGTCGCCGTCGGCTACCTGGAGCGGGTCGACGATCGCTCCGACGCCCGACGCCGGCTGGTCCGGGTGACCCCGCGCGGCGCCGACGGGCTACGCCGCTCGGCCGAGATTTTCGACCGACTGCGTGCACAGTGGATCGACATGCTCGGCCCGGAACGGGTCACCGCGATGGAAGACGACCTCGGCACGATGGCCTCGGCCAACTGGTTCCGACTCGACGTGCCCGGCTGGTTCGGCGGCTGATCGCGGGCTGCCGAACCAGCCGGCTGCGTGGCTCAGTGGTCGGTCAGCGGGAGCGGGCCAGCTCGACGAAGGCCCGCCAGGCGGCCGGGGTGAAGGTGAGCAGGTCGCCGTCGCGGTCCTTGGAATCGCGGACGTGCACCCGGCCGGGCAGGTTGTCGGCGACCTCGACACACGCGCCACTGTTGTTGCCGCTCCGGGTGGACTTGTGCCAGCGGGCTCCGGTCAGATCCATGGCTTCACGATCTCCTCGAGCAGGTCGATCGACTGCTGCCGGGGCAGCGCGTCACTGCGCAGACTCTCCCACCTTCCGAGCAGGGTCGCCACCTCGAAGATGTCGTCCACGGCGGTGCCGCCGGTCTGGTTGTCGAGGAAGCCGAGCCAACTGCCGTCGGCGGTGCGGCCGAGGATGAACGGCCCGAAGAGGCCGGCGTGCAGCCCCACACCCTGCGGCAGCACGTGCACCCTGATGTGCGGGCGGCGGGCGCACGCCACCAGGTGCCGCAGCTGGTCGGCCAGCACCCCGGCGCAGCCCTCCGCGAAGCGCTGCAACGCGGCCTCGTCGATCACGGCGGTGAGCTGCGGCGGGTGCTCCCGGTCGAGGATCGCCTGCCGCTCCAGCCGGGCCGCCACCAACTCCTCCACCCGGTCGGCGGTCAGCCCGAGGTCGAGCCGGAACACCGCCCGGGCGTAGTCGGCGGTCTGCAACAGCCCCGGAATCATTGTCGCCTCGAAGCATCGCAGCTGGGTGGCGACCCGCTCGACCTCCAGCCAGGGGCGGAACCAGACCGGCTCGCCGTCGCGCCGGCCCAGGTCGCGGAGCGAGGTCAGCAGGCCGCCGGTGTCGAGCACCTCGTCGGCCCGCTTCAGGTACGCCTCGTTGGGCGCCGTCTGCCCCAGCTCGACGGCCGACACCATGGACGGCGAGTAGTGCGCCCGTTTGCCGTACTCCTCCTGAGTCAGCCCGGCCGCGAGCCGAGACCGCCGGAGCTGCTCCCGGATCAGCGCCGCCGTGGACACCACTGTGGTCACTGCACCCCACCTTCCGCCGCGATTGTCGGGTCATGCGACCCATCCGCCGCACGGTAGCGAGCGCTTGACGCTGTGTCATGCCGTGACGCGGATATCGGGGTAACGCGAGCTACGGCCCGACTCGGTGGCCGCCAATCACAAGATCCACTCGGGTTTCACGAAGTCGCGGTGTCCCGGGCCGCAGGACGCCCCGACTTCCTGGAAGCCGAGTGGATCAACGGTCGACCGATCAGGAAATGTCACAGGAGACTGCAGTGGGCCAGGGTCGGTCTTCCCTGCCGGCACGACTCACAGGGTCGGGTTCGACCTGCGGGTCGACAGCCTGTCAGGGGCCTCCGGCGAGGTCCAGCCGTTCCAGCGCTACCCCCGAGTGGACGACGACCCGAGCAACGACATCGCCCCGGTGACCGTGAGCTGACCACACCCCGCCTGAACGACGCGGGCCGGTCACGGACGAATCCGTGACCGGCCCGCACCGCGTTGCCAGGGTCAGTCCAGCCCGCCGTACGAGTGCAGGCCGGTGAAGAAGATGTTCACGCCGAACAGGTTCATCAGCATGGTGAGGAAGCCGAGCACCGCGATCCAGGTGGCCACGTTGCGCTTGACGCTGGGCGTCGCGCGGGCGTGCAGGTAACCGGCGTACACCACCCAGGAGATGAACGCCCAGGTCTCCTTCGGGTCCCAGCCCCACGGCCGACCCCAGGCCGCCTCGGCCCAGATGGCACCGGCGATCACCGCGAAGGTGAAGATCGGGAACGCGAAGGCGTGCAGCGCGAAGGTCAGCCGCTCCAGGCCGGCGGCGCCGGGCAGCCGCTTGGCCAGGGTGTACGGGAAACTCCGCTTGCCCTGCTCGTACCCGTTGCGCATCAGGAAGCCGACCGCCGGCACCACGCCGAGTAGGAAAATGCCGGACGCGAAGACGATCGTCGAGACGTGGATGATGAACCAGTACGAGTTCAGCGCCGGCACCAGCGGCACGATCGGCACGTACAGCACCAGCTCGGCGATGGCGACCAGCAGCACCATCACCAGGGTGAGGAAGAGCCCGAGCTTGCGCAGCGACGGTCGCTTCCAGAGCACCACCAGCCAGGCGGCGACCCCGATGAACGTCACCGTGAGCACGAACTCGTACATGTTGCCCCAGGGCATCCGGTCTGCGGCGAGCCCTCGGGTGACCAGCGCCGCCAGGTGCAGCGCGGCGGCGACCGCGGTGGCGCCCACCCCGATCAGACCCGCCAGCCGGGCCCGCCGGGTGGAGTGGTCGGCCGTGGGCGGCGACGGGACCGGTGCGGGCGGCATCGGGACGGCACCGCCGCTGGCGCCGACGCCGACCAGCTCGCGCACCGGAGCTGCCGCGGCGACCCGGGTACGCACATTGCCCAGCGCGTACTCGACGGCATGGCCGATCATCGCGACCAGGTAGGCCAGGATCGCGAGAGACACCAGATTGTCGGAGAGTGCGGACATCACTCGGCTCCTTCTCGCACGCCGGCCCGCTCAGTGGAGTCAGCTTCAGGCCGTTCGGCACCGTTGATTGCGGCGACGAGCTGGGTGAACTCGTCGGCGAACCCTGGGTAGTCGGTACGCGGCAACCCACCGACCTCCACCAAGCTACTACCGCTCGTCGGAGATCCGTCCCCGGGGTCGGCCGGCACCACCCGGAAGAACACCCGGCGACGCTTCCCGAACAGCGAACCCATCAGCCCGACCAGCAGGACGCCGCAGCTGACCAGCAGCATCGTCGAGCCGGGATCGTGCCGGACGGAGAGGGTGACGTACCGCTCGGTGCCCAGGAACTCGACGGTCGTGCCGTCGTCCAACTTCCAGGTCTCGCCCTTGCGGAGCAGTTTGGTGCCGACCTCCTTGACCTTGCCGGCCCGCACCTGCCGCTGGTCCAGTTGGTAGACCGAGCCGGGGATGCCGGCGTCCAGGCCGAGGTTGCCCCGGTAGGCGACCAGGTTCAGCGCCGGGTTGCGCTCGGTCGGGTACTGCGAGCGGACAAAGGGCGCCTGCTCGGGTGCCGTGGGCAGGTAGATGCCGGTGAACGCCATCTGCTGATCCGGTGCCCGCTGGCCGGTCGCCGGGTCGACGTTCGCGTCCGGGAAGGCCGCCAGCCCCTCGCTGGTCAGGCCCATGTCGCCGGTGGTCAGGAACGGTTCGTCACTGATCTGGCTGTTGCCGAACCGGTCGGTGTAGCGGATCACCGGGGCGTACCCGTGGCCGAGCAGGTAGACGTTCGCGTCGTTCAGGCGCAGCGGCGAGTTCACCGAGAACTGCGCGCTGCGGGTCGGCTCGTCCGGGCCGTCGACGGTGACCGTGGCGTTGAAGAACTCCGGCTGGCCGGACGGCAGGAACCGGGCCTCGAAGTCGTCCAGCCGCAGGCAGAAGCGGGGCAGGTCGGCGCTGTCCACCTGAGGGCCGAGCTTCGCCTCGGCGTACTGCTGGCGGGTGTTGCAGAACGCGTTGTCCGCGCCGGCCACCAGCAGCCGGTTGCCGCTCCAGCCGTACCAGGAGCCGAGCGCCACGCCGATCAGCACCGCGATCAGCGAGGTGTGGAACAGCAGGTTGCCGGTCTCCTTGAGGTAGCCCTTCTCGGCGGAGACCTCGTCGCCGCGCACCTCGACCCGCCAGCGGCGCTTGCGCAGCACCTCGGCGATCGCCGCCGCGCCACCGGGCGGGGCGGGCAGCACGGTGTGCTGCGGCAGCCGGGCCATCCGCTTCGGCGCGGCCGGCGGCCGGGACCGCAGCGTGCGGACGTGGTCCCGCAGGCGGGGCGTGATGCAGCCGATCAGGGACGTGAACAGCAGCAGGTAGATCGCGGAGAACCAGACCGAGCCGAAGACCTCGAACGCGCCGATCCGGTCCAGTCGGGGGGCCCAGTCCGGGTGGTCGACGAAATACTCGTTGACCTTCTCCGGGCTGATCCCACGCTGCGGCAGCACCGAGCCGGGGATGGCGGCGACCGCGAGCAGGAAGAGCAGGATCAGCGCCGTACGCATGCTGGTGAGCTGCCGCCACGAGTTGCGCAGCAGGGCCAGCAGCCGGTTGGGCCGGCGGCGTGGCGCGGGCGCCACGGTCTCCGGTCGGTCGTCGACGACCGTCATCAGATGCTCACCTCGCCCACCCCGACGGTGGTCTGCAGCCAGATCACGAAGCTCTGCCATCCGCCGGTGACCAGGGCCAGGCCGATCAGGATGAGCAGGGCGCCGCCGACCCGGGTGACCCAGCGGCTGTTGCGCCGGACGGCGCGGAAGACCCCGAGCAGGCGTTCGAAGCCCAGCCCGAAGACGATGAACGGTATCCCCAACCCGAGGCAGTACGCCACGGCGAGCACCACCGCGCGGTCGCTCTGCCCGCTGGCGGTGGCCATGCCCATCACCGCGCCGAGCGTGGGGCCGGTGCAGGGCACCCAGCTGAGTGCGAAGACCGCCCCGAAGACCGGCGCGCCGAGCAGCCCGGCCGACGGCAGCCGGGAGATCCGGAACTCGCGTTGCAGGGCGGGGATCATCCCGAGGTAGCTCAACCCCGCCACGATGATCAGCACGCCGACGCCGATCTGCAATTCGCGCTTGTAGTCGAAGAAGACCCGGCCGATGCCGGCGAAGAGGATCGCGGTGGCCACGAAGACGACGGTGAAGCCGCCGATGAAGAGCAGCGTCCCGGCGAGCACCCGACCCTTGACGGCCGCCGTCGCGGCCCGCTCCTTGACGGCGACGCCCCCGGTGCCCGGTGCCGGATCGGTGCCCGGTGCCGGATCGACGGCCGGTCGGCGGCCCTCCAGGTCGGCGCCGGCCAGGCCGGTCACGTACGACAGGTAGCCGGGGACGAGCGGGAGCACGCACGGGGACAGGAAGCTGACCAGGCCGGCGAGCGCCGCCGCGCCGATGGCGAGCAGCAGCGGCCCGCTGAGGGCCAACTCCCGGAAGGTCTCGCCCATCAGTTCGGCGCCGGCTTCTCGGCGGCGATCCGTTCGACGATCGGTTGCAGGCCCTCCTGCTTGACGGCGGCCCGGATCACCGCCGCGATCCGGCCGTCCCGGTCCAGCACCACCGTCGCCGGCACGCTGTTCGGCGGGATGTCCAGCGCGAGTGCCGTCTTGCTCGACGGGTCGTAGAGGCTCGGATAGGTGACCCGGCCCTTCTCGAACGCCTTGGCCTTGTCCCGCTGGTCCTGGACGTTGATGCCGAGGAAGCTCACCCCGGAACCCTTGGTGGCCTGATAGACGGCTTCCAGGTCGTCCGCCTCGGCGCGGCACGGCGCGCACCAGGAACCCCAGAAGTTGACCACCACGACCTGACCGCGCGCCGCACTGACGTCGTAGGTGCCGCCGAGCAGCAGCTCACCGGCGACCTTCGGGGGTGCGGAGCGCTGGTCCGGTGCGCACTCGAAGATCCCGTCGGTGGTGGTCGTGCAGGTCTTCTCCTGCGCCTTCGACGACGTGCAGCCGACCAGCG
This sequence comes from Micromonospora sp. BQ32, assembly GCF_059358895.1. Classification (NCBI taxonomy): domain Bacteria; kingdom Bacillati; phylum Actinomycetota; class Actinomycetes; order Micromonosporales; family Micromonosporaceae; genus Micromonospora; species Micromonospora sp. BQ32. The sequence continues at coordinate 210,014 of NZ_JCADBI010000002.1, read as the reverse complement.
CCACCGCGGCGACGGTGGCGAGCAGACCGGCGGTCCACCTCCGGGCGTTCATCAGGCCCCCTTGGCCGTCCGGGCGGTCGCGGAGAGAGCGATCAGGTGCGCGGCCGGCTCGCTGTAGCCGATGCCTGCCACCTTCGCGCCGTCGAAGTGGAACGAGGTGAGACTGGCCAGCCCGCACTGCCGCTTACGCGGGTCGTGCCAGAGCCGCTTGCGCTCGACGTAGCGGCGCAGCGTCCAGATCGGGAGCTGGTGCGACACCAGCACCGCCTCGCGTCCCTCGGCGGCGACCCGGGCGGCGTGCACGGCGGCGAACATCCGCTCGGCGATCACCCGGTACGCCTCACCCCAGGACGGTGTCACCGGGTCGCGCAGCACCCACCAGTTGCGCGGGTCACGGAACGACCCGTCACCCGGGGAGACCTTCTTGCCCTCGAACCAGTTGGCGCTCTCGATCAACCGCTCGTCCACGCCGACGGGCAGCCCGAACTGGGCGGCGATCGGCTCGGCGGTCTGCTGGGCGCGCTCCAGCGGGCTGGCCACCACGTGCACGATCTCCCGCTCGGCCAGGCCCTCAGCGGCGGCCTTGGCCATCTGCACGCCCAGCTCAGAGAGGCGGAAGCCGGGCAGCCGGCCGTAGAGGATCTGGTCGGGGTTGTACACCTCGCCGTGCCGGAGCACGTGGACCACCGTCTTGCTCAACGCTGCGCTCCCTCTGTTTGCGACTGCGGGGCTCGCAAACCCGGCTCACTCCTCGCGCGCACGCTACCCCCCGTGACCGGCCGCTGCCGCCGCGTTCGCCGCCGTCGGCAGCGCGTCGGCGATGTGTTCCAGAGCGGCGTCGTCCAGCGCCGCCGACACGAACCACGACTCGAACGCGCTCGGCGGCAGGTAGACGCCGGCGGCGAGCATCGCGTGGAAGAACGCCTTGAACGCCGGCACCTGCTGGGTGCGCGCGCTGTCGTAGTCGACCACGTCGGCGTCGGTGAAGAAGACCGAGAACATGCTGCCCGCGTACGACAGCCGATGCGGGACCCCGGCGGCGGCCAACGCGTCGGACGTCAGCTTGCCCACGACGGCGGCCGTCTCGTCGAGGCGCTGGTACAGCGCGTCGTCGGCGAGCCGCAGGGTCGCCAGCCCGGCGGCGCAGGCGAGCGGGTTACCGGAGAGGGTGCCGGCCTGGTAGACCGGGCCGGCCGGCGCGAGCCGCGCCATGATGTCCGCGCGCCCGCCGAACGCCGCGGCGGGCAGGCCACCACCCATGACCTTGCCGTACGTCCACAGGTCGGCGTCGGAGGCGTCGAGGCCGTGCCACCCGGCGCGGGAGACCCGGAACCCGGTCATCACCTCGTCCACCACCAGCAGGGCGCCGTGTGCGTGCGCGATCCGGGCGAGCTGCTGGTTGAAGCCGTCACGGGGGGCCACCACGCCCATGTTGCCGGCGGCCGCCTCGGTGATCACCGCGGCGATGTGCTGGCCCTCGGCGGCGAATGCCTCCTCGACGGCCCGGATGTCGTTGTACGGCAGAACGATCGTCTCGCTGGCCGCCGCGCCGGTCACGCCGGGCGAGTCGGGCAGACCCAGGGTGGCCACGCCGGAGCCGGCGGCAGCGAGCAGCGCGTCGACGTGGCCGTGGTAGCAGCCGGCGAACTTGACGATCTTGGAGCGGCCGGTGAAGCCGCGGGCCAGCCGGATCGCCGACATGGTCGCCTCGGTGCCGGAGTTGACCAGGCGGACCTGCTCCACCGGGGTCCGGGCGACGATCTCGGCGGCCAACTCCACCTCACCGGGGGTGGGCGTGCCGAAGCTGGTGCCCAGGGCGGCGGCGGCCTGGACGGCCTCCACCACCTCCGGGTGGGCGTGCCCGAGGATCAGCGGACCCCAGGAGCAGACCAGGTCGACGTAGCGGCGACCGTCGGCGTCGTACAGCCACGGACCCTCACCACGGACCATGAAACGCGGGGTGCCGCCGACCGCCTGGAAGGCGCGCACAGGGGAGTTCACCCCGCCCGGCACGATGGCGCGGGCGCGGGCGAACAGGGCCTCGGAGGCCGGCGCATCGGCTGGGTAGCGGCCGGATCCGGCGGGAAAGATGTCGGTCACGATGCCGCCATTGTGACAGCGCCGGACGGTCAACCAGCAGCCACCCCGCGGTGGGGTTACCCGGCTCACCCATCACCTGTGCCGGTCAGCAGCGCCGACCCGGGGGCCTCGTGGGGTGGACGGCGACGGCTCGCGGCCTCGACAGGCCAGGTCGGTCGGATCGCGCTAGGCTGACCGGGTGGATCGTGCCGAACTGTCCATCACGCTACACCGGACGGGCGACGAAGCAGTGTTGCGCCTGGCCGGTGAGATCGACATGCTCACGGCGGCTCAGCTCTCCACCGTCGTCAACGAGGTGCTGGCCGACCCACCCCCGCGGATCGTGCTCGACCTCGGCGGCGTCACCTTCTGCGACTCGCAGGGTCTGGGCACCCTGGTCGTGCTCAGCCGCAAGGCCAGCCACGCGCAGAGCCTGCTGATGCTGACGCACGTGGGCGACTTCCTGATCCGGGTGCTGGACATCACCGGCCTCCGCAGCGCCCTGATGATCCGCAACGACCAGCCGACCGGCTGAGCCGCCCCGCCGCGTCAGGCGGTGTTTCCCCAACGGGCCTGTTCGAGCATCCGTACCGCCCGGTCGCGGACCTCCGCGTCGTCCGAGCGGAGCAGGGCGGTCGCCTCGTCGACCGCGTCGGTGAGCCGCCGCCACTGCGTGTCGCGCTCCCGGACCAGGTCCGACTGGGTGGCCAACTGCCGGGTCTTCACCCACAGCTCGACGAAGACCGACACCTTGGCCCGGAGCACCCACGGGTCGAACGGCTTGGTGAGGTAGTCCACCGCGCCCACCTGGTAACCCCGAAGGGCGAGCTGGGCGTCCCGGTCGGCGGCGGTGAGGAAGATGATCGGCACATGCCGGGTCCGTTCCCGGCGCTTGATGTGGCTCGCCGTCTCGAAGCCGTCCATGTCCGGCATCTGCGCGTCCAACAGGATCACCGCAAAGTCGTCCACCAGCAGTTGCTTGAGCGCCGCCTCGCCGCTCTCCACCGCCACGGACTGGACCGGCAGCCCCTGGAGAATCGCCTCCAGGGCCGTCAGATTCTGCCGCCGGTCGTCCACGAGCAGCGCTTTGGCCATCTGGGTCACGAAGTCTCCTCGGTCCGGCTGCCGTTGATCCAGGACGACATCAGTTCGATCAGGTCGTCCAGGTCGACCGGCTTGGTGATGTAGTCGCTGCCCCCGGCAGCGAGCGCCGACTCACGGTCGCCCGGCATCGCCTTCGCGGTCAGGAAGACCACCGGAAGGTCGGCGAACCGGTGGTTGCGGCGAATCTGGCGGGTCGTCTCGTAACCGTCCTGGTCGGGCATCATGGCGTCCATCAGCACGATGTCCACCTCCGGATGCTCGGCCAGCAGGCGGACACCGTCCACCCCGTTGTCCGAGTACAGCACGGTCATCCCGTGCAGCTCCAACGCGCTGGTCAAGGCGAAGACGTTGCGCACGTCGTCGTCCACGATCAGCACCGTGGCACCGTCCAGTTGACGGGTGGCCGGCGCCTCCGGCCGTTCCGGCAGCAGCTCCAGCGGCGGCATCAGCAGCGACGACGGCAGACCGGCGCGCTGCGGAGACGGAGCCTGCGGCGCGACCACGGCGTCCGGGGCCAGCACCTGCGGCACGAACAGGGTGAAGGTCGAGCCCTGACCGGGCGCGGACGAGACGGTGATGGTGCCGCCGATCAGCCGGGCCAGATCGCGGCTGATCGACAGGCCCAGGCCGGTGCCGCCGTACCGGCGACTGGTCGTGCCGTCGGCCTGCTGGAACGCCTCGAAGATGATCGACAGCTTGTCGTCGGAGATGCCGATCCCGGTGTCGATCACGGTGAACGCGATCACCTGCTGGGCGTTCGTCAGCGCCGGGACGTCGAAGACCGCGTTCTCCGCGGCCGGGGCGATCCGCAGCGTCACGGCACCGTTGTCGGTGAACTTCACCGCGTTGGAGAGCAGGTTGCGCAGGATCTGCTGCAACCGCTGCGCGTCGGTCACCAACGCCGGCGGCAGATCCTTGCTCACCCGTACCTGGAAGTCCAGGTTCTTCTCCTCGGCCTGCGGCGCGAACGCCTGCTCGACGTAGCCGCGCAGCTCGGTGAAGCGGATCTCGGTCGGCTCGACGTCCATCCGACCCGCCTCGATCTTGGACAGGTCGAGGATGTCGTCGATCAGACGCAGCAGGTCGGAGCCGGACCCGTGGATGGTCCGGGCGAACTCGATCTGCTTCGGGCTGAGGTTCTGCTCCGAGTTCTCGGCCAGCAGGCGGGCCAGCAGCAGCAACGAGTTCAGCGGGGTCCGCAGTTCGTGGCTCATGTTGGCCAGGAACTCCGACTTGTAGGCCGACGCCCGGGTCAGCTGCTGTGCCTTCTCCTCCAGGCCCAACCGGGCCAGCTCGATCTCCCGGTTCTTCGTCTCGATGTTGCCCTTCTGCTCGGACAACAGCGTGGCCTTCTCCTCCAGCTCGGCGTTGGTGCGTTGCAACTCGGCCGACTGCTCCTGCATCTCGTGCGCCAGCCGCTGCGACTGGGCCAGCAGCTCCTCCGTACGCCGGTTGGCCTGGATGGTGTTGACGGCGATGCCGATGGTGAGCACCAGCCGCTCCAGGAACGCCAGGTGCAGCTCGGAGAAGGCCGACACGCTGGCGAACTCGATCACCCCGAGCAGCTCACCCTCGAACAGGACGGGGAGCACCACCAGGTCGGACGGGGGTGTCTCGGCCAGACCGGAGCGCAGGGTGAGTCGGCTGTTCGGGGAGGCGCTGACCCGGATCGTGCGGCGGGAGAGCGCGGTCTGCCCGACCAGCCCCTCACCCGGCCCGAAGGTGACGTCATGCCCCCGGGCCACGTACCCGTACGAGGAGGTCAGCCGCAGCCGCATGCTGCCGTCGGCGTCGTCGGCCAGGAAGAAGGCGCCGAGCTGGGCGTCGACCAGCGGGGTCACCTCCGTCATGATCATGCGGCAGACCTCGCCGAGGTCGCGCTGGCCCTGCAACAGGCCGCCGATCCGGGCGAGGTTGGAGTCCAGCCAGCCCTGCTCGGCGTTCTTCTTGGTCGTCTCCCGGAGGGTGACGATCATCTGGTTGATGTTGTCCTTCAGCTCGGCGACCTCGCCCTGCGCCTTGACCGCGATCCGCTGGGTCAGATCGCCTCGGGTCACCGAGGTGGACACCTGGGCGATGGCCCGCAACTGCGTGGTCAGCGTCGAGGCGAGTTGGTTGACGTTCTCGGTGAGGTCCCGCCAGGTGCCGGAGACGCCCTTCACCTGCGCCTGACCGCCGAGCTTGCCCTCGATACCGACCTCGCGGGCCACCCGGGTCACCTCGTCGGCGAACGACGACAGCTGGTCGACCATTGTGTTGACCGTCGACTTCAGCTCCAGGATCTCGCCCTGGGCGTCCACCGTGATCTTCTGCGACAGGTCACCCTTCGCCACGGCGGTGGTCACCGAGGCGATGTTGCGGACCTGGCTGGTCAGGTTCGACGCCATCGAGTTCACGTTGTCGGTGAGGTCCCGCCACGTGCCGGAAACCCCCTTCACCTGCGCCTGGCCACCGAGCTTGCCCTCGGTGCCCACCTCGCGGGCCACCCGGGTCACCTCGTCGGCGAACGACGACAGCTGATCGACCATCGTGTTGACCGTCGACTTCAGCTCCAGGATCTCGCCCCGCGCGTCCACCGTGATCTTCTGCGACAGGTCACCCTTCGCCACCGCCGTGGAGACCTGGGCGATGTTGCGGACCTGGGCGGTCAGGTTCGACGCCATCGAGTTGACGTTGTCGGTCAGATCCCGCCAGGTGCCGGCGACACCGCGCACCTGCGCCTGACCGCCCAACTTGCCCTCGGTGCCCACCTCGCGGGCCACCCGGGTCACCTCGTCGGCGAACGACGACAACTGGTCGACCATCGTGTTGACCGTCGACTTCAGCTCCAGGATCTCGCCCCGCGCGTCCACCGTGATCTTCTGCGACAGGTCACCCTTCGCCACCGCCGTGGTCACCGAGGCGATGTTGCGGACCTGGCTGGTCAGGTTCGACGCCATCGAGTTGACGTTGTCGGTCAGATCCCGCCAGGTGCCGGAGACCCCCTTCACCTGCGCCTGACCGCCCAGGTTGCCCTCGGTGCCCACCTCGCGGGCCACCCGGGTCACCTCGTCCGCGAACGACGACAGCTGGTCCACCATCGTGTTGACGGTGTTCTTCAGCTCCAGGATCTCGCCCTGGGCGTCCACCGTGATCTTCTGCGACAGGTCACCCTTCGCCACGGCGGTGGAGACCTGGGAGATGTTGCGGACCTGGCTGGTCAGGTTGCCGGCCAGCTGGTTCACGTTCTCGGTGAGGTCCCGCCAGGTGCCGGAGACGCCGCGTACCTGGGCCTGGCCGCCCAACTTGCCCTCGATGCCCACCTCACGCGCGACCCGGGTCACCTCGTCGGCGAACGACGACAACTGGTCCACCATCGTGTTGACGGTGTCCTTGAGCTCCAGGATCTCGCCCTGCGCCGCCACCGTGATCTTCTGCGACAGGTCGCCGCGTGCCACCGCCGTGGAGACCTGCGCGATGTTACGGACCTGGGCGGTCAGGTTCGACGCCATCGAGTTGACGCTGTCGGTCAGGTCCTTCCAGGTGCCCGCCACGTTCGGCACCTCGGCCTGGCCGCCCAAGTTACCCTCGGTGCCCACCTCGCGGGCCACCCGGGTCACCTGCTCGGCGAAGAGCCGCAGCGTGTCGGTGAGGTAGTTCATCGTGGCGGCCAGCTCGGCGACCTCACCACGCGCGCCGACCGTGATCTTCTGCGACAGGTCGCCCTTGGCCACCGCCGTCGCCACCTGCGAGATCGACCGCACCTGGCCGGTCAGGTTCGACGCCATGGTGTTCACCGAGTCGGTGAGGTCCTTCCAGGTGCCGGCGACGCCCCGCACGTCGGCCTGGCCGCCCAGCTTGCCCTCGGTGCCCACCTCACGGGCCACCCGGGTCACCTCGTTCGAGAACGACGACAGCTGGTCCACCATCGTGTTCACCGTGCGCCCGATGCGCAGGTACTCACCACGCAGCGGCCGCCCGTCGATCTCCAACGCCATGTGCTGGGACAGGTCACCGTCGGCGACCGCCACGATCACCCGGGCGATCTCGGTGGTGGGTCGGCCCAGGTCGTCGATCAGCGAGTTGATCGCCCGCTGCCCCTCCGCCCAGGAGCCGTCCAGCCCCTCGTCGTCGAGCCGCTCGGTGAGCCGGCCGTCGCGACCGACGATCCGGCTGATCCGCCGCAGGTCCAGGTACTGCCGCTCCTGGAGCGAGACCATCTCGTTGAAGGCGTCCGCCACCTCACCGGCCGCGCCGGCGCGGCGGGGAAGCCGGACCTTCAGGTCGCCGCGACCGATCCGTCGCAGTGCCTCGGTCAACTCGCCGAGGAGCGCCTCGTGGTCGGGCGCGGACGGATCCGCCACCGACTGCTTCGCCGTGGTCATCATTCCTCGCTCCACTCGGGGGCACCGGTCCGTGCGGACACACCGGCACCCCATATTGTGCCCGCGCGCGCCGTGGTGCCAGGGTGCGCGACCCGCCAGGTGGCATCGATCGCTCGTCGACCCGCCCGATCGACGCCGAGCCGGCACGGCACGCCGCAAACCTCGCCCGGCCCCCGCACCGGTCGTTTCGGCGCGTCAGCCCGTGCGCTGCCACCGGCGCCGCTGACCGACGCGACAGCCCGGGATCGGTGATCGGCTTGGCACCCGGCAGGGGGACGGTGGAGGATACGGGGGTGTCAGCCGAGGCGGGGCCCGCGACGGCCGGGGCCCGGGACGGGGCCGTCCGGCGTGTCCGGCTGCCCGCCGACCGCCGTACGCCGGCCGCCGCCCGCGCCGTGGTCCGCTCGGTGTTGACCGAGTCACACCTGGACGAGCTGGCCAACGAGGCGCTGCTGCTCACCACCGAGCTGACCACCAACGCCGTTGAGCACGCCGGTACCGAGTTGGACATCGAGGTCGTCGCGGACGAGATCGGGCTGACCGTCACCGTCTCCGACTTCGCCCCCGGCTCGGGCGACGAACTGACCGTCGGCGACCGCAACGACTCCACCGAGATCAACGAGGTCTCCGTGCGGGGCCGGGGCCTGCTGCTGGTCGACCACTTCGCCAGTCGCTGGGGCACCACGTACCTGCCCACCGGCAAGGGTGTCTGGTTCCGGCTGGACCGCCCCGGCGTCGACTCGCCGTCCGGGGGCACCGTCGGCGACTCGACGCCGGCCAACGCCGGCCCTCAGACCAGCGCCGACGGCTCCGCGCCGAGCGCCAGCGCGATGAGCGAACTCATGCAGACCGCCCCCGACCTGTACGGGGACGACCCGTTGCCCGACTTCGCCACCAGCCTGCTCAGCCGGGTCGCCGAGATGGTGGGCGCGGCCGGCGGCACGATCCGCCTGGACCGGGGCGACGGGCAGGGTCGCCAGGTGCTGGCCCGCTTCGGTCGGCCGCCCCGCCCCGGCAGCGAGTTGCTCCGGGTGCCGCTGACGGTGCACCGCCCGTACGCCGGGGAGCTGGAGTTGGACGCCGCGCCGTCGGCGTACGCCCAACCGTTGGCGGTGCTCACCGCCGAGCGGCTGTCGCTGCACCTGGAGAATGACCGGCTGCGCCGAGCCGACGTCCGCCGGCAGGTGTGGTTGACGTTCCTGGCCGAGGCGAGCGAACTGCTGGCCCAGTCGTTGGACGTCGACCTGACCATGGCGCTGGTGCCGCAGTTGGTGGTGCCGCGACTCGGTCAGTGGTGCGCGGTGCACACCACCGACGAGTGGGGCCGGCTCCGGTTGGCGGCGGCCAGCCACGCCGACGAGTCGATGCTTCCGCAGTTGCAGAAGGTGCTGGCGGAGACCGGACCGGACTCGATCCAGGCCCGCCTGCGCGAGGCGTCCCGCAGCGCGGCGCAGATCCCGCTGGGCGGCCCGATGGAGGGTTTCGCGGTCCCGTTGATCGCCCGCGGGCAACGGCTCGGGACTCTGGCGGTGGGGCGGCACCAGCGACACCGGCACGACCCGGACGAGGTGGCCGTGTTGGAGGACGTGGCCCGGCGGGCCGCGCTGGCCATCGAGAACGCCCGGATCCACGCCGAGCGCCGTCGGGTGGCGCAGACGCTCCAGCAGTCTCTGCTGCCGCCGGTGCTGCCGCTGGTGGATGGGATCGGCTTCGCCGCCGAGTACGTCCCGACCGGCGACGACGCCGAGGTGGGCGGCGACTTCTACGACGTGGTGCCGCTGCCCGACGGGCGTTGGCTGGTGGTGATCGGTGACGTCTCGGGCAAGGGTGTCCAGGCCGCCGCGGTGACCGGGCTGGTCCGGGACGTGATCCGGGTGCTGGTCGGCGACGGCAAACCGTTGCCGGAGGCGTTGGCGCGGCTCAACGAGACGCTTGTCGAGCGCGGTGGTGGCCGTTACTGCACGCTGGCGCTGGCAGCGGTCGGGCCGAGCGCGGGCGACCAGTTGGCCGTGTCGCTGCACCTCGCCGGGCACGACCGGCCGGTGCTGCTGGCCGCGGCCGGCGGCGCCGAGTTCGTCGGCACCGGCGGCACCGCGCTCGGCCTGCTCGACACGATCACCTCGCCGACCGCGGAGATCACGCTCGCACCGGGCGATTCGCTGATCTTCTACACCGATGGTGTCACCGAGCGGCGGCGCGGCCGGGAGCTGTTCGGCACCGACCGGCTGCGGGACGCCGCCGCGCCCCTGGCCGGATATTCGGCCGACGTGGTGGCCGCCCGGCTGCGCGCCGCGGCGATCAACTTCTCGGTCGAGCCGCCCCGGGACGACATCGCCGTCCTGGTGCTCCGCAACGACGCGACCTGACCGTCGCACGGCCCACGTACCTCGGGTCCGCTCGGTAGATTGACGGCCATGACGAGCGTCGCGCAGGTCGCGTCGTACTCGCGGCCGGCGGTCCGGGCCCTGATCGCCGCGCAGTTCGCGACCATCGGTGCGTTCCTCGCCGTGCTGCTGCTCTACATCGGTCGGATGACGACCGCCGGCGTCGGCCCGGCCGAGATGCTGACCGGCGCGTACGACCCGAAGGACGTGATCCCGTTCGGGATGGATGGGCTGAACCCGTTTCTCTGGCTCTATGCCGTGGTCGGGATGCTCTATGTGGTGGGTGCGGTGCTCGGGCTGCCGTTGGCGATCGTCGCGGTGGCGGTGACCGCCCGGGAGCGCGAGGCCCTGCCCAGGGCGACCCGGTCACTGCTGCTGGCCGGCGCGGTAGGCAGCCTGTTGGTGCTGGTGGCCCGCTTCACCCCGGCGCTGTTGGACATGCACCGGTGGTGGATGGACTGACCCCAGCCGGGCTCCACCGCCCGGCGGGCTCACCCGGCCGGCTCGGCCTCACAGGCCGCCGGGGAGCCGTCCGGGCGCGAGCCGGTGCTCCGGATCCAGGTGCCGCTTCGCGGCCCGCAACTGGGCCAGGCCGGCCAGCTCGCCCCAGAGGTCGACCGCCTGGCGGACCGCCGCCGGAGCGGAGACCACCACGCAGCGGCCCTGCCGGGCCAGCAGCACCCCTCGGACGGCGGCCAGGATGGACGCCACCCGGTCGGCGGCCAGCGCCCCGGGCAACGCCGCGTGCACCACGCCCAGCCCGGCGGACCCGCGCACCGGCACCGGCGCGCCGGCCGCGTCGCGCAGCGCGTAGACGGCGGCGTGCAGGTCGCCGATCGGCACCTCCAGGCGCAGCGCCGTGTCGCCGGGCGCGAACGGGTAGCGGCGCCACCACGTCGGCGCGGAGTGGGCGATGGTCGCTTCCCCGTGCAGTAGACCGACCAGCCGCTCGGCACGCTCGGTGACATCGGCGGGGCCGCCCTCCAGCAGCACCACCAGGCTGCCGGCCCGGGACGGGGCACCGGCCCGACCGGACATCGACGGATGGCGCTCCCGGGCGGTGGCCGCCGGGTGACCGGGCGGGTACGGCGTACGGGGGCGGGGGGTGCCTCCGGGCAGGTCCAGCTCGATGGCCGACGGCTCCAGCCGAGCGGCGAGGATCGTCCGGACCAGGTCGTGCACCTCCAGCGGGGTCCACACCGGGCGGGACACCCAGAGCCTGCTCGCCGGCACCGGCTGCACCCGCATACTCGCCGAGACCAGCACGCCGAGCGCGCCCTGGGAGCCGCAGAGCAGGCGGGCCAGGTCGAGCCCGGGTGCGCCACCGCCGACGCTGATCAACTCGCCGTCGGCGGCCAGGTAGCGCACACCGAGCAGCTGGTCGCAGGGGCTGCCGTGGCGGTGGCGCAGCGGGCCGGCCTCGCCGGCGGCGAGCACGCCACCCAGGGTCGCGCCGGGTGACGGGGCGTCCATCGCGAGCCGCTGCCCGGTGCGCTCCAGGGTGGCCTGCACCGCCCGCAGTGGAGTGCCGGCCCCCACGTCCGTCACCAGCGAGTCCGCCGGTTCGTGACCGATGCCGGCCAGCCGGCCGGTGTCGAGCAGGATGTCGACCTGAACGGGGGCAGCACCCCAGTCGATCTTCGTGCCCGCACCTCGGGGCACCACCGCCAGGTCGTGCACGGCGGCCAGCCGCAGCACCTCGGCGGCGGCGTGCGGGCCGCCCGGGACGGCCACCCAGCGCGCCGGCCGCCCCGCCACCTCGTCGGCCGGCCCGGCCAGCCGGGAGAAGGGTGGACCGCAGATCGCCGCCAACCGCCGGGTGATCTCGAGGGCTCCGGACCGGCCGAGGGAACTCGCTGCTGCCGCCATGCCGGCCATCGTACATGTGTTCGAAAGCCGTGGCGGCGAGTATCGGGATGGCGCTGGTCCGGCGCACTGCGGCTGCCGGCCGGTAACGTGGCCGCCGTGACCACCGAGACTGCCCCGCCCGCGGCGAAGCGGGTGCCCAGCGAGCGCACCCACCACGGCGACACCGTCGTCGACGAGTACGCCTGGCTCGCCGCCAAGGACGACCCGGAGACGATCGCCTACCTGACCGCCGAGAACGAGTACACCGACGCGCGGACGGCACACCTGGCCGACCTGCGCGCCGACCTGTTCGAGGAGACTCGCCGACGCACCCAGGAGACCGACCTGTCCGTGCCGACCCGCAAGGGCGGGCACTGGTACTACACCCGGACGGTCGAGGGGCAGCAGTACGGAGTGCAGTGCCGCCGGGCGGTCCGCGACGGTGAGACCGACCCACCGGTCAGCGCGGACGGCGCCCCGCTCGACGGCGAGGAGGTGCTGCTCGACGGCAACCTGCTGGCCGAGGGGCACGACTTCTTCTCGCTCGGCGCGTTCGACGTCAGTCCGGACGGTCGCTGGCTGGCCTACTCCACCGACTTCTCCGGTGACGAGCGGTTCACCCTGCGGGTGAAGGACCTGACCACCGGCGAGCTGCTGCCGGACGAGGTGCCGGACACGTTCTACGGCACCGCCTGGTCGGCCGACGCCTCGGTGCTGTTCTACGTGACTGTCGACGACGCCTGGCGGCCGAACCGGGTCTGGCGGCACACCGTCGGCTCCGCCGCCACCGACGACGTGGTCGTCCACCAGGAGGACGACGAGCGGTTCTGGGTGGGGGTGGGACTGACCCGGTCGGAGAAGTTCATCCTCATCGACGTGCACAGCAAGGTGACCAGCGAGGTGCTGGTGATCCCCGCCGGCAACCCGACCGGCGCACCGGCCGTGATCGCCCCCCGCCGACAGGGCGTCGAATACACGGTGGAGCACCACGGCCACCGTTTCCTGATCCTGCACAACGACGGCGCGGAGGACTTCGCGTTGGCGTTCACCTCGGCCGACGTACCGGGCGACTGGGTGCCGCTGATCGAGCACACCCCCGGCACCCGGCTGGAGGCCGTCGACGCCTTCGCCAACCACCTGGTGGTGTCACTGCGTACCGATGGGCTCACCGGGCTGCGGGTGCTGCCGGTGGGCAGTGACGACGGGTACGACATCGACTTCCCCGAGCCGCTGTACAGCGTCGGGTTGGACGCCAACCCGGAGTACCGCACCGGCCAGGTCCGGCTGCGCTACTCCTCGCTGATCACCCCCGACTCGGTGTACGACTACGACCTGGTCACCCGGCAGATGGTGCTGCTCAAGCAGAAGCCGGTGCTGCCCGGGCCGGACGGGCGACCCTACGACCCGGCCGAGTACGAGCAGCACCGCGACTGGGCGCTCGCCGACGATGGCACCCGGGTGCCGATCTCGCTGGTCTGCCGCGTCGGCACCCCCCGGGACGGCTCGGCGCCCTGCGAGCTGTACGGCTACGGCTCGTACGAGGCCAGCATGGACCCGTGGTTCTCGGTGGCCCGACTGTCCCTGTTGGACCGGGGCGTGGTCTTCGCGGTGGCACACATCCGGGGCGGCGGTGAGCTGGGCCGACGGTGGTACGACCAGGGCAAGCTGCTGGCCAAGAAGAACACCTTCACCGATTTCGTGGCGTGCGCCCGGCACCTCGTCAAGGCCGGCTGGACGGCCAGCGACCGGCTGGTCGCCCGGGGCGCCTCGGCCGGCGGCCTGCTGATGGGCGCGGTGGCCAACCTCGCGCCGGACGCGTTCACCGGGATCGTGGCGCAGGTGCCGTTCGTGGACGCGCTCACCTCGATCCTCGACCCGTCGCTGCCGCTGACCGTCACCGAGTGGGAGGAGTGGGGCAACCCCCTCGACGACCCCGAGGTGTACGCGTACATGAAGTCCTACACGCCGTACGAGAACGTGGCCGCCGTGGACTACCCCGCGATCCTCGCGGTGACCAGCCTCAACGACACGCGGGTGCTCTACTCGGAGCCGGCGAAGTGGATCGCCCGGCTGCGCGCGGTCGCCCCGGACGGCGACTACCTGCTGAAGACCGAGATGGGCGCCGGGCACGGCGGCCCGAGCGGTCGCTACGACTCCTGGCGCGAGGAGGCGTTCATCAACGCCTGGATCCTGGACCGCCTCGGCCGCGCCTGACCGTCGGGTCGACATGATCGCGCTCGATGGTGGGAGTAGCCCCCTCGGCGGTTTGGGGAAGCCACTACTTCCATGATCGGGCGCGATCATGGTCATGTCGCGGATGCGCGGCCTGGCCTTTCCGGTCGCGGCGGATGTCGCAGCCTAGACTTCCGAGGTGACCGGGGCTACGGGTGGTGACGGCGGGGCCGCCGAGGAGGTCCGCCGACCGAGCGTCGCGGCGGTGGCGCGGGATCGCCGGGTCTGGCTGATCCTCGCTATCGTCGCCGGCCTGCTGGTCTGCTGTTGCTCCGCTGTGGTCGGCACGCTGATCGCGCTCTCCTCCGGCCTGCTCACCGCCTGACCTGGCCGGTTCAGGTCGTGCGCAGCTCGTCCAGGGCGGTGCTGGCACGCAGGAAGAGCAGGCCGACACCGACCGTCACCAGCACCGCGACCAACGCGCCCGCGCCGAGCCATGCCAGGTGCTCCAGAGGTACGGGGACGGCTCGCTGCACCTCAGGGAAGTACACGATTCGGGAGTACTGCTCTCGGGTGGCAGGGTCGCCACAGAGCGCCGCCGTGGCGTCGCAGACCAACGTCGACCCGCCGCCCGCTGACACCTCCGCCACGAGCCCTCGGCCGAGCAGCGTGCCCACGGTGAGCGCGAGCAGGATCGCCGGCACGGCCGGCGCCAACGCCTGCCAGGCCACCGAACGGCTCAGCGTGGCGCGGGGCACCCCGGTGGCGACCAACGCGGCGTAGGCGCGTCGACGAGCGACGATCCCCTCGACCAGCGCGACGATCAACCCGCCCGTCGCGATCAGGATGGCCACGGCGATCGCGCCGTCTACAAGATCCATGGTCGACAGATAGAAGGGGTTGTCGCCACCGTCCACCCCGGCGAGCCGGCTCTGCTCCCGCTCGATCTGGTCCTTGGTGGCGAAGTAGGCGCGCTGGGCGGCCGCGCCCCCACCCAGGATCAGGGCGGCGAGCAGCGCCGCAAAGGTGCGACTGCCCGCCCACGGGTCGGCCATCAACCGGCCCGCCGCGAGCAGGGCCGGGGCACGGCGGGCGTGCCGGCGCAACAACCGCCCGCAGTGGTACGAGATCCAGCCGGTGCCGATCACCACCCCGATCATCGCCGCGAACGCACCCGCCGCGAACAGCAGCGGCACCAGCCAGGCCACCACCTCCTCGTCGTCGGCGAACCGGTAGACCACCGGGCGGATCACCGCGAACGAGGCCACGCCGAACCCGATCAGGAGCCCGGCCCACGGGCCTGGACCACGCTCGCGGGCGGCCCTGCGGCTCACCCCGAGCGGGCCGGTGGTGACCGTCCGCAGCATCAGGGCGGTGGCCAGCGCCGCCACGACCGGCAGACCGAGCACCACGCCGGCCAACGCGCCGGCCAACGGCAGCACATCGGTGGGCAGGGCCAGTTGACCTCGCGCGTCCGGCCGATGCAGCAGGTCGCGGCCGACCAGGTAGACACCAAGCCCGACGAGCGTGCCGAGCAGAGCGGCCACGCCGGTCTCCAGCACCACCAGCCGGGTGACCTGCCCGGGCGTGGCGCCGGCCAACCGGAGCGCGGCCAACCGGCGGTCCCGTGCCGGCGCGCCGAGCCGGGCGCACTGACCGGCCAGCGCCAGCACCGGGACCATCAGCATCAGCAGCGCGAACGCGGTTCCACCGCGCAAACCGGGCTCCCGCAGCAACGCGTTGCGGTACTGCTCGGACTGCGCCCAGGCGTCACCGGCAGGTTTCTCGATGGCCAACACGGTGAGTGCCGCGAGCCCGGCCAGGGTCGCCAGCAGGGCGCTGAGCGCGGTGAGCACCACCCGGGCGGTGTCGGTGCGGGTGCCGGCGAGCGCGAGGCGGACCAGCGTCGTCGGTCTCACCGGGCACCACCGGCCAGCGGCACGTCGAGCCCCAGGCCGGTGTGGTCCACCAGGCCGTCACGCAGCACGATCTCCCGATCGGCGTACGCGGCGATCCGCGGCTCGTGGGTGACCAGCACGACGGCGGTGCGCTGCTCACGGGCGAGCCGGACCAGTTGGGTGAGGACCTGCTCGCCGGTGAGTGTGTCCAGCGCGCCGGTCGGCTCGTCGGCGAAGAGCACCCGAGGTTCGGTCACCAGTGCCCGCGCGGTGGCGCAGCGCTGCTGCTGACCCCCGGACATCTCACCCGGCCGGACGTCGGCCAGCTCGGCCACCCCGAACCGTTCCAGCCAGGTAAGCGCCGCCGTCCGCGCCTCTCGCCGCCCCGTGCCGGCGAGGAGCAGGGGCAGGGCGACGTTCTCGGCGGCGGTCAGCTCGGCCACCAGTTGACCGAACTGGAACAGCACCCCGAACTCGGTGCGCCGCAGCCGGGACCGGGCCGCCTCCGACCAGGTGTCGATGCGGTGCCCACGCCAGCTGACCTCGCCGGCGTCCGGCCGGAGGATCCCGGCCAGGCAGTGCAGCAGGGTCGACTTGCCGCAGCCACTCGGCCCGGTGACGGCGACGATCTCGCCCTCGGCCACGTCGAGCGTCACGCCGCGCAGCGCGGGCGTCGGGCCGTACGCCCGAACCACGCCGCGAGCCTGGAGTTGCGTCACGGATGCACCTCCCGGTGCCAGTCGGCGACCCGGCCCAGGGTGGCGTGCAGCCACCGCAGATCCGCGTCGAGGTGGGCGATCGCGAAATCCGCCGCGACCACATCGCTGAGGGTGGCGACCGGGTCGGCCTTGACTGCGGTCAGCTCACGCAGCCGAGTGGTGTGCGCGGCCCGCTGGGCGATCAGGTACGACCGGGCCCGATCGACGTCGGCGACCAGCAGCGCCACCACGACCTTGGCGAAGAGCGTGCTGGCCACGTACGGCATGGGTGGTTCCACCGTGGACAGCCACTGGTCCAGCGTGTCCCGCCCCTGGTCGGTCAGCGCGTAGGCCGTGCGATCGGGCCCGGCCACCCGGTCCTGCCCGGCCGCCGCCACCAGCCCGTCGCGTTCCAGGCGGCCGAGAGTGGCGTAGACCTGCCCGAAGGCCAGCGGCCGAGCCCGTGGCAGCCGCTCGTCGTGCGCACGCTTCAGCTCATACCCGTGCCGGCTGCCCCCAGCGAGCAACCCGAGCAGAACATGCGGCGTAGACACCCCGCCCACTATTCACCCAGCGAATACCCAAGTCAACAACCCACCCGAGCCCCACACGGTTGATCAAGAGGTTTGCGTCACCAGCACGCCGAAACTTGACTCAAACCTCTTGATCACCGAGGGCGGGGCGGGGGGGTGGGAGGGGGTGGGTTAGGGGGTTTGGGGCCAGGTGGGGGTGCGGCCGGTTTGGGTCAGGAGGTGGGCCAGGTCGGGGGTTGGGTCGGGGGTTGGGTCGGGGGTTGGGTCGGGGGTTGGGGTGGGGGTTGGGGTGGGTAGCGGGTCGGCGAAGACGCCCATTTTGCGGGCGGTGGGGCCCAATTGCTCCACCAGCGGGTGCAGCTCGGCCACCGCCTCCGGGGCCGGGTGGTACGGCTGCCCGGTGGCGACCGCGAGGTCCCAGCCGTGCACGGTCAGGTCCAGCAGGGCCATACCGCCGATGGCGGTCTGCGGCATGGGCATACGCGGTGACATGCCCTCCACGCTGGACGGGTCCGACCAGGCGTCGACCAAACGGCCGGTCTCCACCTCGAAGCGGTCCCGCCAGCCGTCGCCCAGGTGGTCGGGCTTCTCGGCCCACTCCACCTGTCGCTTCTGGGCCAGGTCCTGAAAGTTGATTACCACCTGGAAGAGATGATTGAGCAGGTCACGGACCAGGTAGTCGCTGCACGGTGTGGGCAGGTCCAGTTGGTCGTCGGAGATACCCCGCACCACCTCGACGGTTCGCGGCGCGGCGGCCGCCAGCAGATCGCTAGTCTGAGTGGACATAGGGCCAGCGTATGAGGGTGGTCTTGAACAAATGCGACAGCGACCGCGAGGTGACAGCCGGGGAATTCTCGACCCCGGGCGCCTGCTGCGCGAGGTGCGCTTCCGTCGCCACCTGCCGGCGGAGTCGCTGCGCCCGTGGGTCGAGCACTACTGGTTGATCGACTGGGTGTTGAGCACGCCGTTCGAGCAGCGGGTCGTGCCGCACCCGGCGGTGAACGTGGTGTTCCGCCGGGACGACGACGGGCCCGAGTCCGGCGAGGTGGCCGGGGTGGGCCGCGACCTGTTCCGGATCACGCTCAGCGGCACCGGCCGGGTGTCCGGGGTGCAGTTCCGTCCCGGCGGGTTCCACCCGTTCTGGGGCCGCCCGGTCAGTGAGCTGACCGGCCGTCGGGTGCCGCTGCCCGCCGGTCGGCTGACCCGCCCGGACGTCCCGGTGAGCGCGGGCAGGTCCCCGGGACCATCCACGTCGGCGACCAGCGACGACGAGCGCTGCCGGGCGCTGGACACCATCCTCACCGCCTGGCAGCCGGCGCCGGACCCGATGGCCGAGGAGGCGGTCCGGCTGGCCGAGGCGATCCGTACCGACCGGACGGTGCTGCGCGTCGCCGACTTCGCCGCGCGGCACGACGTTCCGGTCCGCCGGTTGCAGCGGCTCTTCCTGGAGTACGTGGGGGTCGGGCCGAAGTGGGTGATCCGCCGCTACCGGCTCCAGGAGGCGGTCGAACAGGCCGCCGGTGGCCCACTGAGCTGGGCCGATCTCGCCGCCGACCTTGGCTACAGCGACCAGGCCCACCTGGTCCGCGACTTCACCGCCGTGGCCGGGGTGTCCCCCGCCGCGTACGCCCGCTCGGTGCGCTGAGGAAGCCGAGAGAGTTGACGGATCAGCGGCGGCGCAGGACGACCACGGCGACGTCGTCCTGGATCTCCGGTGGGGCCAGTTCCACCAGCAGTCGGGCGCAGAACTGGTCCAGGTCACCGTCGACCGTCGCGGCGACCGCGGCCAGCGCGGCCAGTCCCTCGTCGATGGTGGCGTCCCGCCGCTCGATCAGCCCGTCGGTGTAGAAGACCAGCGTGGCTCCGGTCGGCACCACGAACTCCAGGTCGGCCGGGCGCGGGGCGCGGATGCCGAGCAGCGGCGCGGAGTGCTGCACGAACTCGACCTTGCCATCCATGATCAACAGCGGCGGGAGGTGCCCGGCGCTGGCCAGCTGGACCCGTCCGGTCGGCGGGTGCAGCAGCAGTACGCAGAGCGTCGCCACCTCGTTCGGCAGCAGGGTCCGCATCAGCTCGTTGACCCGGTGCAGAATCTCGCCGGGCTGGTGGCCCTCGACCGCGTACGCCCGCACCGCGTGCCGCAGCTCGGCCATCACCGTCGCCGCGTGCAACGAGTGGCCGGCGACGTCCCCGATCGCCAGCAGCAGGTGCCCGTCGAGCATCACCAGCTCGTAGAAGTCGCCGCCCACCTCGGTCTGCGCGCTGGCCGGCTCGTAGCGCACCGCGAGATCCAGACCGGCCACGGTGGGCAGCCCACGCGGGAGCAGGCTGCGTTGGAGGGTGACCGCGATCCGGTGCTCCTCGTCGAACGAGCGTTGCGCCTCCACGGCCGCCGCCACCGCCTGAGCCAACTGCTTGAGCACCGGGGTCCGCGCGGTCTGGGTGGCGGTCGGTACCACCACGTACAGCGGGGCCCGGTCCTCGCGCAGCCGGGCGGCGGCAACGGTCACCGTGTCGTCCACCGGCCAGTCGACGAGCGCCCAGTTCGCCGGGGCCTCCACCCGGACGGTGGCACCGGTCGGCACCCCGGTGTCGTCGACGACCCACGGCACCACGGCGGCCGCCGCGCCGGGACCGGCGCAGACGCCCGCGAGACAGTCACCGTCGAAGGTTTCGGCGATCACCGTCGCCGGGCTCTTGAAGATCTGGGCGGCCCCCTCGGCGGCGGCCTCCAACAGGCGCGCGAAGGTCGGCGCGGCGTGCACGGCCACGGTCGTGTCGGCCAACCCGAGCAGCCGCTCGGCGAGCAGTTCGGCGCGCTGCCGAGCCTGGTAGTAGCGCAGCACCGCCCGGGTGGTGGCGATCAGCTCCTCGGGCTCGATCGGCTCGGTCAGGTACGCGTCCGCGCCCCGGGTCAGCCCCTGGGCACGGTCGGCCACGTCCACGGCGTGCGCCGACACGTGGATGACCGGCATCGCCGGATGCCGCGCCTTGATCTGTTCGCAGACCTCGTAGCCGCTCAGGTCGGGCAGCCGGACGTCGAGGACCACCAGGTCGATCCGGTCCACCTCGACCCGAGCCAACGCCTCGGCGCCGTTCTCGGCCTCCAGCACGGTGAACCCGGCCCGAGTCAGCCAGCTGACCAGCAGGTAACGCTTGGTACGACTGTCGTCGACCACCAGGATGGTTGTCGGCATGCCGTCCACGCCGTCACGCCCCGCCGGTGGGCAGGGAGACGGTGAATGTGCTGCCTTCGCCCGGCGCGCTGGTCAGCTCCAGCGTCCCGCCGAGCAGCGTCACCAACCGCCGGGCGTACGGCAGACCGAGACCGGTGCCGCCGACCCGGGTGGCTCCGGGCACCTGGTAGAACTCCTCGAAGATCCGGTCGTGCAGTTCGGGAGCGATGCCCGGCCCGGTGTCGCTGATCTCGAACTGCCAGCGGTCGCCGTGTGGGGTGGCCCGCAGTCGCACCTCGCCACGCTCGGTGAACTTCAACCCGTTGTGCAGCAGGTTGCGCAGCACCTGGCCGAGCAGCACCTCGTCGGTGCGCAGCAGGGCCGGCCCGCTCGGCTCCTCCACGACCAGCTTTACCCCCGGGCGGGTGGCCAGCGCGCGCAGGGTGCCGCGCAGTTGACCGAAGACCGGGCGCAGGTCGACCTCGGTCAGGTCCGGCTCGATCCGGCCGGATTCCGCCTTGGCCAGATCCAGCAGTTCGTTGACCAGGTTGAGCAGGTCTGCCGCCGACGAGCGGATCAGGTCGACCTGGCGGCCCTGTTCGTCGGTGAGCGGGTCGGAGGCGGAGTCGGTGAGCAGCCGCCCCAGGCCGATGATCGCGGTGACCGGGGCGCGCAGCTCGTGGCTCACGTTGGCCAGGAACCGGCTCTTCGACTCACTCGCCGCGCGGAGCTGGGCCGACTTCTCGTCCAGCTCGGCGTAGAGGGCGACGACGCCGCGATTGGTCTCCTCCAGCTCCTCGGTGAGCTGGTTGTAGAGCGCCAGCACGCCGCGGTTGGTCTCGGCGAGCTCCTCGTTCAGCACGGCCAGCTCGTCGCGCTGACTGCGCACCTCGTCGAGTGCGGCGATGAGCTGCCCGTTCTGCACGGTCAGCTCGTCCAGCGCGCTGCCCGGCGCGGTGCGGCCGAGTTCGGTACGGAACTCGGCGAGCCGCTCCGGGGTCGGCGTCGGCGCGTTGGCCGGGACTCGTCGGGACATCCTTACGACCGTAACCCCCTGAACGGTCGACACGCTCAGTGTGTCAACCAGTCGGGACACCGCGCCGGACTGCGGTTGGTAGCGGCCGTCCGGGAGCGGGGACACCGGGGCCAGGTCGGCGCGCAGGTGGAACCGGCCGTCGGCACCCCCGTCGACGTGGAAGGAGACGTCGGCGCCGCCGACCGTTCGCAGTAGGTCCCGGGCGACCTCGCTGAGCGCGGTGGCGATCCGCACCTGATCCTGGTGTTCCAGGCCGACCACCGCGGCCACTTCGCGCCCCCGCTGACGGATCACGAAGATGTCCTGTTCGACTCGCAGCGCCATCTGCAGCAGCGGCAGCGCGGCCGACTCCCCGATCATGCCCACGACCTCGCAACCAGTACGCAGGCGTCGTCGCGTCGCACACCGGCGTCACGGAGCAGGGTCGCCGCCATGACCAACGGGGATCGCTCCGCCAGGCCCGGGTAGTCGGCCATCCGCCACCGGTCGACCACCCCGTCGCTGTGCATCACCAGCCGGGCACCGGGACCGAACGGGTAGTCGTACTCCCGGATCGTCGGTCGTTGGTGGCCGGCGATGCCGGGCAGCGACACCAGCCCCCGACGGCGGCCGTCACCCTCGACGACCACGCCGGCGATGTTGCCCAGGCCGGCGTAGTGCAGCACGCCAGCCTCCGGCATCAGCTCTCCGACGGCCAGCGCGGCGCCCCGGGTGTGCGACATGCTCCGGTGCAGGTGACCGACCACCACCGCCGGTGAGCTGGCCGGGGCGTCACGGAACGCGGCCAGGGCCGCCTCGGTGGCGGCGCCGGCCAGCGGGCCGTGCCCCAACCCGTCGCTCACCAGCACCTGGTGCCGCCCGTCGACGACCCGCACGGCGTAGCCGTCGCCGCTGATCGTCTCGCCGGTCAGCGGTCGGGTGAGAGCACCGGCCCAGGACGGCCGTGCCGCCTCGACCGGCCAGACCTGCACGGCGAGGACGGTGCCCCGGCCGGGCAGCGAGTATCCGTCGAACCAGCTGGCCTGCCGGACGATGGCGCCCAGGCCGATGCCGAGCGTGCCCGTGGTGGAGTGCCCGTCCTGGGACGAGACGGTCAGGTCGGCCATGCCGGGCCCGGAGTCGATGGCCACCAGCTCCACACCGGCCTGCCCGGCGCGGCGTACCGGCCGGAGCAGCAGCACACCGTCGTCGGCATGCTTGACCAGGTTGCTGGTCAGCTCGGCCGCGACGATGGCGAGGTCGGCGATGCGCGCCGCACCCATCTCCACCTGTGCGCCGAGGCGTTCGGCGGCACGCCGGACGGCGCTCGCTGCGCTGCTGGCCTCCACCCGGAACCAGATGCCACTGTCGGTGACCGCGTCGGCGTTCACCTGGACCACTTGGTGACCGTGATCCGCGTGCCGGTCTCCGCTGACGTCTCGATCTGGAACTCGTCGACCAGGCGGCGCGACCCACTGAGGCCGAGGCCGAGGCCGCCGCCGCTGGTGTAGCCGTCGGTCATGGCCAGGTCGAGGTCGGCGATGCCCGGGCCGGAGTCGGCGAACACGATCTGCACGCCCTTGCGTCGGCCGTTGTCCACGACCGTCACCTCGACCGAACCGCCGCCGCCGTACACCAGGGTGTTGCGGGCCAACTCGCTCGCCGCGGTGACCACCTTGGTCTGGTCGACCAGAGACAGCTTGCTGGCCACCGCCACGGCGCGGACCAGCTGCCGGACGCGCACCACGTCCTCATCGCTCCGGACCGACTGCGCCTGTGGCTGGCCCAGGTCGATGCCCGCGGTCACGGCGTGGCCGTCTCGGCGTCCGGATCGTCGTCGAGCTGGTAGTCGAGCTCGTCGGCGTGGGCCGCCGCGATCAGTTCCATGCCGCGCTCGACGTTCAGTGCGGTACGGATGCCGTTCAGCGACAGCCCGAGTTCGACAAGGGTGATGGCGACGGCGGGACGCATCCCGACCACCACCGTTTCCGCGTCGAGCACCTTGGAGATCGAAGCGATGGTGGAGAGCATCCGTCCGACGAAGGAGTCGACGATGTCCAGCGCGGCGATGTCGATGATGACGCCGTGGCAGCCGGTGGCGACGATCCGCTCGGCCAGGTCCTCCTGAAGCTGGACCGCCGTCTGGTCGGACATGTCGAGCTGGATGGAGACGAGCAGGATGTCACCGATCTTGAGGATCGGCACCCTCTCCATCAGGCGTCCCGGCGCGGCTGGCGACGGGCGGTCTCCACCCCGTTGAGCCGCAGCACGTGGCGCAGCGCGTCGGCGAGGCTCGCCTTGGTGGCGATGTCCCCGAACTCGATGCCGAGCGCCACGATGGTCTGCGCGATCTGCGGACGGATGCCGGAGATGATGCAGTCGGCGCCCATCAGCCGGGCGGCCACCACGGTCTTCAGGATGTGCTGGGCGACCTGGGTGTCCACCGCCGGTACGCCGGTGATGTCGATGATCGCGTACGGCGAGCTGGTGTCGACCAGGGTTTGCAGCAGCCGTTCCATGACGACCTGGGCCCGGGCCGAGTCGAGGGTGCCGACCAGCGGCACGGCGACGACGCCCTCCCAGAGCTTGACCACGGGCGTGGAGAGCTCGAGCAGCTGCTCGGCCTGGTCGGCGATCAGGCTCTCCCGGGTGCGGACGAAGCTCTCGAAGGTGAACAGACCCATCTCGTCGACCAGCTTGGAAAAGGCGACGTAGTCCGGCAGCGCGCTCGGGCCGCCGGTCTCCTGCACCAGCTCCGCCAGCACGTCCTTCAGCGCGAAGATGCTGATCGTGGTCTCGGTGGCGGAGAAGCCCTGCCGGGCCCGACCACGAGACAGCTCGGAGAGCGCGGCGCGCAGCTCGGCCGCGCTGTCGGCGGACAGGTCGATGGTGCCCTGCTCGCTGGTGGCGACGATGGCGCGGTGCAGGTCCTGGACCTGTCGGCGCAGTTCCGCCTGGCTCAGCCGGCCTCGCAACGAACTGGTGACGATCTCGGTCCACCGAGTCGTGACCCGTTCGTCCTGCCCGCTGAGCAGCGCGGCGAGCCGACCACTTTCTTCGGTGCTCAACGCCATTTCGAACCCCCTTGACCTGGACCGGGCGGACTCTATCACCGGGGTCTGATCAACTACTTGCCCCGTAGCAACGGAATGACGATGGCCACCGGATCACGGCTCCCGTTCTACCTCCGGCCGTGGTCGTGGGATACCGTTCCCCCGATAACAGGAGGTCTGGCGAATGTCGTTGACGGTGCACACGGAACAACGCGGCGACGTGGTCGTCGTGTCGGTCGCGGGCGAGCTGGACATGGCCACTGCACCGCAGTTGCAGGATCAGATCACCGACCTGCTCGACAAGGGCCGCAACCGGCTGGTGTTCGACCTGGCGGACGTCTCGTTCTGCGACTCGACCGGTCTGTCGGTCTTCGTCCGCGCCAAGAACAGCTGCGACGAGGCTGGTGGCGTGGTCCGGCTGGCCGCCCCGCAGCGCGGTGTGCTGCGCATCCTCGAGGTGAGCGGGCTGGTCGAGGTGCTGCACACCTACCCGACGGTGGATGAGGCAGTCGCCGGCGAATCCACGCCGGCTTCCTCCTGACCGCTCCGGCTCGTCACTCGTCCTCGACGTAACGGGGACGAGCGATCGCCATGCCCGCCGTCGTCTGCACGGCGAGGGCGCCCAGCAGGAACCCGATCGGCGCGGTCCAGCCGCCGGTGGCCTCGTAGAGGATGCCGACCATCAGCGGGCCGAGGGCGGCGATCACGTACCCGGTGCTCTGCGCGAACGCGGAGAGCGCGACCGTCCCCTCGGCGGTGCGGGCGCGCAGGCCGATGGCGGTCAGGATCATCGGGAAGGCGCCCTGGCCGATCGCCAGGAGGGCCACCCAGAGCAGCGCGGCACCGTGCGGTGCGAGCGCCAACCCCAGGTAGGCCAGCGCCGACGCGGTGGTCAGCCCGAGCACCAGCGGCCGCAGGCTGCCGAGCCGACCGGCCAGGGTGGGCATCAGCAGCGCGATCGGCACGCCGAGCGCGGTCACCCCGGCGAGCAGCAGCCCGGCCGACTCCGGCTGGAAACCGGCGTCGCGGAACAGCTGGGCCAGCCAGCCCATGATCGCGTACCCACTGAGCGACTGCGCCCCGAAATAGACGGCCATCGCCCAGCCGAGCCGGGTCCGCGCCGGCCGGACCCGCGTCGGGATGGCGCCGGCCGCCGTCGCGGTCGCCCGCCGCGCCGCGCCACGGGTCCGCAGCGCCAGCGGCACCCACGGGAGTACGGCCACCGCGGCCATCGCGGCCCAGACGCCCAGCCCGGCCCGCCACGACCCGAAGGCGTGCGCGATCGGCACCGCCGAGGCGGCGGCCACCGTCGTGCCCACTGTCAACGCCATCGTGTACGCCCCGGTGACCAGGCCGGTGCGGTGCGGGAAGTGCTGCTTGACGAGCATCGGCAGCAGGATGTTGGCGACCGCGATGCCGGACAGCGCCAGCGCGCTGGTGAGCACGAAGATCCAGGCCGAGTCGGTGGCGACCCGGAGCACCTGGCCGACGGCGAGGGCGAGCATGGCGACCACCAGCACCCGGGCCGGCGCCACCCGGCGGACCAGCCACGGGGTGAGCGCGCCGAGGCCGGCGAACGCGATGGTCGGCAGGGTGGTGACCAGACCGGCGGTGGCTCCGGAGAGGCCCAGCCCGTCGCGGACCTCGTCGAGCAGCGCACCGAGGCTGGTCACCACGGCACGCAGGTTGAGCGCGACCAGCAGCATCCCGACCAGCACCAGCGCGCCACCGGTCGCCGGGTGCGTCCGCCGGCCGGTGCCGGGGCCCCGCGTCGGGCGAGGGTCGACGGCGACGGGGGCGGGCAGCGCCGGAGCGGCGGTTGGTGGCGGGGTCATGACCCTTAACCTACAATCATGGGATGAATTTGGGACCGGTGATGTAACCAGTGCCACCGTCGGTTGAATTCCCCTCCGCGCCACCGGTGCCGCCCCGCGGCCAGCCCGCCGTGCCGCCTCGCGGCCACCGGGTCCGGCAGACCACCGAGCAACTCCGCGCCCGGATCCTCGGCGGCGAATGGCCCGTCGGCGGGCGCATCCCCACCGAGCCACAACTGGTCGCCGCGCTGGGCGTCGGGCGCAACACGGTCCGCGAGGCGGTCCGCGCCCTGGTGCACGCCGGGGTGCTCGAGTGCCGGCAGGGCTCCGGCACCTACGTGGTGTCCACCGACGAACTGGCACCGGTGGTCGCCCGCCGGCTCGGCGACGACCGGATGACCGAGGTCATCGAGGTACGCCGCGCCTTCGAGGTGGAGGCCGCCCGGCTCGCCGCGCTGAGGCGTACCCCGGAGGACCTGGCGGCGCTCGACGGCGCGCTCGCCCAGCGCGAGGCCGCCTGGCACGGTGGCCGGGTCGACGCGTTCGTCGAGGCCGACGCGGCACTGCACACGGCGGTGGTCGCCGCCGCGCACAACGCCATGCTCGCCGAGCTGTACGCCTCCGTCGGCACCGCCCTGCGCAGCACGGTGGCCGAGGCCATGGGCGGGGCGCTCACCCCCGAGCGTTACGTCGACCACACCCGGCTGGTCGAGGCGATCCGGGCCGGCGATCCCGGCCGGGCGGCGCTCGAAGCCGGCGCTTTTCTGGAACCCGCCGAACGGGCATAGGTTGTGCCCGACAGAAAAGCGGACACCTCGGGAGTACGAATGCTCAAGGGCTTCAAAGACTTCATCATGCGCGGCAACGTCGTCGACCTGGCGGTCGGCATCGTGATTGGTGCCGCGTTCACCGGCGTGGTCACCCAACTCACCAAGTCGTTCCTCGAACCACTGATCAAGGCACTCGGCGGGGGCACTGGCCTGTCGGCCGGGAGGTGGGAGATCACCAAGGGCAACTACATGGACTGGGCGGGGTTCATCAACGCCCTGATCACCTTCCTGCTCACCGCGGCGGTGCTCTACTTCTTCGTGGTGTTCCCGATGAACAAGCTGGCCGAGCGGCGGCGTCGGGGCGAGGAGCCGCCGCCCTCGGCGCCGAGCGAGGAGGTCAAGCTGCTCACCGAGATCCGGGACGCCCTGGTCTCCGCCGGTCACACCACCCCCGGCCAGCAGCGCGGGGCGCTGGACGACGTGCTGGGCCGGCGTCCCGAGCCGCCGACGCAACGCTGACCCGAACGGATGCACATCGGCCCCTGTGGGATTCCCGCAGGGGCCGCACCTTCTCGTACGTGTGTTCGATAGAGTCCCGCCATGGAGCAGCGAAAGCACTGGTGGAACGGGAAGTGGGGGCGGCTGGCCCGACGGGACGTCTTCCTGCGGGTGGACGCCGACCGGTGGCACGTCGAGCAGCGAGCCGGCGGCGCCGAGGGCATCTCCCGTTTCTACGAGTACGGCAGTGCGGACGAGGCCGAGGACACCGTCCGGGCGCTGCTCGACGGCCCGGACACCTGGCGGGAGCTGTCCCCCCGTCCGCCCGGCGGTTGGACCCTCCCGAACGGCTGAGTGGGCGGGCGGGCGACGGCGTTTAGCGGCGCGCCGCCCTGGGAACCGCAGCGGGATGGACCAGCAGGACGAGCAGCAGGCGACCATCTCGCGGATCACCACCGGGATGCCGGTGATCGACTCAGCCGGCACCGAGGTCGGCACCGTGGACCTCGTCCAGCGGGGCGACCCGAACGCGGTGACCGTCCAGACGCCGACCGCCGACCCGGGCAGCAGCCTGGACGAGCTGATCGAGGCGACCGCCGTCGAGGAGCCGGACGTCCCGGCCGATCTGGCGGCGCGGCTGCTGCACAGCGGCTACCTGAAGGT
The DNA here is from genome assembly GCF_059358895.1 of Micromonospora sp. BQ32. Taxonomy (NCBI): domain Bacteria; kingdom Bacillati; phylum Actinomycetota; class Actinomycetes; order Micromonosporales; family Micromonosporaceae; genus Micromonospora; species Micromonospora sp. BQ32. Next base: position 181,945 of record NZ_JCADBI010000002.1, on the reverse strand, counting down.
CTCGACCGAGCTGACCCGCACCGGCGCGGTCTACGTACCGGCCGACCGGATCGGGTCGGTGGCCGACGGCCGGGTCCTTCTGGCCGTCGGGGTGGCCGAGCTCCCGCCGGAGGAGTAGCCGCACCGCCCTGATCGACTCGGGTTCAAGGAAATCGGGGTGTCCGGAGCGTTGGGACAGCCCGACTTCATGAAATCCGAGTGGATCTTCCGGGCGCGGCCGGAGCCGGTGCGGCGGGGGCTGGCGCCGCGTCGGCCGGCGCGGCGGGGGCGGGTTGGTCCGGCGCGGCGGGGGCGGGTGGGCGGCGGTGGAAGAGCAGCAGCATCAGGCAGCCCGCGACCAGGCCCCAGAACGCGCCGCCCACGCCGATCAACGTCACCCCGGACGCGGTCACCACGAAGGTGACCACGGCGGCCTCGCGGGTGGCCGGGTCGGTCACCGCCGAGGCGAGCGCGGTGGCGAGGGCACCCAGTAGCGCCAGCCCGGCGACCGCCTCGATGAGGATCGGTGGGGCGACCGCGACCAGGGTGGTGGCCACGCCGGCGCCCAGTCCGAGCACGGCCAGCCCAGCGCCGGCGGTGACCGAGGCGATCCACCGGCGCTCCGGGTCCGGATGGGCGTCGGGGCCGGCGGCCAACACGGCGGTGATCGCCGCGAGGTTCACCGCGTGCCCGCCGGCCGGGGCGGCGAGCAGACTGGCCAGGCCGGTGGTGCGCAGCGCGGCACCGAACGGCGGCCGGTAGCCGTAGCCGACCAGCACCGCCATGCCGGGTACGTTCTGCGCGGCCATGGTGACCAAGAACAGCGGCAGGGCCAGCCCGACCAGTGCGGACGCGTTCCAGGCCGGCGCGGTCAGCGTGACCGACGGGACCAGTGCGGCGCCGGTCAGGCCGGTCGGCGGTGCCGTCAGCGCGATCGCCACCACCGCCACCACCAGCGCACCGGGCACGGCCCAGCGGCGGGCGAACCGGTGCAGCAGCAGCCAGCCGACCACCACCGGCCCGGCCACCACCGGCAGCTCGACCAGCGCGCGAACCGGGGCCGTACACAGCGGTAGCAGCACCCCGGCGAGCATCGCGCCGGCCACCGGCTTGGGGATGGCGGCCACCGCCCGGCCGAGGGGCGGGAACAGCCCGGCCGCGACGATCAGCAGGCCGGAGACGAGGAAGGCGCCCACCGCCACCGGCCATCCGCCCGGCGGCGGCCCGGTCGCCACCAGCAGCGCCGCGCCCGGGGTGGACCAGGCCGCGCTCATCGGGATCCGGTAGCGCCAGCCCAGCCAGGCGGCGACGAGCCCGGTGGCCACGCAGAGAGCGAGCAGGCCGGAGGCGGCCTGGGCGTCCGACGCGCCCGCCGCTCGGAGCCCGGCCAGCACGACGGTGAACGAGCTGGCGAAGCCCACCAGCGCGGTCACCACCCCCGCCAGCACGGGTTGCACGCGTCCGGCCACTCCACCCTCCCGACTGTTCCGTTTACGGAACGGAAGCGTGTAGCACGATAGCCGGGTGCCGCACCCACCACCAGCCCCGCGCCCGGGCCTCGACGTGGATCCCGCCGTCGTCGGACGCCGGGTCCGCGCGCTGCGCGAGGAGCAGGGGATCTCGCTGTCCACACTCGCCCGGCTCGCCGGTGTCGGCAAGGCCACCCTCTCCGGCCTGGAGCACGGCACCCGCAACCCGACCCTGGAGACGCTCTGGGCGGTCACCGCGCAGCTCGGCGTACCGCTGACGGCGGTGCTGGCGGAGCCGGCCGCCGGGCCCACCGTGCACGGCACCGCGGTCACCGCCACCCTGCTCGAGGCGTTCACCGACTCCGACGCGACCTACGAGCTGTACCGGATGCGGGTCGCGCCCGGCCCCGGGCAGCTCTCCCCCGCCCACCCGGCGGGGGTCACCGAGCACGTCACCGTCTTCGCCGGGGTGCTGCGCGCCGGGCCGGCAGACGCGCCGCTGACCGCCCCGGCCGGTGGTCATATCCGCTGGGTGTCGGACGTGCCACACAGCTACGCGGCGGTGGGTGACGAGGAGGTCGCGGCCAGCCTGCTACTGCGCTATCCGCGCCGTTGAGGCCCGGTCGATCGGTCACGCACCGTCGGGCCCGTCGACGAAAATCGCAATCATTTCTCGACCTAGGTGGGAGGCGTAGAGACGAATGCGGGTTGTTCTTGGCAAGCTTGACCCCATGACGCTGATCCTCCGCTCGGTCATCCTCAACGACATCGGCTTGGTGCGCACCAACAACGAGGACTCCGCCCTCGCCGGTGACCGCCTGATCGCCGTCGCCGACGGCATGGGTGGGCTGCCGGCGGGCGAGGTGGCGAGCGAGATCGTGATCCGGATCCTGGACGAGCTGGCTCCGCCCACCGACCCCGACGGTGCCGCCGACGCGCTGCGTGCCGTGGTCAGCACCGCCAACCAGCGCATCCACGCCGCCATCACCGTCGACCCGAGCCGGGACGGGATGGGAACGACGCTCACCGCAGCGCTGCTGGCCGGCGAGACGCTGGTGCTGGCCCAGGTGGGCGACTCCCGCTGCTACCTGCTGCGCGACGGGGAGCTGACCCAGCTCACCCGGGACGACACGTTCGTGCAGGCGCTTGTCGACCAGGGCACCCTCTCTCCCGAGCAGGCCCGCCACCACCCGCAGCGGTCCCTGGTGACCCGGGCCGTGCAGGGCGCCGACACCCCACCCGCGGTCGGTGTGCTCACCGTGGTCCCCGGTGACCGGCTGCTGCTGTGCAGCGACGGGCTCTCCGACTACGTCGAGGACGAGGCCATTGCGACGGCCCTGGGCATGTACGCCGACCGTCAGCAGTGCGGTGAGCAGTTGGTGAAGCTGGCCCACCACGCTGGCGCACCGGACAACGTCACCGTCGTGGTCTCCGACGTCGTCGCCCGCTGACCTCGTACGACTCACTCGGCGGCTCACCCGAACCGACTGGTTCGGGTTCCGCCGGCCACAGTAGGTGGTTGTGCCATCTAGCTTGCGCCGCTACTGTCCGACGCGTGGATTCCGACCGGCGCGGGCAGTGGCTGCGGGGGGTGCTCGACATCTGCGTCCTGGCCTTGCTGTCCGAAAGCGAGTCCTACGGCTACCAACTGGCCCAGGCGCTCGACGCGGCGGGCGTCGGGCCGATCCAGGGCGGCACGCTCTATCCCGTGCTGCTGCGCCTACAGAAGACCGGCCTGGTGACCGCGCAGTGGCGGGAGGGCAGCGCCGGGCCGGCCCGCAAGTACTACCGGCTCACCGACGACGGGTACGCGGCGCTCCGCGCCGGCGGCAGCGCCTGGCTCACCTTCGTCCGGCCGGTGAACGACATCGTCACGAAGGGGGTCACCCGGTGAACGCCGACGATTGGCTGCGTACGCTCACGGCCGAGTTGCACCAGCGCCGGGTCGCGGCGGACGCCGCACGGCACGTGGTCGCCGAGGCCGCCACGCACCTGCGCGAGGGGGGTGGCGACCCGTGGGTCGTCTTCGGCCCACCCCAGCAGTACGCGGGTGCGGTCGTGGAGAGCATCGGCACCGCGCCCGGACCGCGCCCCGGGCCGGTCCGGCTGCACGCGGCGGGCATCACCAAGAGGTACGGACGACGAACCGTGCTGCGCGACGCCACGCTGACCGTCCGGGCCGGACAGATCGCCGCCGTCGTCGGCGCGAACGGCTGCGGCAAGAGCACCTTCCTCCGGATCTGCGCCGGACTCATGTCACCGGACGCCGGTGAGGTGACCGTCTCCGGGCGGCTCGGCTACTGCCCGCAGTCCGGCGGCACCGCCGACTTCCTCCTCGCCGACGAGCACTTCGTGCTGGTCGGCGCCGGTCAGGGCGTGGCCCGGGGCCCGGCCCGCCGCGCCGGTCGGGCGGCGGCTCGTCAGCTCGGTTGGGAAGCGGGCGGGAACGTGCAGGCCCGCCACCTCTCCGGCGGCACCCGACAGAAGCTCAACCTGACCATGTCCACGCTCAGCGACCCGGACGTGCTGCTGCTCGACGAGCCGTACCAGGGCTTCGACCAGGGCACCTACGTCAACTTCTGGGACCAGCTCAGCAGGTTGCGCGACGCCGGAACGGCCATCGTCGTGGTGACCCACCTGCTCAACCAACTCGACCGGGTGGACATCGTGCTCGACCTGACCCCGGCACGTGAGACCGGGTGGCACGCGCCCGGCATCCAGGGAGGTCGCTCGTGAACCGGCTCGTCACCGTCGCCGAGATGACCCTGCGGGAGCTGCTGCGGCGTCGAGGCGTACTCCTGCTGTTGTTGTTGATGCCGTTGACCTTCTACCTGATCCGGCGGGACGCCTACCTCGGGCAGTCGGTTCGCTCGCTGCTGCTCGGCGTGGGCTGGGCGGTGAGCACCGCCGCGCTCTTCGCCACGACCGCGGCGCGCGAGTTGGAGCCGAGGCTGCGGCTGGCCGGCTACCGCCCACACCATCTCTATCTCGGTCGGATGCTCGGCCTGTGGACGGTGGGGCTGGTCATCTCCGTACCGTTCTTCCTGCTCCCGATGGTCGACGGCGCGGACCTGCGGTACGGCGGCCTGGCGGCGGCGCTGCTCAGTTCCGTCGCGGTGGCGGCGCCGTTCGGGATGCTGATCGGTGCGCTGCTGCCCCGCGAGTTGGAGGGCACGCTGCTACTGCTCACCGTGGTGACGGTGCAGATGCTGATCGACCCGGCCGGGTCCGGGGCGAAGTTGACGCCGTTCTGGTCGAGCCGCGAGATCGCCACCTGGACGGTCGACAACACCGACCAGGGCTACCTCTCCCGTGGTCTGCTGCACGGGCTCGTCGTCACCGCCCTGCTGGCCCTGGGCGTGGCCGCGGTGGCCAGCGTCCGCCTGCGCCGCCGCCGGCACCTGCGGCACCTGCCGGTCGGCTGACCGCCGCACCGCCACGGATCGGGCCAATCCGGTTGCTGCGACCCGCGCGGCGGGTTGAGATGGGCGAATGACCATCCGCCGGGTGACCGACGACGACCGTCTCACCACCAGCTTCCCGCTGGCCGCGTACGCCTTCGAGTCCTCGCCGCTCAGTGCTGCCCGGACCGCCGAGTTCCGCGACTACCTGCCCTACAACCAGGGCAACCGGACGCTGATCGCCGAGGAGGACGGCACCACGTTGGCCGCCGTCTCGGCCATCCCGATGCGACAGAACCTGCGCGGGGTGGTGCTGCCGATGGCCGGTGTCGCCGGGGTGGCAACCCACCCGCTGGCCCGCCGGCAGGGGCACGTCCGGACGTTGCTGCACCAACTCCTCGACGAGATGCGCGACGAGGGCCATCCGCTCAGCGCGCTCTATCCGTTCCGGCCCAGCTTCTACGCCCGGTTCGGCTACGTCGGGCTGCCCAAGCCGCGCCGGGTCACCTTCACCCCGGCGAACGTGAGCTCGCTGCTCCGGGTGGAGCTGCCCGGCGAGGTCGGCTGGGAACGCATCGCCGCCGGGTATCCGGCGTGGCGGGCGTTCACCGAGCGCAACCTCCAGGAGCGACACGGCTTCGCGATCTTCCCGGACTACCGGGCGGTCGGAATGCGCGACCGTGACGAGTACTGGCTGCTCACCGCCCGGGTGGGCGGTGCGGTCACCGGCGCGCTGACGTACCGGATCGACGAACACGGTGGCACGCTGCACGGCAACGAGCTGTTGGTCACCGACCCGCTCGCGCGGGCGCTGCTGTTGCAGTTCTTCGCCCGGCACGTCGACCAGATCGAGCGGGTCACCGTCCAGGTCCCGCCCGACGAACTGCCCGAGCTGTGGCTGACCGACCTGGACGTGCACGTCGAGGCCCGCACGGCCGTGCCGGGTTCGTCCGCGCCGATGGCCCGGCTGCTGTCGCTGGACGCGTTGAGCGGGCTGCCCGCCGGCCCGGGCCGGGTGCGGATCGAGCTGACCGGGGACCGCTGGCTGGCCGGCACCCACCTGCTCGACGGCACGACCGGCGCGCTGGAGCTGGTCGACGACACCACCGGCCGCGCGCCGACCGCCACGCTCACCGCCGCCGGTCTCTCCGCCCTCGCGTACGGGGTGCTGGACCCGGCCGAGCTGCCGCTGCGCGGTCTGGGCGAGGTACCGGTGGACGCCGCCACGGAGCTGCGTGGCCTCTTCCCCCGCCGGGTGCCGTACCTCTTCGCCGACTTCTGAGCGCGGTCAGCCACCCGCACCCCACCGCCCCACAGCCTGTGGGGCGGTGGGCGGCGGGGAGCCGGGCGGCGGAGGGCCTGGCGGAGGGCAGCGGGCGTGGCTGGCGGGCGGTGGGCGTGGCTTAGCGGCGCATTAAACCGGCTCGGCGGATTCGTCGCGACGCGGTCGCGGCTCCTAGCATCACGGGGTGCGCATGACGTCGCTTGCCGCTCTCCTCGTCCTCGGTGTCGCCACCGCGACCCTGCCCGCCTGCGCGCCCAACGACCCGGCCCCCGCCTTCGAGGCCGGCTCGACCGCTTCGCCGACGCCACTGCCGACCGGCGGTCAGGGCGAGGCGCCGGGGGCTCGCGACGGCCTCGGCGGCCCGGGGGCCAGCGCCAGCCCGAAGCCCGCCAACAAGGCGCTCGCCGCCGGCAACCCGAACGGCAAGGCCACCGTGCCGGCCGAGGCGCGGGCGGTGGACACCTCGAAGCCGACCCGGACCATCGGCACCGGCACCCCGGCGAGCTGCACCTCCGCGGCGGTGGTGAAGGCCGTCGCGGCCGGCGGCGTCATCACCTTCAACTGTGGACCGGCTCCGGTGACCATCAAGATGGCCGCCACCGCGAAGGTCCGCAACGCCAACGGGCCGAAGATCGTGCTGGACGGCGGCGGCAAGGTCACGTTGAGCGGCCAGGGGCAGCGCCGCATCCTCTACATGAACACCTGTGACGAGGCCCAGGGCTTCACCACCTCGCACTGCCAGAACCAGGATCACCCACAACTCACCGTGCAGAACCTGACCTTCGCCGACGGCAACTCCACCGGCCAGAAGGCCGAGGGCGGCGGCGGTGGTGCGATCTTCGTACGCGGCGGGCGGCTGAAGGTGGTCAACTCACGCTTCGTCCGCAATCGCTGTGACCGCACCGGCCCGGATCTGGGCGGCGCGGCCGTCCGGGTGCTGAGCCAGTACGAGAACAAGCCGGTGTACGTGGTGGGCAGCACCTTCGACGGCGGTTCCTGCTCGAACGGGGGCGCGCTGAGCAGCATCGGCGTGTCGTGGGTGGTGTTGAACAGCCTGCTCAGGGACAACGAGGCGATCGGCAGCGGTGCCAACCCGGCCAAGTCCGGCACGCCCGGCGGCGGCAGCGGCGGCGCGATCTACTGCGACGGCAACGAGTTCACCGTCCGGATCGCCGGCACGATCATCGAGAACAACAAGGCCAACGAGGGTGGCGGCGCGATCTTCTTCGTGAGCAACAACCGCACCGGCACGATGCGGATCGAGAGCTCGACCCTGCGCCGCAACCCCAGCGCCAAGTTCGAGACCCGTGGCTTCCCCGGCATCTTCTTCCTCGGCGCCCGCAACCCCACGGTGACGGGCTCAAAGCTCTCCTAACCCCCAGCAGCCCAGCCCCGCCGGGACCCGCCGGGGTCCCCGCGCCCGCCAACGCCCGCACGCCCGCGCCGGGGACCCCGCGCCCGCACCCGCGCCGGTGATCAAGAGGTTTCGGTCATCGGGGCGGCGTTTTCTGACCGAAAGCTCTTGATCAACGAGCTGGGGTGGGGGTCAGTAGGGGTTGCCTTGGCCTGGGGGGCGGGCTTTGAGGAGGGCGCCGGGGCGGCCGGGCAGGTCCCGTGCGCCGGACATCGGTGGGCTTGCCGTGTGGTCGCCGTCGGCCATTCCGGCGAAGAGTTCCTTGAGCGCTGTCAGCGCACTGATCTTGGGCTGCCAGCCCAGCTCGGCCTCCGCGCGCTCGCTGGACATCAGCGGGGCGTTCAGACCCAGCTCCACCCAGCCCGTGTCGACCGGTTGCAACCGCGCCCGCCAGGTCAGCGCCGCCGCCGCCCGTAGCACCGGCGCGGCGACCGGCACCGTCCAACCATGGAAGTGCCGGGCCACCAGCTCCGGAGTGAGCACCGGGTCCGCGGCGACATTGAAGGCGCCGCGCGCATCACCCAACACCGCCCGGACGTACGCGTCGGCCACGTCATCGGCGTGCACCGCCTGCATCCGCAACCGGCGGTTCGTCGGCACCAGCGGGATCCGGCCGAAGCGCAGCAGCCGTACCGGTGCCAGCGGGCCGAGGAAGTAACGCGTGATCTCCGCACCGGCGGCCCGCTGGAAGATCAACCCGGGGCGCATCCGTACCACCCGCAGCATGGGGTGGTCCCGTTCGACCCCGTCCAGCAGCGCCTCCACCTCCGCCTTGTGCGCGCTGTACGACGAACCGGGCACACCGGTGGCCGGCCACCGCTCGCTGATCGGGTGATCCTTCGGGCCGGGCGCGTAGGTGCCGACCGATGAGGCGTACACCAGGGCCGGCACCCCGGCCCGGACCACCGCGTTGATCACCGCCCGGCTGCCCTCGACGTTGGTCCGGCGCAGCACCCGCTGGTCGTGGCTGGGCTGGATCTGCCAGGCCAGGTGCACCACCGCGTCGGCACCCGCGAACACCTCGGCGAGTTGCCCGGTCGCGCTCGGCGCGCCGATGTCGCAGGAGTGCCACTCCACCTGGTCGTACGGCTCGCCGGCATCCGGGCCGGGCAACCGTCGAACGACCCCGGCCAGCTCCACGCCCCGCTCCCGGCGCAGCCGCCGCAGCAGAGCCGTACCGACGTTGCCGCTCGCCCCCACCACCACGATCCGCATGTCCGACCCCGTACCCGCCCAGCCGCAGCTCAACCGCCCACCAGCGCGGCGCACGGCCCGCCGTGCGCGCGCGGCCCGCCGTGGCCCCGCCGCGCGCGCGGCTTGATCCACTCGGCTTCCTGAAAGTCGGGGCATCCGAGAGGCCAGGACCGCCCGACTTCCAGGATCCCGAGTCGATCAAGGGCGAGGGGACTCCCGTACCCAGCCGTGCTTCTCCTTGCCCCGCCGCCCGGCGGTCGCGGCCAGGCAGCGTGGGCAGATCCAGCCCACCGCGTCCGCCTCAGTGAGCACATCGGTACCCGAGTACTCGAAGGGCACATGCGGGAAGCGACGCAGTCGGGTCCGGCTCAGTGCCAGGCCACACACCGTCTGGTTCTGGCCGGGCAACCAGGCGTGCACCTCCCCACCCGGCTGGCGTACGCCATCGCGCCCGACCTCCTCTCCGGAGGCCGCCACGGCAGGCAAACGACTTGATCCCATGCCGGTCCTGGTTCCCCACCGGTCCACGCCCATGCGGCACCGGGGTCGCTCGATTCACCCCAGCTCACCGACCCGACCCCCACCACATCGCTGATCCCGCCGAAATCAGGTCCCTGTCATCGCAGTCGAGCGGTGTCCGCAGGTCGGGCAGGCGTCGTCGAGCACTCGTCGACGTACGGTTTGATGTCGGGCGGCCTGGCCTGCGAGGGCCGCCGCCAGCAGCGCCGCGCCGACGAGAAGGATCGACCCGGCTGTGACGGCAAAGGCCGTCGGGGTGGGTCCGCCGCCGCTGGTACCCCAGGTCGCCTGGCTGAGCTGGTTGGCGCCGAACAGGCCCGCCGGGGTGGCGAGCAGCAGGGTCGCCCAGAGGCCGGCGTCGTCGGCTCGCAGGGCGCGACCGAGGCCGACGAGCAGGACCAGTCCGAACATCAACCCCCCGGCCATCACCAGCAGCTCGGGGGTCGAGCCGTACGACGTGAACATGTTCCCGCCGTTCTCGGCGGCGCTGAATGCCACGGATGCGGCCGTCACACACCCGGTCGTGAGCGGCGGCAGACTACGCGCGACCCAGCCGGGATGGGAAGGCAGCGCGAGCGTGGCCAGGCCGAGCGCGACGGCGGGGGCTAGCACGAACAGCGGTGGCCCGGGTTGGCCGGTGACGGCGGCCACGGGTGGCACAGCGATGGTCAGCAGGAGACCACCGGCGGCAGCGGTGCGAGCCCAGGCCCCGGGCAGCGCAGTGGCGGCGAGGCCGACGAGCAGCCAGCCCAGCCAGATGACGGTGCCGAGGGTCTGGAACGGGCCGACCGGGTCCAGTCGGGCGAAGCGGGGATCTTCGAACTCGACCTGCAGGAGCAGGAAGGCGGAGACCGCGACCAGGGTGTTCAGCGCGGCGGTCGCGGCCAGCGGGAGAGCCGCAACCAGCCCGAGAGCCCCGTACCCGCGCAGTCGCTCCCGAAGCCCGGCGCCGAGCAGGTCGGCGGCGTCGTGTGGGGATGGCCAGCGCCGCCCCGGATCGACGGTGTCGAGGTACGTCCCGACGATCTCGTCGCCCCGCTCAGCCTGGTAGTCACCCGGGTAGGCCCACAGCAGCCGCCGGTAGCGGGACTCCAGCGGCGATCCGGCCTGCTCCTGCGCGGGGTTGGGCTGCTTCATGCCGGGCCTCCGGTCGGTCGAAGGATGGGGCGGGCGGCCGTTCCGGGGATGGGGAGAGGGCCGCGTGAGGTGCTGCCGGCGGTGCGGGTGCCCGCAGGTCGAGCACCTAACCGCTGCGTGGCGGCCTCGACGTTGCGGCGCAGTCGTTCGGTCTCGGCGGTGAGCACGGACCGGCCGGCGTCGGTGAGCCGGTAATAGCGGCGCAGCCGCCCCTCGACGACCTCCTCGTGGGCCCGCTCGACCAGCCCCTCGTCGGTGAGGCGGTCCAGTGCTCCGTAGAGGGTGCCGGGCCGCAGCGCCAACCGCCCACCGGAGAGGGCCGCCACGTCGCTGACGATGCCGTAGCCGTGCATGTCTTCCCGCGCCAGGGCGGTGAGGATCAAGAAGGTGGGTTCCCGCAGTGGCGTCGGTGTGGCCATGACGTCAATATATCGGTGATGAAGCTATACCGGTGACAAAGCGGTGTAGAAGTTTGCCGAAGGCATCAAGGCCGACTGCGGACGCGAGCCACTTCGCCAGTTGGTCATCTCGGCGGGCCGCTCAGCCCTGCACCACCAACGGCGGTCGTCCAACGCCCACACCTTCGCGGGCGTAGATCAGCATCACTCCTCTTGACCGGGGGGCGGACATCAGCCGGGGCGCAGACGGTCGGGTAACCTGAGCGCGCGGGCCGCTAGCTCAATGGCAGAGCTGTGGACTTTTAATCCATAGGTTCAGGGTTCGAGTCCCTGGCGGCCCACTCTTCCGCAGGTCAGCGGCCCTTTGCGGGGCCGTTGGTGCCGCGATCTTGGCTGGTGCAGCAGCGAAGAACAGCAGTAGGCCGGTCACGGTGGACCGCTTGGCCGAGCCGTATGCCTACCTTTGCGCTGGCTACCGGCATAGCGAGCCGATCATCTCGTCGAAGCCGGGAAACTCTTCCCGCGCTGACGATATGACCTCGCCGGCTGACTTCCGATGCGCCGGTGCCCAGCGCTGGGCGATCTCCGTGAGGCGGGCATCGGTCCGGGGCTGATGTTCGTGGTTGGGGTAATCCGTCGCCTCCCAAGGCCCGAAGCCGTCAGCGAGAAGCCACAGATAAGCCCACAGGTGCTGAGCGACGACTCCCGTTTCACCCTCCGAGCCGAGGAATACCACGGGTTGCTGCTCAAGTGGTTCACCGCGACGCACCAGCCAGAAGGCCGCGATGCCACCGGTGCCGTCCTGCCCGAAGACCCGGAACTCGGAACCGTCAAGCTCCGCGTTTCCCGTCCAGGCCCGCCACCACTCATCAGTCTCGGTCGCGTCAAGAAACCGGAGGTACGGCTCGAAGTCAACCCCAGCCCCGCCCCTGTAGTCGAAGTCGACGGCATGAGCTTCGGTCAGTGGCGTGGGCAAGGCGCGGTGATCGTCTTCCACGGCAGCACCCTAGCCAGAGAGACCGACACGGCTAAGCCGGCGTGGAGTGGATGGCTGGTCCTTCATCCGTTCAACGAGCGCCTTCGGGGCTCCTGAGGCAGCAAGCGCCAGGCGGCTCAGAACGAGAAGTGCTTGACCACTGCCCAACCCCGCTCCGCGGAGCTGGCGTACAAGGCGCGTAGGTCCTCGTGGTACTGAGCCAGGCGCTCCCGCAGTTCCTCGTCGGACTCGGACGAGGGCAGTGGCCGCCACTCCTGCCACCGGTCCGGGAACGAAACTCTTCCCAGGTACGCCGCGGTCCGCGCTACGTCCGGCGGATCGAGCACCACGTGGCCCGGCCCGCCGCCGGGGTCCGGTATGTGCCGGCCTCCGAAGACCGGGAGTTCCCGGTCGTCGTCCAGCTGCGACTGGAGCAGGTAAAGCTCATTCAGCTGAAAGAAGCCGCTCTCCAGCCATGCTGCGGTACCTGTCCGGACCCGTCGGCCCAGCTCGTCAAACTCGACATCGAACAGGGCGTCAAAACCTGCTGTGTTTACGGGGAGGCTGGGGGACTCGAGCCCTTGGAAGTAGACCCACATGCTCACCCTCGGCAAACTACCTGGCATCACCGACGGGAGCCCCGAGGCCAACAGACACCGCAGGCACGAGCGCGTCGTCGACGAAGACCAGGTCCAGGCCACCGACAGGTCAAACGCCAGGTATGAGGGCAGCGAACTGAGGCAGCCGGGAGGCAACAGCAAGACCGGCATAGACGACATGGGTCGGCGATGATGCCGGGTGCCGCTGTGTAACGTCAGGCTGACCGACGACGCCGGATGAGTGGAGATCTTGATCTCCACGCCGGCCTTCGCCGTCCTGGCAGGGCCGCAACCTGCGACGTGAGGAACCTATGCTCCCTCGTTCCCTTTCCCGCTCGATCCGACGTACCTTCTCCACCTCGCTGGCCACCCTCGCCCTCGTCGGGGGCGCGGCGGCACTCGCTCCGGCCGACGCGGTGGCGGCCGGGCGACTCCAGCCCGATCTGGTCGTCGATCTGATGATGACCGACGTGCTGAATCCGGCGGAGGGAGAGACCTTCTCCGCCGAGATCGACATCCGGAACTACGGCACCGGAGCGTCGGACCCGATCAGCGTCACTGTGGCGGTGCCCGCCGGGCTCAGGACCACGACCCCGCCGGTCGTTGACCCTGACTGGACCTGCACGGCAGTGAGCACGACGAGCTACACGTGCTCGTATCCGCAATTGGCGGCCAGCGGTCGGGCCAGCCGGCTGTTCGTGCCGTTCGTCGTGGCCGGCGCGGCACCGGGCAGCAGGGTGCCCATCACCACGAGCATCACCCCGCAACGCCGCGAGGCGAACACCGACAACAACACCGAATCCGTCACGGTGGCGATCTCGGGCACGTGCGTCATCCGCGGCAGTGTGTGGCACGACCTTGACCGGGATGGGCAGCGCGAGGCGGATGAACCGGCCATCGAGGGTGGCCCGGAGGGCGTGTTGGAGGTGAGTCTGTCGAGTCCGCAGCGACAGGCAATTGGCGGTGGCTCGGCCACCGTCAACCCGGACGGAACCTGGTCGATCACCGCCCGCACCGAGATGCTGTACGAGGTCCGGCTGGAGGCAGCCGCCACGTACGGCCGGACCGTCGCAGACGTGGGGGACGACGCCACGGACTCGGACATCGTGAGGTCGTACCAGTTCGAGCCGACCCTGCTCGTCGCCAGCGCCGAATTCCAGGCCGTGCATGGCGCAGAGTACGTGGTCGACGCCGGCCTGGTCAGCCAGAGCTGAGCCCCTCGCCGCCCGCCTGAGATGTTTCGGGCGGGCGGCGATGCGGACAGACAGCAGCAGCTGTCGATCGCCGCGCCGTCCAGACGGCTCCAATCGACGACGAGTTTGGCACCTGGCGCCGGGAGCTGACGAAGATATTCTCTTCAGGTGCTGGCCCGTGTGGAGATCGTTGACACGGGTCGGGCACTGCGAAGGGACTATCGACATGCCCCGTGTGGTACCGGCGGTCATCCGCGCGCTCGACGTCCTCGAACTGTTCCTGGACTGCCCTCAGTTGTCGGCCCGCCAGGTGATGGAGCGGCTCGACCTACCCCGTACCACCGTCCACGAACTGCTGGTCACGCTTGAGGCTCGCTCGTATCTGATCTCCGTACCGGGTCAGCCGGTGCAGTATCGGCTCGGCATGCCGCTGTTTCAGCTCGGCGCGGCGTTCGCCGGTCGGCTTGACCTGGTCCGGGAGGCGCAGTGCGTGGCGCGGGACGTGGCGGCCGCGTGCGACGAGGCGGTTCATGTGGCCGTGCTCGACGGTGCCGACGTCATCTACCTGGTGAAGTTCGACAGCACGCACCCTGTCCGGATGGTGTCGGCGGTCGGGCGGCGGCTGCCGGCCCATTGCACGGCGGTCGGCAAGGTGCTGCTCTCCGGCCTCGATCAGGCGGGCCTGGACGCCGTCCTGATGAAGGGTGACCTGCCGGGCATGACGCCGGACAGCATCACCGACCCGGACCGGCTCCGCGAACATCTTGAACGGGTCCGGGCGGAGAGCGTCGCGGTCGACGTCGGCGAGTCCGACAGTGCCATGCGCTGCGTCGCTGCGGCGATCCGGGACCACTCCGGCACCACCATCGCCGCGATGAGCCTGTCCGCGCCGATCATCCGTTGGACGCCCGAGGCGCACGTGGAGTGGACCGGGCTGGTTCGCGAGGGCGCGGCGGCGCTATCGGCTCGCATGGGTTACCGGGCCCAGCCGCGATAGCGGGCCTCCCGTTTTCGGTTCGAAACCACATCGAAACATTGACATTCGTCTTGGCGCTGCTCTAGCGTCGCGACCACTCGATACGGTATCTCGAACTCAGTTCGAAATCTCGAACGGTGGTGGTCTCGTGGCCCGACCGAACTGCAAAGTCAGCGCAGCTTTCTCGGCCCGGTCGCCGATCGCCTCAACCTCGTCGCGCTACCCGGCGAGCGGCACGCGGATTCTCTCGCGCGGCTCGCTCGGCTACCACGACGAAACGTGCGTCAGCGGACTCCCGGCGGTGACCGGCGGCAGGGATTTCCCCACCGCCACCGCGACAACCCCACCAACTCCAACAACGGGTACGCGAACGCGCTGATCGATGCGGGCGACGCGTCCGTGGTCGCCGTCATAGGGACACCTGGAGCACAAGCACGCCTTTGGCGTGCGGTGGTGCGGGAAAAAGAGGAGGCGAGTGTCCATGGAGGACAACCCGATGTGGTCCCGGCGCGGCTTTCTGGGGATGGGGGTGGGGGTGCTCGGCGCGGCTGGTCTGGCCGCGTGTGAGGGCAGCTCCGAATCGCCCACCAGGGTGCAGCCGGAGGTTCCGCAGGAGCTGATCGACGCCGCGGCGGCGATGAAGGGCTCCTCGATGGGGATGCTGTCGCAGAAGCTGTACTCGGCGGCGGCGAACGAGGCCCTGGACAGCTCGATCAAGAAGTTCGCCGACACCACCGGGACGAAGATCGAGAACAGTCTGGTCCAGGCCGACGCCGGTGACGTGGTGGCCAAGATCGACGCCGAGGTCAAGGGCGGGGTGGCCCGTGACCTGGCGTTCATGACCGACTCGCGGTTCGTCGCACAGTTCCAGGCGCTGGGCGACCTGGAGGACGTGACGGACGTCGTCCAGGCGCTGACCGCCAAGTACGGCGAGCCCTGCGCCGAGGCCAAGAACTTCTGCGTCTTCGACGGCAAGTGGTTCGCCATTCCGTACCACTTCATCGGGATCGGGTCGTTCCTGCGCAAGGACTGGATGCAGGACAAGGGCATCTCCCCCAAGGACATCTACAGCTGGGAGGAGCTGCGGGACCTGTGCCTGGAGATCTCCGATCCGGGCAAGCGCCGGTTCGGCTGGGGCATGACGGTGAACCGGTCCGGTGACGGCAACGGAATGATCGAGGCGCTGATCAACGCCTACGGCGGGTCGATCGCCTCCAACGACGGCAGGAAGGTCACCTTCAACACCCCGGAGACGGTGCAGGCGGTGGCCTTCCTCGGCGACATCTACACCAACCCCAAGTACAAGCCGATGTTGCCGCCGGGGATCGCGAGCTGGACCGACACCAGCAACAACGAGAACTGGCTCGCCGGAATCCTCGGCTACACCCGCAACCAGTTCAGCGTCTACGCGGACTCCAGGACCAAGAAGAACCCGGTGCACGCGAACACCCACGTGTTCTCCGACTGCATCGGCCCGGCGACCGACAATCCGCTGCTGCTCGGCCAGTCGCAGGGCTTCGTCGTCTTCAAGGGTGCCAAGAACCCGGCGCTCGCCAAGCTCCTGGCGCAGTACCTGGTCAGCGCGCCCGCACTGCTCGGGGTGGCGAAGGAGGCACCCGGCCTGGTGATGCCCGCCTGGGAGAAGGTCTGGGACGCCGACCCGTTCTTCACCAGCGGCGATGCCGCGTTCCCCATGCTGCGCAAGATCACTGAACTGAAGCTGCCGCTGAACACGAAGAACGGCCTGGCCTTCCCGCAGAAGGCCAGCGCGGGCCAGCAGGCCGTGGGGTCGGCCTACGTCCTCACCGACATGATGCAGCAGGTCGTCCAGGGAGCGGCGCCGGCGCAGGCCGTGACGGCCGCCCACGAGAAGATGGTGCAGATCTTCAACCAGCAGGGGCTGCGCCAGTGAGGTCAGTTCGCCCTGCGCGGGTCCCGGCGGCGAGGAAGCCCCCGCCGTCGGGACCTGGCTCCCTCACGGCGGTCCAGCGGCGGTTGGGGCGTGACTGGCGGCTGGCCGCGCTGTTCCTGGCACCCATGGCCGTGCTGGTCGGCGGGCTCGTCCTCGTGCCGATCGCCCGGTCGATCATCACCAGCACCACGGAACGGCACGGGCAGGACACCGTCTTCGTCGGCCTGGACAACTACCTCGCGCTCGTCGGCGACGAGCAGTTCCACACCGGCGTGGTGAACTCGTTCGTCTTCACCGCGTACGCCGAGGTTTTCAAGGTCGTGCTGGGGTTGGCGGCGGCCCTGCTGCTGCACCATCGACGCCGTGGGCGGGCCGTGCTGGCCGGGCTGCTCCTGGTGCCGTGGGTGGTGCCGACGGTGGTGACGGCGTTCAGCTGGCGCGCGCTGCTCGACCCGATCTTCGGCAGCGTCAACACGCTGCTCACCGCCACCGGGATCGGGCCGCTGCTGGCCAGCGCGCACCTGGTCGACAGCTGGCCCGCGGGCTGGCTCTCCGACCCGTCGCTGGCCATGCCGTCGGTGATCCTCGTCAACGTCTGGAAGGGGGTGCCGTTCTTCACCGTGTGTTTCCTCGCGGGGTTGAAGGCCATCCCGGCGGACCTCTACGAGGCGGCGACCATCGACGGCGCCTCGGCGTGGCAGCGGTTCAGAAGCGTGACGCTGCCCGGCCTGCGCCACGTGATCACCGTGACGGTGACCCTGTCGTCGATCTGGACGTTCAACAACTTCGACCTCGTCTGGTTGCTGACGCAGGGCGGCCCGGGCGACGTGACCGCGCCGTACGTGCTCATCGCCTACTCGAAGGCGATCTTGCAGCTCCAGTACGGTGCGGGCGCGGCGGTCACGCTCGTCATGCTGCCGATCATCGGCGGGCTGGTGTTCGTGCTGGTCCGGTTGTTGCGCCAGGACACCAACATCAAACTGCCCCGGCGACGCCGGGCGGCGCGGTGGATCAGCACGCGGCGGTGGGCCGCGACGGCGCGGAAGGCGCTGCCGTGGTTCGTCACCGCGCTGGTCACGGGTCTGCTGATCTGGGCATCGCCGGAGATCTTCTGGAAGGCGGCGGTGGTCCTCGGGGTGATCCTGCTGATCGCGGCGGGGGTCGGCCGGGTGGTCTCGACCCTTCAGTCGCGGGGCGGGCGCCGGTCGTCGTCAGTGGTGTCGGGGGTGGGGTCCTGGGTCGCGCTGGCCGGTCTGCTCTTCTTCGTGCTGGGCCCGCTGTACTGGATCGCCGTCACGGCCTTCAAGTCCGAGGGTCAGGTCGTCATGCGTACCGACGACCTGTGGCCAACGCCGTGGACCCTGGAGCAGTTCGGCGCCCTGTTCGCCAACCAGCCGTTCGGCCGCTGGTACCTCAACACCCTGCTGGTGTCCGCGGCGTCCACCGCGGTGGCACTGGTCTGCGCCGCCCTGGCCGGCTACGCGCTGGCCCGGCTGCGGTTCCGGGGTGCGCAGGGCTTCACCGTGACGGTGCTGCTCACCTACGTGATGCCGGGCGCGCTGCTGTTCATCCCGCTGTACCAGATGCTCATCGGTGCCCGGCTCACCGACTCGTTGTGGTCGCTGGTGGTGACGTACCCGACCTTCACGCTGCCGTTCGCCACCTGGCTGCTGGTGGGGTACTTCTCGTCGATCCCCATCGAGCTGGAGGAGGCCGCGCTGGTCGACGGTTGCAGCCGCATCCAGGCGTTCGGCCGGGTGGTGCTGCCCCTCGCCAAGCCAGGGTTACTGGCGGTCGCGCTCTTCACCCTGACCAACGCCTGGAACGAGTTCCTCTTCGCCTTCGTGTTCATCACCAAGGACGAGTACAAGACACTCCCGGTGGGGATGCAGTCGATGATCGCCGGAGACGTCGTGCCACAGGGACAACTCGCCGCGGCGTCGCTGCTGGTCAGCATCCCCGTGGTGATCATGTACGCCCTCGGCCAGCGCTTCCTGACCGAGGGGCTCACGGCGGGGGCGGTGAAGGGCTGATCGGGGAGCTGACCGCTCGCGCTACCAGGGGGTGGTGATCATGCGGACTCGTCTCCGGCCTCGGTGCGGGTGTAGGTCAGGAAGAGGGCGCCACTGTCCAGCACGGTGTGGTCGGTCAGCCGCCAGGTACGTGGTGCGAAGACGGCGTCGCGGCCGAACAGCGGGATGCCGGCGCCGATGGTCAACGGGGCAAGCTTGATGATCAGCTGGTCGATCTCGGGATAGAGGGCACCGGCCAGGGCACCACCGCCGATCACCCAGACGTCCCTGCCGTCGTGCCGCTTCAGCTCTCGTACCGTGGCAATTGGGTCCTGGTCGATGACCTCGACGGCCGGGTCCGGGCTGCTGCCCAGCGTGCGGGAGAACACCAGGTGGCGCAGGTGGGGGTACGCGTCGGTCACGCCGGCCTGCAACCCCACGTCGTAGGAGTGGCGCCCTTCCAGCACGGTGTCGAACCGACTGCCCTGGTCGGTGATGCCGAACGCCTGCCGGGCCGGGCCGGGCAGGGTCTCCGGATACTCCGCGACGAGGTGGCGCAGATAGTCGTCCGGAATGGGCCAGAACCCGCCGGGGCCGGTGGGATCGGCGCCGTCGGGGCCGGCGATGAAGCCGTCCAGGGTGGTGGCGATGTAATACACGAGCTTGCGCACGAACAACTCCTTGCCTGAGGTCGGATGCTGATCATCGCTCCGACGTCCCTCAGCCTTCCGCAACGGGTCCGAGGCGGCAAGATCAGATTGTCGACGTACACGCTTCCGCAGCACGCCGCCGTCACCGCTCGATGTGCTTCTCGAACCAGTGATGGGCGTAGCGCTCGGTGTTGTACGCCTCGATCTCCCGGTAACCGGTCGCCCGGTACAGGGCGATCGCCTCGGTGAGGTTGCGGTTGGTGTCCAACCGGACCGCGGTCGCGCCGCGCTCGGCGGCGTACCGTTCCAACTCACCGAGCAGCCGCCGCCCGACGCCGAGCCCGCGTACGGTGTCGGCCACCCACACCCGTTTGACCTCGGCGGGCGCGTCGGGGTGGAGTTTGACCGCGCCGCAGCCGATCGGTTCGCTGTTGAGGGTGGCGAGCAGGAGCACCCCGTTGGGCGGGACGAGCGCTTCGTCGGGGAGCGGTTTGCTCAGTGCGGGGTCGAACCCGCCGTCGAATCGTCGTTCGATGTCCCGGACGTAGGCCCGCAGGCACGCACGGGCTCGCGGGTCGCTCGGTGGGCACGGCTCGATGACGACCATCGAGCCGATGAGCAGCCGTTCGACCTCGGCCATGGCGGTGACGAGTCGTTCGCGGCGGTGTTCGGTGAGCGGTTCGAGGATCGACGCGGCGAGATCGTCCGACCGCTGGTCGAGGTCGGCCCACTGGGTGCGGCCGGCGTCGGTGAGCGTGGCGACGCGTACGCGGCCGTCGCCGCCGGACTGGTTGGCCGGTCCGACGGTGACGAGGCCGTCGTTCTCGAGGGTGCGCAGGAGTCGGCTGAGGTATCCGGAGTCCAGGCCGAGCCGGGCCCGTAACGCGGCGACCTCGGCGCCGGCGGGGCCGATCTCCCAGAGCAGCCGCGCCTGCCCCAGGGGGCGCCCCTGGGCCATGTACTCGTCGTCGAGCGCACCCACCCGCTGGGTGACCGTCCGGTTGAACCGCCGCACGGCGGCGATGAGAGCGGAGTCCACACATCTGACTTTAGTCAGGCTTCTCGGCTACGCGCCAGATCGGCGCCGGTAGGAGCCGATGCCTGCGTGGTCCAGGACGACCACCACAAGCACCACCCCGGTGGCGACCGCGCTGACCGCCAACAACGGCAGCCGCAGAGCGGCCGCCGCAACGCCCAGCACGAACAGGGCGGCCACCCGGGGCCAGGAGAGTCGCCGGTGGATCGCCGCCGAGAAGAGGATCCGCCCGGCCAGGAACAGCGTCGGACCGCTCAGGATCACCAGGACCGCGGTCGTGTCACCGGTCCGCGTAGGGTGGGCGATGCTCAGTTCCGCACCGACGGCGGTGACCACCAGCCCGGCGACCATCACCAAATGCAGGTATCCGGTGATGACCCCGAGCCGGGACGGGTCGGCATGCTCGATGGCCGGGCCGAGGCGCTGACCAGCGGGTGTGACGTAGAGCAGACCGATCAGCACCGCGGTGGCGAAGACCAGCAGGAACGCGGTGGTCTGCGGGAGGGCGAGGTCGGTGTCGGCGTACGAGAGGCCGGCGACCAGGACGAGTTCGCCGAGCGCAATGATCATGATTTGTTGGTACCGCTCGGCGAAGTGCTCGCCGGCCAGGTGCAACTCCTGTGGCCTGGTCCGGCCCATCCATGGCGTGGGCCAGCCGAGTCGAGGGGCGGTGAAATCGATGGCGATGGCGAGCAGCCAGAGCGGCACCCGCCACTCCGGCAGAAACCCACCGGCCAACCACGGTACGGCGGAGACGCTGAACCAGCAGAGGATGCGCAGCGCCCGGATCTGCCGCGGGTGACCGCGTAGCGCGATGGCGGTGACCGCGCCCCGGGCGAGGTGCACCGACACGTACGCGCCGGCGAAGAGCAGGCCCCGCCCGTCCAACGCCTGCGGGATCGCCACCCCGGCCAGCAGGCTGCCCAGCGCGGCACCGACCAGCAGCCAGCGCACCGCCGGGCTCTCCGGGTCGTACCAGTCGGCGAACCAGGTGGTGGTCACCCAGATCCACCAGACCCCGGTCAACAGCACTGCGGTATGCAGCGCGCCGGCCAGGCTGAGGTCATGCAGCAGGTGGGCGGCCAGCTGACTGAGGGCGAGCACGAACGCCAGATCGAAGAAGAGCTCCAGGAACGAGGCGCTCAGCGGCGAGTCGCCACGCCGCAGCAGCCGTTCGGGTCTGCTCGCCATCGGCGCTCCTCCCGCCGGCGCACGCCCTGCGTCCGTCGTACCACCCGAGGCCGGCCACCGGAGGCGAAAGCGAGGTCAGGGGCGGACGCCACGCCTCGGGGCGACGACCCGCTGACCCCTCGTGTCGTTGATCTGGCTGCGCCCATGGTCACCGCTGACCACGGTGGGGGCACCGACTCAACGAGGAGGGACGCCGATGACCGCTCAGCGCGAGACCGTGCAGGTCGACCACGATCTGTTCCGCGCCGTGTACGACTCGCCCGCATCACTGCCCGGCCGACACCGCTGGACCACCCCCGAGTCGGACGTCCGGCGGCTGGAGAAACTGCTCGGCATGCCGGCGCGCAGCATCGGCGCTCCGCTCTGGGTCAGCGGCGACGAACCCGACTGCCCGAAGTGCCGTCGGCGGATCACCTGGTACGACATCGTCTCGTCGGCGCTCTCCGGCCTGCACGACAAGGCCATGATCGCCACGGTCATCCTGGGCGAGCGCAAGTACGTCAACACCGAGATCCCGGCTGCCATCGCCGGGGTGCGCTGCTCCGACTGTCACACCGCGATCGACGGTTTGCGCAGTTTCAAGTGCCACAACTGGGCGTACGCCTTCGAGGCGCTGGAGGCCGTCCGCGAGCGGATGGCCGGCGGCCCCGTGCCGACCTGAGCCGACGCCACGCGGCGGCCGAGCCGGAGCGAGTCGGCCTGAACCGGAGCCGCGGCGGCCCCCGAACCGGCCGGAGCGGCTCAGTCGGCCGAGCGGCGGGTGGGTCGGCGGCCGGGTGGGGAGGGTGGCTCCGGGCCGGGGTCGGGCACCGGCGGCATCGGCCGGGTGACCGGCTCGGCGCCGGTGACCCGCAGCGACTCGCCGTGGTGCCACAGCTCGACCTCGGCAGCTGCGGCGGCGTCGGGCAGCTCGTAGCGGGCCTCGGCCGGAGTCAACGTGACCCGCAGTCGGTGGCCGCGCCAGCGCAGGCTGAACGCCAGCCGGTCGATCCGTCGCGGCAGCCGGGGGTCGAAGGAGAGCACCCTCCGGTCGTCGCGCAGCCCACCGAAGCCCTGCACCAGCGCCAGCCACGCGCCGGCCAGCGAGGCCAGGTGCAGCCCGTCGGCGGTCTTGTCCCCCAGGTCGGCCAGGTCCTGTAGGACCGACTCGGCGAACAGGTCGTACGCCAGATCCAGGTGCCCGACCTCGGCGGCCAGCACGGCCTGCGGGGCCGCCGACAGCGACGAGTCGCGGACCGTGCGGGCCTGGTAGTAGGCCAGGTTGCGGGCCTTCTCGTCGGCGGTGAACTCACCGGGGCAGAGCTGCATGGCCAGCACCAGATCGGCCTGCTTGACCACCTGCTTGCGGTACAGCTCCAGGTACGGAAAGTGCAGCAGCAGCGGGTAGTCGTCGTCGCCGGTGTTCGCGAAGTCCCACTCGGGTTGTTCGGTGAAGCCGGCGGCCTGCTGGTGCACCCCGCGCTCGCGGTCGTACGGGATGGCCATCGCGTCGGCGGCGGCCCGCCAGCCGGCCACCTCTTCGCGGTCCACGCCGAGCCGGCCGGCCAGCTCGGGATGCCCCTCGGCGGCGTCCGCCGCGCCGCGCAGATTGCGCTTCGCCATCAGGTTGGTGAAGACGTTGTCGTCGACCAGCGCGGCGTACTCGTCCGGGCCGGTCACGCCGTGCAGGTGGAAGGTGCCGTCCTCCGACCAGTGGCCGAAGCCGTGCCAGAGCCGAGCGGTCTCCACCAGCAGTTCCAGCCCCGCCTCGGCCAGGAACCCCTGATCGTCGGTGGCCGCCAGGTAACGCAGCACCGCGTCGGCGACGTCCGCGTTGACGTGCAGCGCGGCGGTGCCCGCCGGCCAGTAGCCGGAGCTTTCCCGGCCGCCGATGGTGCGCCACGGAAAGGTCACGCCGGTCAACCGCAGCTCGGCGGCCCGCTCCCGCGCTTCGGGGAGGTGGGCGTGCCGCCACCTCAGCGCCGAGCGGGCCACCGCCGGGGCCAGGTAGGTGAGCACCGGCAGGACGTAACTCTCGGTGTCCCAGAGGACGTGCCCGTCGTAGCCGTTGCCGGTCAACCCCTTGGCGGAGATGGTCCGGTCGGAGTCCGGGCGACCGGCCTGGATCAGGTGGAACATCGCGAACCGAACGGCCTGCTGAAGCTCCGGATCACCGTCGAGCTGCACGTCGGCCACCTGCCAGGCCGCGTCCAGGGCGGTGCGCTGGTCGGTGAGCAGGGCGTCGAAGCCGTCCGCGCGGGCCGCGTCCGCCTCGGCGGCGACCAGGGCGGCCAACTCGTCGGCGGGCGTCGCGTCGACCGCCGCCCACTCGTAGGCGGCGAACTTCGTCAGCCGCAACCGCTCCCCCCGGTGAAGCCGGCCGGTCACGGTCAGCCGTACCCGGTCCGGGGTGCAGTCATCGGTGATGGTCACCGTCCCCGGCCCGTCCAGCAGGTGACTGACCGCGACCGCGACGCGCTGGCCGCTGCGCTCGGGGCGGTGCACCAGCACGCCGTCGAGGCCAGTCGCACGGTACGTCTCGGCGGTCAGCGGGTCGGTGGGCGCCGACGCCGCACGAGGGTCGTCCGAACGCTCCGGCACCGTCTCGTTGGCCAGCAGATCCGAGCAGACCCGCAGCTCGACGGCGGCGTCCAACGGCTCGACCTCGTACCGGACGGCGGCCACCGGGCGATGCGGCAGGGACACCAACCGGGTGCTGCGGATGCGTACGCCCCGCCCGGCCGGTGAGATCCACTCGGTTTCCCGGCGCAGCACGCCGGCACGCAGGTCGAGCACCTGTTCGTGGCTGCGCAGCGTCCCGGTCCGGAGATCCAGCGGTTCGTCGTCGACCCAGAGCCGGATCAGTGCGGCGTTCGGTGCGCTGATGACGGTGTCGCTGGCCGACGGGAACGCGTACCCCTCCTCGGGGTAGCTCAGCTCGCGCCGCTCGTGGAAGCCACTGACGTAGCTGCCCGGCATCCCGCACGGGGCGCCCTCGTCGAGCACCCCACGCCAGCCGAGCCACCCGTTGCCCAACGCGAAGATCGACTCGGTCTCGCCGAGCCGGTCCAGGTCGGCCTCTGTGCGCCGGATCCGCCAGGTCTCGTCGTCCGCCGTCGCGGCGCTGGACTGTGGTTGATCGGTGGCCGAACCGGTCTGCACGAAGCCTCCTGTGGATACTGACGTCGTCCTGGAACAGCCAACCAGGGCTGGCTGTGCGAATCCTGGACGAAGATCGGGCAGACCGCTCGACCTTCGACAGGAGCGGCGCCCCCTGCCGTGTTCCTAGGGTGTCCCCAAGGTGAACAGGGTATGAACGTGAAGTGAGGTGATGCATGGTCGACAACGGCAGCATGGACGTTCCGGAGATCAGCGCCGAGTGGTACCGCGACGTCGTCGACGCCGCCGCCGGCAGCCCAGAGCCGGTGCAGTGGTTCGCCGGACACGCCACCGAGGGGGTGGTCCTGCTGCTCGGCGCGCTGCTGCTGATGGCCGCGCTGAGCCGCCGGTCCGGCGGCCCGCGTAACCGGGCACTCGCCCTGATCGCGCCGGTGCCAGCCCTCCTGGCGTACGTGGGCAGTGAGTTCTTCAAGACCGTGGTGGACGAGGAGCGCCCCTGCCGGACCATCGGCCGGGAGATTATCGCGAGCGCCTGCCCACCCCCGGGTGACTGGTCGTTCCCCAGCAACCACGCCACCATCGCCGGCGCGCTGGCGGTCACCACGTTGCTGCTCTCCCGCCGAATCGGCCTGGTCGCGCTGCCCCTGGCCGCGCTCGGCGCCTTCTCCCGGGTCTTCGTGGGCGTGCACTACCCGCACGATGTGATCGCGGGTGTGCTCTTCGGCGCCCTGGTCGCCGTGGTGGCTACCCCGTTGCTGGCCCGCCCGACCAGCGAGGTGCTCCGCCGTCGGGCCGACCGCTCCGAGGGCCCGGTCCCCAAACTGGCCAGCCGCTCCCGCCCCTGACCAGCGACGCCCCCTGGATCGGCGGCGGCATTCAGCGAATGAGCAGTAGCGCGCCGACCGTGCCCAGCAGCAGGAACGGGCCGAACGGTAGGTGGGTGCTCCAGGTGGCGCGGCGGGTGGCCAGCAGGCCCAGACTCACCAGGGCGGAGAGCCCGAAGGTGAGCAGCAGTCCGAACAGCAGCACCGGCCAGCCGTACCAGCCGAGCAGCGCGCCGACGCTGAGCGCCAGCTTGGCGTCACCCAGCCCGAAGCCGCGGCGGCCGAGCAGCACCGCGGTGCTGGCGAAGAAGAGCGCCAGCCCGGTGCCGCCGATGACGGCCCGCAGCCAGTGCCCCGGGTCGGCGTCGAGCGCGGCCACGCCGAGCAACAGCCAGGTGCCGGCCGCCGCGGGCAGGGTGAGCCGATCCGGCAACCGGTGCACCGCCAGGTCGACGAAGATCGCCGGAATCGTCCAGCCGAGCCACCAGATCAGCGCCGGCAACGCCCCGCCCGGCGGACCGGCGAACGCCAGCAGCACCGCCGCCGTGAGCACGGCCACCTCGACCGTGCCCGGCGGTGGGCCGACCCGGGCGAGGCAGCGACCGCACCGGGCCGCCGGGCCCAGCGCCGGCCAGGGCCGGGTCAGGCCGACCGGCGCGCCGCAGGCGTCGCAGCCGGTCCGGCTGGGCAGGCCCGAGGGTACGGCGTAGCGCAGCGCGGCCAACCGCATCAGCGGGCCGATCGCGAGGATCGCGAACACGGTCGAGACCCGGGTACGCGCCAGCGCCGAGACGAGGCCCGATGCTCGTTCGCCCCGCTGGGCGGGCGCTGCCCGGCGGGCGGGTTCCGTCGTACCGCCGGACGGCGGGAGTGCCGGGCTCCGATCGGGTGGCTCTTCCCGACCCGGGACGGCCGCCGGGGGGCCGGTCAGCGCCATGTCGCCTCCGTTTCGGCTGGATGCGCCCCCGTCATAGCGAACACGGATCGTGACTGAGCACTCGCTCCGGTGTAGCGGATGGCGCAGAAAGCGACCTGCCGACCCAGGCCCGCGAGGATGCTTCTGGCCGCCTCCGGGCCGGGCACCCCGTCGAACGAGGAGGCCGCCGGTCGGCCGGCAACGCCGTTCGAATGCCGGGATGAGGCCGCGATGTCCCACTCCCGCGACCAGTGACGAGACGTCGGTGAGGCCATCCGAGCCGGTGACGCCCCATCAATAACGACCTTTCGCTCCACCATTGCTCGGGATGCGGTGCGGACACCCATC
The DNA here is from genome assembly GCF_059358895.1 of Micromonospora sp. BQ32. Classification (NCBI taxonomy): domain Bacteria; kingdom Bacillati; phylum Actinomycetota; class Actinomycetes; order Micromonosporales; family Micromonosporaceae; genus Micromonospora; species Micromonospora sp. BQ32. The sequence goes on along the minus strand of NZ_JCADBI010000002.1, from coordinate 155,417 downwards.
ACCACCACCTGTCATCACACAGAGTGTTCACGTGAATTGCCTCTGTTGCATCGGCGAGCGTCAGCCTATGCTCGCCCCTTGGGTGTGACGCAAGCCTCACCTTCAGCATCGGACGACACAGGACCCTGCATTTGTAAAAGATCCGTAACGGTGAATGCAGAAGCGCAATGAACGGCTCCGGATGTGCTGATCCGGGCGCGCTTCCGCATGCCCGACGGCGGTGAACCCGTCACCGCCTCGGGCGACCACGAGGAGGCTCGACGGTGCGCGGACGGCAGCTCAGACGAGCGGCAATCTGCCTGCTGGCGGTCGTGGCGGCGATGCCGGTCACCGCCTGCGCCAGTGGACGGGAAACGGTCGAACGGCCGACGGCAGCCCGCGACGACGGACCCCGGATCGATCCCGACGTCGAACGGCGCGCTGCCGAAAAGGCGGCACTTGACGCGTACTCCGGGTATCTCGCGGCCTCACGCACGGCGGGCCTGCGCAGCGATCCGCGCGCGCCGGAACTGTCCCGATTCCTCGCTGACCCACTTCTCACTCGGGTCCAATTGTCCATTCGCGACGCAAAGGAGCACGGCGCCATGCGTACCGGGACGTTGAAGTCCGACCCGACCGTGACCGCCGTCAGCCTGGACACGAAGCCGGCCACCGTGGAGATCCAGGACTGCCTGGACACGACCGGCTACCGGCTGGTCTACGCCAAGAACAAACGCCCCGTCCCGGGCAGCGGCGGCGGCAGACACCTCTCCACCGCCACCGCGACCCGCTACCCCGACGGCCGCTGGCTGATCAGCTCCGGTACGACGCACCGGGACCAGCCGTGCTGACCCGGGCCGCGACAACCCGACGGGCGATCGCCGGAATCGGCCTCACGCTCCTGCTGGTGGTCGGCGCGACCCTGCCGGCCGCCGCCGCTCGACGGGCCGACCCGGGAGCCGGCTGCCCGCCCGCCCAGCCCGACTGCAGCGTCTGGGACGACGAACCCGGCAACCCGGGCGATCCCGGCGGCGGCGGGGACGACGGTGGGGATGACGGTGGCGGCGGGGGTGGCAGCGGCACCTGTCAGTGGAACGGGCGAACCATCCCCTGCTACGACGAGGTGTTGGGCTGGTTCAGCAGTAGCGACGGCTGCTACTACAAGTTGGCCGAGCCGCAGGGCGAGGCACCCGAGGGTCAGCAGTGGTACGTGAAGACGTGCAACGGCGGCGCCGACGTGGGCAACCAGACCGTCGTGCTGCTGGACGATCCGCCGGCCGGCTTCGGCGCGCCGCCCAACCCGGAGGAGTTGGCCCGTCGCGCCCTGGCGTCGATCAGTCTGCTGCCGGCGAGGCTGAAGGTCGCCCCCCGCAAGGACATCGGGCCGGGCCTGGTCGGTCTGCCGGTATGGATGTGGGCGACACCGACCCCCAGCTACTTCGGCCCGCTGACCGCGTCCGCGTCAGACCGGGGCGTCACCGTCTCCATCGAGGCGAAGGTCGACCGGATCGTCTGGGACATGGGCAACGACGAGTACGTCACCTGCGACGGTCCCGGCACCCCGTACGACCCGAAGGGCAGTCGCGCCGGCCTCACGTCCCCCGACTGCGGCTACGACGAGGGCTACTCGGAGGCCGACACCTACGACGTCACCGCCACCACCCACTGGACGGTGACCTGGCGCGGCGGTGGCGAGAGCGGAGAAATCCTGGTGACCCGTAACAGCGGCATCGTTCAGATTCAGATCAACGAACTCCAGGTGGTCACCAGATGAGCCTCGCGACGCGCAACGGGACCCCGCCGGTGGACGCACCCGTCATCCCGCCCACGGTGGTCCGCCAGCGCCGGGTCCGTCCCGGGCTGCTCGGTCTCGCCGTCCTCCTGATCGCCCTGGGCGGGCTGGGCGCGGCGTTCGCGGTCACCTCGGTACGGGCCACCGGCAGCTATCTGGCGGTGGCCCGCCCGGTGGAGGTGGGCCGGGAGATCAGCGCGGCCGACCTGGTCACCGTGCAGGTCGCCGGCGGCCAGGGGCTGCGCCCGGTGCCCGCCGCACGGCTCGACGAGGTGGTCGGCAAACGGGCCGCCGTCGCGCTGCTTCCGGGCACCCTGCTCACCCTGGGACAGGTCACCGACGACCCGCTGCTCGGCCCCGGCCAGCAGCAGATCGCGCTCGGCCTGAAGACCGCCCAGGTGCCGGCCCGCAAACTGCACCCCGGTGACAAGGTCCTGCTGGTCAGCACCCCGGACAACAACGCCGACGGAGACACGGCCGCCGCCGGCACCCGGTTCGCGGCCACCGTCATCGACATGGTCAGCCCGGCCAACGACGACAAGGTCCTGTACCTGGCGCTGCTCACCCGCGATGTGCCCGCGGTGGTGGCGCTCGCCGCACAGGAACGGCTCGCCGTCGTGCTGACCGAGGCGGCCTGAGCATGGCGATCATCGCGCTGGTGTCCGCGAAGGGTTCGCCCGGCGTCACCACCTCGGCGCTGGCCTGCGCGTTGGCCTGGCACCGGCGGCTGGTGGTCGCCGAATGTGACCCGGCCGGCGGATCGATCCTCGCCGGATATCTCGGCGGCCAACTGGACGGCCCACGCGGCATCGGAGAGCTGGCCGTCGGGGAGTTGCGCGACGGCAACCTGGAAACCGCGTTCTGGTCGCAGCTGGTCGACCTGGACGCGCCCCGTCGGGAACGGCTTTTGCTGCCCGGCCTCGTCGACCCGGCCCAGAGCGGCAGCGTCACCCCGCTCTGGCAGCGCTTCGCCGACTACTTCGACGCCCTCGACCGCGGCACTCCCGGCTACGACGTTCTGGTCGACTGCGGCCGGCTGCACGTCACCGGGCCACCATGGCCGCTGCTGCGGGCCGCCTCGGTGGTGCTGTTGGTGACCCGGGCACACCTGCCGGACCTCTCCGGCACCCGCGCGGTGGTCACCACGATCGAACGGGACTTCGCCGAGCACCGGGTGCCCCCGGGCACCCTGCGGCTGCTGCTGGTCGGCGACGGACACGGGCGGGCCGAGATCAGCCGGGCCCTGAAACTGCCGGTCATCGCACGGCTGCCGCACGATCCGCGTACCGCCGGGGTGCTCGCCCTGGGCGGGACCGTGCGGGCCGGTCGGCCGCTGATGCGCGCGGCGGCCGCGCTGGAGGTGCCGGTCGGGGCGCTGCTGGAACGGCGGCGGGCCCGGTTGTCGTGGCCCGTGCAGCAGGGGGTGCCGGATGCGGTTTGAGCCGGTCTCCACCGACCCGCGCCAACAGCCACCGGGCGTGACCTCCACCGCGCCGCCCCTGGCCGCGCCGAACGGTCGGCACCACCAGTCCGTGCCGCTGCCGCAGCCGATGCCCGCGGCCACCCCGCCGCCGGAATCGCCGCCGCGGCCCCGGATGGACTTCCAGGTGGTCCGGGAACTGCGCCGGGAACTCACCGAACGGCTCACCCTGTGGCAGCGCGGCCGGGAGTTCACCGTCGACGAGGAGGACACCGAGCGGGCCCGACTCGCCGTCACGGTGGTCGCCGCGTACGCGGACTCGGTGCGCCGGTCCGGCACGCCGATGGCCGCCGGCGAGGAACGCCTGCTGCTCGACCAGGTGACCGCCGAGCTGGTCGGGCTCGGCCGGCTACAGACCCTGCTGGTCGACGACACCATCGAGGAGGTGCACATCCTCGGCTGCGACCAGGTACGCATCACCCGGCACGGCGGTGGGGTGGACTGGGCCGAACCGATCGCCGACAGCGACGCCGAACTGGTGGAGATCCTCCAGGCGGCGGCCCGCCGGGCGGGCGCGACCGAGCGGTCCCTCTCCACCGTGAAGCCCACCCTCGACCTGCAACTGCCCGACGGCAGCCGGCTGGCCGCGGTGTTCCTGGTCAGCCACCGCCCGTACGCGGTGATCCGCAAGCACAACACCCTGGACGTGAGCCTCGACGACCTTGCGGGCGCCCGAGGTGACCTGGACGAGATGATCGACCCGCTGCTGCGCGACTTCCTGCGCGCGGCGATGCGCGCCGGCCTGAACATCATGGTCGCCGGGTTGGCCGGCGCCGGAAAGACCACGGTCATCCGGGCGCTGATGAACGAGATCCCGCCCGACGAGCCGTACGTGCTGCTGGAGGAGAGCCGGGAGTTGCTCCCGGCCCGCCGCCGGGAGCGGCACCGGGCGGTGATGAGCTTCGAGGCTCGGGAGGGTCACGGCGAGCGCGGCTTCGACGGCCGCCCGGCCGGTGAGGTGACCATCGCCGACCTGATCCCGCTGTCGCTGCGGATGGGCGTCCTGCGGATCATCGTGGGCGAGGTGCGGTCCCGGGAGATCGTGCCGATGCTCCAGGCGATGACCACCAGCCGGGGGTCGATGTGCACCATCCACGCCCGCACTTCCGCCGGCGTGGGGGAACGGATCGTCGAGCTGGCCTTGGCGCACGGCCGCGAGATGACTGTCGACCAGGCCCGCCGGATGGCCGGCAACGCGCTCGACCTGATCGTCTACGTCACCATCGAGGACGAGACCGCGATCGGCGGGCGGAAACACCGGTTCGTCTCGCATGTGGAGGAGGTGATCGGGGCCGGCGAAGCGGGCCGGATCACCACCACCACGGTCTTCGGGCCCGGCCCGGACGGTCGTGCTGTCCCCCGGCACCTGCCGGAGCGGGTCCGCGACCAGTTGCTGCGGGTGGGTTACGACGCGCGGCTGCTGACCCGGTGGGTCGAGGCCGGTGCCGGTGCCTGGCGGCGGCCCCGGCAGACCCGACTGGCCCGGCGGTGACCTGATGCTCGGCAGCCTGGAGTTGATCGCGGTGGTCTCCGGGGCCGCCTGTGTGGCCGGGCTGCTGCTGGCCGTGGTCGCGCTGGTCGGCACCCGCCGGCCCCCCGGGCCGCGGCCAGGCAGCGGGCCGGGGCTGAGCCGACTGTGGCGTGGGCCGGGCAACACCCCGGCCGAACAGCGGGCCTACCAGGCGCTGCTGGTCGCCGCGCTGGCCGCCGGCGCGTTGGCGTTCCTGCTGACCGGGCTGCCGGTGGTGGGCCTGCTGGTGGCGGTGGCGGTGCCCGGCACCCCGTGGCTGTTCGGGGTCGGCAAGGCCGAACAGCGGGCGATCGCCCGGATCGAGGCGGTCGGCGAGTGGACCCGCCGCCTCAAGGACGTCTCCGGCACCGGGCAGGGTCTCCAGCAGTCGATCATCGGCACGATCGGCAGCGTGCCACCCGGCATCGAGGACGAGGTACGGCTGCTCGCCGCCCGACTCCAGGCCGGCTGGATGGCCCGCTCCGCGCTGCTGGCGTTCGCCGACGAGATCGCCGACCCGGTCTGCGACCAGGTCGTCGCGGCGCTGATCCTGCACCTGTCGGACCGGGGTGAGCGGCTGGGCGACGTGCTCGGATCGATCGCCGGCGCGGCGTCCGCCGAGGTGGCCACCCGGCGGGAGATCGAGGCCAAGCGCACCCAGCCCCGGTTCGCGGTCCGCTTCCTCACCGGAATGACCCTGGCCACCCTGGCGTACGGGCTGATCAACACCGAGTACATCAGGCCGTACGGCACGCCGGTGGGCCAGGTGGTGATGGCCGCCCTCGGCGCCGCCTTCATCGGCCTGCTGGCCTGGGTGCGGTCGATGAGCCAGCCGCAACGGCCGGCCCGGTTCCTGCCGGCGCCCGACCCCAGCGAGGTGATCGCGTGAGCGCGCAGCGGAGCCCGGCAGTCGCGACCGAAGGGCGGCTCCCGTGATCGTCAACTGGCAGTTGGTCGTCGCGGTCTGCGGTGGTGCCGGGATCGGCCTGGGCGTCTTCCTGGTGGTCCGGGAGCTGGTGCCGGCCACACCGGCGCTCGGGCCGGCGCTGCGCCGACTGCATCAACCGCCGGGCTCCGGCCGGCCCGCCACGCCCGCGTCCCGGCGACTCGACTGGCTGACCGGCATGTCCCGCTGGTTACGGCCGCCGCAGATGCAGCTCGCCCTGATCGGTCAGACCTCCGAGCAGTACGCCCTGTCGGTGCTGCTCTCCGCGCTGATCGGGTTGGCCACGCCGACTCTGCTCGGGGCGGCGTTGTGGGTGCTCGGCGTTCCGTTTCCGCTGGTCGTGCCGGTGCTCGGCAGCCTCGGCCTGGCGCTGCTGGGCGGCCTGCTGGCGCACCGCGCCGTGCTGACCAAGGCCAACGCCGCCCGCGACGAGTTCCGCCAGGCCGTCTGCACCTATCTCGACCTGGTGGCGTTGCAGCTCTCGGCGGCGCACGGGCCGGTGCAGTCGCTGGAGCGGGCGGCGGCGGTCTGCGACGGTTGGGTGTTCGACCGGCTCCAGGAGTCGCTGCGGATCGCCCAGATGCAGATGCACGCGCCCTGGGACGAGCTGCGCGACCTCGCCGACAAGATCGGCATTCCGGAGTTGGGTGACGTCGGCGCGATCATGCGCTCCTCCGGCAGCGAGGGCGCGCAGGTGCACGAGACGCTGCGCAGTCGGGCCGACTCGCTGCGCGACCAGATCCGCACCGACAACCTCGCCCGTGCCGAGGGGATCACCAGCAAGCTCGACATCCCGGGCGCGCTGCTCGTCTTCGTGCTGCTCGGGTTCGTCCTCTATCCGTTCATCGCCCGTGTGTGACCCGTCCCCTGAAGGAGTACGCCATGTCCATCCTCAGCTACCTGCACGTCGTGGTGACGACGCGCCTGGCCGAGCTGCGCCGCGACGGCGAGCGCGGCGACAGCCCGGTGCCCACAGCGGTGATCATCGCCGGCCTGGTCGTGGTCGCCATGGCTGTCACCGCGCTGGCCCTGACCAAGGCAGAGAACTGGATGGACAACATCCCGGACTACACGGAGCCGGAGTAACCGGGATGCGCCGAGCCGCGTTCGCAAGGTGGCACCGGGCGGTCACCGCCGTCCGGCGCCACCTCGCGGCCGGCGACCGGGAGCAAGGTGCCAACCCGGTCGAGTTGGCCGTGATGATGCCGCTGATCCTGGTGCTGCTCTTCGCCTCGATCCAGGTCGCGGCCGTCTTCCTCGCCCGTTCCACCGCGTTGAACGCCGCGCAGAGTGGCGTCAACGCGCAGCGGACGTACGAGGCGCGCAACGGCGCCGGGGTGGACAGCGCCTCCCGCTTCCTCACGGCCGCCGGCGGCTGGCTGGTGGGCTGGGACACGCCTGGCCCGACCTGCGTGACCACCACGACCGACGTGACCTGCACGGTGAGCGGCCGGTCCCTGTCGGTGGTGCCGGGCGTGGACTTCGCGGTGCGGCAGACCGCCCACGGAACGGTGGAGCGGGTGACCCCGCCATGACCCGTGCCGCCGAGCGGGGCTCGGTCTCCATCGAGGTGGCGGTGCTCGCGCCCGCGTTCATCGCGCTGATGGTGCTGGCAGGTGTGGTCGGGCGCAGCGCGGTCGCCGCGGAGGCGCTCGACGCGGCCGCGCACGACGCCGCGCGGGCCGCCTCGATCTCCCGGGATTCCGACACCGCCAAGGAAGAGGCGGCGGAGGCCGCCCGAAAGCAGCTCGACTGGCACGGTCTGGCCTGCTCCAACGACCTGAACCCGACGTTCACCGGCTCGATGGCCGGTAGTGACTCCAGCTTCGACGAAGCCTTCAGCAGCTCGGTCGGTACGGACGCCACGGTGACGGTGACGATCAGCTGCGTGGTGTCCTTCCGGGACATCACCCTCGACATCCTGCCCGGGATGGAGAGTGAACGGCTGATCACCGCGGAGTTCACCTCCCCACTCGACCGTTACCGGGGTCGGCAATGACGGCCATCACGTCGGCTGCCAGGTCCTCGCGGTCAGGTGAGCACGGCCGGGTGAGCATCTTCCTCGCGGTGACGATGGTCGGCGTACTGGCCATCATCGGCCTCTCCTTCGACGGCGCCGGGCAACTCCGCACCCTGCAACGCGCCCAGAACCTGGCCGCCGAGGCGGCCCGGGCCGGCGGTCAGGCCATCGACCGGGCCACCGCCATCGAGGGCGGGCCGAAGCGGATCAACGAGCCGGGGGCGCGCGAGGCGGTCGCCAACTACCTGGCCGCCGTGGACACCGCCGGCCACACCGTGAGCTTTCCCCAGGTCGACGGGGAGACCCTGATCCAGGTGACCGTCTCCATCACCTACCACCGCTCGATGATCGGACCGTTCGTCCAGGACAAGACGGTCACCGTCACCGGCGAGGCGACCGCGCGTGCCATCACCACCGCAGCACCGTAGGAAGGAAGGCAGCCATGCCCGTTTCGGGTGGGTCCGTCGTACGGCGGACCGGACGGATCCTCACCGGCATCGGCGCGCTGGCCGTGCTCCTGGTGTTGCTGGTCGGCGCGCCGATCGCGCTGCTCGCCTTCGCCGGTAACCCGCTGCCCGACCACCTACCCACGATCAGCGAGGTGGGCACCGCGCTGACCAGCCGGGACGACGGTCAGCTCTTCCTGCGGGCGTTGGCGGTGGCCGGTTGGTTCGGCTGGGCCACGTTCGCCTTCTCCGTTCTCGTCGAGCTGGGTGCACAAACCCTGCGCCGGCCGGCGCCGAAGCTGCCCGGGATGGGCCGCCAGCAGAAGGCCGCCGCCGCGCTGGTCGGCTCGGTCGCGCTGATCCTGGTCGCCAGCCCGGCCGCCGCCAGCGCCGCAGCGGTCTACGGCGCCCCGGCGTACGCGAGTACGAGCGCACCGGCCGTCACCACCCTGGCCGCGCCGACCCGCGCCGCGACGACACCCGACACGGCCGCGCCGGTGTACCGGGTGGCGCGGGGCGACTACCTCGGGGAGGTGGCCGACCGGTACCTGGACGAGTTCGGCGACTACCGACAGCTCGCCAAGTTGAACAAGCTCGACGACCCGGACCGGATCCGCCCCGGCCAACTGCTCCGACTGCCCACGGAGGCCGCCGACCAGGGGGCCCGGCAGCACGCCACCGGCCGGCTCGTCGACCAGCCGGCGGCGCCGAAGCCGCCTGCGCCCCGGCCGGCGCCCGAGCGGGCCGCACCGCCGCGGGTGGCCCCGGCACCACCCAGCGGTACGGAGTCAGCGGGCCAACCACCAGCGATGACGGTCGGTGCAGCCGGGGCTGGTGCCGCCGATCGGGTGAACCGCCCGCTGGCGGTCTCCGCCGTACTGGCGGTGGCGAGCATCGTCGGTGCCCAGATCGGCGCGGTCCTGGGGCTGCGCCGCCGCCCAGCCACCGCCGGAGCGGCTCCCCGGCTGGCCGCGTCCTCCCGCAAGGCTCGGGGTGGCACAGGCCGGACCAGCGGTGGAGGTGCAGGCCGGAGCAGCAGTGGCGAGGGCCGGCGGGCCAGTGGTGGGGCGGCCGGGAGCGGTGCCGCCTGGGCTGCCAGCCGGGCGGCGGTGGCCATCGAAGCTCCCGCGACAACGAGCGGCGGTACGGCACCGAGCGGGAACGACTTTGGACCTCACGGCGGCGGATTGACACCCGGCAGTGGGGGGGCACCTACGGGCAGCGGGTTGGCACCTACCGGCAGCGGGATGGCAGCTACGGGCGGCGGAGCGGCACCCGCCGGCAGCGGCATGGCTTTCCCCGGCAGCACGGCGTTCCCGGGTAGCGGGATGGCTCTCTCCGGCGGCACGACACCCCCCGGCGGAATGGCGACCGCTGGCGCAGCGGGGTGGAGTGGCGACGACGGCTGGGCCGGTGCTGGTGGTGAGGGCGGGCTGTTCGACGGCGGGCACGGCCTGGACTCCGTACCGGACGGTCCGCCGGTCGGCCGACACCGACGCACCTGAGCGGCCGGCACGTGCCGCGACGGTTGCCGGGTGGCACACCGCGACGCCGGAGGCACCCGGGGTGGGCCAGCGAAGCCGGGCCAGGGCAGGCGGGTCAGGGCAGGCGGGTCTGGAGCACGCCGTTCTGGATCCGGGTGGGCAGGATCTGCTGGTCGTTGCCGGACGGTCCCTGCACGACCTCACCGCCGTTGAGCCGGAACGCGCTGCCGTGCCACGGGCAGACCACGCAGGCGTGGCCGTCGATCTCCTGCACCTCACCCTCGCCGAGCGGCCCGCTCTGGTGTGGGCAGCGCTCCAACATCACGGTCACCTCGTCACCGTGCCGGTAAAGGATCACCGAGATGTCGTCGTCCACCTCGCGGGTGATCAGGGTGCGTTGCGGCAAGGTCGCCATGTCAGCCAGCGAGTGCCAGCCGTCGCTCATCCGGCGCAGCTCGGAGATGCTCTGGTTGACCTGCGCCCCCTGCTTGTACGCCAGGTGGCCCCCGATGTACGCCCCGAGGCTCACGCTGGAGAGCCCGAGGAAGCCGAGGGCACGGCCCATTCCGTGGCGGCCGGAGAGTCGGGCGGCCAACGAGCCGGCGTAGAGCGTCAGGCCGAGGGTGTTGGCGGCGGCGTGCACCAGGCCGACCCGGCGCTGGTCCCGGGCGAGGGCCGCCCAGTCGTTCAGACCGGCGACCGCCGCCGGCAGCGCGCTGACGGTGCCCAGACCGACCAGTACGGTGGCGGGCCGGCGCTGCCCGGGCATGAGGTCCAGCACCGCGGCGCTGATCCACGCGCCGACCGGCACCTGCACCATCGCCGGGTGCAGCGGATGCCCGAGGGTCACCCCGTGCAGCAGGTCGCGCAGCCGGCGCGGACGCAGCGTTCCCAGGACCACCTTCTGCAACCGGTCACCCGCGCGGTCCAGCCGGGAGTCCTGCTCAACTTTCGTCAAAAGTGCTCGCACGAGTACCGACTTCCCGGCGATCGCCGTCGCAAACCGGTCGGCGGCGACAAACCTGCCGCACCGCCCCGCACCGCCCCACGCCGCCGATCTTGCAGGTTCTGTTCCGAGAATCCGGGGCACAAGCCGCAAACCAACAGCCCAACCTGCAAGATCGACGGGGATTGTGGGGGTGGGGCGGGGCGGGCATGCTGGCGAGATGGGTGTGCGGGTGGAGCGGGTCGGGGCGGTTAGCACCGTGGTGCTGGATCGGGCCGAGGCGCGGAACGCCGTGGACGGTCCTACGGCGCGGGCGTTAGCCGACGCCTTTCGGGCCTTCGAGGCCGATCCGGACGCGGCGGTGGCCGTGCTCTGGGGCGCCGGCGGCACGTTCTGCGCCGGCGCTGACCTCAAGGCGATCGGCACGCCGAGCGGCAACCGGGTCGAGCCGGAGGGGGACGGCCCGATGGGTCCGACCCGGATGACGCTCAGCAAACCGGTGATCGCGGCGATCTCCGGGTACGCGGTGGCGGGCGGGCTCGAACTGGCGCTCTGGTGTGACCTGCGGGTCGCCGAGTCCGACGCGACACTCGGGGTGTTCTGCCGCCGCTGGGGGGTGCCGTTGATCGACGGTGGCACCGTCCGGCTGCCCCGGTTGATCGGCGAGAGCCGGGCGATGGACCTGATCCTCACCGGCCGCCCGGTGCCGGCCGACGAGGCGTACACGATGGGGTTGGTCAACCGGTTGGTGCCACCCGGCCAGGCGCGGGCCGCGGCCGAGGAGTTGGCGGCCGCGATCGCCCGGCATCCGCAGACCTGCCTGCGCAACGACCGGGCGGCGCTGCTGGCCGGCGCGGGGCGAGGAGAGCCGGAGGCGCTGGCGACCGAGTTGGCGTACGGGATGAACTCACTGGCCACGGACGCGGCGGCCGGCGCGGCCCGGTTCGCCGCGGGCGAGGGCCGACACGGCGCGACGCCGCCGGGAGGGGTACGCCCCCCGGCGGCGTCGGCTACCGGCTAGCTCAGTTGCGGTTGATGGTGAAGGTTGTCGTGGGGTTCTGGATGTCCACCGCGTTGTTGCTCAACCGGAGGTTGTTGAAGGTGACCGACCCGACGGCCGGCCCCTGCCCGGCCTCCGGCATCGGGTTCGCCCAGATAGCGAAGCCGGACTTCGCGTCGTAGGCGTCCCCGCTCTTGCGGGCACCGCTGATGGAGATGTTCGTGAAGACCGTGTCGGTGATCGGGTTCTGCGGCTGCCCGCCGACGTAGTTGGTCTGGAACATGATGCCGCTGTAGGTCGGATCGATGATGTCGACATCGCTGACCCGGATGCCCTGGAACACCTTCGAGGCGGAGAAGACCCAGATCGCCGGGAAGGTTTGTGAGCCCCAGAAGTGCCCACCGGCCCGCACGATCGAAATGTTCTCGAACCGGGTGGGCGGGCTGGCGCCGAAGCCGTTCATCGGATAGCCGAAGTCGAGCGAGCTGATGGTGATGCCGGAGTAGACCAGCGTGTCCGCGATGTAGATGTTGCGGAACGTGTTGCCGTAGCCGCCGTACACGGCGACACCGGCTGCCCGCCAGGTCAGGGTCGAGGTCAGGTTCTCGTAGATGTTGTCCTTCATGTCGGCGCCGCCCGCGTCGATGGCCGAGAACAGCGCGAAGCTGTCGTCGCCGGTGGCCCGGGCGTCGTTGTTGCTGACCAGGTTGTTGGTGCTCCCGTTGGTCATGTTGATGCCGTCGGCGAACATGTTCCGGATCCGGGAGTTCTTGATCGTCATGTAGTCGGTGTTCGCGCCCCAGTAGAGGCACACCATGTGCTCGTTCCAGATGTTGTCGATCACGATGTTCGACACGTTGGAGAAGTCGAACACCTTGCCCGGACCGTCGATCCGCGAGGTGTAGTTGCCGAAGTACGCGAAGTTCTTGAACGACGAGTTGGCCGCCGAGTTCTCGGCCCGGAAGCCGATGTCGGTGTTGTCCTGGCCCGACGGCGCGTTGAACCGGGTGTACCAGGGGCCGGCGCCGGTCACCTGGACCGCCTTGCCGTACACCTGGAACTTCGACGAGGTGGAGTAGTTACCGGCCGGCAGGTACACCCCGATCAGGTTGCCGGTGGTGTCCATCCGCACCCGGTCCAGGGCGTTCTGCACGTCCTGGTGGGTGAAGCCGGTCGGCGTGGTGTAGCGCGCCGGGTCCGGGTTGGCGATCGGCGCCACCTGCTCCGTGTTGATGAAGTCGATGGCGTACGTGGTGGTGTTGGCCGGGTCCTTCTGAAGGCGGATCTTGCTGCCGGCCGGAACGGTGGAGTTGAGCATGACGTTGGCTTCGTCGTAGATGTGCCGCGGACCGCCCGCGCTCGGCGAGTTGCCCGGGCTGGTCTCGTTGCCGTACAGCCAGGCGTACCGGGACGTCAGATCGATGGCCTTGTGGAACGTGCCATTGACGTAGACGTTCAGCGTCGAGTTGATCCCGCCACCGCCGGGGGCGTCCGGGATGGAGAAGCGGGTGACCAGCGTGTTGGTGCTGGCCCGAGTGGTGAACTCGACGTAGCTGCCGTTCGAGTTGAGGGTCACCGCCCGCCGACCGGACGCCTCGCCGGCCAGGTCGCCGACCTCCCGGTTCGGTCCGACGACGGTGGCGCCGCCGCCGATCACGCCGTCCTCAGCCTCGTACATGTCGTACGGCATGTTGGCACCGCGCCCCACGAAGAGCGGCCGGTCGCTCGTGTTGTTGGCCTGCTTGACCGGCAACTCGTTGCCGTCCACGGCGAGTACCACCCGAACGGTGTACTTGCCGTTCGCGGCGGTCCAGGTGCCCAGGCTGATCGGGCCGACCGTGGCGCCGGCGTTGATCACGCCGGAGTACGAGCCGGTCAGGGTGCGGACCACGGTGCCGGACTCGTTGAGCACGGTCAGGGTGATGCCGTGCGCGCCGGACGCGGACGCCTGGTTGCCGGCGTTGCGGATGGACACGGAGAAGGTCACCGTGTTGCCCGCCGACGGGTTGCCCGGCGACCAGGCGACCGCCGAGGCGACCAGGTCGGAGCTGGCGACCGCGGCGACGACCAGTGGGCTGGGGTTCGTGTAGCTGTTGTTGGTGTCGTCCTGCTCGACGACGGTGTTCGACTCGTCGACCTTGGCGCTGAGCGGGTAGCTGCCCGAGTCCCGGGTGCCGATGCTGGCGCTGACCGTGGTCGAGGCACCGGCCGCGAGACCGCCGACCGAGGCCGTGCCGACCCGGGTGGAGCCCAGGTAGAAGTTGACGTTGGTCGCGGCGGAGGCGGCCGAGCCCGCGTTCCGCACCGTCGCGGAGAGCGTGATGGTGCTGGTCTCCACCGGTGCGGACGGGCTGAACGACATGCCGGTCACGGTCAGGTCCGGGTTCGGCGCCGGAGTGCCGAAGACCTGGAACTCGGCCACCTGACCGGCCGGAGCGCCGGTGTTCGAGGCGATCGAGAGCCGTACGTCGGCCGCCGCGCCGGAGACCGGGATGGTCACCGTGTTGCCGCTGCCCGGGTTGAAGGCGTAGTTCGCCGCGCCGACCAGGGTGGTGAAGCTCGACGAGCCCTGGTCCCGGCCGAGCACTGTGATGTTCTGGGTACGCGCGCCCCACGCCGAGTCCGGGTTGAGCTTCACGACGACCTGGCTGAGGCTGGCGTTCGCGCCGAGCTGCACGGTCAGCGTGCTCGGGTTGCCGTTGCCCTCCCAGTAGGTGGCCACGTTGTTGTCGTTGGCGTTGGTGGCCACGAACGTGTGCACGTACCCGGAGGCGGTGATCGGCTTACCGATCGCCAGGTTGGAACCGGTCGGGTTGCCGGTGCCGGTCCGGGTCACGGTGTTGCTGTTCGCCGACTGGTTGCCGGCCGCGTCCTTGGCCCGCACGTAGTACGAGACCGTGGCACTGGTCGGCTGGCTGTCGGTGTACGTGAGCGTCGAGCTGTTGACGCTGCCGCGCAGCGCGCCGTTGGCGTAGACGTCGTACCCGGTCACCCCGACGTTGTCGGTCGACGCCGACCAGGTGAGCCGGATCTGCCCACTGGCCGGCTGGGTGTAGGCCAGGTTGCCCGGGACGCTTGGCGCCTGGGTGTCGGTGCTGCCGGTGGCGCCGTAGACCTCGACCTCGGAGAGCTGCGCGGCCGGCCACCCGGTGTTGGCGGTGACCTGCACGCGTACGTAGCGGGTGCTGGCGGCGGTGAAGCTGACCGTCGCGGTGTTGCCGCTGGCCGGGTTGAAGGTGTAGCCGGCGGACGCCTTCAGGGTGGTGAAGGACGAGCCGTTGGTCGAGCCCAACACCGACAGCGTCTGGGTGCGGGTCTGCCAGTCCGACGCGGGCGGCAGCTTGAGCACCACCCGGTCCACGCTGACGGTGGCGCCCAGGTCCGCCTGGATCCACTGCGGGAACGCGTTGTTGGCGCTCTCCCAGTAGGTCGACGCGTTGCCGTCGTTGGCGTTGCCCGCCACGTAGTTCTGGTTGTGGCTGCTGGCGGTCATGGTGGCGGAGAGCCCGGCGAGCATGGCCACCCGGGCGGCGGCCGCGGACGGGTCGGCCGCCGGTGCCGCGCTCGCCATGGGGGTGACGACCGGGGCGGTGGCGAGGAGCATCCCGGCGAGCGCGCCGGCGAGCATCCGACGGCGGCCCGTGCGGGCGGTGCGGGGGACAGTGGTGGGCGCGCCGGTTGGCGGCGTGCCTCGTCTGGTGCCGGTCCTGGACATGGGGTCGCTACACCTCTTTCGGGGGTGGGTGTGGGTGCGTTGCCCGGCGACGGGTGCAGGGGTACGCCCGTCGTTCCGCGACAGGTGGGGGACGGTGCGGGTTGGGGACGGGGGGTCGGACGGCCGGCGCGGCGCTGCGCCGGGGCGCCCGGCCTAGCTGGAGTAGACCTCGAACTCGCTGAGCTGGCCGGCTGGCCAGCCGCTGTTGCCGGTGACGGTCAATCGCAGGTACCGCTGGGTGGTCGCCGTGAAGGTCACGGTGACCGTGTTGCCGCCGGCCGGGTTGAAGCTGTAGCCGGCGGACGCCTTGAGCGTGGTGAACGTCGAGCCGTTGGTGGAGCCGAGCACCGCCAGCGTCTGCGTACGCGTCTGCCAGGCCGATGACGGTGGGAGCTTCAGCACGACCCGGGACACCGACCGGTCGGCCCCCAGGTCCACTGTCAAGGACTGCGGGAACGCGTTGTTGGCGCTCTCCCAGTAGGTGTTCGCGTTGCCGTCCACCGCGTTGGGGGCGGCGTACACGTCGGAGTGGCTGGTCTCGGTGATCGACCGCCCGGCCGCCAGGTTGCCGCTGGGCGGCGGCGTGGTCGGGGGCGGGGTGGTCGGCGGCGGGGTGGTCTGGGTGCCGCCGTACACCTCGACCTCGGAGAGCTGCGCGGCCGGCCAGCCGGAGTTGCCGGTGACGGTGACCCGGAGGTAGCGGCGGTCACCGGACGGCAGCCCGATGGACACGGTGTTGCCCGCACCGGGAGCGAAGACCCGACCGGCGGACGACGCCAGCGTGGTGTACGACGAGCCGTCGGTGGAGCCGAGCACCGACAGGGTCTGGGTGCGTTGCTCCCAACCGCTGGGCAGCTTGAGCGCCACCCGGTCGACCGACCGGGACGCGCCCAGGTCGATGGTGACCGACTGCGGGAAGGCGTTGTTGGCGCTCTCCCAGTACGTCGACGCGTTGCCGTCCACCACGTTGGTGGCCGCGTAGCTCTGGTTGGTGCTGGTCGCGGTCGTCGATCGACCCAGCGCCAGGTTTCCGCTGGTCGGGGGCGGGGTGGTCGGGGGCGGCGGGGTGGTCGGCGGCGGCGAGGTGGGGCCGCCGCCCCACTGGGGGTTTGGCCACGGCCCGCAGTACGGGGTCGGGGTGTACCAGCCGGAGTTGCCGGAGCCCTGGGTGATCTGGAAACCGGCGCCGACGCAGTTGTGCATCGGGTTGCTCTGCGCGATGTTGGTGGCCCGCACGTTGGTGAACGACACCTGACTGTTCGCCTGCACCTGGAGCGCGTAGGTGCCGGCACCGTCGATCCGTACGTTGTTGAGGTTGATCCCGTTGGTCTGGCCCTCGATCCAGTGCAGCGCCGCGTACGAGCTGTCCAGGATGTCGGTGTCGGTGATGTTGATGGTGGGGTTCTGGAACGCCTCGTTGAGCGCGGAGAACCAGATCGCGCCGACCCCGAAGTTCCAGTTGTAGTCCGAGTTGCCGTTACGGATCAGCGTGTTCCGGGCGATCGTCCAGGTGCCCTGGACTCCGGTGGCGCCCTGCACGCCGGGGTAGCGGTTCGCCACGTGGATGCCGCCGCCGTTGGTCAGCGAGTCGGCCGTCACGTTGTCGGTGATCTTGATGTCCCGACCGCCGTAGCTGACCAGGTGGTTCGCCAGCAGGGTCACCCCGATGGTGTTGCGGGTGAAGGAGTTGTTGACGTTCGGCACGCCCTGCGCCCACATCGCCAACGCGTCGTCGCCGGTGTTGCGGACGAACGTGTTCGTCACCGTCGAGTTGGTCACCCCGGTGTGGAAGTTCACCCCGTCCGCGGTCTGGTCCAGGATCCGGCTGTTACGGATGGTGAAGTTGTCCATCGGGCCGTCCATCCACGCCCCGACCTTGGTGTTCTCCAGCCAGAGGTTGTCGACCACCGAGTTGGTCATGGCCCCACCCAGGGCGTTGACCTGGTCGTCGTCGACCCGCTCGCGGATGTCGCCGATGATGGCGAAGTCCCGCAGCGTGACGTTGCGGCTGGGCCCGTTCGCCTCGTGCGCCCGGACCGGGCCGGTGTAGCCGCCACCGGGGACGTACTTGCCGTAGATGCCGACGGACCGTTTCCGGTCGGTGGGGTGCCGGCCGCCGAGCACCGAATACCAGGGGCCCGCGCCGCGCAGGGTCACCCCGTCGACCACCACGTGATCCCAGAGGGTGAAGGTGCCGGTCGGAATCCAGACCGCCCGGCCCTGGGCCTTTCCGGCGTCGACCGCCGCCTGGAACTTCGCCGTCGAGTCGGTCGCGCCGCTCGGGTCGGCACCGAAGTCGGTGACCACGTCGAGCACACCGGAGGGCTTCGTGATCGCCGGGGCGACCAACTCGAAGTCGGCCAGGTCGATGGTGAACGTGGGCGACTGCGCGGTCGAGGAGACCTGGAGCCGGATCTTCGTGCCGGCCGGCTGGGTGCTGCCGAACATCGCCCGGGTCTCGTCGTAGAAGTGGTGCGGGTTGGTGTCACCCGGGTTGTTGTTGAACGGGTATCCGCCGTAGTACCAGCCGAACCGCGACGTCACCGGGACCGACTTCAGCAGCGCCCCGTTGGCCCGCAGGTCGATGGCGGCGTCCCGGCCGGTGCCGGCCGGGCTGTCCGGCAGGCTGTAGCGGAAGGTGACCGCGTTGGCCGGGGCGCTGAGGGTGAACTCGACGTACTCGCCGACGGCGTCCAGGGTGACCGCCTCCCGGCCGGACGCCTCGGACGGCAGCGTGCCGTAGCGCCGGTCCGGGCCGATTTTCGTGCCGTTGTGGGCGGCCTCCTCCGCCTCCTGCTCGAGAAACGGGACGGTGGCGCCCCGCCCGGAGATGTCGAAGGGGGACAACCCGGCCGCCGAGGCCGGAGTCGCGGTGCCGGTGACCGCGAGGACGGTCACCGAGGTGGCGGCGAGCAGGGTGGCGGCGATGGCGGCCAACCCTGCCCGGGCCGGGTGTCGAAGGTGGTGCGGGGTGCCGGTGGTGTGGTTGGCCATGAGCTGCGCTCTCCCTTTCGTCAGGCAGGCCAGATCCCCCCGTGTCGGTGCGGTGTCGCGCGTTCCCCCTCGGTTCTCCCTTCTTGGTGGCGTGGTGCCGGCGGCCGGGACGGGCCGCCGGCACCACGGCGAACAGAGTCAGGTCAGGCCGGGTCCGTCCGCCGCGCGCGGCCCGTCCGCCGATTCGGCGGTACGCAACCAGACCGCGGTGTCGGACGGCAGCAACCCGTCGTCGAGCGGCCCGCTGGCCAGCAGCAACTCCCCCTGAGCTGGCATCGGCACCGGCGCGGCGGAGAGGTTGACCAGGCAGGTGAAGCCACCGCCGCGGCTGAACGCGAGCACCCCGTCCGGGGCGGACAGCCAGGTCAGCTCGCCGTCGCCGAGCGCCGGGTCGGCCCGCCTGGTCTGGATCGCCGACCGGTACAGCTCCAGCATCGAGGCCGAGTCGCCGGTCTGCGCGCTGGCCGTGCGGTCCTTCCAGTCGGCCGGCTGCGGCAGCCAGGGTGTCGCGGCACCCTCGGGGCTGAACTCGAACGGCGGCTCGTCCCCGCCCCAGGGCAGCGGTACGCGGCAGCCGTCCCGACCGGGGTCGATCCGGCCGGACCGCTCCCACATCGGGTCCTGCCGCAGCGCGTACGGGATGTCCTCGACCTCGTAGAGGCCCAGCTCCTCGCCCTGGTAGACGTAGGCGGCACCGGGCAGCGACAGCGAGAGCAGCGCGGCGGCCCGGGCCCGGCGGGTGCCCAGCTCCAGGTCGGTGGGGATGCCCTCCCGTTTGGCGGCGAAGCTGAACCGGGTGTCCGCCCGACCGTAGCGGGTGACGTGTCGGGTGACGTCGTGGTTCGAGAGCACCCAGGTGGCCGGCGCGTTGACCGGCGCGTGCGCGCTCAGCGTCCCGTCGATGCTCTCCCGCAGCGCGGAGGCGTCCCAGGCGCAGCCGAGGAAGTCGAAGTTGAATGCGGCGTGCAGCTCATCCGGGCGCAGGTAGTTGGCGAACCGCTGCCGGTCCGGCAGCCACACCTCACCGATCAGGGCCCGGTCGGCGTACTCGTCGGCGACCCGACGCCAACCCCGGTAGATCTCGTGCACCCCGTCGAGGTCGTGGAACGGGTGCGGCTGGTCCTCCAGGACCTCGGGCAGCGTCCCGTCCTTGACCAGGAGCCCGGCCGAGTCGATCCGGATGCCGTCCACGCCCCGGTCGAACCAGAACCGCAGGATGTCCTCGAACTCCTCCCGCACCCGCGGGTGGTCCCAGTTGAAGTCCGGCTGCTGGGGGGCGAACAGGTGCAGGTACCAGTCGCCGGGGGTGCCGTCCGGGTTGGTGGTGCGGGTCCAGGTCTCGCCGCCGAACTCGCCGACCCAGTCGGTGGGCCGCTCGTCGCCGTTGGGACCTCGGCCGGGTCGGAACCAGAACAGGTCCCGTTCGGGCGCGCCGGGTCCGCCGGCGAGCGCGGCCTGGAACCAGGGGTGCGCGTCGGAGCAGTGGTTGGGCACCACGTCGACGATGGTCCGGATGCCCAGCGCGTGCGCCTCCGCGATCAGCGCCTCCACCTCGGCCAGGGTGCCGAAGACCGGGTCGATGTCACGGTAGTCGGAGACGTCGTAGCCGGCGTCGGCCATCGGGGACGGGTACCAGGGGCTGAACCAGATCGCGTCGACGCCGAGCGCGGACAGGTGGTTCAGCCGGGACCGGATGCCGGCGATGTCGCCGATGCCGTCGCCGTTGCCGTCGGCGAAGCTCCGGGGATACACCTGGTAGATCACCGCTCCCCGCCACCACGGACTTCTGTCAGCTGTGGACACGAGCACCTGCTTTCTGCGTCAGTACGTCGGCGGGTTCGCCGGACCTGGTCATGTGTCGGGCGAACGGTCGTTGTTCGCCGCGCGGAAGAACATGGTGGCTATCCCTTGATGCTGCCCGTGGTCAGACCGGACATGATGTTCCGTTGGAAGATCAGGAAGATGATGACGGTCGGGATCGCGGCGATGACCGACGCGGCGATCACCACGTTCATCGGTGTGCCGCCGGCGAATGCGTAGATGCCGACGCTGACCGTCCGGGTCTCGGGCGACGGCATGACCAGCTTCGGCCAGAGGAAGTCCTTCCAGACCGCCGTCACGGCGAAGATCGAGACTACGCCGAGGATGGGACGCGACAGCGGCAGGATGATCGACCACAGCGTGCGCAGCGACGTCGCCCCGTCCATGAGGGCGGCCGCCATCAGCTCCTCGGGGATCGAGTCGAAGAACCGCTTCAACAGGAAGATGTTGAACGCGTTGGCGACCAGGGGCAACCAGATCGCGAACGGTGAGTCCAGCAGGTTGATGTGCACGATCGGCAGGTCGATCACGGTCACGTACTGCGGAACGATGAGGACCATCGCCGGGATCATCAGCGTCCCCAGCATCAGGGCGAGGATCACGTTGCCGAAGATCGGTCGAAGCTTGGACAACGAGTACGCGGCGGCCGTGTCGAAGACCAGTTGGAACAGCACCGCGCCGATGGCGTAGTAGAAGGTGTTGAACAGCAGCTTGGCGAGGGCCAGGTTGTTCCACGCGTCGATGTAGTTCTGCGGCTGCGGATCCTTCGGGAACAGTGACGGCGGGGTCTGCGCGATCTCCTGGCCGGACTTGAGCGCGCCGGTGACCATCCAGTAGAGGGGCCCGAGAAAGACGAGCGTGAACCCCGCCACGACCACGACCAGCAGCGTCCAGTAGACGACCCGGCCGCGCCCCCGGCTGAGCTGGGATTGGGAGATGAGGGTCCGGGTTCCGGAATCCTGTGCCATTCCTCGCCGTCCTAGTCCTGTTTCGCAGTCAGCCGCACGTACACGGCAGAGAAGCCGGCCAGCACCACGAGCATGATCACGCCCAGTGCGGCGGCACCGTTGAGGTCGTTCTGGAAGAACCCGTGCTGGTAGATGAGGTACGCCACCGAGGTCGCCGAGTCCTCCGCGCCCGCGCCGTTGGCGAGGATCAGGGGCTCGATGAAGAGCTGCATCGTGGCGACGATCTGCAACATCGCCAGGAGCGCGAGGATCAACCGGGTCTGCGGGATCGTCACGTGGACGATCCGCCGCCAGATCCCGGCGCCGTCGAGCTCCGCCGCCTCGTAGAGCTCGCCGGGGATGTTCTGTAACGACGCCAGGTAGATCAGCACCGCGCCACCCATGTTCATCCAGGTCGACGCGAGCACCATGGCCGGCATCGTCATCTCGGGCGACTGCATCCACTGCGAGGTGGGCAGGTGTAGTGCCTTGAGAATCGCGTTGAAGAGCCCGGCCTCGCTCGGGTCGTACGCGTAGAACTTGAAGAGGAACAGCGCCGAGGCCGGCGGCAGCATCACCGGCAGGTAGACCAGGATCCGCAGGTACCCCTTGGCGTGCCGGAACTCGTTGAGCAGGATCGCCACGAAGAACGGCACCACGTAGCCGAGGGCCAGCGCCAGGACCGTGAAGTAGAAGGTGTTCTGCCAGGCCGTCCAGAAGCTGGGGTCGGCGATGATGCGGGAGTAGTTGTCCCAACCCACCCAGGTGGTCTCGCCGCGCCGGGTCCGCTGGAAGCTCATGATGATGCCGCGGACCATCGGGTACCAGGAGAAGACGACGAAGCAGAGCACCGCTCCGATCAGGAACGCGTGACCGGTGAGGTTGTCCCGTACCTTGCGGCCGAGGCTGGTGCGCTGCGGCCTCGCCGAGTACGGCGACGGCGGGCGGCCCGGTTTCCTGGGGGTCTCCGGGACGGTGGTGATCGCCAAGGCAACTCCTGGGTGAGTCGGTGACGTCGAGATGTGGTGCGAGTGGCGTGGGGGTCGGGTCGGCGTCCCGACCCCCACACGATCGGTCAGCTCTCGGCGGCGAGGAGCTGGTTGACCTTCTCCTCGGCGGTCTTGAGCAGCGCGTCGATGTTCGAGTTCGGGTTGGTCAGCACACCCGACATCGCGGCGTCGAGCACCGCGTAGACGGCCTGGGCGTTGCGCGGCTCACCCTTGATCGGGACCGGGGTCGCCTCGAAGAGCGCGAAGTTCGCCGTGTCGACGTTCGCGTTCGCCTTACGCAGCTCCAGCTCCTGCTTCTGGGCGTCACTGCCGTTGGCGAAGAGCAGCGGCTGGGGCAGACCCACCGGGTAGTTCTGCGGCTTGGCCCGGACGTAGTCGAACTGGCCCTTGCCCGGGGTGAGCTTCTGGTACGCGATCCACTTCAGACCGGCCTTGACCTGCTCGGGAGTGAGGTCCTTCTTGAAGAAGTAGCCCTCACCACCACCGAGCGTCCCCTTCGCCGCGCCGTCCTGGCCGGGCAGCGGAGCCATCGCCCAGTCCTGGAACTTGCCCTGGAACTGGCTGACGATCGCCTGGGTGGCGTCCGGCGCGCCGATGAACATGCCGACCTTGCCCGCGCCGGCGTTCGTCAGCAGGTCTCCCCACTGCAGCAGCTGGCGGGCGCCCATGCTGTTGTCGCCGTACCGCATGTCCTTGAGGTTCTGCAGGACCTGCTTGCCCATGGCGTTGTTGAAGTCGGCCTTCTTGCCGTCCTCGGTCAGCACCCGGCCGCCCTGCGAGTAGAGCAGGGAGGTGAAGTGCCAGCCGCCGGTGTTGCCGGCGCTGTACTCCGAGTAGCCGGCGATGCCGTTGCCGAGCGCGGAGATCTTCTTGGCGGCGGCCCGGACCTCGACCCAGGTCTTGGGCGGGTTGTTCACGTCCAGCCCGGCCTGCTGGAACAGGGCCTTGTTGTAGACCAGACCCATCGAGTAGTTCTTCACCGGGACGGCGTAGAGCTTGCCGCCGTCGGTGAAGACCTCCTTGAGCGCCGGGTCGACGCTGTCCCAGGTCGGGATCGTGTCCTTGCTGACGTGCTGACTGATGTCCATCGCCTGACCGGAGTCGAGCACCTGCTGGAGATCGGTCATGTACCCGTAGAAGACGTCGGTCACGGTGCCGCCGGCGAGGCGGGCGGTGAAGTCCGGCGGGTTGTTGCACTGCTCGCCGACGCTGACGCTCTTGACGGTGATGTCCGGGTTCTGCTTCTGGAACTCGGCGACGTCGTCGTTCCAGTTCTTCAACAGCTCTTTCTGGGCGCCGACCGGCTGGCAGTCCACCGTGATGGTGACCTTGCCGCCGGCGTTCGAGCCCTTGTCGTCGCTCTTCGTGGAGCATGCCGTGAGGCTGAGCCCCAGGCCGGCCACGAGCGCGACCGCCGCAGCCTTTCGGTATTGCGGTACGGACATCTGTCCATCCCTTCGGGAACGGGTGTCTCCAATGACCTTCGCTGATCTGCGGTGATACGACCTGACGCCCAGTAGCTGCGTCGGAGCCAGGTGTGAGTGGAGTCACTGTAACGAGGCCGACTCATTTCGGCAAGGTATCGACCCTGCTCCGAAAGGACACGACGTGATTACGGCAGATGTTGGCAAGGCACTGAAAGCAGCCCGTTTTGCCAGCTATTGATCCCTTATGGTGGGTCATTCGGCCCGGTCGATGTCGACCGTGCCGAGCAACGACGAAAACGGCCGCCGACCGCGAGAAGCGGTCGACGGCCGAAGCGTCGTTCGGTGTGGTGCCTAGCGTCCGGGGGCCGGCGCGGTGGAACCCCGCACCACCAACTCCGGCTCGAACAGCAGCTCGTCCTGGAGTACGCCGGCACCCTCGATCTGGGTGACCAGCAGATCCACGGCGGCCTGCCCCATCGTCTCGATCGGCTGCCGCACCGTGGTCAACGGCGGATCGGTGCACGTCATGAAGGCGGAGTCGTCGAAACCCACCACCGACACGTCGGCCGGCACCGAACGACCCAGCCGCCGGGCCGCGCGGATCGTGCCCAGCGCGAGCACGTCGCTGGCGCAGATGATGCCGGTCACGCCCCGCTCGACCAGCTTCGTGGCGGCGACCCGCGCCCCCTCCATCGAGAAGCTGGAACGCTCGACGCACTCGGCGTCGCCCTCGTCCCAGCCGGCAGCCTGGATCATCGCGTCGAGCTTGCGCCGGGACGGCACATGCCCCTCCGGGCCGAGCACCATTCCGATCCGTTCGTGCCCGAGCGAGCGCAGATGCCCGTACGCCTGCTCCACCGCCACCGCGTCGTCAGTGGAGACCCGGGGGAAACCCAGCTCGTCCACGCCCGCGTTGACCAGCACGACCGGAAGCCCTCGGTCGGTCAGCCGACGGTAGTGGTCGTGTCGAGCGTCGGCGAGCGCGTACGAGCCACCAGCGAAGATCACCCCGGAGACCTGGTGGTCGAGGAGCATCTCCACGTAGTCCATTTCGGAGACCCCGCCGATGGTCCGGGCACAGAGCGCCGGGGTGTAGCCGCGCTGGGCGAGAGTGCCGGTGACGACCTCGGCCAGCGCCGGGAAGATCGGGTTCTGCAACTCGGGCAGCACCAGCCCGACCAGCCGGGCACGTTCGCCGCGCAGCTTGGTCGGCCGCTCGTACCCGAGCACGTCCAGCGCCGTCAACACGGCGGTCCGGGTCGCCTCGGAGACCCCGTCGCGGCCGTTGAGCACCCGGCTGACGGTGGCCTCGCTGACGCCCGCCTTCTTGGCAACTTCAGTCAACCGCTTGGTCACGGTCGCAATCGTACGTCACTTGAATGAAAGAAATGAACAGCTAATTGCCCGGCGTTTGCTGGCTGGCTGCCGCATTCTTCCCACCGCCGACCATTCCGACCCTACGACCCGCAACACCGAACGCGGAAGTGCGCCCTCGCCGACGTCCGGCGTTCGGCACGAACGCTGACGCCCGGCCACGAGCGCTGGGGTTCAGCAGGAGCGCTGACGCCGGGCACGAGCGCTCACGTCCGGCAACCCGAGCGGCCGAAGTCCGCGCGCCAACCACGGCCATCCGCGCCAAGTCCACCCCTGCGACGCGAGGCCCAGCCCGACGGCGCAGTTTGCCCGATATGTGGTCGCCCAGCTCGGCCGACCCGGTCCAGGCGGTCATGATCGACTCGGTTTCAGTGATACCGGGGTGTCCCAATGCCCCGGATACCGCGACATCCTGAAACGCGAGTGGATCATGCCCAGCTGCCGCGCTGGCGCGCGGCATCGCGGGGCGGCGGGATCGCGGGGCACCCCGAGCCGCGAGGCAGCGCGCGGGGCACCGCGGGGCGCGGGATGCGGTGGCCTCGGGTGGGGCTGGGGTCAGGACAGGTCGCGTAGGGCGGTTTCGATGGCCCGGTGGAAGGTCGGGTACGCGTAGATCATGTGTCGGAGCTGACTCAGCGGCACCGCCGCGTGCACCGCCACCACCAGTGCGGACAGCACCTCGCCGCCAGCCGGGCCGACCGAGGTCGCGCCGATCAGTACGCCCTGGTCCGCGTCCGCGACGACCTTGATGAAACCGTCGTCGCCGACCCGGTGGATCCAGCCCCGGGTCGAGCTGCCGAGTTTGGTGAAACCCACCTGCACGTTGATGCCGCGCTCACGGGCCTGCTGCTCGGTGAGCCCGACCGCGCCGATCTCGGGATCGGTGAAGGTCACCCGGGGCAACGCGCGGTAGTCGGCTCGCGGGACGGTCCCGGCAGATCCGCTCGATCCGCTGGCAGCCAGCGAGCTGGAAGCGCCCATCGCACCGCCGACCACGCTGGAGGTGCCGCTGGCGTCCGCCCCGGCCTTCGCCTGCCGGGCGCGGGCCAGGATGTCGGCGATCACGATCCCCGCCTGGTACATGGCGATGTGGGTGAAGGCGCCCTCGCCGGTCAGGTCGCCGACCGCCCAGACGTGGTCGGTGACGTGCAGACGGTCGTCGACCGGGAGGTAACGCTGGTTGGCGTCCAGGCCGATGGTGTCCAGACCCAGCTCGGCCAGGTGGGCCTTGCGCCCGGTCACCACCAGCAGCCGTTCGGCGGTGAACTCGGCGCCGCCGCCACCGCGCACTGTGAACCTGGTCCCGTCGTGCTCGACCCGTTCGGCGCGTACCCCGGTGTGGATCTCCACGCCGTCGGCGCGCAGCGCCGCGGCGGCGACCTCGGACGCCTCGGGCTCCTCGACGGCCAGCACCCGGTCGAGCGCCTCGACCACGGTGACCCGGACTCCGAAGCGGGCGAAGACCTGCGCCAACTCCAGACCGATCGCGCCGCCGCCCAGCACGAGCAGCGACTCCGGCAACTCCTCGGCCTCGATCGCCTGGTGGTTGGTCCAGTACGGCGTGTCGGCCAGGCCGTCGATCGGCGGCACCGACGGACGGGTGCCGGTGCCCAGCACCACCCCGTGTCGGGCCTCGAACACCTGGTCACCGACGCGCACCCGGCGCGGACCGTCGAGTCGGCCGCTGCCCCGCACGAGCCGGCCGCCCTTGCCGATGAACCGCTCCGCCGCGACCGTGTCGTCCCAGGTGTCGGTGGCTTCCTCGCGGATCCGCTTCGCCACCGGCGCCCAGTCCGGCTGGACCTGCGCCGTCCCGGCGAGCCCGTCGACCCGGCGGGCCTCGGCGAGCGCGTTGGCCGCTCTGATCATCATCTTGCTCGGGATGCAGCCCCAGTACGGGCACTCCCCGCCGACGAGATCCCGTTCGACGCCGACGACGCTGAGGCCGGCCTCGGCGAGCCGTTCGGCCACCTCCTCGCCGCCGACCCCAAGCCCGACCACGACAACATCCACCAGCTCCGGCTCCGCCACACCGAACAGCATCCCCCAGCGACACCACCCCGACCACCGGGGTCGGCGGAAAAGTCGGCACGCTCACCGGCCCGGACGCCTACCGTGGCCGGATGCACGCACGCTTCGCTCCGGTCCGGGACTGTTTCCACGACCTGCTCGCCTCCGGCCGGGAGACCGGCGCCGGCCTGACCATCTGGTACGACGGGCAGCCGGTCGTGGACCTGGTCGGTGGCTACCGCAGCGGCCACGGGCCGGGCGGCGAGCCGTGGCTGCCGGACACGCTGGTGAACGTCTACTCGGTCGGCAAGCCGGTGGCCGCGCTCTGCCTGCTGCTGCTCGTCGACCGGGGAACTGTCGATCTCGACGCGACCGTGGACCGGTACTGGCCGGAGTTCCGCGCTCCCGCCACCGTGCGTCAGGCGTTGGCGCACACCGCCGGGCTGCCGGCCTTCCCGGTGCCCCGACCGGCCGCCGCGATCGCCGACTGGGCACTGCTCACCGGGGACCTGGCCGCCGCCGACCCCGAGTGGCCGCCGGGCTCGGTCGCCGGGGAACACGCCTGGACGTACGGGCATCTGGTGGGCGAGCTGGTCCGTCGGGTCGACGGACGGTCGGTGGGCCGGTTCCTGGCCGAGGAGATCGCCGACCGGTGGCAACTCGACCTCGGCTTCGGGCTGACCGAGGCGGACCAGCTGCGCTGCGCGGACCTGCGGTACGGCGACCCGCGGTGGCCGAGCCGGAAGCTCGGCGAACCGGGGTCACTGCGGGCGCGGGCGCTGGGCAATCCGGCCGGCGGGCTGGACCTGGCGGTGCTGAACAGCCCGCTGTGGCGGGGCGCCGAGATGCCCGCGGTCAATCTGCACGCCACCGCGCCGAGCCTGGCCCGGCTCTACGCCGGTCTGTTGGCCGGTGGTGTGCTGGACGGCGTTCGGCTGGTCAGCCCGGAGCTGATCGAGGAGGCGACCCGGGTCCAGTACGACGGGCCGGACCTGGTGCTGGACCGCCCGGTCCAGTGGACGCTGGGCATGCAGCGGGAGCCGGACGGCAGCTGGGGCATGGGCGGCATCGGCGGCAGCAGCGCGTGGGCCGACCCCGACCGCGGCTACGTCTTCGCGTACGCCACGGCGCACCTCGCCGAACACGACCGGGTGGACGAGCTGGTCGAGGTGTTGCACTCGGTCCTCTGAGGCGGTCAACGCAGCCAGACCGGGTCGGTGCCGGGCACCGACAGCGGCGGCGGGTAGTCCAGGGTGCGCCGGAGCTGGTCCGGCAGCTGCCACGGTTGGTGCACCGCCTTGCCCTGCACCCCGGCCAGCTCCGGCACCCACCGGCGCACGTAGTCGCCGGCCGGGTCGTACCGTTCGGCCTGCCGGACCGGGTTGAACCCCCGGTAGGGCTTCGTGTCGTTGCCGGTGCCGGCGACCCACTGCCAGTTGCCGGAGTTGTTCGCCACGTCCCCGTCGAGCAGCCAGCGGAAGAACACCGCCACCCCGGACCGCCAGTCCTGCCCGAGGTGCTTGGTCAGGTAGCCGGCGGTGATCAGCCGGGCCCGGTTGTGCATCCAGCCCTGGGTCCGCAGCTGCCGCATCCCGGCGTCGACGATCGGCATCCCGGTGCGTCCCTCGGTCCAGGCCGCCAACGCGTCATCGTCGTAGCGCCACTGCTCGGTGGCCCCCCGCCGGTACGCCACGGTCGAGATGTCCGGGAAGGCGGCGGTGACCTGGTAGTAGAAGTCCCGCCAGCAGAGCTGCCGGACGAACGGGCCGGACCGGTCCCCGGCGCGGTTCGCCACCGCCAGCGGCGACACGCAGCCGAAGCGCAGGTACGGGCTGAGCCGGGAGGTGTCGTCGCCGGCCATGTCGTCGTGCTGATCGCCGTACCGGGTCAGGTCGGGCAGCCAGTCGGTGAGCCGCGCCTGGGCGACCCGCTCGCCGCCGCTGGCCGCGTCCGGCGAGTTGCCGGCCGGTAGCGCCGGCAGTCGGCCCACGCTCACCCGGTCGGGCAGCGCGATCCGGCGCGGGGCGGCCAACTCCTCGCGCCATCGGTTGGCCGCCCAGGCCCGGTGGTACGGGCTGAACACCCGGTAGTGGTCACCGCCGCCACCGGGCCGCAACGCGCCCGGCTCGATCACTGTCAACCCGGAAAACAGTCGCAGGTGCAGCCGGTGGCGCTCGCACTCGGCGCGGAGTCGCCGCTCCCGGCGGCCGGCGTGGTGGCTGACGTCGGCCGAGAGCGCGACGGCGGTGGCGCCGACCTCGTCGGCCAGCCGGATCGTCTCGGCCACCGGGTCGCCGTGCCGGATCACCAGGTCACCACCACGGTCACGGAGCTGGGCGCGCAGGTCGGCGAGGGCCTGGTGCAGGAAGCGGGTGCGGTTGGCGGAGCGGCCGGCCAGCGCCGGGTCGAGCACGTACAGCGGCACCACCTGGTCGAAGGCCGCGCAGGTGGTGGCCAGTGCCGGGTGGTCGTGCACCCGCAGGTCGCGGGTGAGGAGCACGATCGCCGTGCTCGCGGTCACCGGCTCTCCGGGTGGATCGTCAGCCCGGGGATGACGACCGGCGTACCGGCCGAGCTGAGCAGCGCCCGCGCGGCCACCGCCATCCGTTGCCGCTGCGGCACCAGAGCCCGCCGGACGAAGACGTCGTAGTCCTGCGCGGCCACCTCGTCGAGGATGCCGCCGTAGAGCGCGTACGCGGTGCGCATGCAGGCCTGCGAGGCGGGCGCCAGCATGGTGATGCCCGGCGCGGCGGCGGCGTAGTGGGCCTGGGCGCGGGTCACCTCGTACTCGATCAATTCGCGGATCCGGGGCGTAGCGCGGCCCCGGGCGCGGGCCTCGGCCAACTCCTCGCGGGTGATCCCGAACTTCGCCAGGTCCTCGTCCGGCAGGTAGGTGCGGCCCCGGTCGAGGTCCTCGGCGACGTCCCGGATGAAGTTGGTGAGCTGGAAGGCGAAGCCGAGCTGCCGGGCCGGCTCCCGGGCCGCCGCCGGGTCGGAGCTGCCCAGGATCGGCAGCATCATGGTGCCGATCACCGCCGCCGAGCCCTCCATGTAGTCGAGTAGGTGGTCATAGGTCGGGTACGTGGTGACCGTGAGGTCCATCGCCATGCTCTTCAGAAACGACGCAAAGTCGTCCCGGTCGAGATCGAAGACGGCGATCGTGTGCAGCACGGCCGGCAACAGTGGGTCGGCGACCGGCGCCCCGTGCAGGCCGGCCACGAACTGGCTGGCCCAGCGGTCCAGCAGGGCGGCCCGCTCGGCCGGCGGAAGATCCTCGGTGCGGTCGACGATCTCGTCCGCGTACCGCGTGAACCCGTAGAGGGCGTGCACATGTCGTCGTTTCCAAGCGGGGAGCAGGCGGGTGGCGAGATAGTAGGTGCGGCCGTGGCGTTTGTGCAGCTCACGACACCGGTCATAGGCGGCGGTGAGATCAGTTTCCACCGGCCCTCCTCCATTTATCGACGCACCAATCGACGCAACTCGTAGCCTAGGGTACGCTCAACCGCATGGCCAACGACGCAGTTGCGGGCAACGTGACCCGCGTGGCGCCGGCAGGGCCGGGAGACGGGGACGATCCGGTCCGCGCCGTTCTGGCCGCTTATACCCACGATCTGGTCACGGCGGTCGACGAGACCCTGGACGCCTTCCTCACCGCCGAGGTCGACACCCTCAACGACATCGACACATCGATGGGCAGCTTCGCCGCCACCGCGCGGGAAGCCGTCCTGGCCGGCGGCAAACGGATCCGGTCCACGTTCGCCTACTGGGGTTGGCGCGGGGCGGTCGGCGGCACCGCGGCCCTGCCGCCCGTCCTGCCCGCGCTCGCCGCGCTGGAGCTGCTGCACACCTTCGCGTTGGTGCACGACGACGTGATGGACTCGTCCACCACCCGCCGCGGCCGGCCCACCGCGCACGTCGCGCTCGCCGAACAGCACATCGCCGCCGGCCACCGAGGTGATCCCGGCCGGTTCGGTGAGGCCGTCGCCGTGCTCATCGGCGACCTCTGCATGGTCTGGGCCGACCAGTTGCTGGCCCACGCCTCGGTGCCATCGACTCGCCTCTTCGAGGTGCGCCGTTGCTACGACCAGATGCGGGTGGAGACGGTCGCCGGGCAGTATCTCGACGTGCTCGGCGAGAACGACCCGGCCAACTGGTCGGTGGACCGGGCGCTGCGGGTGGCCCGCTACAAGACCGCCAGCTACACCGTCCAGCGACCGCTGCTCTTCGGGGCCTGCCTGGCCGGGGTGCCCGCCGACGATCCACTAATCTCCGCGTACACCCGCTACGGCCTGGCTGTCGGCGAGGCGTTCCAGCTCCGCGACGACCTGCTCGGCGTCTACGGCGACCCGGCGGCCACCGGCAAACCGGCCGGTGACGACCTGCGCACCGGCAAGCCGACCACGCTGCTCATGCTGGCCCGGGAGCTGGCCACGCCGGCCCAGCTCGCGGCGTTGGAGCGGGCCGCCGGCGGACCAGTCGACACGCTCGCCGGGCTGGTCGCCGAGACCGGCGCGGTGACCCGGGTGGAGCAGATGATCGCCGAGCGGGTCAGCGACGCGCTGGCCGCGCTCGACGCCGCACCCGTGGACCAGACGGCGCGGACGGCGCTGACCGGGCTGGCCACCGCCGCTGCCAACCGGCGGGCCTGATGAGCGACTTGAGCGAGGAGGTGGTGACGTGCGGACGGTGACAGGACGGACGGACCGGGTGGTGGTCGTCGGGGCCGGGCTGGGCGGGCTCGCCTGCGCGCTGCACCTGGCCGGCAGCGGTCGACAGGTGACCGTGCTGGAACGCGAGCCGGTGCCCGGTGGGCGGGCCGGACGGCTCGGCGTGGACGGCTACGAGTTCGACACCGGCCCGACCGTGCTCACCATGCCCGACCTGATCGCCGAGGCGCTCGGCGCGGTCGGCGAGGAGCTGCACGACTGGCTGGACCTGACCCCGCTCGACCCTGCCTACCGGGCGTACTACCCGGACGGCTCGACCCTCGACGTGCTCACCGACACCACCCGGATGGCGGCCGAGATCTCCCGGGTCTGCGGGCCCCGTGAGGCAGACGGCTACCTGCGTTTCGTCGAGTACGCGCGGGAGCTGTGGCGGCTGGAGCGCACCGACTTCATCGAGCGCAACCTGGACGCGCCGACCGATCTGATCACCGGCAACCTGCTCAAGCTGCTCAGCGGCGGGGCCTTCCGGCGCCTCCAAACGAAGATCAACCAGTTCTTCCGGGACCCGCGTACCCAGCGGATCTTCTCGTTCCAGGCGATGTACGCCGGCCTCGCGCCGCACGACGCGCTGGCCATCTACGCGGTCATCGCGTACCTCGACTCGGTGGCCGGGGTCTACTTCCCGCGCGGCGGCATCCACGCGGTCTCCAGGGCGATGGCCGGCGCGGCCGAGAAGCACGGCGTGCAGATCCGGTACGACACCACGGTGACCCGGGTGGAGACCGCGAACGGCCGGGCCACCGGCGTGCTCACCGCCGACGGTGACCTGGTGCCTGCGGACGTGGTGGTGCTCAACCCCGACCTGCCGGTCGCGTACCGGGACCTGCTCCCCGCCGCGCCACAGCGCCGGCTCACCTACTCGCCGTCCTGCGTCGTTCTGCACGTCGGCTCCCGACATGCCTATGCGAAGATCGCCCATCACAACATCCATTTCGGACGCGCGTGGAAGGGCACCTTCGATGAGGTCATCCGACGGGGTGAGCTGATGACCGATCCGTCGCTGCTGGTGACCAACCCGAGCCGGACCGACCCTGCGGTGGCCCCACCGGACCGGCACACCTACTACGTGCTCGCCCCGGTGCCCAACCTGCACCGGGCGCCGTTCGAGTGGCGCGGCGACCTGACCCAGCGCTACACCGACCAGCTGATCGGCACCCTGGAAGAGCGCGGCTACGTCGGCTTCGGCGCCGGGGTCGAGGTGCTGCGGGCCATCACCCCCGCCGAGTGGGAGGAGCAGGGGATGGCCGCGGGCACTCCGTTCGCGGCCGCGCACACCCTCTTCCAGACCGGCCCGTTCCGCCCGTCCAACCTGCACCGCGACCTGTCGAACGTGGTGTTCGTCGGCTCCGGGACCCAACCCGGCGTCGGCGTGCCGATGGTGCTCATCTCCGGCAAGCTCGCCGCCGGTCGGATCACCGGGGAAGGCCGATGAGCAGCCGGGAGAAGCACCTCGTCGAGCTCGTCGACGAGACCGGCAAGGCCCACGGCGAGACGACCGTCGCGGCCGCGCACCAACCCCCGGGGCAGCTGCACCGGGCCTTCTCGGTGTTGCTGGTGGACCCGGACGGGCAGGTGCTGCTCCAGCGCCGAGCCGCCGTCAAGACCCGGTTCCCGCTGCGCTGGGCCAACTCCTGCTGCGGCCACCCCCAGCCTGGGGAGTCGCTCGCCGAGGCGGCGAACCGACGGCTGAGCGAGGAGTTGGGCGCGGGCCCGGTCGAGCTGACCGAGGTCGGCATCTACGTCTACTACGCGGAGGACCCGGCGACCGGTCGGGTCGAGTTCGAGTACGACCACGTACTGCGAGGCGAGTTCCTGCCCAGCGCGCCGCTCCTGCCGGACCCGGGCGAGGTGGCCGAGCTGCGGTGGGCCGACCCCACCGCGCTGGAGGCCGAGTTGGCTCTCGACCCCCGGTCGTACGCGCCCTGGCTGGGCGGGGTGGTAAACCGGCTGCTACGCCCCTCGGGGTCCCGGTCGGGCGCAACCGGCCCGGTCATGACCCCGCCCGGATCGTCGGCGGATGACACGGCGGAGTGGTCGGGTGGTCGATGAGGCGCTGAGCGCGGGCGCGGTCGCACGCCGGCTGGGGGTCGCGGTGACGACCCTCCGCACCTGGCACCAGCGCTACGGGCTCGGGCCCAGCGAACACATCCCCGGTCACCACCGCCGCTACACCCCCAGCGACCTGGCCCGCCTCGAGATCATGCGACGACTCACCGCCGAGGGGGTGAGCCCCGCCGAGGCGGCCCGCTGGGCCCGTCAGGCATCGGATCCGATGCCCAACGGCACCGGCACCGTCGCTCCCGCCCAGATCCACCCGACCGGCCGTGACGGCGGCGGATCCATCCCGGTCGGCCGTGCCGGCCCGGCGGCCCGCGGGATGGCCCGGGCCGCCATGCGGCTGGACGCGGCGGCGATCAGCGAGACGATCGCGCACGCCTTGGGCGCCGGAGGGGTCGTCGCCACCTGGGAGGGCCTGCTGCGCCCGGTGCTCGCCGGCATCGGTGAACGGCACGCCGCCACCGCCGGTCTGATCGAGGTGGAACACCTGGTGTCCCGCTGCGTCTCGGAGGCGCTCGCGGCGGCCAGTCGCGCCAAGGTGCCCACCGGGCCGGCCCGGATCCTGCTCTCCTGCGCCGACGAGGAGCAGCACACCCTGCCGCTGGAGGCGTTGGCCGCAGCTCTCGCGGAGGCCGGTGTCAGCTACCGGATGCTCGGTGCCCGGGTGCCGGTGGCCGCTCTCGTCGAGGCGGTCAACCGGACCGGGCCGGCCGCCGTGGTGCTCTGGTCGCACACCCGGGCCACCGCCGACCCGACCCAACTCAGGGCGCTGCTCGCCGCGCCCCGGCGCCCGTTGCTGGTGCTCGCCGCCGGCCCTGGTTGGCGAGCCGACACGCTGCCCGCCGGGGTGGTACGGCCGGTCGACCTGGCCGAGGCGGTCTCGCTCTCCGCCGCCGTCCGCGATTCGCTGGACCAGTCGAGGCGTGATTGATCGCACTGTCGCCGACTGGCGGCGTGAACTACCGTCGGGCGGGTCCGCCTACCCCGACCCTCCGGGAGCGAGCAGATGCAAGCCCGCGCCGTCCTGGCGTCCGTCCTCGCCATGGCGCTGGTCTTGTCCGGCTGTGCCCAACCGGACCACACCATCGCCGCCGCCGGCCCTCCCAAACCGGTGGAATCCACCACGCCGCCCACCCCGACGCCGCACCCCAGCGTCACCAAGCCGGCCAAGCCGCCACTGCGGCCGCTGCCGGCCAAGCTCCCCGCCGGCCTGGATCGCAACACCGGCGTACGCCCGGTGGCCCTGACGTTCGACGACGGGCCCAGCCCAGCCTGGACGCCCAAGGTGCTCGACCAACTGAAGGCCGCGAAGGTCACCGCGACCTTCTGCGTCGTCGGCCGCGAGGTGCAGCGTCACCCGGAGTTGGTCCGGCGGATCGTCCGGGAGGGACACCAGCTCTGCAACCACAGTTGGCGACACGACCTCGATCTGGCCCGGCGACCTGTCGGCGAGATCCGGGCCGACCTGGACCGCACCAACAAGGCCATCCAGAAGGCCGCTCCCGGCGCGAAGGTGCCGTTCTACCGGCAGCCCGGCGGCCGGTGGACGTCGGAGGTGCTCGGGGTGGCCAAGAATCTCGGTATGCGCCCACTGCACTGGTCGGTCGACCCGCAGGACTGGGACAAGCCGACCGCGGCCACCATCGGCAAGCGAGTCCACGCCGCCACCCGCCCCGGTGGCATCGTTCTCCTGCACGACGGGGGTGGAAACCGGGCCGCGACGCTCGCCGCCTGCCCGAAGGTGATCGCCGACCTGAAGCAGCGCTTCGGCATCACCCGACTCCGCTAGAACCGCTCTGACCTGCGTTTATGGCCCGTCCCAAGCCCTTGCCGACACCGATTTTGTCGACCGACGGAGCATCACGTATGCTTTCCAAGCCTCCGGCGGGGCCGGATGGGAGCAAGTCCGCTTGAAGTTGCGAATGTGCAATGATGGCGGGGCCGCCCTCATCGTCTAGCGGCCCAGGACGCCGCCCTTTCAAGGCGGTAGCACGGGTTCGAATCCCGTTGGGGGCACGACCGGCGCAAGCCGGAGCAAGGCACGACCGGCGCAAGCCGGAGCAACACAAGCTAGGTCCTGTGGAGCAGTTGGAGTGCTCGCCGCCCTGTCAAGGCGGAGGTCGCGGGTTCAAGTCCCGTCAGGACCGCAGCGCTAGACGCCGCGCCCCGCGCGGCGTTCTGCGTATCGGAGCAGGTCGCCTTGCCACCGGTTCGTCCGGTTGCCGGGTAACATGAGCCGAGCGACACGGCCAGGTAGCTCAGTTGGTACGAGCGTCCGACTGAAAATCGGAAGGTCGGCGGTTCGACCCCGCCCCTGGCCACATAGCCTTTCGCCGGGCTACAGAGATCCCCACCAGCGGAAACGCAGGTGGGGATCTTGCTGTTTCCGGCGCTTCTGCCGACACCCCGGTGCCTGGCGCGGACCAGACCTCCGCCCCTCCCACCGGCCCGCGTGATCAACAACACCACGGGCCGCACGATCGACTCGGCTTCCGTGAAGTCGGGGTGTCCCAGCGCTCGCAACACCGCGACATCAAGGAAACCGAGTCGATCATCGCGCGGCGGCGCGGCGGACGTGACGCGCGGCGGCGCGGCGGACGTGACGCACGGCGGCGCCGCGTCAGTGGTCGCGGCGACCCTGCGGGCGATGCTGGGCCACGCTGCCCTGGATCGCCTCCCACACGCTGCGTCCGGCCTCTCGCAGCGTCTCCCCCGCCTGCTCGGCGAGCT
Source organism: Micromonospora sp. BQ32 (assembly GCF_059358895.1). Taxonomy (NCBI): domain Bacteria; kingdom Bacillati; phylum Actinomycetota; class Actinomycetes; order Micromonosporales; family Micromonosporaceae; genus Micromonospora; species Micromonospora sp. BQ32. The sequence continues at coordinate 119,001 of NZ_JCADBI010000002.1, read as the reverse complement.
GGGCAGCGCTCTGCGCCGCGCCCGGCAGACCACCGTCGCCGTCCCCGGACGGGCTGGGACCGGGCGCAGCCGCCTGACCGGGCTGGCTGTGGGCTTCTTCGGCGTGACGCGGTCCCTCGTGCCGCTGGCCTTCCGGGCGGTGCCCAGCTGGCGGGCCGGCCTCCGGCTCACGGCCCTGTGGATGACGTCCCTCCGGATGCGCCTGGTCAACCGGTCCTGGGCCGCCAGCTCGCGGCCCGGGCCCCCCGGCACCCGGTCCCGAGCCGACCGGACCAGCCCCGGACCGACCTGGATCTGGCCGACCAGAACCCGGCCGGTCTGGACCCGGCCGATCTGGACCCGGCCGACCGAAACTCGGCCGATCTGGACCCGGCCGATCGGAACTTGGCCGATCTGGACCCGGCCGATCGGAAGCCGGCCGGTCGCGGTCGACCACCGGGCTGGCCGCGCCGACCTGCCGGCCCGGCTCGTCGCGGACGCCGTCCGAGCGCCGACTCGACGCTTTGATCTCCGCTGCGCCCGCGGCCAACTGCTGGCTGCTGCGGTTCACGTCGTCAACGGCGGTACCGGTCGTACGTGCGAGCGCCTCGATGATGTGTGGGTTGTGGTCGAGCGTGTCCAGCGCTCGCCCCAGGATCCTGGTCAGCTGCTCCAGCCGCACCCTCAGCTGCGCCTCGGCGTTCACCCCGTTGACGTCCAACTCGCCGCAGTTGAGGTGCACCCGTACGCCCGCGTCGACCTGGAGCAGATTGGCCACCCGGGCCCGTAGCGACAGGTCGGCCTCCAGACCGTCGACCGCCAGCCGGATGGAGTCGACGGAAACCTTCGGAATGTCGAGCAGGACGTCCGGGTTCCCGCTGTTGACGTCCCGGTCCGGCTCCCGCTGCTGCCCGCTCTCGCTCATGCTCTCCCGCCCCGCCCGCAGTACCGGCCCGGGGGTCCGAGCCGTTCGGCGCGGTTACCCGCTTTCCGCGGGGCATCCCGTCCGTGACGACTCGACGACCCTCTGTCTGAAAAAGGCATCGTGTGAAGCTGCACACGCGGGCATCAGCCGGTATGGTCCGGGCCTATGGGACAGGAAATGACTGATCCGGCCGACATCAGGCAGGACGGCGACCGGTTCTCCTTACGGTGCAGCCTCTTCGTCCCAAGCTCCGCTGAGCACGCGTTCGCGGTTTTCACCAACGAGCTGGCCGACTGGTGGGTCACCGAATACACCTGGTCCGGCCCGGACGCTCTCGCCGAGCTGGGGATGGAACCACAGGCCGGAGGCATGCTCTACGAGATCGGCCCGTACGGTTTCCGGGCCGACTGGGGCCGGGTGCTCACCTGGGACCCACCGAGGCGGCTGGTCTTCGTCTGGCAGATCGGACCCGACCGGGCGCCCGTGCCGGACCCGGCCCGGGCCAGCGAGGTCGAGGTGCTGTTTCATCCCGACGGACCGGAGCGCACCCGGGTCGAGTTGGAGCACCGGCACTTCGACCGGCACGGCGAGGCTGCCGAGGGATATCGCAAGGCGCTCACCGCCGGTTGGCACGAGTTGCTCACCCGTTACGTCGCCACGGTGTCGCGCCGCCCCACCACGTCGGCCTGACGAGACCGCCGGATCACCGGCCGAGCCGCCGGGCGGCGGCGGAGCCGCCGCCGAGGTCCCGACCACCCAGGTTGGCGCGTTGGCCCGCCTCCGCTCCCGAGCCGAAGCCGGTGCCGCCCAACCGGCGCGGTGGTGCGGTGCGCAGCCGCGGGTACTCCTCGGTGAGCCGTCGCTGCACCCGGTCGGACCGGTCGGCGAGCACCAGCGCCATCGACGGCATGCCCGACTCGCTGGCCGCCGTCGACTCGGCGGCCCAGAGCCGGCCTCCGACCACCTGCGCGAAACCGGCCAGCCAGGAGCGGCGGAAGGCGGCGGGATGGTCGTCGGCGGGCACCTCGGTGGCGGCCAGGCCGTGCGCCGCCTGCACGAGCAGTGAGGTGAAGAGCAGGTCGACCCGCTCCAGGTCGCTGGCGAAGCCGAAGAGGTGCAGGGCGAAGCCGTTGCCCTGCCGACGGCGTACGCAGCGGCAGCGCAGTGGCTCGGCCACCGCGGCGAGCAGGCCGACCTTGTCGCGGGCGTACGGGGCGACGACGTCCAGCACTCGATCGCCGACCGGGTCGGTGGCCGGGTCCCGGGCGGCGAGCAGCGCCCGGTCCACGCCGTAGCGGGCGATCAACTCGGTCGCCTTGGCGGTGAACGCGGCCGACTCGGCCGGCGTGCAGGCTGGGTCCTCGGCCTGGGCCAGCAGCTTGCGCACCTTGCTGAGCATGGCCTCGGACATGCCTACAGAGCTACCACACGGGCCGGACGTCATCGGGGCCGCGCCGGAATCGATCGATACGTATCATCGTCACGGTCGGATGATCAGTCCAATACGGACGGTCAGTTAACTGTTTCCGGAGGAACGAACGAATGCCATCCCCGACCGCTCGCCTGCTCGCCGTCGCCACGGCCACCGCACTGCTCTCCGCCGGTACGCCCGCGCGGGCGGAGCCGACAACACCGACCGCACCGGTCAGCTCCGGGCCGAACGCGTTCGCCCCGCTCGCCACCTGTTACGGCGGGGCGGTCCGGTCGTACTTCGAGACCGGCCGCTACGGCGGCTCGGCCGGCCAGTACCGCACCACGACGCGCTGTCGCGACATCAACGTCCGTAACGCGAGCGTGTACGCCACCGAAGCGTGCGTGATCTTCGTCGACAAGACGAGCGCCTGCAACTACTGGACCTACCTGCCGGCCAACTCGGGCTGGATCACGGTGGCGACCAACGTCCGGGACGGCGTCAACTTCCGGGTCCGCTTCGAGAACCTGCGGTACGAGTACGAACCGCTGATCGCGTACCACGCGTTCTGACTGGCCCGCGCGGTCGCGGCGTCCGCCCCCCGACGGACGCCGCGACCCGCCGACGCGGCCGCATTACCGGGCGCGGCTGCGCAGGGTGGCGATCGTCGAACCGGCGAGCGTGAGCAGGCAGTCGGGGAGCAGCCCGTCGGCCGCCGCCGCGCCGAAGAGGGCTTCCCCCGTCGGTTCGTCCCGATTCGCGTACGCGCTGACGAAGCGGGCCACCCAGCGGGTGTCGTACCCGGCCTGGTCGATCCCCGGGAAGTCGAGCGCCGCCCCGCTGGCCGCCGGCGCGTCACCGAGCATGGTCGCGGCCAGGCACCAGGCGACCCCGTACGCGCCGCTCAGGCCGGCCCGGTCGACGACCGCGTCGAACGCTCCCACCACCGCGTCTCCATCGCCGGTCAGCGCCGAACGGAGCACGGCGGCCGCGTCATCGAACGTCTGCTGTGGTAGGTCGGTCACTCAGCGCACAGTAGGACGGGTGGTCAAGCCCTCCAGCAACCGTCACTGTCCGTGTTCAACGCGAGCTACCTGCGCATTACGCCACCTCCACGGTCCCGCCGCCGGCCTCGGCACGCTAATGTGCGCAGCGGACCTTCGCCGGAGGAAGGACGACCATGTTCGTATCACGCCGCTCGCGGGTAGCCACACTGGCTGCCTGCGCGACGATCCTGCTCGCCACAAGCGCTTGCGGGGAAGACAAGCCCGAGGAGGCGAGCGCCCAACAGGTGCGCCTCTACGGCACGGACGGCAACATGCTCAACTCCTATCCTGCGGAGTTGAAGGAACGGGCCAGTCTCGTCGACGGGATGAAGGGCACCACGCCCCTCGTTCCGCTGCCGGACGACTTCAAGAGCCGGCTACGGGCCGTCAATCCGGCGCTGACGGACTACCTGTACTCCGCCGAGACGTACGACGCGGTGGTGATCGCCGCGCTCGCCGCTCAGCTGGCCGGCAGCACCGACCCCGCTGCCATCGCGAAGCAGATCGTCGCCGTGACCAACGACGGGCAGCGCTGCGAGGACCCCGCCAGTTGTCTCGCGCTGGCCCGCAACGGGCAGGACATCGAGTACCGCGGCGTGTCGCTGACCCGAGCGGGCTTCACCGACAAGGGCGAGCCGGCCACCGCGAGCTACGCCACGCTGACCTTCGACGGGCAGCAGATCAACGACGGCAAGACCGAGTTCGTCGGCGCGGGCATCGAGTCGGCGGCGAGCACCAAGACGCCGCCGAAGCCGAAGAAGCAGCGCGCGGGGGGCAACGCCGACCAGGAGCCGCTGATCCTGGGCGGCCTGCTGCCGAAGACCGGTGACCTCGCGATCGCCTACCCGCCGATGGCCGCCGGCGCCGCGCTCGGGATCAAGGAGATCAACGCCGCCGGTGGCGCACTGGGCAAGCCGGTGACGTGGCTCGACGGCGACGACGGCACCAACCCGACGGTGGCCAAGGCCACGGTGGCCAGGCACGTGACGGACAGCGTCAGCGTGATCATCGGCGCGGGTGGTTCGGGCATCTCCCGGGCAGTGCTTCCGGACGTGGTGCAGGCCGGGAAGATCCTCTTCTCCCCGTCCAACACCGACAGCAGCCTGACCGACGTGGACGACCAGGGTCTCTACTTCCGCACCGCCCCGCCGGACAGCCTCCAGGGCCGGGCGCTGGCCGACGTGATCCTCCGCGACGGCTCGCAGAAGATCGTCATCGTCGCCCGCAAGGACTCCTACGGTGAGGGCCTGCAGGGCACGGTCCGCGACGAGTTGGAGAAGGCCGGTATCGCCAACGACCGGCTCAAGCTGTTGACGTACGAGCCGCCGGCCGACGCGAAGGCGGCACCGGTCGACTTCAGCGGCGGGGCGAAGGAGATCAAGGAATTCGGCGCGGACGCCGTACTGATCATCGGCTTCGGTGAGTCCGCCCAGGTGATTCGCGGCTTGGCCGACGCCGGGGTGCAGATCCGGCAGTAAGCAGGAACCAGGCTCACCACGGCCGCACCGGCTTCCCGCCGGTGCGGCCGTTTCTGGTACGTGAGATCAGCGGGAGCGGCGGCGCTCCAGAAACTCGGTCATCCGGCGGTGCTTCTCGTCGTCCTCGAAGAGCACCGCCTGGCTGACCAGGTCCAGATGCGGGTGCGCGGCGGCGGGCGCGTCCACCGCCAGCTTGGTCAGCCGCACCGCCAGCGGCGAGCCCAGGGCGATCTCGTCCAGCAACGCGTGCGCCACCGTCAGCAGCTCGCCGGGCTCGTCCACCACCCGGTTCACCAGGCCGATCCTCAGCGCCTCGGTGGCGTCCACCCGCCGGCCGGTGAAGAGCAGCTCCTTGGCCCGCCCCTCGCCGATCAACGCGGGCAGCCGGTGGGTCGCGCCGGCGCCGGCCAGGATGCCCAACCGCACCTCCGGCTGACCGAAGACCGCCCGCGTCGTGCACACCCGCAGATCGCAGGCGTACGCCAGCTCCGCGCCACCGCCCAACGCCGGGCCGTCGACGGCCGCCACGGTCGGCATCGGCAGCGCCCGGATACGGGCGAAGGCGGCCGAGTTGATCGCGGCGAGGGCGTCCGTGCGACCCCGTTCGCGGAGCTGGCCGATGTCGGCGCCACCGGCGAAGATGCCCGCCGCGCCGCCGGTGAGCAGCAGCAGTCGCGGACGCGCCTCCAGCTCTGCGCAGACCTGGTGCAGCTCGGCGATCAGGTCGGCGTCGATGGCGTTGCGCTTCTCCGGCCGGTCCAGGGTGACCACCAGCCGGTCCGGCCGCTCCTCGATCCGCAACCCGCTCACTGTGCTGACCTTTCGTTCGCGACCGTGGGGCTCGCAAGCGCACTCCTCGCGCTCACTGTGCTGACCTCTCGTTCGCGACTGTGGGGCTCGCAAGCTCACTCCTCGCGCTCACTGTTTGCCCCCGCCTTCCCAGCGGTAGAAGCCGTGGCCCGACTTCTTACCCAGCCGCCCGGCGGCCACCATCTCCACCAGCAGCGGCGGCGGCGCGAAGCGGTCCCCGTACGCGGCCTGGAGGGTGCGGGCGATGTCCAGCCGCACGTCGAGGCCGACCAGGTCGGTGAGCTCCAACGGCCCGATCGGATGCCGGTAGCCGAGCACCATGGCCTTGTCGATGTCCGCCGGGCTGGCCACCTCGTCGGCGACCATCCGGATCGCCTCCAGCCCGAGGGTGACCCCGAGCCGGGAGGTGGCGAAGCCGGGCAGGTCGCGTACGACGACGGGGTCCTTGCCCAGCCGGCCGGCGAGCGCGACAGCCGCGGCGGTGGTCTCCTCGGCGGTGGCCGGGCCGACCACGATCTCCAGCAGCGCCATCGCCCAGACCGGGTTGAAGAAGTGCAGGCCGAGAAAGCGCTCGGGCGCCTCCAGCTCGGCGGCCAGATCGCCGATGGCGATGCTGGAGGTGTTGCTGCCCAGCAGCGCCGGGCGCAGCGCGGCGGCGTCCCGCAGCACCGCCCGCTTCAGGTCCAGGCGCTCCGGCACCGCCTCCACGATCACCTGCGGGGCGGGCGCGACCTCGGCGAGGGTCGGGCGCAACGTCACCCGCTGCCGGTTCGCGGCGGCCTCGTCGGCGCTCAGCTTCCCGCGCTGCACCGCCCGCTCCCACAGCTCGGCGAGCCGGTTCAGCGCGGCCGCACCGCGCTCGGGGTCCACCTCGACCAACTCGACGGCGTACCCGGCGCCGGCCGCCACGTACGCGATGCCAAGCCCCATCGTGCCGGCACCGACGACCACGAAACGATCGCTCATCACGCCTCCCTGTCCCGTCCGCCGGCGCGCGGGATCCCCGCCGCACCGGCGCGGGTGTGCCGCCCGCTCCGCTCACTCATGGTGCGACCCTAGACAGCGCGACGACCCGGCCCATGCGTGGGGGAGCGCCGGATCGGGTACTGACGGCCCGTCAACCGAGGGAAGGACCGCATCGAGATGAGCCAGGCACCGGAGAGCGTCACCGACGGGGAGACCGTGGAGACCCGAGGCGACGAGCGGGTCGAACTGCTGCGCGCCGACACCAACAACGACGGCAAGACCGACGTGTGGGTGGTGGACACCGACGGCGACGGCAAGGCGGACCTGTTCCAGTTCGACACCGACGGTGACGGCAAGGTGGACATCACCATGGTCGACATCGACGAGGACGGCCAACCGGACGAGGTGGTCGACGGCGACGGCGGCCTGCCGCCCGAGCAGCTTCCCCCGACCGTCCAGGTCTGAGACGTACGACGGGCCCCTGCCTCCGCGCCCGGCGGAACGCGGGGGCCGTCGCTCAGTCCACGAGGCGCAGGGTGGCCAGGTAGTAGGGGGCGTCGCGGTCGTCCACATCGGTGAGCCGCCAGCCGGTGCCGTGCACCAGGCTGGCGAACTCGTCCGCCGAGCAGACCAGGTAGTCGAACCATTCGGTGCTCAACTCGCGATAGCGCAGCCGCAACCGCAGTTGGCCACCGAGCCGGCCGCGCCGCCGGTTGCGCTCGTGGTAGCCGGTGTGCAGCGGGTCACGGGTGCCGTACGGGTCGGTGCCCTGCGCGATGATCTGCGCCCCCGGTCGGGCCAGCGCGGCGAGCGCGGCCAGGAACTCGGGGGCGCGCTCCCGCCCCTCGAACAGCCCAAGGTTGTTACCGAGCAGCAGGAAGGTGTCGTACCGCGAACCGTCGGCGATGTGCGTGTCGACGGTGCCGTGCACCAGCCGCCGGACCCCGCGACGCCGGCTCACCTCCAGCGCACCGGCGGAGGTGTCCAGCCCGGTGACGGGTACGCCGCGCTCCTGGAGCAGCAACGCGATCCGGCCGGCTCCGGTGCCGATGTCCAGCGTCTCGCCGTGCGCCCGGTCCACCGCGCGGTGGTCGTACGGTTGCCACTCGGCCGGCCCGTCCAGGTAGTGCGCGGCCGGGGCGCCGTTGATCAGACCGTCGTCCCGTTCGATGATCTCGATGACCGGTCGCGGCAGTCGACCACCGACCAGGGGGCGGGGGCCCACCCCGGTGGCCACGGCGAGCGTGTCCCGCAGCAGTTCGCCGATCACGTCACCGATTAGAGGCTCAACCGTCACGACGTTCACGCTATCCGGCCACTCAGTGGCCCGCGCCGGCCGTATCCTGGCGGCGTGACCACGCTGGACCGGCTGTCGGCCGAGAAGTACATCCTGCTCACGACCTTCCGCAAGGACGGTCGGGCGGTGCCGACCCCGGTCTGGGCGGTACGCGACGGCGAGGCGTTGGCGGTCTGGACCCGGGCCGACTCGGGCAAGGTGAAGCGGATCCGCCACAACGGCGAGGTGACAGTGGCCCCGTGCGACGTGCGGGGGCGGCCCCACGGGGCGGAGGTGCCGGCCCACGCGACGATCTACGGGGGCGGTGACACCGGTCGGGTCCGCGACCTGCTGAAGCACAAGTACCGCCTGATCGGTCGGCTGAGCCTGCTGGGCAGTCGGTTGCGGCGCGGCGAGGGCGGCACGGTTGGCATCCGGGTGACGTTGGCCGAGCCTCAGCGCTGACCCGCGCGGCCGGTGTCAGGCTCGGCGGGGCATGAAAAGGGGCGGCGGATCGAGATCCACCGCCCCTGACGAAAAACTCTGCCGGCTCAGTCGCCCTGCCGCTGCTGCGGGATCTGGCCCTGCAGCAGCGCCCTGACCTCCGACTCACGGTACCGACGGTGGCCACCCAGGGTGCGGATGGCACTGAGCTTGCCAGCCTTGGCCCACCGGGTCACCGTCTTCGGGTCGACCCGGAACATCGACGCCACCTCGGCCGGCGTGAGTAGCGGCTCTGGTTCGTGCGTTCGCGATGCCATCGGTCACTCCTCCACATGTATAGACATCGGCCGGGGTCCCGCCGGCCGACGCGTCTCCCATGGTCCGGCTAGTCCCCGATGTCCGACATGGGCCGAACGGATGAAGGTCCCTAGACGGACGGATGAACCATGCCCGATTTTTACGACTTTTACACGGCAGAAAGTACCTTATTCGGACTCATGATCACGGTTCGTGATGCGTCAACTACGAGCGCAACTCACCTTGGGAGCGCTCCTAGGGTGATATGTCCTAGTTACACCGCTCCAACAGCTGCACCGCGCGCCACCGTGCCACCAACTTGTCGTACGCGGCGGACGCCTCCTCGGCCTCACCGCGCGCCAGCCCCGCGAGGCCACCGGCGACCAGTTCCGGCGAGTCGTCCGCGGCGAGGGTCTCGTCGGAGAGCAGGTCGACCAGACCGCCGTAGTCCAGCTCGACGACGGACCGCGGATGGAACTCCTCCAGCCAGCGGGCCGCCTCCTCCACCGCCTCGGTGATCGGCGCCTCGCCCACCGACTTGCGCAGCACCGACAGCGCCCGGGACGAGCGGCGTCGTGCCTTGGAGATCTCGGTGCGGTAGCGCAGCGCCCGCCGGCCCGGCTGGGTGACCATGTCCCGCTCCGTTGGATCGAAGAGCACGAACCAGCGCAGCGGTACGCCCCAGGTGGCGATCTGCTCGTGCACCCGGGGCACCCCGTGCTCCAGCACCCGGGCGCCACTGCGCCAGTCGTCCACCACCGCCCTGGCCTGCCCGGCGAGCACTGGCGGCACGAAGGCGTCGGCGAGCACCGAGGGCACCCCGTCCCGGGCGCTGAGCGCCGCCTCAGCGACCCGGATGCGCAGGTTCCACGGACAGACCAGCAGGCTGTCGTCCGTCTCCAGGACGTACGCCTCCTCCGGCAGGTCCGGCAGCCGGGTCCAGCCCGCGCCCAGCGCCTCGATCACCGCCGTCCGCTGCCGACCGGGCCCCTCGACTGGGGCGACCGCGCGCCCCTCCGAGACGTAGCGGCGCCAGTAGCTCTGCCGGTCTCGGTCGAAGGCGGCCAACGGTTCGTACACGCGCAGGTAAGAAGCGAAGAGCGACGGCACCGCGCGATCCTCCCACGAACCACGCCCGTACGCGCTCAGCGGCCGGAGCACGCGCGCCGCAACGTGGGACGGCGGTGGCGCGTCGAGCGCGCGCACGGCGGCCGATACTAGGCTCGATCACGCCGGCAGCATCCCCGCCGGGGTCCACCAGGTCCGCGTTCCACAAGGACGCACACCATCGTAGGAGCCAACCATGGGCGTATTCGCGAGCACCGACGACCCGGTATCGACCGGTCACGAACAGGTCGTGTTCTGCCAGGACAAGCAGAGCGGCCTGAAGGCGATCATCGGGATCTACTCCACCGCGCTGGGCCCGGCGCTCGGCGGCACCCGCTTCTACCCGTACGCGAGCGAGGACGACGCCCTCGCCGACGTGCTGGACCTGTCCCGCGGGATGGCATACAAGAACGCGCTCGCCGGGCTGGACCTGGGCGGCGGCAAGGCTGTCATCTGGGGCGACCCGGAGCAGATCAAGAGCGAGGCGCTGCTGCGCGCGTACGGCCGCTTCGTGGAGTCGCTGGGCGGTCGCTACTACACCGCCTGCGACGTCGGCACGTACGTGGCGGACATGGACGTCGTGGCCCGGGAGACCCGCTACGTGACCGGGCGCAGCGTGGAGCACGGCGGCGCCGGCGACTCGTCGATCCTCACCGCCTGGGGTGTCTTCCAGGGGATGCGGGCCGCTGCCGAGCACGTGTGGGGCACCCCGAGCCTCCGGGGCCGGCGGGTCGGCGTGGCCGGCCTGGGCAAGGTCGGCAAGTACCTCACCGGGCACCTGCTGGAGGATGGCGCCGAGGTGGTCGCCACCGACGTCAACCCGAAGGCGCTGGCGTGGGTGCGCGCCAACCACCCGCAGGTCTCCCTGGTCGACGACTCCAGCGCACTGGTCGCCGCGGACCTCGACGTATACGCGCCGTGCGCGCTGGGCGGCGCACTGAACGACGACACCGTTCCGGCGCTGCGCGCCAAGGTGGTGACCGGGGCGGCGAACAACCAACTCGCCCACCCGGGCATCGAGAAGCTGCTGGCCGACCGGGGCATCCTCTACACCCCCGACTACGTGGTCAACGCGGGCGGCGTCATCCAGGTGGCCGACGAGATCGAGGGCTTCAACTTCGATCGGGCGAAGCTGCGGGCGACCCGGATCTACGACACCACCCGCGAGATCCTGCACCTGGCCGACGCGGAGGGTGTGCCACCGGCCGTGGCCGCTGACCGGCTGGCGGAGCGGCGGATGGCGGACGTCGGCCGGCTGCGCGCGATCCACCTGCGCTGAGCGTTCCCGGGGGCGGATCGACGAGATCCGCCTCCGGGCCCCCCGGTGCCGGCGCGGCTGGGTAAGCTGAGCCCGGGTCAATTTTGATGCGGTTTGTCCGGTGTCACGGGTGCTAACCGTTCCGCTCCTTACCCGGTACACTGGGTGACGGCCGGATCGACGCGACGCGCAGAGCCGGCTGACGGTAACCCGAGGTGCCGAACGGTGGCATCCCCATGTACCGTAAGAGCCACGAGAGATGCCTGACGTCATCGGGGCCCGCCTTCGGGCTGCCCCGCATTCTGTGCGAGGGGGTCGAGCCATGGGGCGCGGCCGTGCTAAGGCCAAGCAGACTAAGGTGGCGCGGGAGTTGAAGTACCACTCCCCGAACACCGACCTCACCGCCTTGCAGCGCGAACTGGCGGGTGCTGGTAAGTCTGAGCACCACTTCGACGACGACTCTAAAGAGTTCGTCGACGACGATGATGAGGATCACGCGGACGACGATCCGGATCCCTGGGTCCGTCCGACCCGCTGACCTCTCGACGCAGCTGAGCACGCGGTAACCCCCGCGTGCTCACGCACGTCCCGTGCAGGTGCAGTCGCCGACGCTCAGGGGCCTGGCCCGACCGGAACCACTCCGGCCGCTCGACAGGCCCCTGACCACGGCTCTCTCAGCGCGGGCGGTTGTTCCAGTTGTAGAAGGTCGGGATGTTCTCGAAGTGGTTCCAGGCGCAGACCGCGCTGGAGCCGTCTCCGCCCGACACCTCCGAGCGCAGCCGCCGTGCGTCCTCGGCCTCCTGGAGCAGCGCGACGAGCGCGGGAGCCGCGTCTCGCACCCGTTCGGTGACTCCGTCGTCCGCTTCGCGCTCAGGCCGCCGGTGACTCGTGGTCTCGGGCATGCTCCAACACTCCCTCCAATAGGCGGATCTTGCTGTTGCGGCAGTGCTCGGTCTCCGTACCGTCAAAACGCCCCAGCTCGAAGTAACGGTTGGCGGCATGGCCACCGCCGCAGAAGCCGAAGTACGGGCAGGACGAACGACACGCTTCCACCCCGGCCAGGAACTCCCCCACCCACGGCGTCGCCGCTGCGTTGCCGAGGATCTGCGCCAACGGGGTCGTCAGCACGTTGCCGCTGCTGAAGTCGCCGTAGCGCGGATCGGTGAAGCCGGCCAGTTCCGGGGAGAGCACGATCACCGAACCGTCGTGACCGATCGTCGGGATCGGGTCCAGTTGGCGGGGCAGCACCGCGTCCGCCGAGTTGTCGAGCACCGCCGCGGCGTAGCGCAACGACCACTCGATCTCGCGGAGGTGGATCCGGGGCTCCCGGCGCCACGCCCCGACCAACTCCGCCCAGAACGCGGACACCGCCGAAGGGTCGTGGTGGTTGTCGCGGGTGTTGACCCCTTCGGTCTCCTCGATGTTGATGCCCAGCACGTCGCAGCCCAGCTCAAGGAAGTAGTCGTACAGCTCGGTGGCGAGCCCCGGCGCCGGTCGGGACACCACGGCCAGCGCGGAGAAGGGCAGCCCGCGCCGGCGCAGCGCCGAGATGCCGTGCAGGATCCGGTCGTACGCCGGCTGACCGCCCCGGTTGACCCGGTCGCCGTTGCGCGCCCGGGGCCCGTCGACGCTCACGCTCACCCGCATCTCGTGCCGGACGAAGAAGTCGCACCAGTCGTCGTCGATCAGGGTGGCGTTGGTCTGCACGTGGTGCTCGACCTCGGGCCCGAACGGTGCGATCAGCTCGGCCAGGTGCTCTCGACCGGCGGCCAGGGGCTCGCCGCCATGCCACACCACGGAGAAGCGACCGTTCGCCGCCCAGGGATTGACCGCAGCCGCGACCGCCTCGGCCACCGCCACCGGCATCCGGCGGTCGGCGGCCCGAAACGGCAGGTAGCAGTACGCGCAGTCGAGGTTGCAGAGGGTGGTGGGCTGCATGACGACGTACGACGGGACGGCGGCCAGACCGCGCATCCCGCTGAACGACTGTCCCCGAGCAGCCATCGCCCTCCTCCGCCTAGCCTGAGGGTGCCCTTCAGGCTAGGCGGCATTGGCCACTCGGGTGAAGCCCTGATCAGGTGCCCGTACGATCACCGGAGAGTGGTCATCCTCGGGTGTGCTGACCAACCATCTGCACGTTGCCAGTGCCCTCGATGATCTCGCCGGCCTGCCAAGCCTCGACGCCACGGCCGGTCAGGGTGGCCAGCGCCCGGTCAGCGTCCTCGGCCGACACGATGGCGAACATGCCGACGCCCATGTTGAAGGTCGACTCCATGTCCTGGTCGTCGATCCGACCCTTCGACTGGATCAGGTCGAAGATCGGCTGCGGCTTCCAGGTGGACCGGTTGACCACCGCGTCGACGTGCTCGGGCAGCACCCGGACCAGGTTGCCGGGGATGCCGCCACCGGTGATGTGGGACAGCGCCCGCACCTCGGCCTCGGCGATCAGCTTGAGGCAGTCCTTGGCGTAGATCTTGGTCGGGGTGAGCAGCTCCTCACCGAGGGTGCGCTGCCGACCGAAATCGTCGATCACGATGTCCAGCCGCATCCGGGCCGCGCCGAGCAGCACGTGCCGGACCAGCGAGTACCCGTTGGAGTGCAGGCCGGAGGAGCGCATGGCGATCACCACGTCACCCACCTCGACCCGCTCAGGGCTGAGGATGTCGGCTTCCTCGACCACGCCCACACCGGTCGCGGAGATGTCGTACTCGTCCGGGCGCAGAACGCCGGGGTGCTCGGCGGTCTCCCCGCCCAGCAGCGCGCAGCCGGCGTAGCGGCAGCCGTCGGCGATGCCCGCGCCGATCTCGGCGACCTTGTCCGGCACGACCTCGCCGGTGGCGATGTAGTCGAGCAGGAACAGCGGCTCGGCGCCGCAGGCCACCAGGTCGTCGACGACCATCGCGACCAGGTCGATGCCGACCGTGTCGTGAATGTCCATCTGCTGGGCGATCACCAGCTTGGTGCCCACCCCGTCGGTGGAGGACGCCAGGATCGGGCTCTTGTACTTCTTCGTGTCGAGCCGGAACAGGCCGGCGAAGCCACCGAGGTCACCGAGCACCTCGGGACGGCGGGTCTGCCGCACCTTCGACTTGAGCAGCTCCACCGCGCGGTCGCCCGCGTCGATGGAGACACCGGCGTCGGCGTACGAGACCGAGCGTTTGCGCGCCTGGCGGCCAGCACCGCCCGTCCAGGGCTGGCGGTCGCCGCCGGCGCCGGTCGGGCTGCTTCCTGCGCCGCTGCGCTCGGACACGTGCGTCACGGTTCTCCCCTTTGGTTCTCGGTGCCGCCGGCGGTGGCCGGGCCGCGCCGGTTGGTGCTACGGGCGGTTTGCGGTAACGCCACCCGGAGTGGCGACGGACGAGCCGTTGGTGTGCGGGGTCTCCGACGCCGAGTTGGCGACGCGTCGACCCACCCCTTCGAGCACGTGCTTGCCGATCAGGTTGCCGGCCGGCAACTCGATCGGGTACTCCCCATCGAAACACGCCCGACACAGCCGGGTCTTCGGCTGCTCGGTCGCGGCGATCAGGCCAGGAAGCGAAACGAAGCCCAGCGTGTCGGCGCCGATGGAGCGCCGGATGCCGTCGTTGTCCAACCCGTTGGCCAGCAGCTCCGCCCGGGTGGCGAAGTCGATGCCGTAGAAGCACGGCCAGCTGACCGGCGGGGAGGAGATCCGGACGTGCACCTCCAGCGCCCCCGCCTCACGCAGCATCCGCACGATGGCGCGCTGGGTGTTGCCGCGCACGATCGAGTCGTCCACGACCACCAACCGCTTGCCGCGGACGTTCTCCCGCAGCGGGTTGAGCTTGAGCCGGATGCCGAGCTGACGCAGGGTCTGCGACGGCTGGATGAAGGTACGACCCACGTACGGGTTCTTCATCAGGCCGGCGCCGTAGGTGATGCCGGACGCCTCCGCGTACCCGATGGCGGCCGGCGTGCCCGACTCGGGCACCGGGATCACCAGGTCGGCCTCGACCGGGTGCTCCTTGGCCAACTGCCGACCGATCTGCACCCGCGCCGAGTGGACGTTGCGCCCGGCGATCGTGGCATCCGGGCGGGCGATGTAGACGTACTCGAAGAGGCAGCCCTTCGGCTCCGGCGCGGCGAACCGGGTGGAGCGCAGCCCGTTCTCGTCGATCGCGATCAGCTCGCCCGGCTCGACCTCACGCACCACGCTGGCGCCGACGATGTCCAGTGCGGCCGTCTCGCTGGCGACGACCCAGCCGCGCTCCAGGCGGCCGAGCACCAGCGGACGTACGCCGTGCGGATCGCGGGCCGCGTAGAGGGTCGACTCGTCCATGAAGACGAAGCTGAACGCGCCGCGCAGCTGCGGCAGCACCTCGAGCGCGGCCGCCTCGACCGACAGATCCGGTCGGCTGGCGAGCAGCATCGTCACCAGGGAGGTGTCGTTGGTCGAACCGTCCGCGATGAGGCCGCGCTCGGCGACCTCCTTCTCCAGCTCGGCGGTGTTGACCAGGTTGCCGTTGTGGGCCAGCGCGATGGTCGTGCCGGAGGTGGTCGACCGGATCGTCGGCTGGGCGTTCTCCCAGTTCGACGCGCCGGTGGTGGAGTATCGGGCGTGCCCGATCGCCAGGTGACCCCGCAGGCTCGCCAGGGTGGGCTCGTCGAAGACCTGCGCCACCAGGCCAAGGTCCTTGTAGACCACCACGCCGGAGCCATCGCTCACCGCGATGCCCGCCGCCTCCTGGCCGCGGTGCTGTAGGGCGTAGAGGCCGAAGTAGGTCAGATTGGCAACCTCTTCGCCGGGGGCCCAGACACCGAAGACGCCGCAGGCATCCTGTGGGCCGGGTCGTTGGGGGTCAAGGTCGTGGCTCAGCCGGCCGTCGCCTCGGGGCACCTACCGCTCCCTCATGCTGGTCTGGACCGGCCGGGCGGGGATCACGGGCGGATCCACACTCCTCTGCCGGGACCACTGTCATCGCCTGACAGTGTACGCGAATCGGCGTCAATACAGAAAGTCACGATCTCACCGCTCTCCGTCACGCTGAGTGGGACATCGGGACGACTAGAGGGGCAGATGCGCCGAGAGGTCCGCGCGGTTGCCACTCGTCTGGACGCGACCGTCGGTGACCGCCTCCGCCCAGCCAACCCTGCCGGTTGCCAGCTCCAGCCAGGTATTCGGGGCCATCTCGACCACGTTCGGTGGATTTCCCCTGGTGTGTCGAGGCCCCGCTACGCACTGGATCGCCCCGTATGGTGGGACGCGCACCTCCACCGATCGGCCGGGGGCGCGCTCCGCGAGGACGGCCAACAACGACCGGACCGCCTCTCGGAACACCGGCCGTTCGGGTGTACGCCCCTCGTCGAGCGCCGACAACGCGGCCGTAACGGCAGCGGACTTACTGTGCGGAGAGGACACGACGGGACGATACGACCCCGAGGCCAGACACGCGACGCTGGCCCTGGGTCGCGCTCATGCAGTCGGACAAGGCATAGTTGCCGACGGCGTATTCGTACCGTGATGATCCCCGGCCCGGCGCCCCGCCGGTCAGAGGGAAGTCAGCCCGGAAGGCGGTGGACGTGTCAACACACCGACGTGCCTGGAAGCAGCGGGCCGGTGTGGTCGTAGCGCTGGTTGCCGGCGCTCTGCTCGCCGTCCCCGCCACACCAGCCATGGCCGCAGAGGTCAACGTTTCCCCTGGCTCGATCACCGTAAACGCCGGCAGCGACGCCACGATCACCGTGAGCGTCACTCCGGGTAACGGCGACGACAAGGCGACGATCAGCCTCGCCGGCCTGCCCTCGGGTGTTCGCTGCGCCAGCGGTTGTGGCGAGGTTGAATTCACCGGCCTGGGCAATCAGCCGAGATCGCAGCTGGTCAGGATCGCGGCCAATGACAACGCTGGCGACGCGACCGCGACCGTCACGGTGGCCGTCGAGGCCGAGTCCGGCCCGGACACCGCCACCGTCTCGCTGACCGTGAAGGGCAAGGCCGCTCCGCCGCCGCCGCAGAACCAGACCGTGCGGTCGGTCTCCGGCAAGGTGGTCGCGCAGGCGGACGGCAAGGCCGTGCCGAATGCTTTCGTGGTTCTCCAGGACACCGCCGGTCACCGCTACGACGCCACCAGCAACGGCAGCGGCGACTTCCGGTTCACCGGCACCACCGACAAGCCGATCGCACCCGGCCGGATCGACCTGGGCGCGTCGTTCGACAACATCAAGGCGTTCAAGTCCCTGAACGCCAGCGCCGGGCAGGCCGTCACCGGGCAGCGGCTCAGCCTCGCGATCAAGGTCGAGGTGACGCCCAGCGCCACCCCGTCCGCCACTCCCGAGGCCACCCCCACCGATGAGGCGACCGAGGAGGGCACCGAGGAGGAGCCCACCGAGGAGGCCAGCCAGGGTGCTCCGGCGAACGCCGCGAACAACGAGGACAGCGGCGGCATGAGCTCGTACCTCATCATCCTGCTGGGTGGTTTGCTGGTCGCCGCCGGTGTCGGCACGATCGTGCTGCTCTGGATGAAGCGCAAGGAGAACGGCGACGACGACGATGCTCCGGCGGCTGCCGGTGGCGGCGGTGTGGTGCCGCCCTCGCGGGGCGGGTTCCGCGGCGCCGACGACCAGACCCGGGTGGTCGGCGGTCGTCCCGGAGCGGATCCGACCATGGTCGGCGGCGCGGCGCTGAGCGAGGCACCGACGATGATGCACCGCCCGGTGGTCGACGACGTTCCGCCGGACCCGTACGGCGCGCCTGCGCAGGCGTACGGCGCTGCGGGTCAGCAGGGCTGGGGCGGCGCCGGCTACGGCGACGAGCCAGCGCCCGGTGGCTACGGCGCGGGCGGTTACGGCAACGCTCCCGCCTCTGGCGGCGGCTACGGCGCCCCGTCCGGCCCTGAGGGCGGCTACGGCGCTGGCGCGGCCGGTGACGGCTACGGCGCCGCACCCGGTTCCGGCGCTGGCTACGGCGGCGCGCCGGCCTCCGGCGGCGGCTACGGCAACGCTCCGGCATCCGGCGGCGGCTACGGCAGCCGTGACTACGACGCCCCGGGCGGTACCGCCGCCTACCCGCCGGCTCCCGCTGGCGGAGCGGCCTACGGCGAGCGGTTCGACGAGCCGACCGGCCGGTACACCGGCGACAGCACCCAGTACCCGGCCCCGGCCGACCCGTACGCCACCGGCGTCTACCAGCCGGAGCAGGGGCAGGGGTACGGCCAGCCCGATGCCGCCCCGTACGGCGGTCGCGCTGCCGAGCCGACCGCGGGGTACAGCGGTCCGGAGGCTGGCGGGTACGACCAGGGCGGCTACGGCCAACCGGCCGGCGGGTACGACCAGGGCGGCAACTACGGCCAGGAGCCTCCGCAGCAACGCGGCGGCGGCGGTTACGACGACCGTGGCTACGACCAGGGCGGCTACGGCCAGCCCGCCGGCGGGTACGACCAGGGCGGCAACTACGGCCAGGAGCCTCCGCAGCAACGCGGCGGCGGCGGTTACGACGACCGTGGCTACGACCAGGGCGGCTACGGCCAGCCCGCCGGGCGGAACCGACCGGAGACCCCGCCGCCGACCGAGCGCGGCGGTCGCCGCCTCGACTGGCTGGACGACTGACCCACCACAACGCACGGAAACGGCCACCCGGAGATCCGGGTGGCCGTTTCGCTGCAAGACCCACTCGCGATCAATGAAGTCGGGTCATCCCGCAGCCCTGGACACCCCGACTTCCTGAAAGCCGAGTTGATCACATCGCGCGTGCCGGCGCGGTCAGGCAACGCGGTCAGGCGGCGGAGAAGACGCCCTGGTGGAGCACCGGCACGACGTCCGACACGCCGATCCGGACGGCGACATCCACGTCCGCGGCGAAGCCGCTCTCGGTCAACTCCCGCCCGGAGACGCTGCCCCGCACGGCGGCGGGCACATCCGGGGTGCTCGCCAGCGCGGCGAGCGCCATGGCCGCCTCCACCGAGAGCCCACCCGGCACGTCGGAGAGGGCGTCCAGCACCGATGCGGCACCGAGTTGGTCCTCCACGGACGGGCGCAGCGACCCGTCCGGCCACCGCTCGCCCGAGGCGATCACGCCGATGGGGGCATTCACCGTGCCGTACCCCTGGCGGCGCAGCCAACGCCCGACGGCGCGGGCGTTGCGCAGGCACGCCGCGACCACCGGCAGGCCGGTGGCGCTGGCGGCGGCGCTGATGGCCGAGCCGTTCGGGGAGGGCAGCACCAGGTCCGCCACCAGCGGCGCGCTGCTCAGCGCGGCGGGCGAGAGCGACCACGGATGTTCCGGGGTCGTCTGCCGCCGCCCGACCGCCGCGGTCGCGCCGACCCGGACGGCGTACTCGGCGGCCTGCTCACCCCAGGGGAACGGGTGCACCCGCATGCCCCGGGCGACCGCCACCTCCACGGCGGTGGTGAACGAGAGGACGTCCACCACCACCAGCGCCGCGCAGACCCGACCGAGCTCGGCCGCCCCGGTCAGCCCCCAGTCGAACCGGGCACCGGATCCGGGTTGGCCGTAGACGGCGGCCGCCAACGCCTCAGCGCTCGTCAGGCGACGGCTCGGTGTCACCGGGGTCAGACTCGGACGCCCCGCCGGGCTGCTCTGACCCGATCGGCTGGACCGCGTCGGTCTCCGGGGAAGGACCCGAAGAGGCGATCGGCTCGGAGACCACCGCTGCCGCGTCGACCGGTTCAGCCGGCGCGACCGGCAGCGGAACGGCCTCGACCGCACCCGCCACACCGGCAGCCGGTGCGGGCACCTCGACGGCCGCCGAGCCCCCGAAGAGGCGCGGCAACGTCTCGGTGTGCGCGGTGCGCAGCTCGTCCAGGCTGATCCGGAACTGGCCGTGCACCTCGAGCGCCCCACCGGACGGGTTGGTGACGCCGATCAGCTCGAACGGCACGCCCCGCTCGGCGCAGAGCGCCGCGAACGCCTTGTCGTGGCCGCGCGGTACCGACACCAGTGCCCGCGTGGCGGACTCGCTGAACAGGTAGACGAACGGCATCGAGCCCTCGGTGAACTGCTCCGGAACCGCGACCCGCGCACCGACGCCGCGCCGCAGGCAGGACTCGACCAGGCTCTGGGCGAGACCGCCGTCGGAGAGGTCGTGCGCGGAGCTGAGGTGACCGACCCGGGCCGCCTCGGCCAACAGCTCAGCCAGCGCCTTTTCGCGGAGAAGGTCGACCTGCGGCGGAATGCCACCGAGGTGCTCGTGCGTCACCCAGGCCCACTCCGAGCCGGACAGCTCGACGTTCGTCTCGCCGAGCAGGTAGAGCTGGTCGTGGTCGCCACCGGCGCGCGGCACGAAGCCCATCGGCACCCGGTCGGCGACGTTGTCCAGCACGCCCAGCACACCGACCACCGGGGTCGGGTGGATGGCCGCCGCGCCGGTCTGGTTGTAGAAACTGACGTTGCCGCCGGTCACCGGGATGCCCAGCTCCAGGCAGCCGTCCGCCAGGCCGCGCACGGCCTCGGCGAACTGCCACATCACCCCCGGGTCCTCCGGGGAGCCGAAGTTGAGGCAGTTGGTCACGGCGATCGGCTTCGCGCCGGTCACCGCCACGTTCCGGTACGCCTCGGCCAGGGCCAGCTTGGTGCCGTTGTACGGGTCCAAGCGGGTGTACCGGCCGTTGCCGTCGACCGACAGCGCCACGCCGAGACCGGTCCGCTCGTCGATCCGGATCACGCCGCCGTCCTCCGGCTGGGCAAGCACGGTGTTGCCCAGCACGTAGCGGTCGTACTGCTCGGTGACCCAGGTCTTGTCGGCCAGATTGGGCGACGCGATCATGCGCAGCACGGTCTCCCGCAGCGCCTGCGGGTCGGCCGGGCGGGGCAGCGTCTCGGCCCGGTCGGCCTGCAGCAGGATCAGGTCGGCCGGCTCACGCATCGGCCGGGCGTAGACCGGGCCGTCGTCGACCAGCGATCCCGGCGGCACGTCGACGACCAGGTGGTCCTGCCAGGTGATCAGCAGTCGACCCGGGCGGCCGTCCGGCTCCGGTGCGGTGACCTCACCGATCGCGGTGGCGAGGACGCCCCACTTCTCGCAGGTCTTGAGCACCGCGTCGAGCTTGTCCGGCTCGACGACCAGCAGCATCCGCTCCTGCGACTCGCTGGCCAGGATCTCGTGCGGGTCCATCGAGGGCTCGCGCAGCGGAACCCGCTCCAGCCAGACCCGCATGCCGGTGCCGGCAGCGGCGGCGGTCTCGGTGAGCGCGCAGGTCAGGCCGGCGCCGCCGAGGTCCTGGATGCCGACGACCAGTTGGCCGTCGTACAGCTCGAGGCACGCCTCGATCAGCAGCTTCTCGGTGAACGGGTCGCCGACCTGCACGGCGGGTCGGCGTGCCTCGCTGCCCTCGTCGAAGGTCGCGCTGGCCAGCACCGAAACGCCGCCGATGCCGTCCCGGCCGGTCTTGGCGCCCATCAGCACGACAACGTTGCCCGGGCCGGCGGCGGCCTTGTTCTGCAACCGGTCGACCGGCAGCACGCCCAGGCAGAGCGCGTTGAGCAGCGGGTTGCCCTGGTAGGAGGGGTCGAAGACCAGCTCACCACCGATGTTGGGCAGGCCCAGGCAGTTGCCGTAGCCGCCGACGCCGGCAACCACGCCGGTGAGCACCCGGGCGGTGTCCGGGTGGTCCGCGGCACCGAAGCGCAGCGGGTCCATCACCGCGACCGGGCGGGCGCCCATGGCGAGGATGTCCCGGACGATGCCGCCGACGCCGGTCGCCGCGCCCTGGTACGGCTCGACGAAGCTCGGGTGGTTGTGCGACTCGACCTTGAAGGTCACCGCCAGCTCGTCGGAGACCTGCACGACACCGGCGTTCTCACCGATGCCGGCGAGCAGCCGGTCGCTGTGCGGGGCCTTCTCACCGAACTGGCGCAGGTGCACCTTGCTCGACTTGTAGGAGCAGTGCTCGCTCCACATGATCGAGTACATGGCCAGCTCGGACTGCGTGGGCCGGCGGCCGAGGATCTGCCGGATCCGGTCGTACTCGTCGTCGCGCAGGCCCAGCTCGGTGTACGGCTGAAGCTCGCCCGGGGTGCCACCGGCGCGCGGCACGGTGTCCACGCCCTCGGTCCAGACGGCGGCGGCCGGCTGGGCGGGAGCGGTCGCCGGTGCGACCGGCTGCGCCGGGCTCGGCTCGGCCGGCTGCGCCGGGGCGGAGTACGCCTCCGGTGTGTCCCGTACCGGGTCCGGATGGGTGGTCATGACCTCTCCTCGCTGCGCTCGTGCCCGCCAGACCGGCGGTTGAGCTGACCGATGATCGTGCCGCCGGTCACGCCGGCGCCCCCACCAGGTGCTTGAGGACCGACGTGAAGAAGCCGAGGCCGTCCAGCGAAGGGCCGGTGAGCGCCTCCACCGCGTGCTCGGGGTGCGGCATGATGCCGACCACGTTGCCGGCGGTGTTGGTGATCGCGGCGATGTCGCGCTGGGACCCGTTGGGGTTGCCGCCGACGTAGCGGGCGACCACCCGGCCCTCGGCTTCGAGCTGGTCCAGCGTCGCGGTGTCCGCGACGTAGCAGCCCTCGCCGTTCTTGACCGGGATGAGCACCTCCTGGCCGGGCTGGAACGCGTTGGTCCACGCGGTCCCGGCCGACTCGATGCGCAGGACCTGGTCCCGGTTGCGGAAGTGCAGGTGCTGGTTGCGGGTGAGCGCGCCGGGCAGCAGGTGCGCCTCGCACAGGATCTGGAAGCCGTTGCAGATGCCGAGCACCGGCAGACCACCCCGGGCGGCGTCCACGATCGTCTCCATCACCGGGGCGAACCGGGCGATGGCACCGCACCGCAGGTAGTCACCGTAGGAGAACCCGCCGGGCAGGACGACCGCGTCGACGCCGTGCAGCTCCGGGTCACCGTGCCAGAGCCGGACCGGCTCGGCGCCGGCGATCCGGACGGCCCGGGCCGCGTCCCCGTCGTCGAGCGAGCCGGGGAAGGTGACCACACCGACCCGGGCGGTCACGAGCGGGCGTCCGCGGTCTCGTCGGCCTCGACCAGGCGGACGGTGAAGTCCTCGATGACCGGGTTGGCGAGCAGTTTGTCGGCAATCTCCCGAGCGCGGTCCAGGTCCGGTTCCCCGGTGAACTCGATCTCGATCCGCCTGCCGATCCGAACCGAGGCGACATCACCGACGCCGAGCCGGGGCAGCGCGTTTGCGACGGCCTGGCCCTGCGGATCAAGGATCTCGGGCTTGAGCATGACGTCGACGACGACGCGAGGCACTGGGCACTCCTGACTGTGTACGCAGTTGGGTGCCGACCCACAACGGGCGAGCGCAGCCAGCGTACCTGGCAGATATCGCCACGGACGCACCGGCCGGGTGCAGTTCAGGCAGTGATCAACCTTACCGACGCTCAGGGTGACCCGTCAGGCGCGACAGGTGGCCTCAGCAGGACATATACGGCGCAGCGGGTGGCCGAATCGTTACATTGGTCAACCTCGATCAAATCCTTGATAAGGATCGCGTCGGGCTCTACTGTACATCGACGTAAGTCGATTCAGGTGGCTCGCGGGAACCCCCGCTGCCGCCCCATCCGCACCCGGCGATCCCGGGCCCGCCCCGTCCAAGGAGTCCACCCGATGCGCATCCGCCCCCTGCTCGCCGTACTCAGCACCGCGCTGGTCGGCGCCCTCGGCGTCACGTCCGCCGCGTCCGCCGCCCCAGCCGGCCCGCAACCGATCATCGGCGGCGGCACCGTCTCGTCCGCGCCGTGGGCCGCCGCAGTATTCAGCAACGGCTCGTTCACCTGCTCCGGCAGCGTCATCGCCGCACAGTGGGTGCTCACCGCCCGGCACTGCATCAGCGGCACCATGTCGGTGCGCATCGGAAGCGTGAACCGCACCTCCGGTGGGGTCACCCGCACGGTCAGCGCCACCTACACCCGCTACGACCTCGCGCTCATGCGGCTCTCCAGCACCGTCAGCACCTCCGCGGTGAGCCTGGCCAGCAGCAACCCGCCGATCAACTCGACGAACTCGATCTACGGCTGGGGCATGACCTGCTACAGCGGCTGCTCGGCGTCCACCCAGCTGAAGACCGCCACCGTCCGGGTGACCAGCAACAGCGTCACCGACGCGTACGGCGGCCAGGCGATCCGCAGCACCCGGATCAACGGCAACGCCTGGCGCGGTGACTCCGGTGGCCCGCAGTTCTACAACGGTCAGCAGGTCGGCGTCGCCTCCACCGCCGACGGGTCGAGCATCCAGAACTACGGCAGCGTTGCGTACAACCGGGCCTGGATCACCTCGGTGGCCGGTGTCTGACGGTTAGCGCCCCGCTCGGCGCGGATGGTCGGCCACGTGCCGGCCGTCCGCGCCGCGTCGTTTTGCAGCATCCGATCAGGTGAACAATGCACACGATCGGGTCGCGCCACTCCTGACAGCATCGGAAACGTGCTGGTCGTGACGACAGAGCAACTGCCCGGCTACGAGATCCGCCAGATTCTCGGTGAGGTGGTGTCATCGATGGCCAGGACGCGCAACCCGTACCGCGAGGGTGTGAAGAACCTGCGCGGTGGCGCGTACGACCCGATGGCCCCGGACAACCTGACCCGGTGGCGCACCGATTCGGTGGCCCGCCTCGGTGAGGAGGCCCTGCGGCTCGGCGCGAACGCGGTGATCGGCATGCGGTTCGACAGCCGGGACTGCGGCGAGATGTGGATGGAGATCTGCGCGTACGGAACGGCCGTGGTCGCCGTACCCACGATGCCCGAGGTCATGCCGGCGGACCAGCCGGCGGTCGCCGCGGAGACCGCGGAGACCGCGGGCTTCACCGGATCTCCCGGCGGTATCGCCGAACCGGCCAGCGCCCCCAACCTGAGAACCGCCGCCGAAACCCCAACCGGCGAATAACCCCACCACCCCCACGGCCGCCATCTCCATTGATCATGAAGTTATTGCCCTACGCATCGGCGTGTCGCGGCGATAACTTCATGATCAACGCGCAGGGGGGGTGGGGGTTAGAGGATGGGGGGTGGGCTGTAGGTGGCGGCTTCCGGGTGGGCCGTTACCACCTTGGTGATGCGGCTTGTCACCGCTGCCACCTGGGCTTGGGCGGCGCCCACGAAGGCGTTGCGGTCGGCGACCAGGGTGTCGATGTCGGCGCGGGACAGGCCGAGCCGACCGTCCGCCGCGAGCCGGTCGAAGAGGTCGTTCTCCGGTGAGCCCTTCTCGCGCATCGCCAGCGCCACTGCTACCGCGTGCTCCTTGATCACCTCGTGGGCGACCTCCCGACCGACGCCCCGACGGACGGCCGCGACCAGGATCTTCGTGGTGGCCAGGAACGGCAGGAAACGCTCCAGCTCCCGGTTGATCACTGCCGGGTACGAGCCGAACTCGTCGAGCACGGTGAGGAACGTCTGGAACAGCCCGTCGGCGGCGAAGAACGCGTCCGGCAGTGCCACCCGGCGGACCACCGAGCAGGACACGTCCCCCTCGTTCCACTGGTCACCGGCCAACTCGCCGACCATCGACAGGTAACCCCGGATGATCACGGCGAAGCCGTTCACCCGCTCCGAGGAACGGGTGTTCATTTTGTGCGGCATCGCACTGGAACCGACCTGGCCCGGCTTGAAGCCCTCGGTGGCCAACTCCTGACCGACCATCAACCGGATCGTGGTGGCCAGCGACGACGGCGCGGCGGCCGTCTGGGCCAGCGCGGCCAGCACGTCGAAGTCGAGCGAGCGCGGGTAGACCTGCCCGACGCTGTCCAGCACCCGGGAGAACCCCAGGTGCTCGGCGACCCGCCGCTCCAACTCGGCCACCTTGTCGGCGTCGCCGTCGAAGAGGTCGAGCTGGTCGGCGGCCGTACCGACCGGTCCCTTGATCCCCCGCAGCGGGTAACGGGCGATCAGCTCCTCCAGCCGCTCGTACGCGATCAGCAGCTCCTCCGCAGCCGACGCGAAGCGCTTGCCCAGCGTGGTGGCCTGCGCCGCCACGTTGTGCGAACGGCCGGTCATGACCAGCTCGGAGTGCTCGTGGGCCAGCCAGGCCAACCGGGCCAGGGTGGCCACCACCCGGTCGCGGATCAGCTCCAGCGAGGCGCGCACCTGGAGCTGCTCGACGTTCTCGGTCAGGTCCCGGGAGGTCATCCCCTTGTGCACGTGCTCGTGCCCGGCGAGCGCGCTGAACTCCTCGATCCGGGCCTTCACGTCGTGCCGGGTGACCCGCTCCCGCTCGGCGATCGAGGCGAGGTCGACCTGGTCGAGCACCCGCTCGTACGCCTCGACCACACCGTCCGGCACCGGCACGCCCAGGTCGCGCTGAGCGCGGAGAACGGCGAGCCAGAGCCGCCGCTCCATCCGCACCTTCTCCTCCGGGGACCAGAGGGCGACCAGTTCGGGCGAGGCGTACCGGTTGGCCAGCACGTTGGGGATCGTCGTCACGTGCCTCATTCTCTCCTACCCGGCGACCCGTCCGGCCAGCAGGCCAGGGCGGGTGCCGGTGGGGCCGGGTGGCCGTTTTGTCGCCCGGGGCGGTGCAGCTACCAGCCGGTATCGGATCATGGTCTCCATCTGATCTCCGGCGAAGCCGAATCCACCTTCACGACAGAGGGCACGCATGCGTAGAAGATCCCTCGCCGGCCTCACCGCGATCGCGGTGACCGGCGGCACCCTGCTGGCCACCGGCGGATCCGCCCAGGCAGCCGAACCCGTGATCCTGTACGTCAAGCAGGCCGACGCGAACTGCACCGACCAGGGGCCAGGCTCCGAAACCACGCCGTTCTGCACGATCGGTGCAGCAGCCGCCGTGGTGACCGCCGGCACGACGGTTTTTGTCGACGGCGGCACCTACGCCGAGCGCGTCACCCTCACCAGCTCCGGCACACCCGAATCGTCGATCTCCTTCATCGCCAGGACCCCGCGCACACCGGTGACGCTTGTCGGCCCGAACGCGGGCCTGGTCGTCGACGGCCAGCACGACATCTACATCCAAGAATTCAATGTCAGCGGGTCAGCCGATGTACCCGCCATCGATCTGCGTAACGCCTCGAACATCGTGATCGCGGGCGGCACGTTCACGATGGCGAACGTCGCGACCGCGCCCGCCATCCGACTCGCCAACGTGACGACGGCGCTGCTGGAACAGGTCATCGCCAGCGGGACGGCGCTCGCCGGCGGACTGACCATGGATGCCTCCACCAGCGAGGTGATCGTCGACGACACGCTGGTGGCGACCGACCCGAAATACATTGCCGCCGATGGCGGCGTGGGCATTCGAATCGACGGGCCGCGCAACACGATCGTCGGCGGCGATGTCGCCGGCTTCTCCGGAGCTGCCATCTCGGTGGGCCCTGCCGCCTCCGCGACGGTGATCGCCAACAACCGGATCAAGGGCGGTATCGGATACGGCATCCACAACCGCGGAGCCGTGGGCACGGCAATCGCCAACAACGACATCCAGGACCGTTGCCTGGGCGGCGTCCGGGTCGACGGGGCGTCGTCCCAGGTCTCGGTACAGAACAATCTGCTCCGCAACAACGGCGCCTTCAACCAGGGCTACTGCGATCCGCAGGCTCCCGCGGGAGCCGAGATCGGGGTCTACGACGCGGCGCTGAGCGGCACGGTGATCGATTACAACAACACCTGGCACCAGTTCACGTCCGCGACCGGCTACTCCTGGAACGGAACCAGGATGGGTCTCACCCAGTTCCGCGCCGTCTCCGGGCAGGCCGCACACGACCGGTACACGTCGGATGTCCGGGACAACGTCGACTCGGCGAACTCGACGGCGCCCGGCTACCAGGATCTCGACACCGAGGGGAAGCCACGCCGGGACGATCCGGCCGTGCCGAACACCGGCGCCGGCCCGATCGTGTACGCCGACCGCGGCACTGCGGAGGCCATCAAACACCCGGTGTCGTCCTTCGACGTCACAGTGGACCTCGCCACGAGCACGGTCAGGGTGGACGCCTCCGCCTCCACGCCGGGCTTCGTCCCGATCCGTGATTACGAGTTCCGTTGGGGCGACGGCACCTCCACCACCAGCCAGTCCGGTCCGATCGCCACGCACAAATACACCACGCCGGGCACCTACGACATCACCGTCACCCCCACAGGGACCGACGGCCTGTCCGGCAGTAGCACCGAGCAGGTCAGCGTGCTGCGGCGGACCGCTTCCGTGGGCCTGCTCGCGTTGTCCAACCGTCGGTACGTGGGTACGTCCGCGCCGGTTCTCCTGCCGAACCAGGTCGGGTTGACCGCCGCCGCGCAGTACGACCTGGCGGACGCCGGCAACGGCCAGGTGGCCCTCGTCGCGCGGGCCAACGGCCGCTACGTCACGCAGTCGGCCAACGAGTCCCTGAACGCCGCGGGCCAGGTGGTCGGCACCACCGAGAAGTTCACCGTCGTTCGCAACAGTGACGGCACCGTCAGCCTCAGGGCGAGCAACAACCTGTACGTCACCGCCGACGCCAGCGGCACCGTCTCGATGAGCGCCAGCCGATCCACCATCGGCGCCTCGGAGAAGTTCGCCCAGGTTCCGGTCGCCGACGCGAACAGGTCGCTGAAGGCCAGCGTGAACGGCCGCTTCGTGATAGCCGACGGTGCCGGTGTGAAGCCGTTGATCGCGAGCGCGGCGACCGCCGGCAGCTGGGAGCGGTTCGACTTCGCCGACCTCGGTAGCGGTCAGATCGCCCTCGTCGCCCGCGCCAATAGCCGTTTCGTGTCCGCCGACGGCGCAGGCGCCAAGCCGCTGATCGCGAACGGCCCGACCGTCAGCACCTGGGAGCGGTTCACCATGGTCCGCAACAGCGACGGCACGGTCAGCTTCAAGGCCGGCATCAACAACAAGTACGTCAGCGCCGATGGCGCGGGCAGCAAGCCACTGATCGCCAACGGCCCGGCCATCAGCACCTGGGAGAAGTTCATCCTCGGCTGAGCCGGCCCCACTTGATCGACGCCCGCCGGGACCCTCGGGTCCGGCGGGCGTCGTCGTGCGAGGGCGAGTCAGCGCAGCTCGTAGACCGTGACGCTGCCGGAGACGAGGCGTACCTGGGCCAGCCCGGCCAGCACGGGCGACACCTCGCCGGCCCGGGTGTCGGCGAACAGCCAACGGACCCGGTAGTCGACGCGCAGCCGGTCCAGGTCGGCTGCGGTGGGTGCCCGGAACACCCTCTCGTACCGGCCCGTTCCGGACGCAGGTGGCATCGAACGCACGCGCACCTCGTTCGGGGGTGCGGACGGTCACCGTTGCCCGGCAACCTCACGGGCGGTCAGCCACCCGTTGAACAGGACGTGAACGTCTACCTGCCGGCCGCTTCGATCCGCCCGACCGGGACGTCACGAGGCGGTTGGCCGTTTTGTCACCCGGGTCAGCGCCTCGCCTGTCGATCATGCAAGATCACCTTTATCTGACTCCCGGCGTCGCCGGATCCTCCTCATCTTCGAGGCCAGCATGCGTAAATCCCTCTTCGCCGGTTTCGCGACCGTCGTAATGACCGGCGGTGCCCTGGTGGGCGCCGCACTGCCTGCCCAGGCGGACGTTCCGACGACGCTCTACGTCCGGCAGAACCCCGCCACCGGCTGCTCGGACCAGTTTCCGGGCACCTTGACGCAGCCGTTCTGCTCGATCGGCGCCGCAGCAGCGATCGTCACCGGCGGGCAGACCGTCGACATCGGCGGCGGTGTCTACATGGAGCGAGTCAGCGTCACCTCGTCCGGCACTCCGCAACAGCCGATCGTGTTCGTGGGCAGCTCCACCTCCGCCACCCTGAGCGGCGCATCGGCCGGTTTCGTCATCGACGGCCAACACGATGTGGTGCTTCAGAACATCGGCGTCGTCGGATCGGGTGACGTGCCGGCCGTGGATGCGCGCAACTCCTCGGGCGTCACCATCCGGGGCGGCACCTACGCCCTGGACAAGCCCGCGACGTCACCGGTGATCCGGTTCGCCGGTGTGACCAGCTCGAGCCTGTCGAAGATCACCGTCAGTGGGTTGACCTCCACCGCCGGCATCACCATGGACGCCGCGAGCAGTGACGTAAACATCCAGGGCACGACCGTGCAGGGCTATGCCAACTACGTCCTTGCCGATAACACGGTCGGCGTCCGGATCGACGGGCCGGGCAACTCGTACATCGGTGGCCGTGTCGACGGCTTCACCAGTGCGGCGGTCGCGCTCGGGCCTGGCGCGGCCGGCACCGTGGTGGCCAACAACGTGATCTCCGGGGGCGCCGGCCACGGCGTGCACAACAACGGGGCCACCAACACGGCGATCACCAACAACACCATCAAGGACCGCTGCCGCGACGGGATCCGGGTCGACGGAGCTTCGTCCGGCGTTTCGGTGCAGAACAACGTGCTCGCTCTGAACGGTTACTTCGGTCAGGTCCACTGCGACACGAAGGTGCTGGACGGGGTCGAGATCGGCGTCTACGGCGGGGCCGTCGGGAAGACGGTCGTCGACTACAACAACGCCCACCACTACAACAACGACTCACCGCAGATCTACGCCTGGAACACCCGGATGGGTCT
The DNA here is from genome assembly GCF_059358895.1 of Micromonospora sp. BQ32. Lineage (NCBI taxonomy): Bacteria > Bacillati > Actinomycetota > Actinomycetes > Micromonosporales > Micromonosporaceae > Micromonospora > Micromonospora sp. BQ32. Next base: position 88,587 of record NZ_JCADBI010000002.1, on the reverse strand, counting down.
CGCCGCGTTCCGGGCCGCCTCCGGCCAGGCCGCGCACGACCGCGAGACGGGACAGGCCCAGGACAACATCGACTCGGCGAACTCGGCCGCACCCGGTTACCCGACCCTCGACCGCGCCGGCTCGCCGCGCATCGACGACCCGGGCGTGCCGAACACCGGTGCCGGCCCGGTCCCCTACGCCGACCGTGGAACCGTGGAAGCCGTCCGAGGCCCGGTGGTGTCGTTCGACGTCGCCCTGAGTCTTCAGGCGCGCTCGGTGACCGTGGACGCGTCCGCCTCCACCCCCGGCCTCAACCCGATCGCGTCCTACTCGTTCTCGTTCGGCGACGGCAGCGTCGTCACCCAGACGAGCCCGATCGCCTCGCACACCTACGCGAACCCGGGCAACTACCTCGTCATCGTCACGGTCACCGGCACCGACGGTCGGTCGACGGCTCACAACAGGCGGATCAGCATGCTGCGGCCGACCGGGGCGGTGGGTCTGCGCGCCCTGTCCAACCGCCGCTACGTGAGTTACCAGACCGGCTTCGGGTTTCGACCGAACCTGGCCGAACCGAGCACCATTGCCCAGTTCGACCTGGCGGACGCCGGCAACGGCAAGGTCGCCCTCTTCTCCCGGGCGGTCGGTCGCTACGTCGCCATCTCCCAGTTCGACCTCGCCGCGTTGACCGCGGACAGCATGATCGTGGACGTAACCGCGATGTTCACGCTGGTGCGCAACGGCGACGGCACCATCAGCCTCCAGGCGCCCGTCACCAACAAGTACGTGACCGCCGACGTCAACAGCGCCGTTCCGATGAGCGCCAGCCGGTCCACCATCGGCACCTGGGAGAAGTTCCTCCAGGTCGTCGTACCGGACGCGAACCGGTCCCTGAAGGCCCGGGTCAACGGTCGTTTCGTCAGCGCCGACGGCGCGGGGACCAAGCCGTTGATCGCGAGCGCGGCAACCGCCAGCAGCTGGGAGCGGTTCGACGTGGTGGATCTCGGCAACGGGCAGGTTGGCCTCCTCGCCCGCGTCAACAACCACTTCGTGTCCGCCGATGGCGCAGGCGCCAAGCCGCTGATCGCGAACGCACCGACGGCCAGCACCTGGGAGCGGTTCACCATGGTCCGCAACAGCGACGGCACGGTCAGCTTCAAGGCCGCCGTCAACAACAAGTACGTCAGCGCCGACGGCGCAGGATCCAAGCCTCTGATCGCCAACGGCTCGGTCATCAGCACCTGGGAGAGGTTCACCCTCGGCTGAGCCCTACCGCACTACCGACGCCCGCCGGGACCCTCGAGTCCGGCGGGCGTCGCCTTGCACGCTCCGCTCAGCGCTCCAAAATGGCGGTCACGCCCTGGCCACCGGCGGCGCAGATGGAGATCAGCCCGCGCCCGCTGCCCCGCTCGGCCAGCAGCTTGGCCAGGGTCGCCACGATCCGTCCACCGGTGGCGGCGAACGGATGTCCGGCGGCCAGCGACGAACCGTTGACGTTGAGTCGGTCCGTGTCGATCGCGCCCAGCGGGGCATCCAGGCCGAGCCGGTCCTTGGCGAACTCCGGCGACTCCCAAGCGGCGAGGGTGGCCAGCACCTGCGACGCGAACGCCTCGTGGATCTCGTAGTAGTCGAAGTCCTGCAACGTCAGCCCGGCACGGGCCAGCATCCGGGGCACCGCGTACGCGGGGGCCATCAGCAGCCCCTCGTCGCCGTGCACGAAGTCCACCGCCGCCGTCTCCGACCAGCTGAACCAGGCCAACACCGGCAGGTGGTGCGCCGCCGCCCACTCCTCGCTGGCCAGCAGCACCGTGGACGCGCCGTCGGTGAGGGGCGACGAGTTGCCGGCGGTCATGGTGGCCTGCTCGGCGTCCGGGCCGCGGGTGCCGAAGACCGGCTTCAGCGAGGCCAGCTTCTCCAGGCTGCTGTCCGGGCGCAGGTTCGCATCCCGGGTGAGCCCCAGGTACGGCGTCATCAGGTCGTCGAAGAAACCCCGGTCGTACGCGGCGGCGAGGCGCTGGTGCGAGCGCAGCGCCAGCTCGTCCTGCGAGCGCCGGTCGATCTGCCAGCGCAGGGCGGTGCGGGCGGCGTGGTCGCCCATGGACAGGCCGGTACGCGGCTCGGCGTTGCGCGGGATCTCCGGCTTGAACGGTTGGAGTGGGCGCAGCTTCGCCGCGATCTTGAGCCGTTCGCCCAGCGTACGGGCCGAGTTGAGCTTGAGCAGCGTGCGGCGCATCTCCTCGTTGACGGCGAGCGGGGCGTCGGAGGTGGTGTCGACACCGCCGGCGATGGCCACGTCGAGCTGACCGAGGGCGATCTTGTTGGCGACCAGGATCGTCGCCTCCAGACCGGTGCCGCAGGCCTGCTGGATGTCGTACGCCGGGGTGTGTGGGTCGAGCCGGGAGCCGAGGACCACCTCGCGGGTGAGGTTGAAGTCGCGGGAGTGCTTGAGCACCGCACCGGTCACCACCTCGCCGATCCGCTGCCCGGCCAGCCCGTAGCGGGCGATCAGGCCGTCGAGCGCCGCGCCGAGCAGGTCCGCGTTCGACGCGTCCGCGTAGCGGGAGTTGGAACGGGCGAAGGGGATGCGGTTGCCCCCGATGACCGCGACCCGCCGAATGCTCTGCACGATCCGCCTCCTCGACATGTGTTGCTCGAACCCTACTCGCCAGTAGGCTACGCCCATGACCGACAGGTACGCGAGCTTCGTCCAATCGGCCGCCGGCCGCGCGCTGGTCAAGCGCCTCGGGCTGCCCGACCCGCCCCGACTGCGCCGGCACCGCCCCGGCGACCCGCTGCTGGCCGGGCCGGCTCTGCTCGGCGCGGCCACCGGCGGCCGGCTCGCCGAGCCGATCACCACAATCCTGGCCGCCGCCGGGGTCGAGCTGGCCGACCCGGCCGCGGCCAACCCGCAGCGGTACGGGGCACTGCTCTTCGACGCCACCGGGATCACCGACTCGACCGAGCTGCGCCAGCTCTACGACTTCTTCCACCCGCAGGCCCGGGCCGTGCTGCCCAGCGGCCGGGTGATCGTGCTGGGCACTCCACCGCAGGAGTGCCCGACACCCCGCGAGGCGACCGCCCAGCGCGCCCTCGAAGGGCTGGTCCGCAGCATCGGCAAGGAGTTCGGCCGGGGCATCACCGCGCAACTCGTCTACGTGAGCAGTACCGCGGCGGACGACCCGGCCCACTCGGCCGGCACGATCACGAGCCTCGAATCGACAGTCCGGTTCCTGCTGTCCGGCCGGTCGGCGTACGTGTCGGGGCAGGTCGTCCGGGTCGGCAGCGGCGCGGCGAGCGTCCCGGCCGACTGGGACCGCCCGCTGGACGGGCAGGTCGTGCTGGTCACCGGCGCCGCACGGGGTATCGGCGCGGCGCTGGCGAAGGTGCTCGCCCGCGACGGCGCGCAGGTGGTGGCCCTGGACATCCCGGCCGCCGGCGACGCGCTCGCCGCCGTGGCGAACGACATCGGCGGTACCGCTGTCCAACTCGACCTGACCGCGCCGGACGCGCCGACCCGACTCGCCGAGCACCTGGCCAGTCGGCACGGCCGGGTCGACGTGGTGGTGCACAACGCCGGCATCACCCGGGACAAGACGCTCGGCCGGATGGACGCCGACTGGTGGGACCAGGTCATCGACGTCAACCTCTCCAGCCAGGAACGGATCAACGACGTGCTGCTGAAGCGGGAGCTGATCCCGGCCGGCGGGCGGATCATCTCGGTCTCGTCGATCGCCGGGATCGCCGGCAACCGGGGGCAGACCAACTACGCCACCAGCAAGGCCGGCGTGATCGGGCTGGTCGACTCGCTCGCGCCAGCCGTGCGGGAACGCGGGATCAGCGTCAACGCGGTGGCCCCCGGCTTCATCGAGACCCGGCTGACCGCGCGCATCCCGCTGGTGGTCCGTGAGGCGGGCCGGCGGATGAACAGCCTGGCCCAGGGCGGGTTGCCGGTGGACGTGGCCGAGACGATCGGCTGGCTGGCCTGGCCGGCCAGCGGCGCAGTCAGCGGAAACGTGGTCCGGGTCTGCGGCCAGAGCCTGCTGGGGGCGTGATGGGCGCGCGACCGGAGTCGGGCAGCCGCAACCAGGTCGAGCTGCCCCGCATGCCGGCGGTCGGGGCGCTGCACCGACGGGCGTTGCTCGGCGCGGTGCCGGGTCTCGGCGGTGGGCGGCGCGGGCCCGACCTGCCGGCGGTCGAGTTGACTGTGGGCGGGGTGAGCGTCGACCGGGCGCAGCTGGCCGACTACGACCGGGTCTGCGGGTTCCGGCTCACCGATCGGCTGCCTGCGACGTTTCCGCACGTCATGGGCTTTCCGCTGGCCCTGCGCCTGATGACCGCGCCGGACTTCCCCCTCCCGCTGATCGGCCTGGTGCACGTCGGCAACCGGATCACCACGCACCGCCCGGTCACCGCCGACGAGACCCTCGACTTCACCACGTACGCGGAGAACCTGCGCCCGCACGACCGGGGGCGGCAGGTGGACGTGGTGCTGATCGGCTCGGTCGACGGGGAGGAGGTGTGGCGCGGCGTCTCGACGTACCTCGGTCGGGAGCGCACGCCGAGTGGACGCGAGCCCGGCGAACGTCCCGCGGCGCCGACGGCCACCGCCCGCTGGCGGGTGGAACCGCGCGTCGGTACGGAGTACGCGCGGGTCTCCGGCGACCACAACCCGATCCACACCTCCCGGATCGGGGCGCGACTGTTCGGCTTCCGCCGGCCGATCGCCCACGGAATGTGGAGCAAGGCGCGCTGCCTGGCCGCGCTGGAGGCCCGGCTGCCGGATGCGTACACCGTCGAGGTCGCCTTCAAGCTGCCCGTGCCGCTGCCGAGCACGGTGAGCTTCGCGCTCCAGCCCGACGGCGGGTTCACCCTGCACGACTCGCACGGCCGACCGCACCTGGCGGGTTCCGTGCGCTGAGCGCACCTGGCCAGCTCCGTGCGCTGAGCGCACTGCGCTGGCTCCGTGCGCTGGATTGCCCTTGGCAGGCGCGCACTTCTGCGCTAGGTTGTTCTCAGGGCGAGATGTTCTCAAGATGAGAGAGACGTGATGAACGAGCAGGAGTTCCTGGCCGCGTACGACCCCCGGGCCTACCCGTCGGTCGCCGTGACCGTCGACGTGGTGGCGCTGACCATCCGCGACGGCGCACTGCACCTGCTGCTGATCCGGCGCGGCGAGGCGCCCTTCGCCGGGCACTGGGCGCTGCCCGGGGGCTTCGTCCGCCCCGACGAGGATCTGACCACTGGCGCCCGACGGGAGCTGGCCGAGGAGACCGGGCTCGGCGGCGAGACGCTGCGCCGCGTACACCTGGAGCAGTTGGGCAGCTATGGCGCGCCCGACCGTGACCCGCGGATGCGCATCGTCTCGATCGCCCACCTCGCGTTCGCCCCGGACCTGCCGGATCCGGCCGCCGGCACCGACGCCGACGAGGCGATCTGGCTGCCGGTGACCGCGTTGACCAGTCGACAGCTCGCCTTCGATCACGGCCGGATCATCGACGACGCGCTGGAACGGGCCCGGTCCAAGCTGGAGTACACCCCGCTGGCCACCCGCTTCCTCGCCGCCGAGTTCACGATCAGCGAGCTGCGCGCCGTCTACGAGACGGTCTGGGGGCACCCGCTGCACGCCGGCAACTTCCACCGCAAGGTGCTCTCCGTGCCGGGCTTCGTGGAGAGCACGGGCACCAGCACCGAGCGCGGTGGCGCCCGAGGCGGCCCACGCGCCCGGCTCTACCGGGCCGGCGACGCCCGGCTGCTGCACCCGGCGCTGCTGCGCCCCGCCCGCGAGGAGACGGTGCGGTGAGGACCGCGGAGGCCATCCGCCTGGTCGCGGCCGCCCGCACGGACGTCGACCTGTTCGGCGCCGACCAGCCGGCCCGCCGCTACCGCGAGCTGGTCGCGGCCCTACACCCCGACCGCCTGCCGACCGACCCGGCGGTACGCGCCGAAGCCACCGAAGCCTTCATCCACGTCACCACCCGGTGGCAGGCCCGGCAGATCACCGTCCTCGGCGACTACCGCCTCGGCGCGCCGGCCCACTCGGGCGACCTGGCCGACCTCTACGACGTCGGCGACGACCGGCTGCTCAAGCTCCCCCGGCGGCCCACCGACAACGACCTGATGGCCCGCGAGGCGCACGCCCTGCGCACCATCGCCGAGCGGGGCGACCCGCGTTACCTGCCGTACGTGCCCCGGCTCGTCGACGAACTCCGGCACCGCGACCCGGCCACCGGCGCGGAACGGCGGATCAACGTGCTCGCCACCGCACCCGGCCTGCACGACCTCGACGAGGTGCGGCGCGCGTACCCCGACGGGCTGGACGCCCGGGATGTGGCCTGGATGTGGCGGCGGCTGCTGGTGGTGCTCGGCCTGGCCCACCGGGCGGGCGTGGTGCACGGCGCGGTCCTGCCACGACACGTGCTGATCGAGCCGGACGCCCACGGCGTGGTGCTCGTCGACTGGTGCTTCTCCGCGACCGTCGGGAGCACGATCCCGGCGGTCGTGCCCGGCCACGGCTGGAACCCGGAGGAGGTCCTCGAGAAGCAGCCCTGCGGCCCGGGCACCGACATCGCGATGGCCAGCCACTGCATGAGCTGGCTGATGGGGCCACGCGCACCCCGCGAGCTGCACACCTTCGCGCAGGGCTGCCGGCAACGGTCCCTGTACGCCCGGCCCGACGACGCCTGGCGCCTGCTGCGCGAACTCGACCAGGTGCTGGACCGCCTCTACGGGCCACGCACCTTCCGACCCTTCACCCTCACCCCCTAAGGAGCTGTCATGGGCAGTGGAATCTGGTCCACCGACGTGTACGACGCCGCCGACCGCTACCGCCGGTCCACCGGCAAGAGCGCCTTCTCCTACAGCGACAGCGGGGCGCGCACCGTGCACCCCGCGCTCGACCCCAGGGACGCGAGCCGGGAGAGCCGCGACTCCGACGAGCACCCCCGGTCGACGCCCGTCGCGGTGCTCTTCGACGTGACCGGCTCGATGCGCACGGTGCCGCGGGTCCTGCAGACCAAGCTGCCGCAGCTGCTCGGGCTGCTGCAACGGCAGGGCTACGCCAGCGACCCGCAGATCATGTTCGGTGCCATCGGCGACGCCACCTGTGACCGGGTGCCGTTGCAGGTGGGCCAGTTCGAGTCGGACAACCGGATGGACGACGACCTCGGCCGGATCGTGCTGGAGGGCGGTGGCGGCGGGCAGATGAGCGAGTCGTACGAGCTGGCCATGTACTTCATGGCCCGGCACACCGTCACCGACAACTGGGAGAAGCGCGGCCGGCGCGGCTACCTGTTCATCATCGGCGACGAGCTGGCGTACCAGCGGGTGAAGGCCCGGGAGGTGGCCGGCCTGATCGGCGACGACCTCTCCGAGGACGTGCCGCTGCGGCAGGTCGTCGACGAGGTGACCCGCCGCTGGGACACCTACTATCTGCTCCCCGCCGGCAGCCACTACGCCGGCAACGCGAAGGTGCTCGACTTCTGGCGGGACCTGCTCGGGCAGAACGCTGTCGTACTCGACGATCTGGACGCGGTCTGCGAGACCATCGCACTCACCATCGGCCTCGGCGAACAGGCCATCGACCTGGACGAGGGCCTTCGCGACCTGGACCGCGCCGGCTCCGGCGCCACCGGCACCGTGTCGAAGGCGCTGGCCCGCCTCGGCCGGGAACGGCGGGCCGAGGTGTCGACGCTGCCGGCGTTCCGCGACACGGCCAGCGGGGTGACCCGGCTGTGAGGCACCTGGCGGTGGTCGATCTCGGCTACGGCGACGCCGGCAAGGGCACGGTGGTGGACTGGCTCTGCGACACCCGTCCCGTACACACGGTGGTCCGCTTCAACGGGGGCGCGCAGGCGGCGCACAACGTCGTGCTGCGCGACGGGCGGCACCACACGTTCGCGCAGTTCGGCGCCGGCACGTTCCATCCCGGTGTCCGTACCCACCTCTCTCGGCACATGGTGGTGGACCCGTTGGCGCTGGCCGCCGAGGCCGACCACCTCGCCACGGTCGGGGTGCCCGACGCGCTGGACCGGCTGACCGTCGACGGGGACGCGCTGCTCGCCACCCCGTACCACCGGGCCGCCAACCGGGCCCGCGAGATCGCCCGGGGAGCCGACCGGCACGGCTCCTGCGGGCTGGGGGTGGGCGAGGCCGTCGGGTACGGTCTCGCCCACCCCGACGACGCGCCCCGGGTCGCCGACTGCCACAGCCCAGCGCTGCTGCGCCGCCGGTTGACCACCCTGCGGGACCGGCTCACCGCCGAGCTGGGCCCGCTGGACGCGCCACCGATCGAGGACTGCCTGCCCGCGTTCACCGGGTTCGCCGGGCGGGTCGCCATCGTCGACGGCAGCTGGCTCACCGGGGCGTTGCGCACCGGGACCTGCGTCTTCGAGGGCGCGCAGGGGGTGCTGCTCGACGAGTGGCACGGCTTCCACCCGTACACGACCTGGAGCACCACCACGTTCGCCAACGTCGACAGCCTGCTCGCCGAGGCGGGCCGGTCCGGCGAGGTGACCCGGATCGGGGTGCTCCGCGTGGTCACCACCCGGCACGGGCACGGTCCGTTGGTGACCGAGGACCCGAGCCTGCCGTTCACCGACCCGCACAACGCCACGAACTCGTGGCAGGGCCGGTTCCGGTTCGGCCACTTCGACGCGGTCGCCCACCGGTACGCCCTCGCCGCGGCCGGCGGCGTCGACGGCCTGGCGCTGACCCACCTCGACCTGGCCGGCCCGGATCTGCGGATCTGCCGCCGCTACGACACCACCGACCGGCTCACCCCGGGCCCGCCCGGTGACCTGGGCCGGCAGGCCGCGCTCACCGCCCGCCTGCTGCGCTCCCGCCCGGTGTACGACGAACCGCCGGCGGACTGGGCCGAGGCGGTCCGCGCGGAGCTGGACACCCCAGTGGTGCTCACCTCGCACGGCCCCACCGCCGACGACAAGACCCCACACGGCCCGCTGCTCGCCACACCGGCCCTGGCCCGCACGGCCTGACCCACCCCGCCCCAACCCCGTCGATCTTGCACTTTCGGTCGTTGTTCTGCGGCTTTTGCAGGGGTTGGTTCGGACACAAAGTGCAAGATCAGCGCGGGGAGAGGTGGGGGTCATCCCGCGGCTTCCGCCACCGTGCGGGTCGCACCCGGCGAGCATGGGGGCATGGACTCCGCGCTCGACCTGCTCCGACAGCTGGTCACCTCACCGTGGGTGTACCTGCTGATCTTCGGGCTCACGGCGGTCGACGCGTTCTTTCCGGCCGTACCTGGCGAGGCGGCCGTCATCACCGCCGCCGTGCTCTCCACCAGCGGAAATCCCAAGCTGGTGGCGGTGATCGTCGCCGCCGCGCTGGGCGCCTGCGCCGGTGACCACGTCTCGTACGCCATCGGGCGCGGTGGCGGCGCGAGACGCCTCGCCGGTTTTCCCAATGGCAGCCGCCGACGAGCCAGCTCGGAGTGGGCCCGGCGCGCGCTGAACCGGCGCGGCGGGCTGATCCTGACCACCTCCCGGTATCTGCCGGGCGGGCGGACCGCCGTCACGCTCACCATGGGCGCGGTGCGCTATCCCCGCCGGTCGTTCCTGCTGTACGACGCGATTGCGACGGTCACCTGGGCCCTGTACTGCGGGCTGCTCGGCTACTTCGGTGGGCTGGCCTTCGAACGGCACCCCGTCAAGGGCATCCTCGCCGGGATCGGCCTGTCGGTGATCGTCACGCTGGGCATCGAGGGCATCCGTTGGCTGCGCCACCGGGCGCGCCGCCGCGCCGCCACCACCACCGACCGGGCCGGATCGACCTGACACCCGTCACAGCAGGTCGGCGTCGTGCACCAGGATGGCCAACTGCACCCGGTTGCCGGCGTGGAGTTTCGCCAGCGCCCGGCTGACGTGCGCCTTGACGGTGGCCTCGCTCATCGTCAACCGCCGGGCGATCTCCGCGTTGCCGTGCCCGCGTGCCACCTCCCGGACGATCGCCAGCTCCCGCTCGGTCAGCGGTGCGAGCCGCTCACGGGCCGCGTCCCGGCGGGCCGGACCCCGCTCGGCGAACGAGCTGATCAGGCGGCGGGTCACCGTCGGGGCGAGCATCGCGTTCCCGGCGGCCACCGTACGAACAGCGGCGGCCAGCTCGCGGGGCGGGGTGTCCTTGAGCAGGAAGCCGACCGCGCCGGCCCGCAGCGCCCGGTGCACGTACTCGTCGAGGTCGAAGGTGGTCAACATGATCACCTTCGGGCCGGCGGCGACCACCTCGGGCGCGACGGTCAGCCCGTCGACGCCCGGCATCCGCACGTCGAGCAGCACCACGTCGGGGCGTAACCGCTGAGCCTGCTCCAGCGCGCCGACGCCGTCCGCCGCCTCACCGACGACCGTGATGTCCTCCGCCGCCTCCAGGATCAGCCGTAGCCCGGCCCGGACCAGTTGCTCGTCGTCGACCACCACCACCCGGATCACGCCGTACCCGCCAGCGGGATCAGGGCCCGGACCAGGAAACCGCCGTCCACGGGCGCCGCCTCCAACCGGCCGCCGAGCAACTCCACCCGCTCACGCAGCCCGAGCAGCCCCTGCCCGGCGCCGGGCAGCGCGGGCCCGCCCTCGGACGGGCCGTTGCGGACCAGCACCTCCAGCCCGTCAGGCAGGTAGCGCAGGCAGACGGTCGTCTCGGCGTCGGCCGCGTGCTTGCGCACGTTGGTCAGCGCCTCGCGGACCACCCGGTACGCGGTGCGCCCCAGCGTCGCCGGTAGTGCCGTCGGCGCGCCCTCGTCCTGCCGGGACACCCGCAGCCCGGCGGCGCGGGACTCCCCGATCAACTCGTCCAACGTGTCGAGCCCTCGCTCCGGCGTCACGGCCGGGCCGGCCTGGCGCAGCACACCCAGCACCTCGCGCAGGTCGGTGAGCGCCTCCCGGCCGGTCGTCCGGATCAGCGCGGCGGCCTCGACGGTCGCCGGGTCCGCGGCGGTCACCTCCAGCGCCCCGGCATGGACCACCATCAACGAGACCCGGTGCGCCACCACGTCGTGCATCTCCCGGGCGATCCGGGTCCGCTCCTCGGCACGGACCCGGTCGGCGCGGGCCTCCTGCTCGCGTTCCAGCCGCTCGGCCCGGTCCCGCAGCGCGGCCAGCGTGTCCTGGCGCGCTCGCACCCACAGGCCGAAGACCAACGGGAGCCCGACCAGACAGGCGGCGAGCAGCAGCACGTTGCCGCTGGTGGCGGTGGTGATCCGGCGTACGCCACCCACCGCCAGCCCGACCAGCACCCCACCGGTCAGCACCAGGGCCGCCCCGGCGAGGTAGCCAGCGAGTTGGCGACCGCGCAGCCGCAGGCCCGCCTGGTACGAGGCGACCACTCCGGCCGCCGCCGCGGCGAGGACCAGCCAGCCGACCGCGGCGGCCAGGAACAACGGCCATCGGCGGGTACGAACCGTGCCGGCGGCCCAACCCGACACCACCGCGAGGAGCAGCGCGACGCCGCTCGGCAGCGGTGAGCGGACCCCGATGTCACCGGTTGCGCTGGCCCAGACGGCAGCGGCGACGACGACGGCGAGCAGCAGCGGGGCGTACCGCTTGACGACCCGCCGGGAGACGACCGCGCTGGAGGTCACGCAGCGAGCGTAGGGCTTCACGGACGGATCGGGCCGCCGTGCGCCGCCGGACCGGGGCCCGGTGGGGGAAGACCCCTACCCGCCCTCGGGGACGGTCGCTACCTAAGTAGTGGCATCGGCCTGACCACTGGCCGATGCCGGGAGCTGGGGCCCGGACCAGCATCGGAGTCATGGATCTGCTCGACCTGCTGCACGACACGATGTCCTCGCCCTGGGTGTACCTGGCGATCTTCGCGATCGCGGTGCTCGACGGCTTCTTCCCGGTGGTGCCGAGCGAGACGGCGGTGATCACCGCGGGGGTGTTCGCCGCCTCCGGAGCGCCGTACCTGCCGGCGGTGATCCTGGTCGCCGCCGCCGGGGCGCTGGTCGGCGACCACATCTCGTACGCCATCGGGCGGGGCGGTGGCACCCGGCTGCTCGACCGGCTGCCGCCCGACGGTCGACGCCGAACCGCCATCGACCGGGCCCGTCGGGGGATCGCCACCCGGGGTGGTCTGATCCTCACCGTGGCCCGATACATCCCGGGCGGCCGGACCGCGGTCACCCTCACCATGGGTGCGGTGCGTTATCCCCGGCGACGGTTCCTGGTCTTCGACGCGCTGGCCGCCGGCTCGTGGGGGCTCTACTCGGCGCTGGTCGGCTACCTCGGCGGGTTGGCCTTCGAGCAGGACCCGCTGCGCGGTCTCCTGCTCGGTCTGGGCCTCGCCCTGACGGTGACGGTGATCGTCGAGGTGGTCCGCTGGCTCCGCGGGCACCGGCGCCACGCGGCGCGGGTCGGCGAGCCCGGCACCGACGCTGTCTCCGCCGGGGCCGTCAGTCGGCCGGCGGACGCCAGGTGACGCCGTGCAGGAGTTGGGCGGCACCGAGCCAGGCCACGTTCATCATCCGGGTGGCCGTCTTCTCCGGCTCGGCCTCCGGGTGGTCCGCGAGCCAGTCGGCCAGCGACTCGGTCGCGCCGACCAGGGCGTACGCGACGACCTCCAGATCGAGGGCGGCGATCTCGCGGCCCTCGGCGCGCAGCGCGTGGTCGAGCATCCCGGCGACCACCTCGACCAGCCGGGCCCGCATGGTGGCCAGCTCGCCGGCGAACGGCTGCTCGCCCCGGGCCTGCCGGTAAAGCACCGCCCAGCCGTCCCGGTGGGCGCCCACGAAGCCGAAGAACGCCCTCAGCCCGCGCCAGAGCCGCTCGTCGGCCGGCAGGTCGGGAGCCGCCGCCCCGGCGATGGCCTGCATCATCCGGGTGCCCTCCCGATGCAGGCAGGCGACGAAGAGCTCCTCCTTGGTGCCGAGGTACGCGTACACCATGGGTTTGGAGATGCCGGCGTCCTCCGCGATCTCGTCCATGCTGGCGGCGTGGAAGCCACGTCGGGAGAAGACCTTGACGGCCGCGTCGAGCATCTGCTGCTCGCGGACGGCGCGAGGCAGGCGCTTGAAGGCGGGGACGCTGGACACCTTGCGAGCATACCTACTCGTGCGTAGGGTTACGCGCGAGTAGCCAATTCTTCCGGAAGGCGCACCTGATGACTGACTTCGACCCGGCCACCTTCGCCAACGTGGGCCCCAAGGAGTTCGCCCAGCTGGTCAAGTCCACTCCGGACGACAAGATCGCCCAGGTGATGTCCGGCGACCTGCGCGGCAAGGTCCTGGGCGAGGTGTTCGGCCGGATGCCGTCGCTGTTCCGCGCGGACCGGGCCGGTTCCACCAACGCGGTCATCCACTGGGTCATCACCGGGCGCCCCGACGGCGGCAGCGACACCTACGAGGTGGTCATCGCCGACGGCAAGTGCGTCGTGAACGAGACCCCGCAGCACGACCCGAAGCTGAGCCTCACCATGGGTCCGGTCGAGTTCCTGAAGATCGTCTCCGGTGGCGCCAACCCGGTGATGATGTTCATGACCGGCAAGTTGAAGGCAAAGGGCGACCTCGGCCTCGCCGCCAACATCGCCAACCTGTTCGACATCCCCAAGGCCTGACATGGCTGAGTTCTCGCTCGACCTGAACGAGGAACAGCGGGATCTACGCGACTGGGTGCACGGCTTCGCCGCCGAGGTCGTGCGCCCAGCCGCCGCCGAGTGGGACGAGCGCGAGGACACCCCGTGGCCGGTGATCCAGGAAGCCGCCAAGGTCGGCCTCTACGGCTTCGAGTTCCTCGCCACCTGCTGGGCCGACCCGACCGGGCTATCCCTGCCGATCGCCAGCGAAGAACTCTTCTGGGGTGACGCCGGCATCGGCCTGAGCATCTTCGGCACCTCGCTCGCCGTCGCCGCCATCTACGGCGCCGGCACCCCGGACCAGATGGTCGAGTGGGTGCCGCAGTGCTTCGGGGACGTCGACTCACCGGCCGTCGCCGCCTTCTGCACCAGCGAGCCGGAAGCCGGCTCCGACGTTGGCGCGATGCGCACCCGGGCCGTCTACGACGAGGCCACCGACGAGTGGGTGCTCACCGGCCAGAAGGCGTACGCCACCAACGGCGGAATCGCCGGAGTGCACGTGGTCACCGCCTCCGTCGACCCCGCGCTCGGCTCCCGGGGCCAGGCGGCGTTCGTCGTACCGCCGGGCACCCCCGGCCTGGCCGCCACCCGCAAGCTGCGCAAACTCGGCCTCCGCGCGTCCCACACCGCCGACGTCTTCCTCGACGGGGTACGCGTACCCGGCCGGTGCCTGCTCGGCGGACGAGACGCCCTGCTGGAACGCCTCGACCGGGCCCGCTCCGGTCAGCGGGCCACCGGGCAGGCCGCGATGCGCACCTTCGAGCTGTCCCGGCCCACGGTCGGGGCCCAGGCGCTCGGCGTGGCCCGGGCCGCCTACGAGTACGCGCTGGACTACGCGAAGGACCGGGTCCAGTTCGGACGCCCGATCATCGAGAACCAGGCGGTCGCGTTCGCGCTGGCCGACATGCGGATGGAGATCGACGCGGCGCGGCTGCTGGTCTGGCGGGCCTCGTGGATGGGCCGCAACAACCGCCCGTTCACCGCCGGCGAGGGGTCGATGTCCAAGCTCAAGGCCGGCGAGGTGGCGGTGTCGGTCACCGAGAAGGCAGTGCAACTGCTCGGCGGGGCGGGCTTCCTGCGCGACCACCCGGTCGAGCGCTGGTACCGGGACGCCAAGATCTACACCATCTTCGAGGGCACCTCGGAGATCCAACGACTGGTGATCTCCCGGGCGATCTCCGGGATGCAGATCCGCTGACCGTCGCCGGCCCGGCCCCTCTGCACGGGTCGGGCCGACGGCGGCCCGGATTCCACGATCTGTGCCGTCTTCGTCACCCCACGCCGACGCCAACTGGGCCTTCAGCCGCGCCCAGTGCATGATCAAGGAAAGAAGCCCTGATGGACGGGCAGGCCACTGCCCCGTCCGCGCACCACCCCGAGGAGGTCTGCGGCATGGACCTGCCGTTCATCGTTGCCACGCTGACCCGTCGCGGGCTACTCACCCCCGGCAGCCCGATCCGGGTCGCCTCGCAGCTCAACGCGTTGCGGACGTGGGGGTGGAGCCTGGCAGGCGAGCTACGCCAAGCAGCTGCCCGGGACCCGGGCCGCCCCGCCGTCATCGACGAGAACGGCGTCGAGCTGACCTACCACGACCTGCTCGACCGGGCCGAGCGGATGGCCCGCTCGATGCGGGCCGGGCTCGGCGTACAGGCCGGCGACCGGATCGGCGTGCTCTGCCGCAACCACCACGGGCTGATCGAGACGATCGTCGCCGCCACCCTGCTCGGCGTCGACGCGGTGCTGGTCAACACCGGGCTCAGCGCCGCCCAACTGGGCACCGTCGCCGAGGAACAGCGGCTGCGGCTCCTCGTGCACGACGACGAGTTCGCCGAGCGGGTCCTCGGCCTCCCCGCCGAACTGCCCCGGCTCGACGAACGTGCCCGCGAGGAGTTGGTGGCCGGGGCGCTGCCGGGTGACCTGCACCCGCCGGAGCGCGACGGCCGAATCATCGTGCTCACCTCCGGCACCACCGGTACGCCCAAGGGCGCTCGTCGGCCGACGCCCAGCGGCTTCGGCCCGCTGGTGTCCATCATCGACCGGATCCCATTGCACGCCCGGGACCGGGTGATGATCGCCGCGCCCATCTTCCACACCTGGGGATTCGCCGCCCTCCAGGTCTGCCTGGCACTACGGGCCACCATCGTGCTGCACCGCCGCTTCGACCCGACCGCCACCCTCGCCGCCCTGACCGAGCACCGGTGCGACGCGCTCTTCGCCGTACCCGTGATGGTGCAACGGCTGCTGGAGGTGCCCCCGCCAAACCCGCGCCCCCCGCTGAAGGTCGTCGCCGTCAGCGGCTCCGCCCTGCCCGGCGGGCTGGCCCCCAAGTTCATGGACGTCTACGGAGACGTCCTCTACAACCTCTACGGATCCACCGAGGTCTCCTGGGCCTCCATCGCCGACCCGCAGGACCTGCGTCAGGCACCCACCACCGCCGGCCGCCCGCCGCACGGCACCCGGCTGGAGCTGCTCGACGACGACGGCCAGCCCGTACCGGACGGACGGGTCGGGCGGATCTTCGTCGGCAACGAAATGCTCTTCGAGGGCTACACCTCGGGTGCCAACCGGGAAACCCACGACGGCCTGCTCGACACCGGGGACCTCGGCCGGCTCAACGCCGAAGGGCTGCTCTTCGTCGACGGCCGGGCCGACGACATGATCGTCTCCGGCGGCGAGAACGTCTTCCCCTCCGAGGTGGAGGACCTTCTCGCGCAACTGCCGCAGGTCCGCGAAGCGGCCGTGATCGGCGTGCCCGACCCCGAGTACGGCCAGCGCCTGTCCGCATTCCTCGCCCTGCACCCCGGCGAGACGCTCGACCCCGAGGCGGTACGCGAATACGTCCGGCACTTCCTGGCCCGGTTCAGCGTCCCCCGGGACGTGATCTTCGTGAAGTACCTGCCCCGCAACGCCACCGGCAAGGTACTCGCCCGCGAACTGCGCCGCTACTACGGCTGACCGCTGTTCAGGGGTAGAGGGTCAGGCCCGGCGCCCGCGCCAGTTCGACGAGTTCCTGCGAGGTCAGCAGCGCCTCGCGGGCAGCCCGGTCGACTGGGCCGCGGTCCCCGTAGAGGAGGTTGCCGACGGTGACCGTCACCGACGTGCCGTCCACCCGCATGAGCTGCACCCAGCGCAGCGTGCCCCCGGCCGGGTCCGTACTGGTGCTGACCATCAACCTCCCGTCGTCGTCCAGCCCCCGCACCTCGCAGTTCCGAGGGTCAGGCGCGTCCGCACAGTCCGCCTTCGCTTCGACCCCAGTGGGGTACACGGCGACCTTCAGATGGCTGTGCCGCCCGTCGCGGCTGAGAGTCGCGATCGTCTCGTACTGCCGGTATGGAGGTTGGTACGCGAACTGCGGCCGATCGCACTCGGGCACCGTCCCGGTCACCGTGAGGTCCGTGGGCACGGTGGTGGCCAGCGCCGCCCTCAGCGCCGCGGTCAGCCGAGGTACGCCCGCCTGCCAGGGCTCCGTCGGGCGTGCGCGCACCGTGTCGTACGTCTGCAACGACGGCTCCGGTCCGCTGGGCAACGGGATCGGTGCCAGGCAGAGCGACGCGTCACCTGACCCGGAACTCATCGGCGGCAGGGCCATCCCGCCCGGTCCCGGCGCGGCGACCAGGGTCGGCACCGCGACGGCCGCGACGGCCGCGGCCACCCCGGTGCCAGTCAGCGTCCACGCCCGGTGTCGACGGCGCTGCCGGTCCGCGGCGATCAACCCGTCCAGATTGATCCGGCTCGGCGGCGACCCGGCCACGGCGTCCCGGAAGTGCTTCGTCAGCTCATCCATCGGTTCGTACCTCCTCGATTCGAGTCGGCACGTCGACGAGGCGACCACGCAGCGCCTCGATCGCACGAGCCGACTGGCTCTTCACGGTGCCGGCGGTGCAGCCCAACTCTCGGGCGGTCTCCTCGACGGAGAGGTCACAGAAGTAGCGCAGCACCAGGACCGCCCGGCGACGCGGAGGCAGCTCGGCCAGCAGAGCGAGGATGGTCAGTCGGTCGGCGGCGCCGTCCGTGCCGCCGGCCGCAGCCGGATGGTCCGGCACCTCGGCCCAGGCGGCCTCGCGTCGCCACGGCCGGCGTCGCTCGTCCAGCCAGACCCGCAACAGGGTCCGCCGGACGTACGCGTCCGGGCTGTCCATGACGGACACCCGCGGCCAGTGCCTGAGCAGCTTGACCAGCGCCGTCGACACCAGATCGTCGGCCGTGTGCCAGTCGCCGCACAACAGGTACGCCGTGCGACGCAACGGCTCCAGCCGTGCGCCGACGTAGTCGCGGTAGCCCTCGACATCGACCGGCATCCGCCGCCACCCCCTCGTCTCACTGAGCAAACGGAGACGAGGCGGGCGAGGGTTGCCCGGTTTCAGCGGGGAATCGTGATCCGATCCTCGATCGCGGCGGCGGCGATGTCGGTACGGTGCTGCGAGCCGGCCAACTCCACCCCGTCCACCAGCGCGTACGCGGCGTCCCGCGCGGCGGCCAGGTCGGCGCCGGTGGCCGTACCGCAGAGGACCCGGCCGCCGGCGGAGAGCAACGCGCCGTCGCTGGCCCGACGGGCGGTGCCCGCGTGGATGATGCCCGGTCGGTCCGCGCCGGTGATCACGTCACCGGTACGCGGCGCGGCCGGATAGTTCGCGGAGGCGAGCACCACGGTCACGGCGCTGCCGTCCCGCCACCGCAGCGGCGGGTGCTCGGCCAACGTGCCGGTGGCCGCCGCGTGCAGCAGCCCACCCAGCGGGGTCTCCAGCAGCGCGAGCACCACCTGGGTCTCCGGGTCACCGAAGCGCGCGTTGAACTCGATCACCCGAGGGCCGGCGGCGGTGATCGCGAGCCCGACGTAGAGCAGGCCGGCGAACGGGGTACCCCGGCGACGCATCTCCGCGAGCGTCGGGTGGACCACGTCACGCATCACGTCGTCGACCAGGCCGGGCGGGGCCCAGGCCAGCGGCGCGTACGCCCCCATGCCGCCGGTGTTCGGCCCGGTGTCGCCGTCGCCGAGCCGCTTGAAGTCCTGTGCCGGCAACAACGGCAGCGCCGCCTCGCCGTCGGTGACCACGAAGAGGCTGACCTCCGGGCCGTCGAGGAACTCCTCGATCACGACACGCCCACACTCGCTGGCGTGCGCCAACGCGGCGGACCGGTCGTCGGTCACCACCACGCCCTTGCCAGCGGCGAGCCCGTCGTCCTTCACCACGTACGGCGCGCCGAACTCGTCCAGCGCCCGAGCGGTGCTCTCCTCGTCCGTGCAGACGTACGCGCGGGCGGTCGGCACGCCGGCGGCGGTCATCACGTCCTTGGCGAACGCCTTGGAGCCCTCCAGCTGAGCGGCCGCGCCGGACGGACCGAACACGGCGATGCCCTTGGCGCGTACCGCGTCGGCGACCCCGGCGACCAACGGTGCCTCGGGGCCGATCACCACCAGGTCAGCCGCCGTCTCCACGGCCAACGCCGCCACCGCGGCCGGGTCTGTCGGAGTCACCGTCCGCAGCTCCGCCACGCCCGCGATCCCCGGATTACCCGGCGCGGCAATCAGCGCGGAAACGCCCGGATCGCCCGTCAGCCCAAGCGCAAGCGCATGCTCCCGCCCACCACCACCCACCAAAAGAACCCGCACGCCCGAGATCCTACTGTCCCCCACCCGAACCCCCGCCGAGCCTCGGTGATCAAGAGGTTTGCGTCATCGGTGGACTCGTTCTTGACGCAGACCTCTTGATCACCTTCGATGGGCGGCGGCGATCGCTTGGCGGACTGTGTGGGGGGTAGGTGGGGTGGAGGGTGTCCTGCCAGGTGAAACGGAGGATGGTCCAGCCGGCGTTGACCAGGCGGTTCTGGCGACGGCGGTCGGCGAAGGCGGCCTCCGGGGTGCCGTGCGCGTCTCTACCGTCCGCCTCGGCGATCAGTCTTGAACCGCGCCAACCCAAGTCGCCGATGCCGAGCAGATAGCCGTCGTCGTCGCGCACTTCCAACTGCAGCGTGTCCGGCGGCACCCGGCCGTCCACGCACCGCAGCCGGCTACGCGTCTCCAGCGGCGACTGCGCCCGCCCGTCCGCCTCGGCCAGACATGCGCGCGCCACGACCGCGCCCCGCCGCCCCCGAATCAGGTTCGGGATGGCCGCTAGGTGCGCCGGATCGATGCGACCCTGGTTCAGCGCCGAGTCGAGGACCGAGACCGCTGGGTAACGATCAACCCGGAGGATGACGTCCGAGACGGTGCGGAGTGGAGAGGTTGCCGGGATGCCCGCAACCTTGACGACATCGCCGGGGCCGACAGTCAGCTGATGCACGGTCAACCACGGGACCAGGGTGCGCTGGGGCCGGGGTCGATCGACTGGCACCGAGACGTGGACCTGTGACGTCCGGCGAAGACCCGCGATGCCGTGCAACTCCAACGCCGAGTCCAGAACAGCGAAGGCGCCTGGGTCGAGGCTCATGACCGCCGCGCGGATTCGCGCCCGCCGACGCGTCGAATCACTCAGCTCCGCTTCTGGAACGAAGCAGCCACGGAGAAGCCGCTGCCACCTGCCGGACCGGTGCAACTGCCGGATCTGGTCCCTGGTCAGGCCGGCACGCAATGCCTGGCTCAGGGTGACCATGCCGTCCTGCCCGGCCGCGATCTGGCAAAGAAGCTGGTGTGCACCCACACCCACACCCTGCCGACCCCACCCCGCCCGAGCGAAGCCCCTGTGGACAACCCCCGAACGCCTGTGGATAACCCCACCGCACGCCCCGGTGATCAAGAGCCTTACGTCAACCTCACGGGGAAATCTGACGCAAACCTCTTGATCACCGAGCCGAAGGAGGCCCGGGGGTGGGGGTTAGGGGAGGAGGGGGTGGAGGTGGACGTTTTCTTCTCGGCCTGGGCCTACGCCTACGACGCTCACCCTGGTGTTGCAGAGTTCCTCGACCCGGGCGATGTAGCGGCGGGCGTTCTCCGGGAGGTCGTCGATGGTGCGGGCCTTGGTGATGTCCTCCCACCAGCCGTCGAGCTCCTCGAAGACGGGCTTGGCGTGGTGGAAGTCCGTCTGGCTCATCGGCATGTCGTCGACCCGGACACCGTTGATCTCGTAGCCGACGCAGATCGGCACCTTGGGCAGGCCGGTGAGCACGTCGAGCTTGGTGATGACCAGGTCGGTGACGCCGTTGAGCCGGCAGGCGTACCGGGCCACGACCGCGTCGAACCAGCCGCACCGGCGCTCCCGCCCGGTGGTGGTGCCGTACTCCGCGCCGATCTTGCGCAGGTGGTCACCGTTGGCGTCGAACAGCTCGGTCGGGAACGGCCCGGCACCCACCCGGGTGGTGTACGCCTTACTCACCGCGATGACCTTGTTGATCGCGGTCGGCGGGATGCCCGCACCCACGCAGGCGCCACCGGCGGTCGGGTTGGACGAGGTCACGAAGGGGTAGGTGCCGTGGTCCATGTCGAGCATGGTGGCCTGGGCGCCCTCCAGCAGCACCGTCTCGCCCCGGTCCAGGGCGTCCCAGAGCATCGCCCGGGTCTCCGCGATGTACGGCTTGAGCCGCTCCGCGTACTCCAGGTACTCCTCGACGGTCGCCTCAAGGTCGATCGCCTTGCGGTTGTAGACCTTGAACAGGATCTGGTTCTTCTCGCGTAGCGCGAGCTCCAGCTTCTTGCGCAGGATGCCCGGGTCGAGCAGGTCCTGGAGGCGGATACCGATCCGGGCGACCTTGTCGCCGTACGCCGGGCCGATGCCCCGGCCGGTGGTGCCGATCCGGGACGAGCCGAGGTAGCGCTCGATGACCCGGTCCAGCGCCCGGTGGTGCGGCATGATCAGGTGCGCGTCACCGGAGATCCGCAGCCGGGACACGTCGACGCCGCGCTCGGCCAGACCGTCGATCTCGGCGAGCAGCACCTTCGGGTCGACCACCACACCGTTGCCGATGACGATCATCGCGTCCGGCGAGAGCGCGCCGGACGGCATCAGGTGCAGCGCGTACTTCTGGCCGTCCGGGGTGATCACCGTGTGTCCGGCGTTGTTGCCGCCGGAGTAGCGCACGACGTAGTCGACCCGCTCACCCAGCAGGTCGGTAACCTTGCCCTTGCCCTCGTCGCCCCACTGAGCGCCGATGAGCACGATCGCTGGCATCTTTTCCGCCTCCAGAAGGCTCGGGTGCCAGGTGGCGACCGCTCGGCGAGCCCGGGGTGTCAGGTTAACAAGTAGTGACGGCGTGGCCGGCAGGGGTCGCGTCGAGAGGCAGGAGGCTCCTTCCGTGTACGACGTGGTGCTGCTCACCCTCGGTTCGGAGCGGGACGCTCCCGGGGGCTGTGGCAGCGGCGGGGCCTGCTGCGGCGGGGCGACCGGGGCCGACACCGCCCCGACGAGCCAGACCGACGCCGGCCAGACCAGCAACGACCAGAGCGACGCCGCCCCGACGAGCCAGACCGACGCCGGCCAGGCCAGCAGCGGCCAAACCGACACCGAGCAGTGCGCGACGGAGCGGCCACGGGTGCCCGTGCTGGCCTGCGCCGACGCGTTGAACGCCCGGGGCGCCCGGGTGGAGACGGTCACCGCCCGCTCCGACGCGGAGATCGACGCGGTGTTGGCCCGGCTCGACGGTCCGGTCCGCCCGGACGGCCTCACCTGGCCGGACCCGGACAGCAAGATCCGGCTGGTCGTCGCGACGGCCAGCGACGGGCAGTTGCGCGCCGTGCTGCGCCGGCTGGTCAAGCGGTACGCCCCGGCGCCCAGCAAGCGCCCGGCGGATCTGCCCGGCAACCGGACCCTGCCCGACCTGCCGCCGGTGGCCGTACTGCCGCTTGATCCGGCCCGTGGCGGCACCCACCGGGACCTGGCCGCCCAACTCGGGCTGCCCCGTGACCCGGCGGCGGTGGCCGCCGCGGTGTTGGACGGCACGCCACGCCGGCTGGACCTGCTCCGCAACGACGGCGGCTCGGTGACCCTGGACGGCGCGCTCCTCGGCGCCGCCGACGACGCCGGCCGGCCACTGCACTGGCGCGCCCGGGTGGAGGTCGACGACACCATTCTCACCGACGGCGCGGAACCGCTGCTGGCCTGCGCGGTCGGCAACGCCGGCGGGTACGCGACGCTCGACGACGTGACGCTGCTGACCGCGCCGGACCCGGCCGACGGCCAGGTCGAGGTCGCGGTGGCCGTGCCGGTGGTCGTCCGCTCGGCGTGGGGGCGCAAGCGGGTACGCCTCGAAGTTCGGCGGGCCCGTGGGCGGGCGGTGTCGGTGCTGCCCAGGGAGGGCAAGGTGCCGTACCTCGACGATGGTGTCGAGGGCGAGCTGACCCGCAAGCGTTCCTGGTGGGTCGAGCCGGGTGCCTGGGCGGTCTGGTCGATCTGACCTCGACCGGATCGATCGGCCGAGCTGCCTGCGCCGATCGGCCCTGCTGGGTGAATGGGCCTATCCTCGCAGGAGGACTGGGGAGGGCCGTAATGGACGAGAACGCCGACCGGGCGCAGGTGCCCGGCCAGCAGCCGGTGCCGGAGCGGGACATCGAACCACTCTGGCCGCCAGATCCGGGTGACCGGGGCGCGGTGCCGCCCTGGGCTGCGGTCGCCGAACAGCGGGGTGGGCCGTCGCCGGTCACGCAGCCGGTCACGCCACCGGTGGCCGCGCCGCCGATCGGGCGACCGCCGGTTCCCGGCCAGCCCGGCGCTGCGGCCCAGTCGCCGCCCTCGCCGTCGGACTACCCGTCGCTCAGCGGCGCCGTCCCGGCACCCGGGGGGTGGGGGGCCAGCGGGCCGTCCGGCACCGGGTCGGGTTGGGCGCCGGCGCAGCCGAGTTGGCCACCACCGACCGACCCGGCCGCCGCGTCACCGCCGCCCGCGCCGCCAGCGACCGGTGGCCAGCCGACGCCGCCGGCAACCGGTGGGAGCAACGGCGGGTCAGCCGGCGCCGGCTTCCCCGCTGCCGCTGCAACACCGAACGTCACCCCCGGGTCGAGGGACGGCCGACCCGCCGCGAGCGACGCGGCCAGTGCCACGGCCGACGCGGCCAGCCAGGCAGGCGAAGCGGCGCAGGTACAGCCCGGCGATCGGGGCCCGGCCGCCGCGCCGATCACGCCGGGCGGCGTCGACCTGAACCTGCCGTTCACCCTGGACCACCCGACCGCCACCGACCGCTCCACCGCGGCGGCACCTGCCGACCGGCCCGTCCCAGCCGCCACCGCGTCCGCCACCAGCCCGAACGCCACCGACAGCCCGACGGCCGCCGGCTCCGGGCCGGCCTCGGCCGTAGGCCCTGCGGCGGCCGTGCCGGCACCACAGCCCGGCAGGCCCGTGGCCCAGCCTGACGGGCCGGCACCACAGCCCGGTGCGCCGGCACCGCAGCCTGGCGGGCCCACGCCCCAGGCCGGCGGGCCGGTGCCACAGCCCGGTGCGCCGGCACCGCAGGCTGGCGTGCCCACGCCCCAGGCTGGTGGGCCGGCACCACAGGCTCGCGGGTCGGTGCAGCAGCCTGGCGGGCCGGTGACCCAGGCCGGGGGGCCCGGCGCGGACGGGTCCGCCGACGGGCCCGCCGACGGGCCGGCACGGCCGATCGCCGAGTCGCCGTGGGCGTATCCGCCGCAACGCCCGGCCGGCGCGGCTGCTCAGGACGAGGCCAGCGCGATGCCTCCGGTTCCGCCGCCGCCCGTCGTCCCGCACGCCGGTCCCGCGCAGGCACACCCCGGGCAGCCGTTCACTCCGGCCATTCCCGGCCAGGCCGGGCCGGCGCAGATCCCGCCACCGCCCGACCTGACCCAGTTCGCCAACCCGCCGCACGGCCAAGCCGCACCGCAGCACGCCCCTCCACAGGCCGGGCCGGCGACCCCACCTCCTGGGCCCTTCCCGCCCGCACCGGGTTGGTACCCACCGCCCTGGCAGCAGGGCTCGCCCGGCGGCACCCCTGGACAGCCGTACCAGGAGGCCGACGGGGTGACCCGGGTGCCGGCCCCCGCGTACCCGGACGCGACCGCGTACCCGGACGCGAGCTGGACACCGGACACCACCGCCGCGCCGACCGCCGAGGACTTCGCCCGACGCCGCCAGGTTCGACCCGCCGACCCGGTGGCGACCATGGGTGTCCGCGCGGTGGTCAACAAGATGGGCCTGCTCCGGCTCTCACCGGGGCGGCACGAGCAGGAGCTCAAGCGGGACATCGAGATGGTGCGCCGCAACTTCGGTGGTCTGCGGCAGGTGACCGTGGTCAACCCGAAGGGCGGCGCCGGTAAGACGGTGGCCATCCTGCTGCTCGCCATGACGTTCGGTCAGAAGCGCGGCGGCTACGTGCTGGCCTGGGACAACAACGAGACCCAGGGCACCCTCGGGATGCGCGCCCAACAGGACTTCCACTCCCGCACTGTCCGGGACATGCTGCGTGACCTCGGGCAGTTCCAGGGCGCGCACGGGCGGGTCGGCGACCTGTCGCAGTACGTCCGCTCGCAGGGCGAGGGGATGTTCGACGTCCTGGCCTCGGACGAGTCGGCCACCGGTGGCGAGATGTTGACCGCGGCCGCCTTCGCCGAGATCCGCGAGGTGGTCAGCCGGTTCTACAAGTTGATCTTCGTGGACACCGGGAACAACGTCCGGGCGCAGAACTGGCAGGCGTCGATGGACGCCACCGACCAGTTGGTGGTCACCATGTCGGCCCGTAACGACTCGGCCGAGACGGCCGCCCGGATGCTCGACCACCTGGAGCAGAGCGGCCGGCAACGGCTGGTCCGTCAGGCCGTGACGGTGGTGTCGATGCCACCGTCCCGCAAGGAGATCGACCTGCCGGCCATCCAGGAGCACTTCGCGGCCCGTACCCGGGCGGTGCTGCTGGCCCCGTACGAGCGGCTCATCGACAGTGGGGAGCCGATCCGCTACGGCGGGCTCTCCTCGGCCACCCGGGACGCCTGGCTGAAGATCGCCGCCGCGGTCGCCGAAGGGTTGTAACCCGCCGACGGCCGGCCCGGTGTCGGGCCGGCCGCCGGAGCGGGGTCAGTTGCTCGCCAGCGCGTCCGCCGCTTCCGGGTCGCAGTCGCGCAGGAACTGGGCACAACGGGCCGCCTCGTCGGCCTCGCCGATCTCGTCGGCAGCGCGGGACAGCACGTACAGGCAGCGCAGGAAGCCCTGGTTGGGCTCGTGTGACCACGGCACCGGGCCGTGCCCCTTCCACCCACTGCGGCGCAGCTGGTCAAGGCCCCGGTGGTAGCCGGTGCGGGCGTACGCGTACGCCGTCACCACCTGGCCCTGCGCGAACGCCCGCGCCGCGAGCTCCGCCCAGGCCGCGCTGTAGGTCGGGAAGCCGGCCGCCACGTTGGCGTACGCCTCATCGGTGCCGGCCTCGTCGGCGGCGGCCAGGGCGGCGTCGGCCTCGTCGTTCACGGGCAGGCGGGTGGCCGGTGGCTCTGGCAAAAGGTTCTGCATCGCCCCATTCAACCCGCTGGACAGGGCGACACGCGAGCGGGTCGGCCGACGTGTTCCGCTGAACGGCTGAGGAGTTGGTCACGCCTGCGGCCTATGCCGCTGCCTGGTGTTTTCCGCTACAACTAATGGTCCGGAGCCTCCCCAGGAACCGGTTATGCGGGAGCCCGGTGGCCACGACCACCGGGCTCCTGTCGGTTCCACCCCGGCCCGAGGTTTGACCGGCCCCGGCGGACGGGCAGGATGGCCCGGTGCCGACCCCACCTCCCGCGGACGTCATCGAGCCGCACCTGCACGCCGATGAGATCCAGACCCGGGCCGAGTTCGATCAGCAGTTGGCCACCGGTCGGCTGACCGGACTGACCGTGCAGGGCCTGCGGCTCGACCTCGCGCCGGTGCCCGACCTGACCGGCGTCGACGTCGCCGGCACCCTCTTCGTCGGTTGCCGGTTCGCGTCCCGGGACGTGGGCGCCGACCTGGTCCGGCGCGGCGCGAACGTGGTGCCGCCGTTCTCGGGGTTGCCGTACCCGACCCAGCCGACGCACCTCTACACCCCGGAGGAACTGGCCGCCGGGTTCGCCGAGGGCGGGTTCACCGGGATGTACGACACCCGGGTGTACGACCACTAC
Source organism: Micromonospora sp. BQ32 (assembly GCF_059358895.1). Lineage (NCBI taxonomy): Bacteria > Bacillati > Actinomycetota > Actinomycetes > Micromonosporales > Micromonosporaceae > Micromonospora > Micromonospora sp. BQ32. Next base: position 62,029 of record NZ_JCADBI010000002.1, on the reverse strand, counting down.
CGAGCGCACGGCGGCGCGCTGCCGGACGTCAAGGAGGCGCTGGGTCAGCGGCTGCACGACCACGGCGTGGACAACGCGCTGGCGGACGCCACCCGGGTCTGGCTGGCCGCGCACGGGCCGCAGTCGGTGGTGGGCATCATGGGCGGGCACGCGGTGCGGCGGGGCAGCTCCGCGTACCGGATGGCGGCCGTGCTGGGTTGGGAGCTGGCACGGGCCGACCGGCTGGTGGTGACCGGCGGCGGCCCCGGGGTGATGGAGGCCGCGAACCTCGGCGCCTACCTGGCGGACCGGCCGGCGACCGATGTGACGGCGGCGATCGACCTGCTGGCCACCGCTCCCGACTTCACCGACCACCACCGGTACACGTCCACGGCGCTGACGGTCCGGCAGCGGTACGCGGGGGTGCCCCGGCAACGCGGCGACGATCTGGGCTGGGCTCGTGCGGGTGGCCTGGCCATTCCCACCTGGCTGTACGGGCACGAGCCGGCGAACCTGTTCGCCGGGCGGATCGCGAAGTACTTCTCGAACGCGATCCGGGAGGACACCATCCTGCGGCTCGCCCGGGGCGGCATCGTCTTCGCGCCGGGGCGGGCGGGCACGGTGCAGGAGGTGTTCCAGGCGGCCACCAAGACCTACTACGGCACCGACGGCGCCAGCGGGGCGTACATCTTCCTGGACCGCGCGTACTGGACCGGGGAGCTGCCGGTGGAGGCGCTGTTGCGCCCGCTGCTGGCCGCGTCCCCGTTCGGCGACCTGTCGTCGACGATCCACCTCACCGACGACGTTCGCGAGGCCGTACGCCTGCTGACGACCTGACGACGACGGCCGGCACCCCGTGCGGGGAGCCGGCCGTCGGGTGGGACGTCGTTACTTGGTCATCGTGGTGCCGGTCGAACGCAGGTGCTCGCAGGCCTCGACGACCCGGGCGGCCAGGCCGGCCTCGGCGGCCTTGCCCCAGGCGCGCGGGTCGTACTGCTTCTTGTTGCCGACCTCGCCGTCGATCTTCAGCACGCCGTCGTAGTTGCGGAGCATGTGGTCCGCGACGGGGCGGGTGAAGGCGTACTGGGTGTCGGTGTCGATGTTCATCTTCACCACGCCGTAGTCCAGAGCCTCGCGGATCTCGCTCAGCAGGGAGCCCGAGCCGCCGTGGAAGACCAGGCTGAGCGGCTTGTCCTTGCCGTACTTGGCGCCGACGGCGTCCTGGATCTGCTTGAGGATCTCCGGACGCAGCTTGACGTTGCCCGGCTTGTAGACGCCGTGCACGTTGCCGAAGGTCAGCGCCGCCATGTAGCGGCCCTTCTCGCCGAGGCCGAGCGCCTCGACCATGGCCAGACCGTCATCGGTGGTGGTGTAGAGCTTGTCGTTGATGGCGTTCTCGACGCCGTCCTCCTCGCCACCGACGACGCCGACCTCGATCTCAAGGACGATCTTGGCCTTGGCGGCCTCGTCGAGCAGCTGCGCGGCGATCTCAAGGTTCTCCGCGACCGGCACGGCCGAGCCGTCCCACATGTGCGACTGGTAGAGCGGCTCCTCGCCGCGCTTCACCCGCTCCTGCGAGATGCCCATCAGCGGACGCACGAACCCGTCCAGCTTGTCCTTCGGGCAGTGGTCGGTGTGCAGGGCGATGTTGACCGAGTACTTCTTGGCCACCTCGTGCGCGTACGCGGCGAACGCCACCGCGCCGGTGACCATGTCCTTGATCGAAGGGCCGGAGAGGTACTCGGCGCCACCGGTGGAGACCTGGATGATGCCGTCGCTCTCCGCGTCGGCGAAGCCCTTGAGCGCCGCGTTCAGCGTCTGCGAGGAGGTCACGTTGATCGCGGGGTACGCGTACCGGCCAGCCTTGGCGCGGTCCAGCATCTCCGCGTAAGCCTCGGGGGAAGCGATGGGCATGTGATGTGCTCCTTACTTACCACTCTCGGCCGTGCTGGCCGCTGTTCTTCATTTGTGCGCCGGACCGCGCTGTCCTCCGCCCGGAAGTATCCCGCAGGTGAGGTGTGCCGGAACAACCGACCCGGGTGCTAGCCGTTCACCGGCGGTCCAGGTTGTCCGGCACGATGACGCTGATCAACCAGGTCACCACGGTCATCACGATGGCTCCCCAGAACGCCGGCCAGAATCCGTCCACCTGGAACGGCAGGTCGAGTCCGCGGGCGATCCGGTCGGTGAGCAGGAACAGCAACGCGTTGACCACCAGCGCGAACAGGCCCAGGGTCAGCAGGTAGAACACGCAGCCGACAACCCGGATCACGGGCTTGAGCACCGCATTGATGACGCCGAAGATCAGCGCCACCACGATGAGGGTAAGGACGGTGTTGCCACCGGAGCGGCCGTGCACGTCGACTCCGGGCACGATCAGCGTGGTTATCCACAACGCGACCGCGGTGATCGCCAGTCTGATGAGGAAGCCCACGGCCCCATCCTGGCACCGGGTCACGTCGCCGAGGGCTGATTCCGCCTACTCCGCTTCCGGGCGGCGCGCCGGCTCAGCCCGTACGGTGGGTGGGAACCGTGCCCCGAGACCCCCGGGAGGGATGATGGGTCAGCCCGACGAGGACTTCACCCCCGGCGACCACCTCGCGCCCAACGAACGCGACCCCGAGGCGGACCCGGCCGACGCGGTCGAGCAGGCCACGGTCGCCGGCCCCACCGACGTCGACAGTGAGCCGCACCGTGGCCTGGAGGTCGACGACTGGGACGCGATGGAGCAGGCCCGGGTGGTCACCGGGGACGAGGACGACTACCGCTGACTCCGTCGTAGGGTCGGCTGCCCGTTGCGACAGAGGTGTTCAGCCGTTCGGATCATTAGACAAATATCGATCCGAAGGGGTTACCGGAGAAGTCGGTGCGTCCCTAGGTTGGACGAGCGCCACCTGTATCTCCACGGGAGGACCCCCATGCTCAAGCACTCGCTCCGCTGGCTGACCGGGCTCGGCGCCGCCGGCGCGTTGGTCGCCGCCTCCGCCACCCCCGCCGTCGCCGCGCCCACGATCGAGCCCTACTTCCAGGACGCCACCCTGGCCATCGGCGCGACGCCGACCAGCCGCACCCTGTTCCTGTACGCCGACGAGCCGACGGTCCTCAGCGACGTCTCCGTGCGGTACGACTACCGCTCCCTGGCCAACAAGATCACTGTGACTCCCGCCGACGGCCAGAAGTGCACCGCGCCGGAGCCGGGCGTTCTCGTCTGCACGGAGCCCGCCGATGTCGTCCTGTACGAGATGGCGCCGCTCGGCAGCGGGGTCTACCGCAACGGGGCAAAGCAGGTTCGCATCGCTGCCACCGACGATGCGCAGCTCGGCGACTCCGGGGAGGTCGCCGTGAGCTTCCAGGCGGCCGGCGGGTGGCGCGGCAGCTACACCTCGCGCGTCCGGGTCGGCGAGGGGGTCGACCTGGCCGGCGGCGAGTTCACCACCCTCTCCGCCAAGCCGGGTGGGAAGTTCACGGTGCCGCTGGCCGTGGCGAACGCCGGCGACACGGTCGTCAACGGATTCGTCGCGGTCTTCGACCTCGCCTACTCGATCCGCACCAAGGACCGGTTCAGCAACTGCCGCTACTCCGATGACCACCTGGTCTCCTGCCAGTTCGACGAGGACATCCCGGTGGGCACCGGGCTCGTCGCCACGCTGAACCTCGAACTCGGCAAGGACACCTACGCGCCGACCAACCAGTCCGGCTACGCCCAGTTCATGACCACGGCCGACTTCGAGGACCTGACCCGGGTACGGGCAGCCGTCGGTGCCCGGGCGGCCACCCGCGGCAGCGGTCCGGAACTGACTCTGACCGAGGCACCCGGCAGGATGCGAAAGGCCGACCAGACCGACGTCGCCCCGGGCAACGACTACACCGGATGGATCATCAAGGCCACCGGCACGAACGGCACCGACCTCGCGGCGATCGGCGCCACGCTCAAGGGCAGGGCCGGCGCCGTCGTCACGGCGACCGTCGGTTTCCGGAACAACGGCCCGGCGACGCTCGACAAGACGAACGGAGACTTCGAGGCCGCCACCCACACCGCAGTGGAGCTGCCGCCGGGCACCACCGCCGTCGAGGTGCCCGACAGCTGCCAGTTGCGGCAGGACACCACCCGCACGTACCTGTGCGCCTCGAAGATGCTGCTGGTGGCCGGGCAGAGCTACACCACGAAGTTCCGGCTACGCATCGACAAGGTCATCCCCAACGCCCGGGGTGCGGTGCGGGTCAACGCGCCGTGCGAGTGCCCTGCCGGCGGGGGCTTCCAGGACGACATCAAACCGGCCAACGACAGGGCCACCATCGTGGTCAACGCGGCCCAGGGCGGCGGTGGCCAAGGCGATGACGAGGGCGATGGCGATGGTGGCGGTGGTGGTGGTGGTGGTTCGCTGCCCATCACCGGCGCCCCCACCAACCTGATCGCCGGCATCGGCGCCCTGCTGCTCGTCACCGGTGTGGGCAGCTATCTGCTCGCCCGACCCCGGCGCACCCGCCCCGTCGCCTGACCAACCCCGCTCGACCGGCGCCCCGCCGCCCGTACCCGGGCCGGCGGGGCGTCGTCGCTAACTCCTCGTCCGTCACTGCACCTCCCGGGGGCTCCTGCCTCAGATGACGGAAGCGGACCGATCGAACATTGCGGTGACTCTGATCAACCTTTTGGTTCGTCTTGCTCAGCGGGCGGCTTTGAGGGCTGCCGTCAGCCTTAGCGGTTCCTTAAGATCCGCAGGCTCCACCTGATCCCCCAACTGGAGGAACCCCCTCATGCTCACCCACTCCACCCGGCGTTGGCTCGCCGGACTGGGCGTAGCAGGCGCGTTCGTCGCTGCCTCCGCCAGCCCGGCCGTCGCCGCTCCTGCGGCCGAGTTCGACCTGTACTTCGAGGACGTCACCGTCGCCGCCGACTCGCCTGGCGTCGTGCGGTCACCGGCCCTGTACGGCAGCGAGTCCACGGTGCTCAACGAGGTCTCGGTTCGTTACGACTACAGCAGCCTCGCCGGCAAGATCACGCTGGCGGGCGAGAGCGGTAACGACTGCACCGCCGACGGCGAGGGCGTCCTGCTCTGCCGCGAACACGCGCCGGTCACCGTCGACGAGTTGTACGGCGGCTTCTTCGGCGAGGTCGTCATCGCACCGACCGGCAAGGCGGCGAACGGCGACACCGGTGAGCTGAAGATCAGCCTCAAGGCCGCCGGCAAGGACGTCGCCAGCTACGCCTCCCGGATCCGGGTAGGCGAGGGTGTCGACCTGCAGGGCGGGCCGGATACCAAGGTGACGGCGGCACCCGGCGGCAAGTTCCAAGCCCCGGTGACGGTGTTCAATGTCGGTTCGACTGAGGTCGATGGCGTCGTGGCCATGTTCGACACCGACTACGGCATCCGGACCAAGGAGCGGTTCGACAACTGCCTCTACGCCGAAGACTTCCTCTTCGCCTGCGAGTTCGATGAGAAGATCCCGGCCTCCGGGGGCGCGACGGCGACCTTCAACTACGAACTGGCCACCGACACCTACGCGCCAGGTCGCGAAAACAGCTACGCCTGGTTCATGACCCCGGCCGACTTCGAGGACCTCCTCGGAATCCGCGAGGAGGTCGGTGCCCAAAAGGCCCAGCGCGGCACCGGCAAGACGCTGTCGCTGAAGGCGGTCTCCGCCGCTCGCGCGGCCCGCGCCGTGCAGACCGACACCGACCCCAGCAACAACTTCAGCGGGTTGCAGGTAGACGTCACCGGCAAGAACGGCGCCGACCTTGAGGCCGTCGGCGCCACGCTCAACGGCAAGAAGGGTGCCGAGCTGACGGCCGCCCTCGGTTTCCGCAACAACGGTCCGGCGACGCTGGACTACCTCCGCAGCGACTCCAACGTGACGTACGTCGACGTGACGGTCCCGACCGGCACCACCGCCGTTGAGGTACCGATGGAGTGCGCCCCGCGGACCGGCAGTGACGTTGAGTGGCCGGAGGCGGGCACCCCCGGTGCCGGCGAATACCGCTGCTACCCGGGCCCGTTCGCGCCGGCTGGCGAGACTCTGACCGGTGAGTTCACGTTCCGGATCGACAAGGTGATCGCCAACGCCACCGGCACGGTCAAGGTCAACGTGCCGTGCGAGTGCGAGGGCGGCTTCTATGACGACCTGAACCCGGCCAACGACGTCGCCAAGATCCTGGTCAACGCGGCCGGCGGCACGGGCGGTGGCGACGGCGATGGTGACGGCCCCTCGCTGCCGATCACCGGTCAGTCCACCGGCCTGATCGCCGGCCTCGGCGCGCTGCTGCTCGCCGCCGGCGTCGGCGGCTACCTGGTGGCCAAGCGCCGCCGGACCCGCTTCGTCGCCTGATCCACCCCGCACCACCGGTGCCCCGTCGACCACCACGGTCGGCGGGGCATCGTCGTTGAGGCGCACGGCGCGGGCGGGTGGTGACGGGCCGGTCCGGCGCGGCCGGGACCCTGGGCTTCGGTACCCTTTGTGGCCGTGGACACAGCTGAGAAGACCCGCGCTCTCCTGGAGAGTGTCGCCCTGAACCCGCTCGATCCCAAGGATCTGTTGCAGACCTTTGGGCTGATCGGCGTGTGGGTGATCCTCTTCGCCGAGACCGGCCTGCTGGTGGGCTTCTTCTTCCCCGGTGACTCGCTGCTGTTCCTCGCCGGGGTCGCCTCGTCACCGGTGGCGGACGCGATCTTCGGCGACGGCACCCGACTCTCCCTTACCGGCCTGCTGATCGGCGGGCCGATCTGCGCGATCGTCGGCGCCCAGCTGGGGCACTGGCTCGGCGCGCGGTACGGCCGGCCGATGTTCGAGCGGCCGAACTCCCGGCTCTTCAAGAAGGAGTACGTGGAGAAGGCCGAGTATTACTTCCAGAAGTTCGGCCCGGCGAAGGCCGTCGTGCTGGCGCGCTTCATTCCGATCGTCCGGACGTTCCTCAACCCGGTCGCGGGCGCGCTCGGCATGCCGGCCAAGAAGTTCCTGCTCTGGAACGTCGTCGGCGCGGTGCTCTGGGTGGACGGCATCCTGCTGATCGGCTACCTGCTGGCCGAGCAGATCTACCAGGCCATCGGCGACAAGATCGACCACTACATCCTGCCGGTGGTGGCCCTGATCATTCTGATCTCGGTGCTGCCGATCTTCTTCGAGTTCCTGCGCGACCGGCGGGCTCGTAAGCGCGGCGAGGCGGTCGCGGTGGTCGCGGCGGCCAGTGCCGCCGGCGCGGTGGAGGCGGCCCGCGAGGCGTTCGACCACGACCGGCACCAGCCCGGCCGTCAGCGCCCGGAGCACGGTCAGGACCATTGAGAGGTACGACGACGGCCGGCCCCCTGGGGAGGGGGTCGGCCGTCGGCATGTCGAACCCGGCCTCCGGTGGTGCGACCGGGGACGAGCAGGTGTCAACCACCGGTGGCGCCACCCCTGGCTCGCCACCGGACGCCGCCCCGGCTCGGGACGGCGGGTAGTGCCCTACGTCAGCGAGCCTTCTTGGTGGCCCGCTTACGCGGCGGGGTCAGCAGGTCGGCGATCGTCGCGATCGCACTCGGGACCAGGCTGTAGTACGCCCAGACACCGCGCTTCTCCCGCTGCAACAAGCCAGCCTCGGTGAGGATGCGCAGGTGGTGACTGACCGTCGGCTGAGAGAGGCCGAGCGGCGCCGTCAGGTCACAGACGCACGCCTCGCCCTCGGGGGCCGACTGGATCAGGCTGAGCAGCCGCAACCGAGCAGGATCAGCAAGGGCCTTGAGGACCCCGGCGAGACGCTCGGCATCGGCACGTTCGATCGGCTCGCCGTTTAGCGGCGAGATCTGAGGCATAGTCATTTCGGCCAACGCAGTTCCCACGTATTCCATCCTTCCACCAGCAGCATCGATCCGCCTGCATATCAGCAGATCCGAATCGGCAGACTTTTACGCCACAAGGCCGAGGTCAGCCAACGTATAGGCCGCCCGGTACGGCAATCCGGCGGCTCGCACCGCGTCGCCGGCGCCTCGATCAACAATAACCACCACGCCCACGACTTCCGCCCCGGCCTCGCGAAGCGCCTCGACCGCGGTCAAAACACTTCCGCCCGTCGTGGATGTGTCCTCCACCGCCAACACTCGGCGGCCGGCCACCTCCGGTCCCTCGATCCGTCGCTGAAGACCGTGGGCCTTGCCCGCCTTGCGCACCACAAAGGCGTCCAGGGCCCGGCCGGTCGGAGCGGCGGCGTGCAGCATCGAGAGCGCGACAGGGTCCGCGCCCAGGGTGAGGCCACCGACAGCGTCGAACTCCCAATCGGCGGTGAGGTCGAGCAGCACCCGGCCGACCAGAGGAGCGGCCCGGTGATGGAGCGTGACGCGCCGCAGATCCACGTACCAGTCTGCCTCGCGCCCCGACGAGAGCACGACCCGCCCGTGGACCACAGCCAGGTCGGTAATGAATTTACGCAGGTCGTCGTGGTCCCCCATGGCGATAGAGGTTACTGCGCAACTCTGAACGCCGTGTGCGGGGTCCACCCTGATCAGCCCCGGGGGGAACCGATGACTGGCGATGTTCGACTACGCTCAGCGACTGGGCCGACAGCGGCGCGCCAACCCCGTCCCACCGTTCGCTCGGGGTCGGCGGGCCGGTCGAAGCTCAGCGCTCGTCGCGACCGATCCGGCCGCGGGTGTCCCGCGCGACCGCCTGGAGCAGCCGTCGCGGCGCGTGTCGCATGCCGGCGACGACCACCTTGTACTTCCACGCCGGAATGCTGACGGCCTTGCCTTTGCGCAGGTCACGCAAGGCTTCGTCGACCACGTCCTCGGCCCGCAGCCACAGCCACTCCGGCGTCTTGGACATGTTGATGCCGGCCCGCTGGTGGAATTCCGTGCGGGTGTAGCCGGGGCAGAGGGCCATCACCTGAACGCCGAACGGCCGCGTCGACTGGCCGACGGACTCACTGAAGTTGGTGACCCACGCCTTGCTGGCCGAGTACGTCGATCCGGGCATCGCCGTACCGAAACCAGCGACCGAAGAGACATTTATCACTGCCCCATTTCGCCGTTCGGTCATCGGTCGAAGCGCCGCCAGGGTCAGCCGCATGACCGCGTGCACGTTGAGCCGCAACAGCCTCGCCTCGTCCTCCGCCGTCGAGCGCAGGAACGGTTTGTTCAGACTGATCCCCGCATTGTTGACCAGCAGGTGCACCGGGCTGCCGTCGGCGAGCCGCTGCTCCACGGTGGCGCAGCCGTCGTCGGTGGACAGATCCGCTGGGATCGTCTCCACCTCGCGGCCGTACGCGGAACCCAGCTCGGTGGCCAGCTCGGTCAGCCGGGCCGCGTCGCGGGCAACGAGCACCAGGTGCCAGCCGTCGGCGGCCAGCCGCCGGGTGAACGCCGCGCCGATGCCGGCGGTGGCCCCGGTGATCAGGGCTCGGCGCTCGGCAGTCGTGGGGTCGAGCGTCACGGGGCGGTCCTCACCTGGGCGGGTACGGGGGCGCGGGTGGCACCGACGGGGGCTGGGGCGGGGCGGGCGTGAACATGGGCGGTGCGGTTGGCGCGGGCGAGCGGTGGCGGCCGAACCACCTGTTCGCCGCCGGCAGCGCCAGCAGCGTAGCTACTACAAGGTAACCGAGCCCCTGTGCGACGGAAAGCCCGGCGTTGAACGGGATCCACCAGGCCGGGTACGCGTCGCCGATCAGGCCCAGCAACTCGGCGAGCGCCTGCTCGTCGGAGCCCAGTTGCAGTGGCGCGGCCCGTTCGCCGACGACCACCGCCACGCTGCAACAGCCGGCGAGCAGGCCGAGCCCGCTGACCACCCAGGTCGCCACCCGGACGCCGTTACGACCGGCCAGCAGCCCCAGGGCCAGGACGGCGAGCAGCAGCGCGGAGAGCGCCGCCACCACCGCCGACAGCACCCCGGACGCGCGGAGCAGAGTCACCACGTCGTCAATCTGCTCCTGGCTCGCCGAGGTGTCGCGGGCGGCGGAGCGGAACGCGTCGACCGTTCCACCCAGCACCACCAGGTCGAGCACGGCGTACGCGAGGGCGGCGACCGCCATCACCAACAGCACGGTCACGGCCGACAGCACGGCGGCGGGCCGGCGGGCCGGTGCCGATTCCGGGTACGACACGACGAATCCCTCCGGTAGGCGTCGGGTTGCAACCTACTCGGAGGGATCGTCGGCGTCGTGCTTATCGAGCCGTCAGCTCGTCGACGGCGGGGTTGACCCGGGCCGGTCCGTGGGCGGCGTGTCGTCCGGCCGGTTCGCGGCCGGTGGCGGCGGGTAGCTGGGCTCCCCACTCGACGGATAGCCCGGCTCGCCGGATGCCTGCGGGTAGCCGGGCTGACCCGGCGCCTGCGGCTGACCCGGGTAGCTGGCGCCCGGGGTCGGCGGCTCCCAGCCCGCGGTGGGCTTGCGGAAGAACGCGTTCGCCTTCGGCAGCGCCAGCAGGACCAGCGCCGTGATCAGCGCGATCAGGCTGAGCACGCCGAGCAGGAGGCTGACCGGGGTGACCCAGGAGGGCAGGGCCTCCTCCAGGCGGCGCTGGATCTCCTCGGGGCTCGGCCCGTCGCCACCGGTACCGCCACCGGTGTTGAACCCACCGGCCGCGTTGCTGAGCAGGCCACCGCCGACGCAGCAGACCATGATGCCGCCGACGATCCAGGTGGTGATCCGGGCACCGTTGCGGCCCTGGTTGTTGAAGAGGGCCAGCACGCCCAACACGATCGCGAGCAGCAGCAGGACAATGCTGCCGCCGATGCCGATGACGGCGAAGACGTCGGCCACCTGCTCGCCGTCGGTGGTGCTGCCCGCGTACGCCTCACGAAGCGCGTCCCGCGTCTTGCCGAAGGTGCTGAGCGTGATGATCAGACTGATCACCTGGAGCGCCAGGAACAGGAAGAGCAGGTAACTGGAAATCGACACAATGGATGGCCGCTGACGGGCCGGCGTGCTCTGGGGATCGACCACGATTCTCCTTCCCTAAGATCGCGCCCACACCGTATCGACAACCAGCCAGTTCGGCATGCCGTGACGAGCCCGGCGCGCCCGCCCGTTCGGGATCAGCGGGCCTCAGGCGTGGGGCGGATCGTCAGGTCGGCCGGGTCGAGCAGCTCACCGCGGGCCACCCGCCAGCCCTCTTCGCCGTACGCCTCGAAGGAGAGCCGCGCGGCGCCACCGGACTGGTAGTCGTGGTAGCGCATCGTCCCGGTCGACGGCAGCCCGGTCTCTGTGGTGGCGGTGTAACGCGCCTGCCCGGTCTCGGCCCAGGTGTAGCGCCGCCCGCCCAGCTCGATGGTCGGGGCGCCCGGGGTGACGGTGGCGCCCGGTTCGGCGGTCCAGAGCACCAGCTCGAGTTCCGGACCGTCCTCCACCGAGAGCCGGTGTCGGGTGCCGGAGTCGTCGTCGAGCAGGTGCTGCACCCAGCTCCAGTCGCCCTCGACCAGACGGATCGTGCCGCTCACCGCGTACTCCCGCTCGCGGATCCGCACGCGGTCGCCCGGGGTCAGGCGGAGCGGGCCGCCGCGCGGCGACTCCGCCGGCTGGCCATCCGGCCGGCTCGCCGCCCGCCGGCGGGCCCGCACGACGACCACGACCACCGCGAGTACGGCAACGGCCGCCACCAGGCATGTCACCAGCGCGTCCACCCGACCACCTCCCCAGGTACGTCGGCGCAGACGGTAACAACCTCGGGCACCAGGAAGGCCCGCGCTGTGGCCGACAGCTCAGCTAGCGGAGACCGTCGGGTCGGTCCTCCGGTGGCGCTGTCGGTGGTCCGGTCGGCCCTGGTGTCGTGCTCGGCAATCCCGGCGTCAGGTGTGCGGCCGGGTCGGGGCAGATCAGGTAGCCGGGTGGGAGCGGCTGGTTCGGCGGCAGGAAGCCCGGCCCGAGCGGATGGATCGGGTATCCGTAGCCGGCCGGCGCGTAGCTGGGAGCGGGCATCGCCCAGGCCGGGCCGGGCAGCGCCTGGTTCGTGGTGCCCGGCACGAACCAGCGGTTCGTCGGCGGCAACGCCAGCAGCAGGACCACGGCCGTGGAGAGGGTCAGGACGGTGAGCACGCCCAGCCCCGCCGCGGGGAAGAACAGGTCGTCCCAGGGATCGGTGCCGGCGTAGAGCGTGTCGAAGAACGTCGAGGTCTCCCACTCGTCCCACTCCGGTGGCGGCTCCGCGCCGGTCTCCGGGGTGGTCAGCAGGGGCACGAGGAACCCTCCGGAGCAGCACTGCGCGAAGCAGACCAGCAACTGCGCGCCACTGGCGACGAAGGTCAGGATCCGCGCGACGTTGGCGCCCCGCCGGACCGGGACGGCGGTGACCGCCAGCCAGACCGCGAGCAGCACCGCCGGTACACCGAGGATCAGCGCCATCGCGACGTTGCCCTGCCGCTCGCCCGCCACCTCCTCCGGGTCGGCGTCCGGCACCAGTCGCACCGCGCGGTCGATCTGGCCATCGAAGTGCACCGCCTGAGCCACCGTCAGCGCGGCCAGGCCGAGCAGCACCAGCACCACGGCGAGTTGCAGCCAGAAGGCGATGGTCACGGTGATCGGGCGGGCCGGACGCGGCGCCGTGTCGGGCGGGCTCATGGCTGGCAACGTACGGCGCGCCATGGGCGAGCGGCAGGACCAATCGGGCAGCACCGACCGGCGAATGGATCATGCTGCGGCTAGCCGCCGGCTGGCGTAGGTGCCCAGGGTTTCGCGGTCCATCACGCAGCCGACGAAGGTGGTGAACTCGCTCGGGTCGTCCCGCAACGACGTCCAGGCCGCTCGGGCCGCCTCCGGGTCGACGCGCTCCAGCAGCGTGGCCGCGTACGCCCGGCCGGCGGGTGTGCCGTCGGCCAGCACCCGGTCGAGCTGGCGGCGCACCTCCTCGGGGTGGTCGTCGAGCGCGGCCGAGACCCGCTCGTACGCCTCCGTCACCGGCAGCAGAGTCCCGGCGATGCCAACGCCCCCGAAGGCGAGCGTGTCAGCCGCCACCAACGTGTCGACGGCCGCGCCAAGGTCCCGCTCCCATTTCTTCCCAATCCCAAACATGCCCCAACTCTTTCCCCATCCACCCCACTTCGACCCCGGTGATCATGAAGTTATTGTCCCGACACGCCGCGTAGTCGGGCAATAACTTCATGATCAACGCAGGGAAGCATCAGGGGTGGGTCAGGCGGCGGTTACGGAGAGGGTGTTGGTTTCGGTGGCGCGGTCCACCTTCACCGTTTCGCCGTCGTGGATCGTCCCAGAGAGCAGCGCCTTGGCCAGTTGGTCTCCGATTGCCGTTTGGACCAGGCGGCGGAGGGGGCGAGCGCCGTAGATCGGGTCGTAGCCGTGCTCGGCCAGCCAGTCCCGGGCGGCGTCGGTGATCTCCAGGCCCAGCCTGCGGTCGGCCAACCGCCGCCGCATCCGGTCCAGCTGGATGTCGACGATGGAGCGCAGGTCGTCCCCGCGCAGCGAGGCGAAGACCACGATGTCGTCCAGCCGGTTGAGGAACTCCGGCTTGAAGTGCGACCGGACCACGGCCAGCACACCCTCCCGGCGCTGCTCATCGGCGAGCGTGAGGTCGCTGATGACCGACGACCCGAGGTTGGACGTGAGAATCAGGATCGCGTTCCGGAAGTCCACGGTGCGGCCCTGTCCGTCGGTGAGCCGGCCGTCGTCGAGCACCTGGAGCAGCACGTCGAAGACGTCCGGGTGGGCCTTCTCCACCTCGTCCAGCAGCACCACCGAGTACGGCCGGCGGCGCACCGCCTCGGTGAGCTGACCACCCTCGTTGTAGCCGACGTAGCCGGGCGGCGCACCCACCAGGCGAGCGACCGAGTGCTTCTCGCCGTACTCGCTCATGTCGATGCGGACCATCGCCCGCTCGTCGTCGAAGAGGAACTCGGCGAGGGCCTTGGCCAGCTCGGTCTTGCCGACACCGGTGGGGCCGAGGAAGAGGAAACTGCCGGTCGGGCGATCCGGGTCGGCGATACCGGCCCGGGCACGGCGTACCGCGTCGGAGACCGCGCCGACCGCTTCGGTCTGGCCGACCACCCGGCCGCCCAGCGAATCCTCCATCCGCAGCAGCTTGGCCGTCTCACCCTCCAGCAGGCGGCCGGCGGGGATGCCGGTCCAGGAGGCGACCACCGCGGCGATGTCGTCCGCGCCGACCTCCTCCTTGAGCATCGCGCCGTCGGCCTGGAGCTGGGCCAGCTCCTCCTCGGCCTGCTTCAGCTCGACCTTCAGGGCGGGGATCCGGCCGTAGCGCAGCTCGGCCGCGCGTTCCAGCTCGCCGTCCCGCTCGGCCCGCTCGGCCTCGCCGCCGAGGCGCTCCAACTCCTCCTTGGCGGTGGAGAGCTTGGTGATGTGGCTCTTCTCCGTCTGCCAGCGCTCGGAGAGCACGGTGAGCTGCTCGCGCTTGTCGGCCAACTCCTTGCGGAGCCGCTCCAACCGCTCGGCCGAGGCGGCGTCCGGCTCCTTGGCCAGGGCCATCTCCTCGATCTCCAACCGGCGGACCGCCCGCTCGATCTCGTCCACCTCGACCGGACGGGAGTCGATCTCCATCCGGAGCCGGGACGCGGACTCGTCGACCAGGTCGATGGCCTTGTCCGGCAGGAACCGGTCGGTGATGTAGCGGTCGGACAGCGTCGCGGCGGCGACCAACGCGGCGTCGGTGATCCGTACGCCGTGGTGCACCTCGTAGCGCTCCTTGAGCCCACGCAGGATGCCGATGGTGTCCTCGATGGTCGGCTCGCCGACCAGCACCGGCTGGAAACGGCGCTCCAGCGCCGGGTCCTTCTCGATGTGCTCGCGGTACTCGTCCAGCGTGGTGGCGCCCACCATCCGCAGCTCACCACGGGCCAGCATCGGCTTGAGCATGTTGCCGGCGTCCATCGAGCCCTCGCCCTTGCCGGCGCCGACGACGGTGTGCAGCTCGTCGAGGAACGTGATGACCTGCCCGTTGGAGTTCTTGATCTCTTCCAGGACGGACTTGAGCCGCTCCTCGAACTGGCCGCGGTACTGCGCGCCGGCGACCATCGCGCCGAGGTCCAGCGAGATCAGCTTCTTGTCGCGCAGTGACTCGGGCACGTCGCCGGTGACGATCCGCTGGGCCAGGCCCTCGACGATCGCGGTCTTGCCGACGCCCGGCTCGCCGATCAGCACCGGGTTGTTCTTGGTACGCCGGGAGAGCACCTGGATGACCCGACGGATCTCGGAGTCCCGGCCGATGACCGGGTCGATCTTGCCGTCCCGGGCGCTGGCGGTGAGGTCGACGCCGTACTTGGTCAGGGCCTGGTAGGTCTGCTCGGGGTCGGCAGTGGTGACCCGGCGGTCCCCACCGCGAACGGTCGGGAAGGCCGCGACCAGGGCCTCCTCGGTGGCCCCAGCGGTCTTCAGCGCGCCGGACACCGCGCCGCCCACCCGGGCCAGGCCGGCGAGCAGGTGCTCGGTGGAGGTGTACTCGTCGCCCAGCGGCCGGGCGATCTGCTCGGCGGCGCCGATGGCGTTGACGAACTCCCGAGCCAACGTCGGCTCGGCGATGCTGGAGCCGCGGGCGGCCGGCAGGTTGTCGACCGCACGCTGGGCGGTCTGGCGCAGCTCGGTCGGGTCGGCCCCGACGGCGCGCAGCAGACCGGTGGCGGTCGAGCCGTCGGTGTCCAGGAGTGACAGCAGCAGGTGCCAGGGCTCCACGGTGGCGTGACCACGCTGGTTGGCCAGCGCGACGGCGCCCGTGATGGTCTCGCGGCTCTTGGTGGTGAGTCTTTCGGTGTTCATGGGCTCCCCCGGATCGGCGTTGTCCATTGGGTTGGACACAACCAGAGTTGAGCGTATTCCGCTCAACCTTAGCGCGTGATGCCCATCACTCCCGGCGCCGCCACCGCCAGTCGAACTCGCCGGCCGCCGGGGGCGGGCCGGGCAGCGGGTCCGCGTCCGGCACCGACGACAGGCCGGCCAGCAGGACCGCGAGCTGCCGGCGGCGCAGTTGGCGGGTCCGCTCCGGATCGGGTACGCGGACCGCGGCGCACGCCTCCAGCAACAACCCCAGATCGTGTACGACCGCGTCAGGGCGCAGCCGCCCGCTGGCGTGGGCCCGGTCGACCAGGACGGTGGCCAGCTCGCCGGCGCGCCTCGCGTCCCGACCCATCTCCTCGGTCGGGGTGAACGTGCCGGCCAGATGGACGGTGAGCGAGTGCACGTCGGCGTCGACCACCCGGGCCAGGAAACCGGTGAACGCGGCCCAGTCGTCCGGCTCGGCGAGGGCGGTCTCAGCCTCCGCCACGTACCGGCGCAGGCCGTCGTGGCAGAGCTGGCGCAGCAGGTCCTCCTTGCCCGCGTACCGCCGATAGAGCGCGCTGATGCCGACGCCCGCGCGTTCGGCGACGGCGGCGATCGGCGCCTTCGGGTCGTCGAGGAAGACGGCGCGGGCAGCTTCGAGGATGACCTCGTCGTTGCGGGCGGCCTGGGCGCGGCGACCGCCCAGCGTCTTTCCGGAAGTCGTTGACATGCCCTCAGCCTAACAGTGGAACGGATCGTTCCGCTCTGCTATGGTGATTGCAGAACGAAACATTCCGTTCCGAAGGAGTTCCGGCATGAGCGACACCGCGATCCGCCCGTTCCGCGTCGAGATCCCGCAGACCGCCCTCGACGACCTGGCCGCCCGGCTGGGCCGCACCGTCTGGCCCGCCGACCTGCCCGGAGCGGGCGACTCGTACGGGATGAGCAACGACCGGGTCCGCGCCCTCGTCGACCGGTGGCGGGACGGGTTCGACTGGCGTGCCGTCGAGGCCCGCCTGAACGCTCACCCGCAGTTCGTCACCGAGATCGACGGCGAGCAGATCCACTTCCTGCACGTCCGGTCGTCCCGGCCGGACGCCACCGCGCTGGTGCTCACCCACGGCTGGCCCGGCTCGGTGCTGGAGTACCTCGACGTGATCGCCCCGCTCACCGAGCCGACCGACCTGGACGCGCCGGCCTTCCACGTGGTCATCCCGTCGCTGCCCGGCTTCGGCTTCTCCGGCCCGACCCGCAGCGCCGGCTGGAACCGGTTCCGCACCGCCCGCGCCTGGGCCGAGCTGATGAACCGCCTGGGGTACGACAGCTACGGCGCGGTCGGCAACGACGCCGGCTCGATGGTCGCGCCCGAGCTAGGCCGGGTCGCTCCGGAGCGGGTGCTCGGCGTGCACGTCACCCAACTCTTCTCGTTCCCCTCGGGTGACCCGGCCGAGTTCGCCGGGCTCTCCGAGGCGGACCAGGCGGCGCTCGGGCACCTCCAGTGGTTCTACGAGAACAAGTTCTCCTTCAACCAGGTGCACAGTCAGCAGCCGCAGACCCTGGCGTTCGCGCTGGCCGACTCGCCGGTGGGGCTGCTCGCCTGGAACGCCCAGCTCTTCGACGAGAGCCTGGATGCCGACTTCGTCCTGGCCAACGTGGCGCTCTACTGGTTCACCGGCACGGCCGCCTCGGCGATCCGGCTCTACTGGGAGGACGCGCACGCCGGCGAGCCGCCGACCGAGCCGACCACCGCTCCGACCGCGCTGGCCATGTTCCCCGGCGACTTCCAGTCGATCCGCCGCTTCGCCGAGCGGGACCACGCGAACATCGTCCGGTGGACGGCGTACGAGACCGACGTCGCCGGTCGCGGCGACGTCGGCGGCCACTACGCGGCCCACCAGGCCACCGACGTTCTGGTCACCGACATCCGCGAGTTCTTCGCCAGCCTCCGCTGACCCGAATTGATCGGTGCCCGCTCCGCTCGACCGGGGCGGGCGCCGACCGCTTGATCCACTCGACTTCCAGAAAGTCGCGGTATCCGGACCGCCAGGACACCGCGACATCATGAAAACCGAGTCGATCACGGTCGGATGCCTCGGCCCGAGGGGCGCCGTCTGTCCAAGATCTGCGATCTGTTCACAAAGCGGTAGCCTTGGAGAGTGCGAGTACGTGTCGAGCAGACCGCCTTACCCGGGATCGGGGTACGTCACGATCTGGTGACGGAGTCCGGACGCCGCCTGGGCGTCGTTTCCCACCGCAACGGCCGCCGTGATCTCGTCCTCTACGATCCCGACGACCCTGACGCCTGCCAGTCGGACATCCCGCTGACCGACGACGAGGCCGAGGCTCTGGCCGACATTCTTGGCGCGTCGCTGATGCTCGGTCAGCTCTCCGGGCTCCGCGAGCAGGCCGCCGGTCTGCTCACCGAGCAGATCGCCATCACGGCCGGTTCCCCGTACGTCAACCGGAAGCTCGGCGACACCAAGGCGCGTACCCGCACCAGCGCCTCCATCGTGGCAGTGCTGCGCGAAGGCGAAGTGATCGTCTCGCCACTCCCCTCCTTCCGCTTCGCGGCCGGCGACGTGGTGGTCGTTGTCGGGACCCGACGGGGTCTCGACGGCGTGTCCGCCATCCTCGCCGACAGTGACCCGGACGGCTGAGGCGGATGCACGATTCCACCACTCTGCTCGTCGAAGTCGGCGCGCTGCTGCTGCTGCTTGGCGTCCTCGGTCGGCTCAGCCGCCGGGTGGGCCTGTCACCCATCCCGCTCTACCTGCTCGCCGGGCTGGCGTTCGGGCACGGTGGGCTACTTCCGCTCGCCGCCAGCGAGGAGTTCTTCGCGGTGGGCGCCGAGATCGGCGTCATCCTGCTGCTGGTGATGCTCGGCCTGGAGTACTCAGCCAACGAACTGGTCGGCAACCTCCGGTCGGCGGCCCCCGCAGGGCTGATCGACGGCGTGTTCAACGCGCTGCCCGGCGCGGCTTTCGCCCTACTGCTCGGTTGGGACTGGGTCGCCGCCCTGGTACTCGGCGGCATCACCTGGGTCTCCTCCTCGGGCGTGATCGCCAAGGTCCTCGCCGACCTGGGACGACTCGGTAACCGGGAGACCCCGGTGATCCTCTCGGTCCTGGTGATCGAGGACCTGGCGATGGCGCTCTACCTGCCGCTGGTCACCGCCGTCCTGGCCGGCACCGGCCTGCTCGGTGGCGGCATCGCGCTCGCCGTCGCGGTGGGCACGGTGCTGCTCGTCCTGGTGGTCGCCATCCGGTACGGCCACCTCATCTCCTCTGCCCTGTCGGCGAAGGACCCGGAGGCGCTGCTCCTCGGCGTACTCGGTCTGACCCTGCTGATCGCCGGTCTCGCGGCGAAGCTCCAGGTGTCGGCGGCGGTCGGCGCGTTCCTGGTCGGCATCGCGCTCTCCGGCCCGGTGGCACACCACGCGACCGAACTGCTCTCGCCGCTGCGCGACCTGTTCGCGGCAGTGTTCTTCGTCTTCTTCGGCCTGGTCACCGACCCACGGGACATTCCGCCGGTGCTGCTGCCGGCGCTCGCGTTGGCCGTGGTCACCATGGCGACGAAGACGCTCACCGGTTACCTCGCCGCCCGCCGGGTCGGCATCGCCGAACCCGGTCGGTGGCGGGCCGGCCTGGCACTCGTACCGCGAGGTGAGTTCTCCATCGTCATCGCCGGGCTCGCGGTGGCCGCCGGAAGCGTCGAGCCGCGGTTGGCGGCTCTGGCCGCGACGTACGTCCTGATCACCGTGGTGACCGGGCCGATTCTGGCCCGGCTGCCCGACTTCCCGTGGTTCAAGCGGTGGCTGCGCACCCGCGCGGCGGCCCAGCGGCGGGAGCCGACCCCGGTCGTCGACTCACTTCACTGAGCTCCACCTGAACGCTGCGGCTGCATGGGTCGCGCGCTCGCGGAGGTAGAAGCGGTGCGCCTCGGTTCGGGCCAGACCGGACTCCAGGAAGACGTAGTCGGCGCCCTGTTCGTGCGCCCACGCCCTGGCCGCCCCCAGGAGCCTTGAGCCGACACGCTGGGAGCGCCAGTCGGGGTGTACAGCGAGATCCTCGATCGAAGCCCGACGGACCCGCCCATGCCAACGGTTGCGGAATTGCTCCCCATGGGGACTACCGCAGCACCCGGCGGCGGGTTACCGTTTCGCCCCAGCAGCCAGGGTCCGCAGGCAGCGTTGCCAGACGCGGGCGAGAGCGGAAGGTTGGCCGGTGAGCGTGCAAGAGTCGACGTTCCACGGCTTCGCCAACCCCGTCGATCCGACTCCGGCGGAGTTGCGAGCTTGGGCGTACAAGCCCGATTCGGTGCCGTTGGCCTCGATGCCACCCGACTGGGACCTGCTGGTCTCCGGCGACCGACTGGTGTTGACGCTTTTCGAGTTAGCCATGGATCCGACCTGCCCGGCCCGGCGTTTCGCGCTGCACTGCCTCTACATCTACGCGGCCGACGGCATCCGGACGAACTTCCGCGCCCACCCGAAGCGCCGCTTCCGCAAGCTCGTCGAACAGGCCGAGCGTGACGGCGACGAGCTGATGAAGGTCTGGGCGCACAACGGCCGGGTGCTTTTGGCTCGACCGGATCTCTTCGTCTACCGGGACTGGTGCGAGGGCGGCCTGGTCCGCGAAAACCGCCGCCTCGGCTGAGACAGCGAACGGGCCGCGAGACCCCCGATGACGGCGAACGGGTCGGGACCCCCCGTGAGTCCCGGCCCGCACGTCGGTCACCGGTCAGTCCTGCTTGCGTTCCGCCTCGCCGCGGCCCCGCTCGCCGGCGTGGTTGCCGTCCTCAGCGAACCGGCCGGCGATGATCCGGTCCCGGTAGGTCCCCTTGGTCACCTTGTCGAACTTCTCGCGGACGGTCTCGGCCAGGTTCTCCAACCGGTCCTCCGTCTGCTGGGCCACCTTCTTCGCCGGCTCCGCCATCGCTTCCCCCTCGCCATGCCGGTAGGTCCGGATTAAGCCGATTGGACCCTTATCGACAGGCTAACCGAAGCGGCCCGGACCCCGCCGGGAAATCCAGCGCGGTCCGGGCCGAGAAGACAGATCCGGGTGAGTGGCAGGTCAGCGATCAGGTGCACGGCGGGGACGCCACACCACCAGGGCGGTGGAGGTGCGGTTGGTCGGCACCAGATCCCGGCCCGGGAAGCGGGCCAGCGACTCCAGCTCGGCCACCCGGCGGTACGCGGCGTCCAGCTCGGCCTCCAACCGGGCCACCCGCTGCTGCGCCTGCTCCAGCAGCCGCTCCAGCCCGATGATCCGCTTGACGCCGGCCAGGTTGATCCCGTCGTCCTGGCTGAGCCGCTGCACCTCGCGCAGCAGCACCACGTCCCGGACGCTGTAGCGACGCCCGCCGCCAGCGGCCCGCCCGGGCTGCACCAGCCCCAGCCGGTCGTACTGGCGCAGGGTCTGCGGGTGCATCCCCGCCATCCGCGCCGCCACCGAGATCATCAGCACCTTGGCCTCGTAGGCAGGGTCGCCCGAACCGAGGAACTCGCCCGACATCCCGCTCACCTCCGCGTCCATTCCACCGGACTAACTGACTCGACGCACCCGTGCGTCGAGATGTTCCCGTGCCGCCGGCGGGGTCTGCTCGGCGAACGACTCCAGCGCCGTGCGCGCCTCGTCCGACAAGCGGGCCGGCACCACCACGTCCAACGTGACCAGCAGGTCACCGGCCTGCCCGTCGCGGCGGACCACACCCTTGCCGCGGGCCCGCAGCACCCGCCCGCTCGGCGTCCCCGGCGGAACCCGCAGGGTCACCGCGCCGTCGAGCGTGGGCACCCGCAGGTCCGTGCCGAGCACGGCCTCCGCGAAGGTGACCGGCACAGTCAGCGTCAGGTCGTCTCCGGTACGCCCAAACAGCTCGTCCGGCCGAACCTTGACCTGCACGAAGAGGTCACCGGCCGGGCCACCGCGCTCGCCCGGCTCGCCGCGCCCGGCCAACCGGATGCGTTGACCGTCGGCCACCCCGGCCGGGAAGCGCACGTTCATGGTGCGGGTCTTCGTGACACCGCCACTGCCGTGGCACTCCGGGCACTTCTCCTCGACCACGGTGCCGACACCCTGGCAGTTGCGGCACGGCTCGGAGAAGCTGAACGACCCCTGGTTGCGGGTGGTCACGCCGGCGCCATGACAGACCGGGCAGGTCCGCGGCTGGGTGCCGGGCTTGGCCCCGTTGCCATGGCAGGTGTCACAGACTCCCGGCGCGCGCAGCGTCAGGGGCAGCGTCACCCCACGCACCGCGTCGCCGAAGTCCAGCGCCACCTCGGTCTCCACGTCCCGACCACGGGCCGGACCGCGTGGCGCGGCCTGCCCACCGGCCTGCCCCCCGCTGAAGATCGAGCTGAACAGGTCCTGGAAGCCGGCGCCTCCGAAGCGGCGATCGCCGCCCCCGGCGCCGCCGAACATGTCGGAGACGTCGAACGGCATGCCGCCCGGCTGGCCCCCACCCCGGGCGCCACGCCGGAACGCGCCCGAGCCGAAGAGCGAACGCATCTCGTCGTACTCGCGACGGCGCCCGCTGTCCGACAGCACGTTGTACGCCTCGGACGCGGCCTTGAACCGCTCCTCGGCCTTCGGGTCGCCCGGGTTGTGGTCCGGGTGCGACTCCCGGGCCACCTTGCGGTACGCCTTCTTGATGTCATCCGCGGAGGCGGCCTTGTCCACGCCGAGCACGGCGTAGAAGTCCTTCTCGATCCAGTCCTTCGAACTCACCGGTCCACCTCCTTCCGACCCTGGTGGCCGGGCCGTCCCGCCCACCGCTGCGCGGTGGGCGGGACGGCCGGGTCACTGTCTGGCACTATTCCGGATCCGCGACCGCGACCAGCGCGGGGCGCAGCAGCCGCTCACCGAGCTGGTAGCCGCGTCGCATGACCTGTACGCAGGTCGGCTCGCTGACGTCGGCCGAGGTCTGGTGCGCGACCGCCTCGTGCCGGGTCGGGTCGAACGGGTCGCCCTGCTCGCCGAAGGCGTTCAGGCCGAACTTGCCCAGCGCGGTGGTGAGCTGTTCCGCCACCGTGCCGAACGGCCCGACCAGGTCGCCATGTTCCCGGGCCCGGTCCAGGTCGTCCAGGATCGGCAGCAGCGCGGCCAGCACCGAGCCGGTCGCCTGCTCCTGCACGAGACTGCGGTCACGGTCGACCCGCTTGCGGTAGTTGGCGTACTCCGCCGACACCCGTTGCAGGTCCCTGGTCCGCTCGTCGAGCTCAGCCCGGAGCGCCTCCAGCTCGGCGCCGAGCGAGGTGCCCGTGCCGCCGCCGTCCACCGGCTGCGCCGGGGCGTCCACCACCGGCGGACCGGACGGCTCCGGACCGTCGGTGGAGTTGACCTCGACCTCGATCTCGTCGACCACGACCTCGGCGTCCTCGACCAGACCCTCGGCCGGTGCGCCGGTCTCCGCGTCGGTCGCGGTCCCCTCCGGCTCGGAGGTGTCGACGAGCTTGCGGTTGTTGCGGATGACGACCCGCTCCCCGTCGCCGGTGGTCGGCTCCGTGGGCGCGGAGCCACCCGGCGTCGACCCGGTGTCGCCCGGGTCGGCGGCTCGTGGCTTCTGCGTCATGCGGCTACCTCATCCCCTTCGCGGTGGACACGTGTCGGAGGCCGACGGTCACTTCTTGCCGTCCTCGTCCACGATTTCCGCGTCGACCACGTCGTCGGCGCCGCCGGCCTGC
Organism: Micromonospora sp. BQ32; assembly: GCF_059358895.1. Taxonomy (NCBI): domain Bacteria; kingdom Bacillati; phylum Actinomycetota; class Actinomycetes; order Micromonosporales; family Micromonosporaceae; genus Micromonospora; species Micromonospora sp. BQ32. The sequence continues at coordinate 38,693 of NZ_JCADBI010000002.1, read as the reverse complement.
GCGCCGGTGGCGCCGGTCGCGCCGGTCGCACCCGGGCCGGGCTCGCCACCCGGCTGCTGACCCTGCTCGGCCTGCTGCGAGTAGAGCAGCGAGCCGGCCTGCTGGGAGACCTGCGCCAGCTTCTCGTGCGCGGACTTGATCTTCTCGATGTCCTGACCGCCGAGGGCGCCGCGCAGCTCGCCGAGCGCCTCGTTGAGCTGCTCACGGTTCTCACTGGGCAGCTTGTCGCCGCTCTCGGCGAGGAACTTCTCGGTCTGCCACTGGAGCGCCTCGGCCACGTTGCGGGTCTCGGCGTCGTCGCGGCGGCGCTTGTCCTCCTCCGCGTGCTCCTCGGCGTCCCGGCGCATCCGCTCGATGTCGTCCTTCGGCAGCGAGGAGCCGCCGGTGATCGTCATCTTCTGTTCCTTGCCGGTGCCCAGGTCCTTGGCGTGCACGTTGACGATGCCGTTGGCGTCGATGTCGAAGGCGACCTCGATCTGCGGCACGCCGCGCGGCGCCGGCGGGAGGCCGGTCAGCTCGAAGGTGCCGAGCTTCTTGTTGTAGGCCGCGATCTCCCGCTCCCCCTGGAAGACCTGGATCAGCACCGACGGCTGGTTGTCGTCCGCCGTGGTGAAGACCTCGGAACGCTTGGTCGGGATGGTGGTGTTGCGCTCGATCAGCTTGGTGAAGATGCCGCCCTTGGTCTCGATGCCCAGGCTCAGCGGGGTCACGTCGAGCAGCAGGACGTCCTTGACCTCACCCTTGAGCACACCGGCCTGGAGGGCGGCGCCGACGGCGACCACCTCGTCCGGGTTGACGCCCTTGTTGGGGTCGCGACCGGTGAGCTGCTTGACCAGGTCGGTCACGGCCGGCATCCGGGTCGAACCGCCGACCAGGATGACGTGCTCGACGTCGGAGATCTTGATCCCGGCGTCCTTCACGGCCTGCTCGAACGGGCCCTTGCACCGGTCCAGCAGGTCCTGCGTCATCCGCTGGAACTCGGCCCGGCTGAGCGTCACGTCGAGGTGCAGCGGGCCGGCCGCGCCGGCGGTGATGTACGGCAGGTTGATGTTGGTGGTGGTGGCGGCGGACAGCTCGATCTTGGCCTTCTCGGCGGCCTCACGGAGCCGCTGGAGGGCCATCTTGTCCTGACCGAGGTCGATGCCGTGCTCGCCGCGGAAGGTCTTGACCAGGTGGTCGATGATCCGCTGGTCCCAGTCGTCGCCACCGAGGTGGTTGTCACCGCTGGTCGACTTGACCTCGATGACGCCCTCGGCCAGCTCCAGCAGCGACACGTCGAAGGTGCCGCCGCCGAGGTCGAAGACCAGGACGGTCTGCTCCTTGGAGCCCTTGTCCAACCCGTACGCCAGGGCGGCCGCGGTCGGCTCGTTGACGATCCGCAGCACGTTGAAGCCGGCGATCTCACCGGCCTCCTTGGTGGCCTGGCGCTGGCTGTCGTTGAAGTAGGCCGGGACGGTGATCACCGCGTCGGTGATCTGCTCGCCCAGGTACGCCTCGGCGTCCCGCTTGAGCTTCATCAGCGTCCGGGCCGAGATCTCCTGCGGGGTGTACTTCTTGCCGTCGATGTCGACGGACCAGTTCGTGCCGACCTCGCGCTTGACCGACCGGATCGTCCGGTCCGGGTTGGTCACCGCTTGGCGCTTGGCGACCTCACCGACGAGCACCTCGCCGTTGCGGGCGAACGCGACGATCGACGGAGTCGTCCGCGACCCCTCAGCGTTGGCGATGACGGTGGGCTCACCGCCCTCGAGAACGCTGACGCAGGAGTTCGTCGTGCCGAGGTCGATACCGACCGCACGTGCCATCTTCGCTTCCTCGCTTCGTAAGGTTGTGCAGGTGACGGGCGTCGCCCGTGGGCTGCTGGCGAGCACCGCCCGCAGCGGGCCCCACCACAAGTTGAGTGAACTTGACTCAATAGTGCCACGCGTTGGCCAATCGTCAAGTTGACTTGAGTCAACCCGACGCAACCCACCCGTTATTACCGTCCGGTTGTCTTCCCTTGCATCGGTCGGGCACGCTTTAGCGGTGACGACGCACGGCGATCCCGCCACCCGTTCCGGTGCGCCCGCCGTCGCAGCCCGCATTGACCCGCCGGCCGCCGCGGAGGAGCCGCCCGCCACCACCGGGGACGACAGCCTCCCCGGCGCCCTGGCGGGCCTCCGGGAGGCGATCGGCGCGACCCGGTATCCCCTCGCGCTGCCCTCTGCCAGCCCCGCCCGGCACAGCGCCACCGCCCTCACCGACCAGCTCGACGACTACCTGCTGCCTCGGCTCGCCCGGCTGGACGCCCCACTGCTCGTGGTGGTCGGCGGCTCCACCGGCGCGGGTAAGTCGACCCTGGTCAACAGCCTGGTCAAGGCCCGGGTCAGCGCCGCCGGCGTGCTCCGGCCGACCACCCGCTCCCCGGTGCTGGTCTGCAATCCGTCCGACGCGGCCTGGTTTCGGCAGGGTGACCTGCTACCCGGGCTGACCCGCACCACCGAGCCGAGCGACGATCCGCGCGCCCTGCACCTCGTCACCGCCCCGGCCCTACCCGCCGGGCTGGCCTTCCTCGACGCGCCCGACATCGACTCGGTCGTCGACGCCAACCGGGCGCTCGCCACCCAACTGCTGGCCGCCGCCGATCTGTGGCTCTTCGTCACCACCGCCGCCCGGTACGCCGACGCGGTGCCCTGGGAGCTGCTGCGCAGCGCCCGGGCGCGCGGCGCGGTGATCGCCATGGTGCTGGACCGGGTGCCAGCCGAGGCCACCGACGAGATCGCCGCGCACCTGACCGAGATGCTCGCCGAGCAGGACCTCGGCCGGGCGCCGCTGTTCGTGTTGCCCGAGACCTGGGTCGACGGCCAGGGGTTGCTGCCCGAGGGTGTGACCGCGCCGTTGGCCGACTGGTTCGCCCGGCTGGCCGCCGACGTGGACGCGCGGGCGGCGGTGGTCCGCCAGACCCTCGACGGGGCGCTGGCCGCACTGCACCCCGCCGTGGAGGAGCTGGCCGACGCCGCCGACGAGCAGGTCGCCGCCGCCGACGGGCTGGACGAACGGGTCCGGGCCGCGTACCGGGGTGCCGAGCGCACCGTCGAGCAGGGGTTGCAGGACGGCCGACTGCTCCGGGGTGAGGTGCTCGCCCGTTGGCAGGAGTTCGTCGGCACCGGCGAGCTGTTCCGCACGCTGGAGGCACGGATCGGCCGCCTACGGGACCGGGTCGTGGCCGCCGTCACCGGTCGGCCGGCACCCGCCGTCGAGTTGCGCAACGCCATCGAGTCCCAGTTGGTGACGCTGCTGCGGGGGGTGGCCTCGGAGGCCGCCGAGTCCGCGTATACCGGGTGGAAGGCACACCCGGCCGGCGCCGGGCTGCTCGACCCGGCGCTCGCCCACCCGAGCGACGACCTACCCGAACGCGCCGAGCGCATGGTCCGGGACTGGCAGCGCGGAGTGCTGGAACTGGTCCGGGTCGAGGGCGGTGACAAGCGGTTCGTGGCCCGCACCGCCGCGTACGCGGTGAACGCCACCGGGCTGGCCGTGATGATCGCCGTCTTCGCCTCCACCGCGTTCATCCCGACCGGGCTGGAGTTGGCCACCGGGGCCAGCACCACGGTTGCCGCGCAGGCCGTCCTCCAGGCAATCTTCGGCGACCAGGCGGTGCGTACCCTCGCCGCCAAGGCCCGCACCGACCTGCTGGACCGGGTGCGGACGCTGCTCGGCGCGGAGGCCGACCGCTTCTTGAGCCGGACCGCGGACGCCCGCCCCGCCGCGGACGCCGGCGACGGGCTGCGCCGGGCCGCCGGCCGGGTCGAGCTGGCCCGGCATCGCAGCGGGCTGTCCGCCGGCAACGGGGAGGATTCTCGGTGAGCAACATCGCCGGCCGGGTACGCGAGGTGTTCCGCGGGGACCAGCGGGTCGACGCCGATGCGCTGATCGCCCGACTGGACGCGGTGCGCCGGTTCCTGACCGCCGTGGACGGTCTGCTGCCGGACGCCGACCTGGTGCCCGCGCACACCCTGGTCGAGCGGGCCGGCACCCGGCTAGCGCTGTCCCGGGACCACACCGTGGTCGCCCTGGCCGGTGCCACGGGCAGCGGCAAGTCCAGCCTCTTCAACGCGCTGGCCCAGCTGGAACTCTCGCCGGTCGGGGTCCGCCGGCCGACCACCGGCGTCACCCACGCCTGCGTGTGGGGGCCGTTGGAGGGCGCCAACCATCTGCTCGACTGGATCGGCGTGCTGCCCCGACACCGCTTCGTCCGGGAGAGCGCCCTGGACGCCGACGACGAGACGGCCCTGCACGGGCTGATCCTGCTCGACCTGCCCGACTTCGACTCGGTGCAGCGATCCCACCGGCTCGAGGTTGACCGACTCCTCGGCCTGGTCGACCAGGTGGTCTGGGTGGTGGACCCGCAGAAGTACGCCGACCGGGTCATCCACGACAGCTACCTGCGCGAGTTCCACCGACACCGCGACGTCACCCTGGTCGTGCTCAACCAGGCCGACCGGCTGCCCCCGGCCGAGGTGCCCCGGGTCCTGGACGACCTGCGTCGGCTGCTCGACACGGACGGGCTGACCGGTGTGCCCCTGCTGGCCACCACCGCGATCGATCCGGCCGGCATGGTCGGGCTACGCAATGCCCTGGAGCGCACAGTCGCCGAGCGGCAGGCCGCGTTGCGCCGGCTCGCGGGTGACGTCGACACGGTCGTCGCCGGTCTGGACGAGCTGGTCGGTTCCGCCCGGCCGGCGGGTGGGCCGGACGACGCCACCGTCAACGGGCTGAACCGGGCATTGGCCGGGGCGGCCGGGGTGCCCGCGGTGACCGAGGCCGTGGAGCGGGCGTACCGGCACCGGGCCGGCGCGGCCACCGGCTGGCCCGTGGTCCGGGGTTGGCGGCGGTTGCGGCCCGATCCGCTGCGTCGGCTGCACCTGCCCGGCCCGACCGGCGACCAGGCCGACCCGGCGGAGAGCCTGGTCGCGGCCACCTCGGTGCCGGACCCGACGGCCGCCCAGCGTTCGGCGCTCGGCCTGGCCATCCGCGCGGTGGCCGACCGGGCCGCCACCGACCTGCCCGCCGCCTGGCCCGGCGCGGTGACCTCCGCCGCCCGGTCCCGCCTCGGCGACCTGCCGGACGCCCTGGACCGCACGATCGCCGGCACCGACCTCGGCCTCGACCGTCGACCGATCTGGTGGCGGATCGTCGGCGGTGCGCAGTGGTTGGTCACCCTCGCCGCCGTGGTCGGGCTGGGCTGGCTGGTGCTCGGCTACGCGCTGCGGGCGCTCGGCCTGCCCGCGCTGGACGATCCAATGGTCGGCCAGGTGCCGCTGCCGACCGTTCTGCTGCTCGGCGGCTTGCTGGCCGGGCTCCTGGTGGCGGCACTGACCCGCCCGGTGGTGCGCTGGGCCGCCCGGCGCGCCCGGGCCCGCGCCGACCAGCGGCTGACGGCGCGGGTCGCCCAGGTGGGCGACGAGTACGTGCTGACACCGGTACGAATCGTGCTCGGCTCGTACGCCCAGGCCCGCGACGCGCTGCGGGACGCCGCACACCGCTGACGCTCCGCACGGCCCGCTACCGCTCTCCGTACGCCCACAGCGGCGTAGGGTCGGAGCATGGCCACGCCTCAGACCCCCTACGACGCGGTGCTGCACGCCGCACGCGACGTGACCAAGCTGGAGTCCGCCCTCGACGCCGAGATGCTCGGCAGCGCCCTGCTGGGCAGTGTCTACGCGATCGCGGAGACCGACCGCGACGCCGCCGTACGGGAGTTCGTCACCGGCTTCCTCGCCGCCACCGGCCGCCGCAGGGTCGCGGCGGCGACCACCATCCGTCAGGTCTTCGCCACGCTCGTGCCGACCGCCGAGGGCACCGAGCGGGTCCGTCCGGGCAGCCAGGCGCCCAGTTGGACGGCCCAACTCGGCCGGGTGCACCTCACCGGCAGCTGGGCGTACGGCGACGTGTACGGCGATCAGACCTCCTACCTCGCGACCTTCGCCTACGACGACGAGTCAGGTGGCTCGGAGCACGCGCTGGTGGCCCTGGTGGACCACAACATCGGTATCACCAAGGACGTCTTCGTGGGCGGGCCGGCCGAACGGATCCTGGACCAGGTCCGGCAAATGTGCGCCGACGACGAGCTGACCTGGTTCCGTACCGAAGATCCAGCTCGGCTCCGGGGCGAGGTGGCTCGCCACCTGGCGGTCACCGACGACCTGGGCGAGCTGCCCGGCGAGGGGTCGCTCGCCACCGACCGAGCGTTGGTCGGGGCCCGGCTGGCGATGCTGCCCACCGCGGCCGACCCGACCGGTCCGGCGGAGGTCGAGCCGCTCTCGGCGGCCGAGCGCACCGACCTGGTCCGACGGTTTCTCGCCGCGCCGGAGGCCGTCCGCTTCGGGCTGGACGCCGTCGACGGCCCCGAGTTGGCCTCTCTGCACTTCTGCCTGAGCCTGCTGCTGGACCACTCGGCGAGCTTCCCGGACGCCGATCCGATGCGCTGGAGCCCTGCGGTGTCCGGGCTCTTCCTGCTCGACTGGGTGCACCGCCGGGCCGTGCTGGACATGGACGACGCGGCGATGCTGCCCCGGGTGCTGCGGGCCTGGGCGCGGTACGCGTCGCGCCAGCGCGGGCTGCCTGAGGCCGCGGCGACGCGCACCGACGAGGCGATCGAGGAGATGGTGCCGGAGTTCGCCCGCCTCTACTCGACCGGTGAGCGGCGCAGCGCGGCCACCGCCGCGGTGGCGCAGCTGATGGCCGACGGGGTGGACCCGGACGACCCGGCCGCACTGGACGCGTGGATCGAGGCGAACCGGCACCGCCTCGCCGACGACGGCGCCTGACGACGTCTGAGGGTGGGCGGCTCCGCGCCGCCCGCCCTGGGCCGGCTGGCGCAGCGGACCCAGGAGCCCGGCTAGCGCAGCGAGCCGAAGATCACCGCGGCGATCAGGGCGCCGAGCGCAGCTCCGGCCAGCACCTGGGCCACCGTGTGGTCCCTCAGCCGTACCCGGGACCAGCCAACCACCGCCAGCAGCGGTGCGGCGATGGCCAGTCGCGTCCCGAAGGTCAGTATCAGGATGACCAGCGTGCCGGCGGCCACCGCCGAGTGGATCGACATCTTCCACCAGTGGCTGACCGACACGGCGACGACGAGGCCGACGAGCCCTGCCACCGCCAGCGCCAGCACCGGGCGGGGCGCGCCGAGCACGGCGAGCAGGGCGAGCCCTGCCGCGACCGAACCGAGGCCAACCAGCAGCGGCGCCCGGCGCTGCTCCCGGCGGCCGACGTGGTGGTCGGTGAGCCTGCCACGGCGTACCCCGCCGACGATGTAGGCGAACGGAATGCCGGTGACGAAGAGGGTGGCGAGCAGACCCCAGACGAGGCCCTGACCGGGGCGGCGGGCGCTGTGCCAACTCACCGTGAGGATCAGCAACGACACGAGCACCGCCGGTGCGGTCACCTCGGTGACCAGCCGGGCGATCCGCAGCCCCGGGCCGGGTCGGGTGGTGACCGGGCGGAGTTCCGCACCGCCGCCCACGCCACCCCCTCCGGTACGCGCCTACCGCCGAACACCGCCGACGCCGGACGGGCCGCGCCTGATCGTCACCGTACCGCTGGTGACACCGCCGGGTGCGTCGGTCCGGCCAGCGGCGCCGGGCTGACGCGGAGCGTCGGGGCGACGGCCGACGGCGGCGGGATCGCCGGGCTGGGCCGGCGGGTCGGTTCCGCGGGCGGCGTGGGTGTGGGGGCCGGCACGGACCAGGTGCTGGTCGGTACGGCGGTGGCGGTCGCGTCGGTCGGCGTGGGTGTCGGCTCCAGCGTCGGGTCCAGCGTGGGAGTCGGGTCTAGCGTGGGGGTCGGATCCAGCGTCGGGTCCGGGTCGGCCGAGCCGGTCGGATCCGGGTCGGTGGGGTCCGGGTCCGGTGGGTCGGTCGGATCCGTCGGGTCCGGCGGGTCGGTCGGGTCGGGGTCGTTCGACGGCGGCGGAGCGACGGGCGGGGGTACCGGCGGCGAGCTGCCCCGCGTGGGTTTCGGTGCCGGCGGGGCGGTCGTCCGCAGGGCGGGCCCGGGATCGGCCCCGGCGGGCCCGTCCAGTGGACGCCGTGGGGCGGCGGGCAGCCAGCCGCTGGTCGGACCGACGCTGGGGGTGCCCAGTGGTGGCAGTGGCGGTTGGCTGGTCATCGGCAGCGGGATCACCACCGGCCCGACGGACGGGGTCGGGATGAACGGGGTGCTGGTGTCCGGCAGGGCGGTGCTGCCCGGAGTGGCCGAGCCCGCGCTGACCGCGGCGAGGATGGGCATCGACGCGGTGCCGGCCAGTAACGCGACAGTGAGCAGGTAACCGCGGGTGGGGCCACCGGCGCCGGGGGCCCGGTGAACGCCGACCATCCGGCGATAGCCGCCGGCCGACCGGTGCCGACCAAGCGCTGGGGTGCCGGGACCGTCACCTGGCTCGTACACCGCACACCCCTTGTCGTCAGCCGTCGGAGGACATGGATGGACGCCGCCGGGGCAATAACCCGACAATTAACCCGATAGGCGCGATCCTGCGGGAATCAGCCTCGCGCAGTCACCCTGGGTCAGCCAACCTCCACTGCGTGTCGACACGCGGTGCTGGCCGAACGGTGACGAATCGTGCCGCAACGCATGGGAAACGCGGGCCGGCATGATGGCGACAAACGGCGTCAAAGCATGGGCGGTCGGCAAGCGGGGCAGGCGTACTGTGGGCGCGCTCACCTGCTCTGCGAATATGGAGCACGACGGCAACGCAGCCGTGACCTCCGCGCACCCTCGCGGCAGGCGCGGTTGAACGCCGGCGCTCCCCGATCCGGGTTCGGCCAGAACCCGGTTCACGCCGTGCGGCAACCCCCACCGGGGCTAGGCGCGGCCGCCAGGAACCGGTCCGGCAGCAGCCGGGCAGGCGCACGAGTTGCGCGGCCGGGTGATCCCCCGGTGCCGACGCAGACACGACAGGGAGAGACCGATGGCAAAGGGCGACCCCGGGGGCACCACCCGCAGCAGGCGGCCTGCACCCCGCTCCAAGAAGGGCGCGGCGGCCGGTAATCCGGAGCTGGTGCAGCTACTCACTCCCGACGGTGAGCGGATCGACAGCGCCACCGGGCCGGACGGCACCGAGTACCGCGTCGACTTCACCGACGAGGAGTACCGCGGGCTCTACCGCGACCTGGTGATGGTTCGCAAGCTGGACGCCGAGGCGACCGCCCTCCAGCGCCAGGGCGAGCTGGGCCTCTGGGCCAGCCTGCTCGGCCAGGAGGCCGCGCAGGTCGGCTCCGGGCGGGCGCTGCGGACGCAGGACATGGCCTTCCCGACCTACCGGGAGCACGGCGTCCTCTACTGCCGGGGCATCGACCCGATCATGCCGCTGGGCCTGTTCCGCGGTGTGGACCAGGGCGGCTGGGACCCGAACGAGTTCAAGTTCAACATGTACACGATCGTCATCGGCGCGCAGACCCTGCACGCCACCGGTTACGCCATGGGCATCACCATGGACGGCAAGATCGGCACCGACGACGGCGAGGCGGCGATCGCCTACTTCGGTGACGGGGCCACCAGCCAGGGCGACGTGAACGAGGCGTTCGTCTGGGCCAGCGTGTTCAACGCGCCGCTGGTCTTCTTCTGCCAGAACAACCAGTACGCGATCTCCGAGCCGCTGGAGCGGCAGACCCGCGTTCCGCTCTACCAGCGAGCCGCCGGCTTCGGCTTCCCCGGCGTACGGGTGGACGGCAACGACGTGCTGGCCTCGTACGCGGTCACCCGCACGGCGCTGGACAACGCCCGGCACGGGCAGGGCCCGAGCCTGATCGAGGCGTACACCTACCGGATGGGCGCGCACACCACCTCCGACGACCCGACCCGCTACCGGATCGCCAGCGAGGTCGAGTCGTGGCAGGCCAAGGACCCGATCACCCGGGTCAAGGCATTCCTGGAGAAGCAGCAGATCGCCGACGCGGCGTTCTTCGCCGAGGTCGACGAGCAGGCCCGCCGCGAGTCGGTGCACCTGCGCGAGCGGGTGCTCAACATGCCCAACCCGGAGCCGGTGACGATGTTCGACCACGTCTACCCCAACGGCTCTCCGCTGCTCGACGAGCAGCGCGCGAAGCTCAACCGCTACATGGAGTCCTTCGAAGGGAGCGCCCACTGATGGCCACGGAGACGCTCACCCTCGGCAAGGCCCTGAACACCGGCCTGCGCCGCGCCCTGGAGACCGACCCCAAGGTCATCATCATGGGCGAGGACGTCGGCAAGCTCGGCGGCGTCTTCCGGATCACCGACGGGCTCCAGAAGGACTTCGGCGACCAGCGGGTGATCGACACCCCACTGGCCGAGTCCGGCATCATCGGCACCGCGGTCGGTCTGGCCATCCGCGGCTACCGGCCGGTCTGCGAGATCCAGTTCGACGGTTTCGTCTACCCCGCGTACGACCAGATCGTGTCGCAGGTGGCGAAGATGCACTACCGCTCGGGCGGCAAGCTCAGCATCCCCATGGTTATCCGGATCCCGTTCGGCGGTGGCATCGGCGCCGTCGAGCACCACTCCGAGTCGCCGGAGGCGTACTTCGCGCACACCGCCGGCCTGAAGGTCGTGACCTGCGCCAACCCGCAGGACGCGTACGTGATGATCCAGCAGGCCATCGCCTCGGACGACCCGATCGTCTTCCTGGAGCCCAAGCGGCGCTACTGGGAGAAGGGTCAGGTCGACCTGGAAGCGCCGCTGTCCGACGCGTACCCCCTGCACTCGGCCCGGGTGGTGCGGCCCGGCACCGACGTCACCGTGCTGGCCTACGGCCCGATGGTGCGCACCTGCCTGGAGGCGGCGACCGCCGCCGCCGAGGACGGCCGGGAGCTGGAGGTCATCGACCTGCGCTCGCTCTCCCCGCTGGACCTGACCGCGGCGTACGAGTCGGTGAAGCGCACCGGCCGGGCGGTGGTGGTGCACGAGGCGCCGTCCAACATCGGCCTCGGCGCCGAGTTGGCCGCCCGGATCACCGAGGAGTGCTTCTACTCCCTGGAGTCGCCCGTGCTGCGGGTGACCGGCTTCGACACCCCCTACCCGGCCGCCCGGGTGGAGGAGGAGTACCTGCCCGACCTCGATCGGGTGCTCGACGCCGTCGACCGCACCTTCGGCTGGTGAGCGACATGTCCCGGATCAAGACGTTCAACCTGCCCGACCTGGGCGAGGGCCTGACCGAGGGCGAGATCCTGGCCTGGCTGGTCAAGGTCGGCGACACCATTGAGCTGAACCAACCGATCGTCGAGGTGGAGACGGCGAAGGCGGCCGTGGAGATCCCGGCGAAGTGGGCCGGGCAGGTGCAGGCGATCCACCACCCGGAGGGCACCACGGTCGAGGTCGGTACGCCGATCATCGCGATCGACACCGACCCGGGGGCCGGCCCGCTGGAGACGCCGTCGACGACGGCCACGCCCAGCGGTGACCTGCCCACCCCGTCAGCGGCCTCGTTGGCGGCGGTGGAGGTGGCACCGGCCGAGGGCATGGTGGAGCCCGGCCTGATCGGCGGCGCGGCCCCGGGTGGGCGCACCGCGGTGCTGGTCGGCTACGGCCCGCGTACCACCGCCGCGAAGCGCCGCCCCCGCAAGGGGGCGGTCCCCGCGCAGGCCGCGGCGGCCCCCGCACCGGCTGCGCCGGCTCCGCCGCCGGTGGTAGCTCCGGTCGTGGCTCCGGCCCAGAACGGGCGGGCCGCGACGGCGACCGGCGGTGTGCTGGCCAAGCCGCCGGTGCGCAAGCTCGCCAAGGATCTCGGGGTCGACCTCGGCACGTTGACCGGGTCGGGGCCGCTTGGCTCGATCACCCGGGAGGACGTGCAGCAGGCGGCGAGCGGTGCGAGTGTGGCGGTTGCCGAGCCGATCGCGGCGACCACCGCGCCCAGCTTCGGCGCGGACCGGGAGCAGCGCATCCCGGTCAAGGGCGTCCGCAAGCTGACCGCCGAGAACATGTCCCGTTCGGCGTTCACCGCCCCGCACGTGACGGAGTTCCTGACCGTCGACGTGACCCGGGCGATGAAGGCCCTGGACCGGCTGCGCGGCCGGCGGGAGTGGCGTGACGTACGGGTCTCGCCGCTGCTGCTGGTGGCGAAGGCGGTGCTGCTGGCGGTGCAACGGCACCCGATGGTCAACTCGACCTGGGCGGGTGACGAGATCGTGGTCAAGGAGTACGTCAACCTTGGCATCGCGGCAGCCACCGAGCGCGGTCTGATCGTGCCGAACGTCAAGGACGCCGGCCGACTCTCGCTGCGGGAGTTGGCGGACGCGCTGACCGATCTGGTGCAGACGGCGAAGTCCGGCCGCACCTCGCCGGCGGCCATGTCCGGCGGCACCCTGACCATCACCAACGTCGGCGTGTTCGGGGTGGACACCGGCACGCCGATCCTGCCGCCGGGTGAGTCCGCGATCCTGGCCTTCGGCGCGGTGCGGGAAATGCCCTGGGTGCACAAGGGCAAGGTCAGGGTTCGCCAGGTCACCACGCTGGGGCTGAGCTTCGACCACCGGATCATCGACGGTGAGTTGGGCTCGAAGTTCCTGCGGGACATCGGCGATTTCCTCACGGATCCGGAGGCGGCGCTGCTCGCCTGGACCTGATCGTTCGAACGCCAGCCACGGCCGGTGTGCCACGGGTTAACGCCCGGCACACCGGCCGTGTCCGTTGGGCGACAGAACCGTCGGTCAGACTGCCTGTTGACCTTTGATTGTTAGGCAGGTGTCTCAGCTCACCTAATAATCGATGGAAGTTCACCGGCTTCTGCGGTTGAATAGACGCATCAGGGGCTGACAACCGAATAGCTAGGGGGACCCACCAATGAGCATGATCGAGCGAATCCGCAACCACCGCGACGCCACCCGCCGCGCCCGTGCCATCGAGCACGCGCTGCGCTCGGCGAACTCGCCGGCAGTTCGCGAGGAGATCCTCGTCATCGCCCAGCGTCACATGAGCTGACGCTCCACGACATTCCTCACCTCCTCCAGATCGATGGCCCACCCGGCCCACCGGGTGGGCCATCGGCGTTTCCCAGCCACCCACCACCGGGATTCCGCCCTGCCGCAGCGCCCGGTACGGTGGGCTTCGGTCGCCGCCCGCCGACCCGGCAGAGGCCGAGCCGACAGAAGCTGCTCGACACCAACCGGCCACGGTGAGTGACGGCCAGTGCTCCTTGGACGTGTCGTGCCACCACCCGATACCGTGCGGGGAGCCGGCACAGCGGTACGCCGGTGACGCCGGCAGCCACGCCGAGGAGACCGATCGGCACCGGCGAGCCGACATGTGATGGAGGAGGCGCACCCATGACGTCCGAGGGCCCGCACCGCCCCGGCCAAGAGCCGGACGAGGTGTCACCGGGCGCCGGCGGACCGGCGCCGTACGGCGACCGCCCGGCGCAGCCGGACAACGGCCAGAACGCCGCCGGCCCCGATCTGGGCTGGGCACCCCCGCCCCCGACGCGGCCCAACCCGTCGGCACCGGCATGGGCGACCCAGTCCGAGCAGCCGCCGGCCCCCGCCTGGGGTGCCGCAGCTGCTCCGCAGCCCAACGACCCGGCGCAGCCCGCCTGGGCCGCGGGCGGTGGCGCGAGTGAACCGCCACAGCAGCAGCCCGGCGCGTGGCCCGGCAGCGATGGCGCACCGGCTGCGGCACAGCCCGACCCCTGGGCAGCGCAGCAGCAGGGCTGGACGCCGAACGCCCCCGCTGAGCAGCCGGACTGGGTGCAGGTCCAGCCGGCCGCGCGGGGCGCCGCGCAGGTTCCCCCGGCCACCACCGCCTGGCCCGCCCAGGAGGACCCGGCCAGCGGCTGGCGCGGCGCGGCGCAGGCCAACCCGCCCGCCGCCGACTGGCGCGGGGCCGAGTCCCCGCAGACCGACGCACCGCAGGCCGCCGGCTGGTCCGGCGGCGCTCAGCAGGACCAGGCCGCCGACAACGGCGGATGGCCCGCCGGTGGCGCCGCCCGGGACGACCAGCCGGTGTGGACTCCGGCGGAGCAGTCGCCGCCGGCCTGGGGCCAGCCCGCCGAAGCGACCGAGCAGCCCGCCCCCGGCTGGGGTCAGGCCGCCCAGCCCAACGCGGCCCGTGGCGCTGCCCAGGTCCCGGCCCCGACGACGAACTGGCCCGCGCAGGACGACCCGGCCCACTCCGGCGGGTGGGCCGCACAGCAGCAGGCGCAGCAGCAGCCCGCAGGGTGGAACGACGGCAGTGACGCGCGGCAGGACCAGCCCGCGCAGCCGACCGCCTGGGGCGGCGCCGAGGGCCGGCCACAGCAGCCCGACTGGGTGCTCTCCCAACCGGAGCAGCCGACCGAGCGACCGGAGCAGGCGGGGTGGACCCCTGCCGAACCGAGCAACCTCCCCGCCCGGGCCAGCGCCAGCGTGCCCACCAGCGGTGGCGCACCCAACTGGGCCGCCAGCCCGGACAACCCCGCACAGGGCACCTCCGGCGGCGCGCCGGAGGTCGAGCCGTGGGCGCCCGGTGAGGTGTGGGGTCGCGCGGAGGCCGAAGCTTCCGCCCAGTCCCGTGGGGGCTGGGAGGCGGACCGGGGCGACGAGGCACCGGCCTACCAGCCCGGGCCCGCGCCGGGCATCTCGCCGGCGAACGCCGTGCCGCTACCTCCGCAGGAGCAGCGAGTGCCGGGTGCCAGCCTGGCCGCCGCCCCGCCGGCCGACTACGCGTCCCAGGCCCAGTTCGCTCCCATCCCCGAGCAGCCCGCCTACGCCGAACGGGAGACCCCGGACGCCGCCGCGCAGTACGGTGGCCGCCCCGAGGAGGTCTCCGCGGGTGGCGCGGTGGTGCCCGCCCCGCGTACCTCTCCGGAATCCGGAGCGGGCCGCGCGGTCGTACCGGTGTCGGACGCCGAGTCGGCAGCCGGCGCGGCGGCCCGGGCCACGGCGAGCGCTTCGGTGCCGCTGGCCAGCCGGGTGATGCCCCCGACCGACCAGGCCATCCGACCGACCGGCACGGCCACCCCGCAACCCCGGGTGTACGGCCGCCCGGCTCGACCGGAGCCGGAAGCCGAGCCGGAGCCGGAGGCGTTCCAGGGCGACCCGGGCGCCGACCGCCAGGGTGCTCCGGAGTGGCAGAACGACGCGCAGCGGCAGGCCGCGCCCGACTGGCAGAACGAGGGACAGCGGCAGATCGCCCCCGACTGGCAGAACGAGGCGCAGCGGCAGCAGGCCGCCCCCGACTGGCAGAACGAGGCGCAGCGGCAGCAGGCCGCCCCCGACTGGCAGAACGACGCGCAGCGGCAGGGTGGGCCCGGCTGGGGCGGCGACTCCCCGGCCGATCCGCGCTTCGACGACCGGCAGCCCGCACCGAACGCGTTCAACGACGCCCCGTCGGCGCCGCCGGCGTTCCCGCCCGGCGTGCCGTCCTTCGTCGACGCCCCGGGCAACAGCAGGCCGGTGAACGGCACCCGGCCGCACGCTGGTGCCGAGCCGCCGGCGGACCAGTTCGGCGGCCCTGGGTCGCCGGCGGACCAGTTCGGCGGCCCAGGTTCGCCGGCCGCCGGTGCCGGCACGGTGAACGGGACGCCGACCTTCGGTGGCCCGAACTTCGGTGGCCCGGGCTCCGGCGGGCCGGGCTTCGGCGGGCCGGCGACCGAACCGGTGCCGGGCGGCGGCTTCCCGCCGTCCTTCCCGCCACCGCCGCAGCCCGCGCCGTCCTGGGGCCAGGAGACCGGCCAGGCGGATCAGGGCCGGTTCGACGCGTTCAAGCCGGACGCCGACGCGCCGAAGGTGGAGCCACCGACGCCGAAGGTGCGCAACGGCCGGGTGCTGGCCGCGGTGCTGATCGCCGCGGTGCTCATCCTGGCGGTGCCGCTCGGCCTGCTGCTGCTGCTCGGCAAGGTCGGCGACAACGACACGCCGGCGTTCGACCCGGCGGTCGGCACCTGCGTGAAGCAGTCCGGGCAGGGCGGCGCCTCGGCGGCGGACTGCGGCGAGGCGGGCGCGTTCACGATCGTCTCGAAGGTGGACGCCAAGGAGAAGTGCACCGACACGACGCAGCCCCACGTGGTGCTGCCGGGTGAGGGCAGCAACCGGGTGCTCTGCCTGAAGCCGGCCACGAAGTAGCTCCACCGACGGCGGGGTCACGGGCAATCGTGGCTCCGCCGTCGTCGTACCCGCAGGTGGTGCCGGCGACCATCGAATCTCGCCCCCTCCGGCCGGGCGTGGGCCGATGGTCAGGCACGATGGGTGCATGAGCGCACGAGTACGGGCTCCCGAACTGCGCGGTCGGGGCTGGCTGAACACCGGTGGACGCGACCTCAAGCTCGCCGACCTTCGCGGCAAGATCGTCATCGCGGATTTTTGGACGTTCTGCTGCATCAACTGCCTGCACGTGCTCGATGAGCTGCGCCCGCTGGAGGAGAAGTACGGCGACGTGCTCGTCGTGATCGGCGTGCACTCGCCGAAGTTCGAGCACGAGAAGGACGCCGAAGCGCTCGCCGCCGCCGTGGAGCGGTACGGGGTGCACCACCCCGTACTCGACGATCCTGAGCTGGACATGTGGCAGCAGTACGCGGCACGGGCCTGGCCGACCCTGTCGGTGATCGACCCCGAGGGTTACGTGGTGGCCACCATGGCCGGCGAGGGGCACGCCGAAGGGCTGGCCCGACTGATCGACGAGTTGATCGCCACCCACGAGGCCAAGGGCACCCTGCACCGGGGCGACGGCCCGTACGTCGCGCCGCCGGCACCGGAGACCGCGCTGCGCTTCCCGGGTAAGGCGGTGCTGCTGCCGAACGGCAACCTGCTGGTCTCGGACTCGGCCCGACACTCCCTGGTCGAGGTCGACCCGGACGGCGAGACGCCGGTGCGTCGGATCGGCTCGGGCGAGCGGGGCCGGGCGGACGGGCCGGTCGCCGTGGCGACGTTCTCCGAGCCGCAGGGGGTGTACCTGCTACCCACGCATGTCGCCGAGGTGGCCGGCTACGACCTGGTGGTGGCCGACACGGTCAACCACCTGCTGCGCGGCGTACGGCTCGAGTCCGGCGAGGTGGTCACCGTGGCCGGCAGTGGGCGGCAGTGGCGCGCCGAGGTCGACGACCACGCCCACGACGCGTTCGCCGTCGATCTCTCCTCCCCGTGGGACCTGGCCTGGTACGACGACAAGTTGATCATCGCGATGGCCGGCATCCACCAGCTCTGGTGGTTCGACCCGATCAAGCGGACCGCCGGCATGTACGCCGGCACCACCGTGGAGGCGCTGCGCGACGGCCCGCTGGCCGAGGCGTGGATGGCCCAGCCGTCGGGGCTCTCCGTCTCCGCCGACGGCACCCGACTCTGGGTGGCAGACAGCGAGTCCAGCGCGGTGCGGTACGTCGAGAACGGTGTGCTGGGCACCGCCGTCGGGCAGGGCCTGTTCGACTTCGGGCACGTGGACGGGCCGGCGGAGTCTGCGCTGCTCCAGCACCCGCTGGGCGTCTGCGCGCTGCCGGACGGCTCGGTGCTGATCGCGGACACGTACAACGGGGCGGTGCGTCGCTTCGACCCGGCCAGCAACCAGGTCTCCACCGTCGCCGACGGGTTGGCGGAGCCGAGCGACCTGGTGCTCACCCCGGCCGGTGAGGTGCTCGTGGTGGAGTCCGCCGCGCACCGGTTGACCCGGCTCGCTCCGGGTGCCCTGTCGGCGGCGGGTGCCAGCACGGTGGACGGGCCCCGGCGCCGCACCGAGCGCAAGCCGACCGACGTCGCGGCCGGCGAGGTCACCCTGGACATCGTCTTCACCCCGGCGCCGGGGCAGAAGCTGGACGAGACGTTCGGCCCGTCGACCCGGCTGGTGGTCTCCGCCTCCCCGCCGGAGCTGCTGGTGGAGGGTGCCGGCACGGGCACCGAGCTGTCCCGCCGGCTGGTGCTCAACGGCGAGGTCACCGCGGGGGTGCTTCAGGTGACCGCGCAGGCGGCGACCTGTGACGCGGACGTCGAGCACGCGGCGTGCCACCTGACCCGGCAGGACTGGGGCGTACCGGTCCGGGTGGTCGACGGCGCCGTGACCCGGCTGCCGCTGGTGCTTCGCGGCCTGGACGCCTGACGTGGTCGGAGGGGCCCGCTGGGCCCCTCCGGTCAGGCGAAGGGAGCAAGGGTGATGTCGGCGTCGATCAAGGTGGCCCGGACGAGTTCGGCGGCGGAGACCGCGCCCGGGGTGTCGCCGTGCACGCAGATCGAGTCGACCGAGCACGGGATGACGGTCCCGTCGACCGCCACCACGCTGCGTTCGGTGGCCATCCGCGCCGCCCGTTCGGCCACCTGCTCGGGGTCGGTGATCACCGCGCCGGGGGTGCCGCGCGGCACCAGCGCCCCGTTGGGCAGGTAGGCGCGGTCGGCGAACGCCTCGGCAACCACCGGCAGGCCCGCACCCACGGCGAGTTGGGCGAGCGTCGAGCCGGGTAGGCAGAGCACGGGCAGCTCGGGGTCGTAACCGCTGACGGCGGCGACCAACGCCGCCGCCTGGGACTCGTCGGTGCTGGCCGCGTGGTAGAGCGCGCCGTGCGGCTTGAGGTAGCGGACCCGGGTGCGAAACAGCCGGCAGAACGCGTCCAGTGCCCCCAGCTGGTAGGTCACCTCGTCGCGTAGTTCGGCGAAGTCGTACGCGATGTGCCGCCGGCCGAAGCCGGCCAGGTCCCGGTAGCCGACCTGCGCGCCGACCGCGACCCCGCGTCGCGCGGCGCCCTCGCAGACCCGCCGCATGGTGGACGGGTCGCCGCCGTGGAAGCCGCAGGCGACGTTGGCGGAGGTGACGAGGCCGAGCAG
The DNA here is from genome assembly GCF_059358895.1 of Micromonospora sp. BQ32. Lineage (NCBI taxonomy): Bacteria > Bacillati > Actinomycetota > Actinomycetes > Micromonosporales > Micromonosporaceae > Micromonospora > Micromonospora sp. BQ32. Next base: position 19,962 of record NZ_JCADBI010000002.1, on the reverse strand, counting down.
TGCCTCGTCGTCGCCGAGTCGCCAGATGCCGAATCCCTCGCCCAGGTCAGCGTTGAGGTCCATGGAATCTGACGGTAGTACCTGGCCGGGCCTGCGCGAGCGGGGTCACGTCGGTGACCACCCCGATGACGGGGTATCCACCGGTGGTCGGATGGTCCGCGAGGAAGATCAGGGGTTGTCCGTCCGCCGGCACCTGCACCGCGCCGAGCACGATGCCCTCGCTGGGTAGTTCGCCGGCGACCGCGCGGGGCAGCGCCGCGCCGGCGAGCCGCGCGCCGACCCGGTTGCTCACCGGGCTGACGGTGTACGCGCTGCCGAAGAGCCGGTCGAACGCGGTCGGCGTGAACCAGTCCTCGCGAGGACCGGGGCCCAGCGTCAGGTGCAGCTCCGCCGCGGGGTTGGCGCAGACTGTCGAATCCACCGGCGCGGGTGCGTCGACCGGCTCGCCGAGCGGCAGTTGGTCGCCGTCGCGCAGCGGAGGTGGGCCGAGCCCGGAGAGGGTGTCGGTGGCCCGGCTGCCGAGCACCGGTGACACGTCGATGCCACCGGCCACCGCCAGCCAACTCCGTACGCCCCGTCGGGCGGGACCGATCCGCAGCACCGTCCCGGCCGGCACGCTGAGCGGGCGTCCGGTGTCTCCGGGCCGAACGCCCGCCTGGACCGGGACCTCGGCGCCGGTGACCGCCACCGTGCTGGCCCGGGTCAGTCGCAGGGTGCAGCCGGTCAGGGTGATCTCCAGGCCGGCCGCGTGCTCCGGATTGCCGACCAGTCGGTTGGCCAGCCGCAGGGCGGCCGGGTCGAGGGCACCGGATCGGGGTACGCCCAGGTGCGCCCAGCCGGGCCGTCCCAGGTCCTGCACGGTGGTGAGCGCGCCGGCGCGGAGCACCTCGATGGTGGCCGGGCGGGTCACGCCGCCACCATCCGGACGGTACTGCCCGGGCCGAGTCGGGCCGGCGGGTCGGCGGCCACGTCGAACAGCACCAGGTCGGTCCGACCGACCAGCTGCCAGCCGCCCGGCGACGCACCCGGATAGATGCCGGCGTACGGGCCGGCCAGCGCGACCGAGCCGGCCGGCACCCGGGGGCGAGGCGTGGGCAGTCGGGGCACCGCCAACTCGGCGGGCAGCCCGGTCAGGTACGGAAATCCGGGGGCGAAGCCGCAGAAGGCGACCCGGAACCGGGTGCTGGTCAACCGGTGCCGCACTGCTGGCACGTCCACACCCCAGTGCGCAGCCACCGCCGGTAGGTCCGGCCCGTCGAAGGAGACCGGTACGACCACGTCCGCGGCGTCGTCCTCGGCCTCGTATTCGTCTTCAGCGTCGGCGTCGGCGTTGAAGTTGTCGGGGCGGGTGGTCGCGGCGGCGACGGCGGACGCCCATCGGGTCAGCTGTTGGACGGTGGTGGCCGGGTCGGGCAGGCCGTCGAGTAGCACGGTCCGGGCCGCCGGCACGATCTCGACGGCGATCAGGTCGCCTCGCTCCCGACGCCGCCACAGCTCGGCCCGCCACGCTTCGACCAGCGCGGCCTCGGGGATGTCGGCGGGGGCGGTGCAGTCGAGTAGCAGGGCGTGCGCCCCGACCGGTCGGATCCGCATCCGCTCATCCTCGCCGATGTCGTTCCGATCCGGTGTTCACGTCGACGGTGCCGGGTGTCACCAACGCCACTACTTACAAGTAACCTACGGTGCCGTAACCTGACTGGGTGACCACCTCCGCCCCGCTTCGCCTGAAGCCGGTCGACATCGGTAAGCCCCGGATGCGCGGCTGGCTACACACGTACGCCTTCTTCGTCGCCCTGGTCTGCGGCATCGTGCTCTGCTCGATCGCCGCCACCCGGCCGGGGTGGGCACCCCTGGTGAGCTGCCTCATCTACAGCCTGACGGTCTGTGGGCTCTTCGGCACGAGCGCGCTGTACCACCGTCGAGTGTGGTCAGAGCGCGGCTACCAGGTGATGCGCCGGATGGACCATTCGATGATCTTCGTGTTCATCGCCGGTACGTACACACCGCTCTGCGCGATGCTGCTCGCGCCCCGACCGGCCACCGTGATGCTGGCCCTGGTCTGGGGCGGCGCGCTGGCCGGCGTGGCGGTCAAGGTGGTCTGGCCGCACGCGCCACGCTGGGTGTCCGCGCCGCTCTACCTGGCGCTGGGCTGGGTGGCGGTGGCCATGCTGCCGGAGATCCTGAACGGAGGCGGCGTCGCGGCGCTGGTGCTGCTGATCGTCGGCGGCGCGATCTACAGCATCGGCGCGGTCTTCTACGCGCTGCGCCGGCCCAATCCATGGCCGACCGTCTTCGGCCACCACGAATTCTTCCACGCCTGCACGCTGCTGGCGGCGCTCTGTCACCACATCGCGATCTACTTCGCCCTGTTCGCCTGACCCAAACGGACGGGGGCACCACGAGCCGGGCGCGCACACGAGCTGGGTAGAGACGCGAGCCGGGGCCCCGCGACGCTGCGGGGCCCCGGAGTGTGCGAGCGAGGGTCAGACCGGTCGGCCCGGCCGACGCACTTCGCGGTACTCCCGCATGACCTGGTTGTCCTGGGCCGGCACGACCCGGTCGGCCACCACGCGCTCCTCGCGAACCGGCGCGGCGACCACCGTGCGGCGGCGGCTGTTCCAGAAGTAGAGGGTGGTGAGCAGACCGGCGACGCCGGCCAGCATCAGCACCCAGCCGACCACGGCCAGGTCCAGCCAGCCCAGGTCGGCCTCCACTGCGAACGCGAAGATCGCGCCTAGTGCGATCAAGAAGATGCTGCCACCAATGCCCATGTCTCGCTCCTCGGCTCTAACCTGGCGTACGTCGCGCCGCGGCCGTCGGTAGGGGTGCGGCATCCATCGACTTACCCAGGCACGGAGATCGCCAATCGGGCAAGCTTGGGGCATGACGGACGCCGACCCCGACACACGGACACTGGTGTTGCTGCGGCACGCGAAGGCCGAGCAGGGCAGCGACGCGGCGGACGACGCCGAACGGCCGCTCAGCGCACGCGGGAACGCTGACGCGGCTGCGGCTGGGGCCTGGTTGGCGCACCACGGGCTGCTGCCCGACGTGGTGATCTGCTCGACGGCCCGTCGCACCCGGCAGACCTGGCACGGGGTGGCGATGGGGATGACCGGTTCACCGCCGGAGGGCGGCCCGACCGGTCCTCGCCCGACCGTGCGTTATGAGCCGGGCGCGTACGACGCGCACCCCGAGGAGTTGTTGTCGCTGGTCCGCACGGTGGACCCGGCGGCACGCACGGCGCTGGTCATTGCCCATAATCCGGGCATATCACTGCTCTCCGCGCTCCTTGATCCCGAGGGCTTTGGCGACGAGGGCTTGCGCACCGCCGAGCTGGCCGTGCACCGATGCCCGCTCGGCTGGGCGGAGTTGAGCAGGGCCGGAGCGCCGCTCACGGCCCGGCACACGGCACGCGACTGAGCCACCCGCCGATCTTCGACGGGTGGCTCAGCGGTACACGTCCAGGTCGTGCCGGGATCAGGACGGCGGCGCCGTTGGTGGCGGCGGGTCCGGTGGTGGCGGCATCATCGCCGTCGGATGGGACAGCCGGTTCTCCTCCACGATGAGGGTTCGGGCCCGCTTGCGCCGGTCCTGCCAGAACCAGACCGTGGTCAGTAGTACGGCCAGCCCGGCCAGGATGAACACCCAGCCGACCGCCCGGACGTCGATCCACCAGACGTTGGCTCTCAGCGCGAAGGTCAGGATCGCGCCGATCGCGATGAGAAAAATGCCGCTTCCTACACCCATGTGCGCTGCACTCCCCCGTGCGGTGGCTCTGGGCGTTCCCTTTCGAGGTCACGCGACGGTTACCCGCCACGCCAGCGGCATACCCGGCCGGGCTCGGCCAATACGTGCCCGCCGTCGCGGTGAGACGGCGACGGCCGGCGGGGCGCAAGCCCCACCGGCCGTTGCGGTGCCGGGTGGTGCGACCCGGAACCGTCAGACGTGCCGCAGCACGCTTAGAAGGCCTCTTCCGGGAGGTCCATGATGTCGAGGTCGGCACCCTCGATGATCCGCCGGTCGGCGCCGATGCGGGGCAGCACCTCGCGGGCGAAGAAACGGGCAGCGGCCACCTTGCCGGTGTAGAAAGCCTTGTCGCTGGCGGAGACCTCGCCGGCCAGCGCCTTCAGCGCCACGTCGGCCTGCCGCTGCAGCAGCCAGCCGACCACCAGGTCGCCGATCGCCAGCAGGAACCGCCGGCTGCTCAGCCCGACCTTGTAGAGCGCGCGGGTGTCGCCGCCCTGCGCCTCGCCCAGCCAGCCGGTCAGCACGCCGAGGATGTTCTGGATCTCGGCCAGCGCCTTGCCGAGCGCCTGCCGCTCCTCCTTGAGCTGGCCGTTGCCCGCCTCGGAGGAGATGAACTCCTGGATCTCGCCGGAGACCGCCAGCAGCGCCCTGCCGTTGTCCCGAACGATCTTACGGAAGATCAGGTCGAGGCTCTGGATGGCGGTGGTGCCCTCGTACAGGGTGTCGATCTTGGCGTCCCGGACGTACTGCTCCAGCGGGTAGTCCTGGAGGAACCCGGAGCCGCCGAAGGTCTGCAGGGCCTCGTGCCCGAGCAGCTCGTACGCCCGCTCCGAACCGACGCCCTTGACCAGCGGCAGCAGCAGGTCGTTGACCCGCTTGGCCAGCTTGGTGGCCTTCTCGTCGCCGGCAGCCTCGGCCAGCGCGACCTTGTCCTGCCAGGTGGCGGTGTAGAGGACCAGGGCGCGAAGACCCTCGGCGTACGACTTCTGCAGCAGCAGCGAGCGACGCACGTCCGGGTGGTGGGTGATGGTGACCCGGGGGGCGGTCTTGTCCGCCTGCTGGATCAGGTCGGCGCCCTGCACCCGGTTCTTCGCGTACTCGAGGGCGTTGAGGTAGCCGGTGGAGAGGGTGGCGATGGCCTTGGTGCCGACCATCATCCGGGCGTACTCGATGATCATGAACATCTGCCGGATGCCGTCGTGCTTGTCGCCCAGCAGCCAACCCTTGGCCGGTACGCCGTGCTCGCCGAAGGTCACCTCACAGGTGTTGGAGACCTTCAGGCCCATCTTGTGCTCGACGTTGGTGGCGTAGACGCCGTTGCGCTCGCCCAGCTCGCCGGTGCTCTCGTCGAAGTGGAACTTCGGCACCACGAAGAGCGACAGCCCCTTGGTGCCGGGGCCACCGGCACCCTCCACACCGACCGGACGGGCCAGCACGTAGTGCACGATGTTGTCGCTCAGGTCGTGCTCACCCGAGGTGATGAAGCGCTTCACACCCTCGATGTGCCAGGTACCGTCGGGCTGCTGGATGGCCCGGGTGCGGCCCGCGCCCACGTCCGAGCCGGCATCCGGCTCGGTGAGCACCATCGTGGAGCCCCACTGCTTGTCGATGAAGAGCTTGGCCCACTTCTTCTGCCGCTCGTTGCCCTCGACGTGCAGCACGTGCGCGAAGGACGGGCCGGAGGCGTACATCCAGACCGGTGCGTTCGAGCCGAGCACCAGCTCGGCGAGCGCCCACCAGAGGGCGCGCGGCGCGTTGGTGCCGCCCAGCGCCGGCGGCAGGTCCAGGCGCCAGAACTCGGAGTCCATGAATGCCTGGTAGGACTTCTTGAACGACTCCGGCAGCGGTGCGGTGTGCGTGGCCGGGTCGAAGACCGGCGGATTGCGGTCACTGTCCGTGTAGCTGGCGGCCAGATCCTCGCGGGCGAGGCGGTCGACCTCAGCGAGGAAGCTGCGGGCGGTGTCGGTGTCGAGATCCGAGTACGGCTCCTGGCCGAACGCCCGGTCCGCCCCGAAGACCTCGAACAGGTTGAACTCGAGATCCCGGAGGTTGCTCTTGTAGTGGGTCATGCTCGCTGGCCCCGCTTCCGGACAGGTGTTACCGATCAGTAACCCCGACTGTATTACTCGCGGGTAGGCAGCGACAAGCGGATCGCCCAAGTGACGGCGATTACACACCTGCGGACACGACCGGCGACTCAGCTCTCGGCGGCGCCGACCTCCCAGCTCGGGACGGCCACGGCCGCGCCGGTACGGGCACCGACGTACTCCATCAGGACCAGCGCGATGTCGTCGTCGAGCCGACCGTGGACCCACTCGACCAGGGCGGTCTCCAGCGACGCCAGCCCGTCGGCGACCGTGCCATGACCGAGCAGTCGCCAGGCCCGGTCGGCGGTGGGGAAGAACTCGCCGTCCCGCCGCGCCTCGCCGAGGCCGTCGGTGAACAACAGCAGCCGGTCCCCGGGCTCCAGGCGTTCGACCCGGGGGCGGACCACCGGCATGAACCCGAGCGGAGGCGCCGGGGCCGGCGGTTCCAGCGGGATCACCGCACCCCGGCGTAGCAGCAGCGGCGGCGGATGACCGCAGTTGACGATCGTGAGGGTGCCGCCACGCTCCTCGACCAGGGCCGCCGTGACGAAGTCCTCGTCGCCGACGTTGCGGGCCACGGCGCGGTCCAGGTCGGCGACGACGGCCCGCAGGTCGGCCCGCTCATACGCCACGTGCCGGTAGGAACCGAGGACGATGCTGGCCAGCCGGACCGCGTCCAGCCCCTTGCCGCGCACATCACCGATGATCATGCGGACGCCGTAGGGCGTGTCGATCGCCTCGTACAGGTCGCCGCCGATCTCGGCCGTCGCGGTGGAGGAGATGTAGCGTCCGGCGACCGAGAGCGTGCCGACCTGCGGCCCGAGCGGGCGCAACACCGCCTGCTGGGCCACCGCGGCGAGCTTGGTCAGCTCGACGATCCGCTCGGCCTGCCGCTGGCGAACCCACGCCACCGCCACGGCCATCCCGGTGGCGAGCGCGACCGCGACAACGTCGACCGAGGTGCCCAACGAGACCTTCGGCGCGACCAGCGCGAAGCCGACGCCGATCAGGGTCGCCGCGACGCCCACTCCCAGGACCACCAGCCAGGACGCCAGGGCGGCGGCGAGCACCGGCGCGGCCACCAGGAGCGCGACGTAGTGCACCTTACGGCCGTCCGCCGCCTCCACCGCCGACACGATCGCGAGCAGAACGAGGGCCGCGCCGAGGCCGGCGCGGGATCCGGGGCTCAGCGGGCGACGGCCCGACTGGAGGAGTCGCGTGGGTACGAGGGACAGTTTGCCTGATCCGCGTGAACCGGTGAATGAACCTGACCCGTCGTCCGAGGAGGTTCTGTCCGGCCGGCCCAGTCGGCCGACCGAATCGGCGTCGCCCGCCCCGGTCAGCCGAGGACCTCGTAGCGGACGGTGAGCGCGCCCACGTCGACCGAGGCGATGGTGGCGAAGGCGGCCCGGGACAGGTCCAGGCAGCGGCCGTCGATGAACGGGCCACGGTCGTTGATCCGCACCGTGACCGACTTGCCGTTGGCCGGGTTGGTCACCCGGACCTTGGTGTTGAACGGCAGCGTCTTGTGCGCGGCGGTCAGCGCCCCGGGGTTGAACGACTCGCCGTTGGCGGTGAGCTGCCCGTCGGAGTAGAACGAGGCACCGCACGAGCCGCTCTCCAGCACCTTCGCCGCGGCCGTGGTCTTCTTGACGGTCGGCTTCAGCTTCGGCTTCGGCGACGCGGTGCGCTCCTTGCCCCGGGAGGCGGCCTGCTGCGACCGGGTCGCCGACGGGCTGGCGGTCACGCTGGGCGAGGCGCTGACGCTCGGGAAGACGGCCGGGGAGCTGGGGGCGATGCTGCTCGCGGCGGTCGGGGTGAGGTCGAGAGTCGTCTGCCCGGACTGCTCGGAGCCGGAGGCCAGCTGCACGGCACTGACCGTGCCCCCGACGGCGAGGGCCACGCCGACCGCCGCGGTGGCCACGATGCCCGCCGGGGAGGAGAAGATGCGGGTACGGGAGTGCTTGGCTGCCACCGGCCCGGTCCTTTCGTCGTCTGAACAAACCGGGTCGGACCGTAACGAGAGAAGCACTTCCGAAGTCAACGTGATCATTGTGATATGCCCGTATTTGCGCGGGTACGTGTAGCCGATCATCCGACCCGGGGTGGGCCGGGTGGCCCGGGTGCCGCCACGCCCACCGCCCGTGCCGCAGGATGAGCGGATGCCCGCTGAGCTGACCGAACGTCTGGCCACCCTGTTCCAGTGGATCGACCCCGGCCCGGGCACCAGTCACCTGGTCAGCGACATCTCCGGCTGGTGGCGGGACCCGGCGGTGCTGGCCGAGTTGGGGCCGGCCCTGGTGGCGCCGTACCGGGCCGCCCGGCCCACGGTGGTGCTGGCACCGGCCGTCACCGGGCTGCTGCTCGGGCCGTTGGCCGCCACCGCCCTCGGGGTCGGCTTCGTGGCCGCACACAAACCCGGTGACGGGCGGCTGCCGGCCGGCCCGCTCACCTGGGCGCAGAGCCCACCGGACTACCGGGGCCGACGGGTCGACCTCGCCGTACGGGACCGGCACCTCGGCCCGGACGACCGAGTGCTGGTGGTGGACGACTGGGTCCGTACCGGCGCGCAGCTACGCGCCCTCTACGACATCTGCGCCACACGGGGCGCCGAGGTACTGGGCACCGCCGTGGTGGCCGTGGACTGTCCGCCCGACGTCGCGGCCGACCTACGGATCACCGGCTTGATCGACGCCGCCGATCTGCCGGCTTGACCTGAGGCGAGGCTCAGCACCGACGCGTACGCGGCCAGTGGTGACGAGCTGCTCCTCACCGCACCCGGCTACGCCGGCCAACTGATCTTGAGCGGGGCGACGCGTATTGCGGCGGCGGCCCGGGCCGTGCTGGCCTAGCCTCGGCAGGATGTGGCCTCGAATCGGTGAACTGCGCGCCCTCGCCCTCGGCACCCCCGGTGAGTTGCGGGCGACCCTCAACACCCTGGTGCTGGCCGGTGTGAAGACCGCGACGGCTGGCCGGCTCGCCGAGTACGCGGAGGAGAGCGAGGAGTTGGAGCACGTCGGCGAACGCCTGGCCCTGGTCGACGACAACAACGCCCTGGCCGGCGTCGTGGAGATCACCGGAGTCGAGGTGGTCCGCTTCGCCGACGTGCCCTGGGACTTCGCCCACGCCGAGGGCGAGGGCGACCGCTCGATCGAGGAGTGGCGGGCCGGGCACTCGGCCTACTGGGCGCGGCTCGACACGCCGGTCGACGGCGACACGCCGATCGTCTGCCTCCGCTTCCGGCTGGTCTCCGGTGGCGAGGGCGGGGTGGCCAGCGGCGACCTCGGCACCTGACCCGGCAGCGGCCCAGCCGGGCGGGCGCGTCGGCCTCAGCCGCGTAGTTCTGGCAGCAACCGCGTCGCCACGTCGACCAGGATGGCCTCGTCACCGGCGTACCAACTGCTGGCCCGCGGCCAGTGCGTCACCACGTCGGTGAAGCCCAACTCGGCGGCCCGGCCGACCTGATCGGCGAAGAACTGTGCGCTGCTGAGCGAGAAGATCGGCGCCGCGTCCAGCGAGAGGTAGCGGTCCAGGCTGGCCGGATCCCGGCCGGCCTCGTCCAGGGTCCGGTCCATCCGGGCGGACAGCGCCGACACGCTGGCCCACCAACCCGCCAGGTCGTTGTCGTCACCGGTGCCGGTGGTCACCCACCCCTGCCCGAAGCGGGCCACCAACCGCATCGACCGTGGCCCGTTGGCGGCCACCACGAACGGCACCCGAGGCTGCTGCACGCAACCGGGGTTGTTGCGGGCGTCCACCGCGGCGAACCAGTCGCCACGCCAGGTGGTGCCGTCCTCCCGCAGGATCAGGTCCAACAATTCGGTGAACTCGGCGAATCGGTCGACCCGCTGGCGCGGCGGCAGCGTCTCACCGCCCAGCACCGCCGAGTCGAAGCCGATGCCGCCGGCGCCCAGACCGAGCAGCAGCCGGCCGGCGGAGACGTCGTCCACCGTGGTGATCTGTCGGGCGAACGCGGCCGGGTGCCGGAAGTTCGGCGACGCCACGAGGGTGCCCAGCCGAATCCGCGAGGTCACCGTGGCGGCGGCCGTCAGCGTGGCCATCGAGTCGAACCACGGGCCGTCGACCAGGTCCCGCCAACCGAGGTGGTCGTACGTCCAGGCGTGGTCAAAGCCCCACTCGTCGACCTGCCGCCAGCGACGCTGCGACTCCGCCCACCGCTGGTCCGGCAGGATCACGATGCCAATCCGCATGATCGCCACCCTAGTCGGGGACGCCGCCCGGACCAGATTGTGGCTACGGCCACAGATCCTGGCCGCGTTCCTCATCTGACCGGCCTCGGTCTGCGGATCGAGGCGGCGGTCGCCGACCGGAAGTCCTAGATCCACCGCTGTTGCCAGCCCGTACCCTCCGGGGATGCCCCCCGAAGCGCCTGCTGCCCGCGCATCCCCGGATCGCCGGACGCGCATGATCCGCACGGTGGCGATGGTGTTCGGGGTGATCGTCCCGTCCCTCGTCCTCCGCGAGCTGATCGAGGCCCGGTTCGGCCGCGGACCGCTGGCCGACCTCAGCGCGGTCGCGGTGCCGATGTCGGCGACCGCCTGGCTCGCGCCGTACGCCTCCTATCGGCGACGCGACGCCCTGCTCTGGCTGGTCGGCCCGGGCATCTACGTCTTCGCCGTGATCGCCTGGCGGGTGGCCCTTGCGCCGTACCGTGACTGGAGCCCTCGCCCGGAGGAGAAGCCCCGGATGCGCTGGTCACGCGACCCGGAACACGCCGGGACGTGGTTCCTGACCGGGTCCACGGGTGACGCGGGTCACACTTCACTCCGGTAGGGACATCGCGTTCGGCTCCGACCCCTCGGGGAGCGGCACCCAGGCGGGGTGTCACCCGAGGAGAGGACCAGGCGCGATGACGAAGGTGACCGCACAGCTGTCGGTATCGGTGGACGGCTTCTACGCCGGCCCACAGTTCGACGGGAACGGCGACTGGATGGACTCGGCGGAGAGCGCCAAGTTCTTCCGGGTCACCAGGTGGGCGACCGAGGCGGCGGCCTGGCGCGAACGGCAGGGCTTTGCCGGCGGGGAGCAGGACACCAACTCCGAGGTGATCGCCGAGTCGTTCGGCGCGGCCGGCGCGTACGTGATGGGGCGCCGGATGGCCGACGGGGGCGAGATCCCCTGGGGTGAGGAGCCGCCGTTCCGCGCACCGGTCTTCGTGGTCACCCACCGCCCCCGCCAGCGGCTGCTGAAGGGCGGCGGCACCAGCTTCACCTACGTCACCGACGGCGTGGCCAGCGCCGTGGAGCAGGCGCGCGCCGTGGCCGGTGGCAAGGATGTCGCCGTCGCCGGGGGCGGCAGCCTGGTGCGCCAGGTGCTCAAGGCCGGCCTGCTCGACGAGCTGGAGCTACACGTCGTACCGGTCGTGCTCGGCACCGGCCTGCGGCTCTTCGACGCGGACCTCGACCTGGGTGACCGGGAGGGGGTCGAACTGACGCCGACCCGCGTCCTTGCCACCCCACAGGTGACCCACATCCGGTACGCGGTGCGTGGTCGCGCCCCGCTCGTGCTCGATGACCGGGGCAGCGGAGGCGGCCCGACGGTGACCGCGAACTGAGTCACGGCCCATCGAAGGAAGTAGGAGACACCATGCCGCAACTGTTGCGGGTGCAGTGCTTCAACGTTTCGCGCGACGGGTTCGGCACCGGAGAGGGGCAGAGCCTGGAACGGCCCTTCGGCCACGCGGACCCCACCCCGCTGTTCTCCTGGCGTGCCGCCACCGCCAGCTTCGTGTATCGCAGCGAGCCGGGTGGCAGTCGCGGCCTGGACGACTACCTGACCCGCGACGCCGAGTGCAACATCGGCGCGGAGATCATGGGTCGCAACAAGTTCGGCCCTCAACGTGGCCCCTGGGAGGACCACGAGTGGCGGGGATGGTGGGGGGACAACCCGCCGTTCCACACCCCGGTCTTCGTGCTCACCCACCACGAACGCCCGTCGTTCACCCTGTCCGACACCACGTTCCACTTCCTCAACGCCAGCCCGGCCGAGGCGCTGGCCCGGGCGAAGCAGGCAGCCGCCGGTCGGGACGTACGCCTCGGTGGTGGGGTGGCGACCGTCCGCGAGTTCATCGAGGCCGACCTGGTGGACACGATGCACTTCGCTGTCGCGCCCGTCGACCTCGAACGGGGTGAGCGTTTGTGGGACAGCCCCGACGAACTGCTCGACCGCTTCCACCTCGAGTCGGTGCCCAGCCCCAGCGGAGTCACCCATCTGCTGTTCTGGAGACGATGACCGTGCTCCGACCCGCCAGGGGTCGTTACAGCCGGGCCAGCACCAGCAACCGGTTGCCGTCGGGGTCGGTGACCCGCGCGGACCGCTCACCCCAGGGCTGGTCGACCGGCTCCTCGGTGACTGTCGCTCCACCCGTACGCAGCGCGCCCACGGCTGCGTCGCAGTCGTCGGCGTAGACACACAACTCCCAGCGGTGCGAGTCGGCCGGCCCGCCAGCCTCCGGGTTGGCGGCCAGGCCGAGCTCGCTGCCGCCCAGCCGGAGAGCGACGAACTCCGGGGCACCCTCGTCCGGGAACCGGTAGGTCAGCTCGAAGCCGACCACGTCCCGGTAGAACGCGATCAATCGTGGCAGGTCAGGTGTCGTCACGATCGGAAAAGCTTCGGTGAACACGGACCACCTCCAAACCGGACATTAGCCGGTGCCGAGGCCCAGCAGGAACTATCAGAACCGGTCGTCCGACCTCAACCATTCCCGGGACGGGTGGCGTTCTACCTGGCGAGGGGGTGGGGATGACCGAGACGTTCCACGAGTTCGTGGTGCACCGCACGCCGGCGCTGTCCCGGACGGCCTACCTGCTCACCGGCGACCATCAGCTCGCCGAGGATCTGTTGCAGAGCGCCCTGGCCCGGACGTACCGGCACTGGCGGCGGATTCGCGACGGCGACCCCGAGGCGTACGTGCGGCGGGTGATGTACCACCAGCAGGTCTCCTGGTGGCGGCGGCGCCGGCTGACCGAGCGCCTGGAGGCACAGCCCACCGAGCGGCCCGGCGACGACCACTCCGAGGCCACCGCGCTACGGCTGAGCCTGGTGAACGCGCTGCGCGGGCTCACCCCTCGTCAGCGCGCCGTGATCGTGCTGCGCTTCTACGAGGACCTGACCGAGGCCCAGGCGGCGGCGGTGCTCGGCTGCTCGGTCGGCACCATCAAGCGGCACGGCCACGACGCCATCCGCCGGCTGCGCGCGACCGCCCTCGACCTGATCGACCCGACGGTGGAGAGGAGCCAGCAGTGACCGACCGACTCCGCGAGACGCTGCACGCCGCCGCGGCCGACGTCCCCGCCTACCCGGTCTACGAACGAGCGCTCGCCACCGCCCGCCGCTCCCGCCGCCGGGCCGTCCTCGCCGCTGTCGTGGTGCTCGTGCTCGTCGCGCTGACCGGGGCTGTGCTCCCGCTGACGCGTACACCTGCAGTGGATCCGGCGGCCGGCGCGGACGCCGCGCTGCCCGACCGGATTGCGCTGCCACCGATCGGGACGCTGCACGCCACCGACCGACCCCGGCTCGGGCCGGCGTCGGTCATCTTCAGCGGTCAGGCCCCACGCCTCCAGGGCTGGGATGAGGACGGCGTCGTCGGCGTGGTCGGCGCCAACTCCGACCGCTACCGGATCTTCTCGATGGGTTACGAGGCACCCGCCGGCGAGGAGGTGCTCCTCTCCCCGGACGGCCGCTACGTGGCCCGGCCCGCCGGCCTCTCCGAGGCCCCCCGGGTCGACATCATCGACCTGGTTGCCGGCCGTACCCGGCAGCTGCGCAGCAAGGTGGCCGACAGCGTGGGTACGGGCCCCCAGGCATGGTCCCCGGACGGCAGGCAACTGGTGGTCGACGACACCGTGCCGACCGACCCGATGCGCAGCAGCTACCGGCGGGTGCTGAGCATCGTCACGCTCGACGACGAAGGTTGGACCCAGCTGGCCGACGGTGCCCAACAGCCGATCTTCGGCTCGTCCGTGGCCTTCGCCCCCGGGGGTGAACGCGTCGCGTACCAGATCGGTCGGACCGTGACGGTCGCCGACCTGGACGGGCGGACGGTGTCCACCTTCGAGCTGCCCGTCGAGAGCTGGCTGGCCGGCAAGGGGGCATGGACGGCGGACGGAGTGTTGACGCTGATCAGCCGGAAGGCCGGCACCACCGACTGGAGCCTGCGCCGGGTCGACCCCGCCACCGGCCGGGACACCGCATCGCTGCCCCTGCCCGGTGTCACCGGCGTGACCGCCATCCGACTGCTCGGCTGGGGCCCGGACGGGTCCGCGCTGGTGGTCGCCTACCAGCCCGAACCGCTCAGCCCGGACCGCTTCGACCAGCCGCTGGAGCTGGACCAACGCACCGCCTACCCCAATGTGCGCAGCGTACGGGTGCTGGCGCTGACGCCCGACGCCACCGCGCCACGAACCCTGATGACCGCCCCGGAGCAGGTCCTCGCCGTCGACGTCGCCGACAGCGTGATCAGCGCTGGTCGGACCCGCGACGCGAACCCGCCCGGCGGGGTGGGTGGTCGATTCTGGGGCTGGGGGATTCTGATCACCCTCGTGATCGCCGGCATCGCCGTCCACCGCAGCCGCGGCAGACTGGCGCTCTGGCTCGACGACCGGCGCGTCCGGCGGACGCGCTGACAACCGCAAATTGAGATGCGTGCGGACCGGCGCACCTGTTGGATCTCGACATGGAGCATGAGCTTGTTCGTCCTCGCAAGGCGCGACCGGGGGACCGCATCGCGGTTATCTCGCCGTCCTTCGCTGCGGCCGGTGCCTATCCCGGGATCCACGAGCAGGCCATGCGACGGCTTGCCGACCTGACCGGCCTCGTCCCGGTCGAATACCCCACCACCCGCCAGGTGGGTGCGAGCGCGGCGGCGCGGGCGGCGGACATCAACGCCGCCTTCGCGGACCCCCAGGTACGCGGCATTCTCGCCGTCATCGGCGGCGACGACCAGATCACCGTCATCCCCCACCTGGACGCCGACCTGGCCCGGGCCGACCCGAAGCCGTTCCTCGGCACCAGCGACAACACCAACCTGCACCACTGGCTTTGGGGCCTCGGCATCGCCAGCTTCTACGGCGGGTCCTCCCAGGTGCACCTCGGCCCCGGGCCCGCCGTCGACGACATTCACGTCCGGTCGCTGCGAGCGGCGTTGCTCACCGGGGAGCGGCTGGAGATCACCGATCCGGGTGAGTCCGAGGACATCGGCATCGACTGGGCAGACCCGCAGGCGTTGAAGTCCTTCGGAGAGCGCGAACCGACGGAGCCGTGGAGCTGGTACGGGCCGCCCCGCGCGGTCACCGGCCCCACCTGGGGTGGCTGCCTGGAGGTCATCCAGTGGATCCTGACGGCGGGACGCTTCCCGTTTCCCCCGGAGGTCCTGCAGGGTGGGGTGCTGCTCATCGAGACGTCGGAGGAGCTTCTCCCCGCCCGTGAGGTCGGCTGGATCGTCCGATCACTGGGTGAACGCGGCTTCCTCGGCGCCGTCGACGCGGTCCTGGTCGCCCGTCCGCCGGTCTCCGACCACACCCGCCGACCCCCGGCCGCGGATCGGGCACGGCTACGCGAGCAGCAGCGGGACACAGTCGTCGAGGTGGTGACCCGCTACAACCCCGAGGCGGTCGTCTGCGTCGGCGTCCCATTCGGCCACACCAGACCGCAGTGGATCCTTCCCCACGGCGGCCCGGTCACCGTCGACGGCGTGGAGCGCCGAATCTTCGCCGACTACCGATAGGGCTTCGCGAGGTGGAGGATCTTCATCGTGCCCGCTCTGCCTCAACCCGATGACCTCGCATCGCTCGTACTCCGGACCGACTTCACCGACGACAGCGCCTGGACGGCCGTCAAGGAAGAGTTTCGCCGGTGGGAGTGCTACTACAGCGCGACCTTCGTCGACGATCCCGCCTATCGCAAGGCGACCATCGAACAGTTGATCAACGCGAACGCCCCCATCAGTGACGCGGACTGGCTCCCCTACCTCTTCGTCGCCGACGCGACCACGATGACCGACGTCGAACGCCCACTGCTCGCCGTCGACCTGAGCCGCGAGCCCGGTCGCACCTTCCGGGTGCCGCCCCGCTGGTACGCGGACGTCTCGGCCAACCTCACCATCGCCAACATGGACTTCGCCGAGTTCGCCGACGCCGCCGACGAGTCCGGCACGTACCGAGGGTTCGAGGCGGCCTGACGGCCTGGCGAAGCACTGATGGCACGTCGCAGTTCGTTGACCCTGGAAAAGCGAGAGGCCCTGACCGGGACTCACGTCCTGGCCAGGGCCTTCGCTGTGGAGCGGGTGACGGGAATCGAACCCGCACTGTCAGCTTGGGAATCGGGTTGAGTCGCGACCCACGGGCGGGGTGCCACCTGGTCACGGAAGCACGGACCTAGTGGCTGGGCACTGCGGCGTACCTTCACTGGCCGGTGTTGACCCCTGCGTCGGGCACGGATCGGGCACGAGGACCAGTCAGGCTAGGACTTGACTTCCTAACCCGCAAGCGCGGCTATTTGGGCAGCAACGGGTAGGAGACTGCGCATTTGTCAGCTCCCCTTCCGTTGCTGAATTGGTTGCGACTCGCTGGGGTTTTGGATGCCAAGAATGTAGTCGCGATCAACCGATCTCACGGTTTCGAGAGAACAAAAGACCGCAACGAGCACCAGCGGCGTACTCAGGGTTTTTAGAGGCTCCCTGTCCGCTATAGTTTCCTTGAAACGCTCAAGATGCTTAAGTAGATCCGCTGTGTCTATAAACTCCTCTAACGCGCCCAGCGTAGCGATCCGCGCCACAGCCGAGCCTCGTGCAATAGCTAAAAGGACATCATCAATTACGCCATCACTTTTGCGGGGCTCCAACCCCACAGCTTCACGAGCGGATTCGAGAGGCCCCTTGGAGATTTTGCCCCAGTGGGATCTCAAAGAATAGATATCAACAGGCAGGGAGCGCCAGTCAATCTCCACGGCGTAGTGTTGCTTCAGCGCTCGGACGCTTTCCCTGTATCGCTCGAAGCTGTCGTCGGCGCTTTCGAGTAGTGCGGCTACCTTGAAGAGGTCGCGCCTGAGGTCCTGGGGGATATCCGACTCAGACTTATAGTCGAGACTATGACTTATCGACGCCCAAGCGTGTTGAAGGATGGTGCGGATCTGTATCTCTACGCGCAGATCCTGCGAGTCAGTCCATTCGGCCAAGCATGAGCGCTTTTCGGAAAGGGCGACCACCATATGGTGGCTTCGGTATCCGAAGCTGTCTGGAGATGAATAGTCGTGCGTGAAGGATTCGATTACTTCAAACTCTCGGGACAACATCTCGGCCACCCGAGCAACCTCGCTTGAATATCGCACAATTATGCGAATTCCAGCCAAGTCGGGTATATCATCCAAGGATGCGTAGCCCCGCTTTCTTTTAAGCTTGTCCGCCAAGTGGGACACGGCTTTCGCGCGGGCTTCAACCGTGGAAGAGAGTCCAGAGTTTTCGCACAGGCGCTGCACCAGCAGGCGCAATGACTCACAAAATGCTACGTACCTGGGACGGGCTAGAGAGAAAGATTCGACCAGGTCCGAATTCTTCTGCTCGTCTGCATTTGGTGCCATTCGCGCTACATCAGACTTAACGTCTTCCATGAATCCTCCGTATGGCGGCATGGAACTCTCTCCTGGTGCTGCTATTTATCTGTGGCTCAGAGCGTTGAGTCTATGCGGACAGTGCCCGAACCGCTGTCATCCCTCACGGTGTCACGCTTTCCACGTATGCAACGCGTCGTCAAGGTCGGCTTGACTGCATGCACGAGGTCGTGGTGGGGATGCGGCGCGAGCATCACGGGCAGGCCCCCGCCTGCCGGCAACGCCGGCCCAAGGGGTCGCAGAGGCTCCGGTGTCAAGGGCGGCCCGTAGGGCCGTCGCGCAGCGATGCGAAGCACCCTTGAGGTCGGAGGGGCGGCCCCGCATCCTTCGCGCCGCATCCCCACCACGACCGGCGGTGACTCGCGCCATGGCCCGGCGGTGCCACGGCCGCCGCGCCTAGGCCGGCTGCCGGCCCACCAATCTCAACCACCCTCGCCGCCACCGTCTGCGGCGGCCCCCGGGCTTCCCCGCTTTCCGCGCCAGCCGCCGGGCGTGTTGCGTGGCCGGAGTCGGAGCGTCAGCGGAGCGACGGACGCGCGCCCTGGCGGCGGCGCGTGCGGCCCGTTCAGGGCCGCCTTGAAGACGTATAGAAAGTTCTCACCGGCCGGCAGGCGGGCTGCCCCGTTCTGCGTCAGGGGCGAAGGAGCGCTACCGCTGGGTCACATCAATGACGATTACGGTGACGTTGTCGTGCCCGCCTTGGTCAACTGCCAAGTTCACGAGCTGGTCGGCGATATCCCCTGGTCCACCGTCGGAGTCGAGCGCAGCTCTTATTTGCTCGTGTGGCACGTACGAACTCAGTCCGTCAGAGCACAACAGGACTCGGTCGCCGGGAGAGAGATGGAGAGGCGTCAGGTCGGGCGACCGGCCGTCTTTCCGTCCGTCGAGGAAGCGGGCTAGCTTCTCAGGGAGGTTGGGCACGTCCTCAGCGTTGGCGACGAGGTGTCCGTAGGTGTGATCTTCGCTGACTTGGACCATGACGTTGTCGCGGGAGCCGTGGCGTCGGATGAGGTAGGCGCGGGAGTCCCCAACGTTTGCCACGACCGCATCGCTGCCGGATCGCAGCAAGGCGACCAATGTTGTTCCCATACCTGCCAGTGCCGGTTCTTCGCGGGTCTTCCGGCGTAATGCCTCGCTCGCTTCGTTGATCGCCCGTCCCAAAAAGCCGGCTAGATCCTCCGCTTTTACAGGACGGTCGTACGCCTTCAAGGCATCTATGACTGTGCTGCTAGCGATGTCACCGGCGACGTGGCCGCCGAGACCGTCTGCAACGACGTAGAGCCATTGCCCCTGGCTGTGAGAGTCCTCGTTTCGTTTGCGAACGAGGCCCTGGTGTGTCCGACTGGCGGCTTCGACAGTGAGGGTGACTGTCATGATTCACCTCTCGGTACGGGGTCGGGCCACGGCTCCTGGGCGCTCTTGTCGCGGCGCAAGACGTGGACCGTCTCGACCCGGTCGCTCGCCACGACGTACTCGGTCACCTCGACCGGCTTCTTGTCGCCTCCCGAGGTGCCGACCCGCACGATCTCCAAGACCGGCAGGTTGGTGGGGATCTCCAAGAGGGCTGCTTCGTCTTTGCTGGGCATCCGGGCGCGGTGAATCTCCATCCAACTGATGGGCCAGTGGCCAGCAGTCTCGATGTGGTACAGCCACTCGCCCGCTGCCGGGTTCGCGTCCAGGTCGGCAACGATATCGGCGACGCGCGGGTGAATCCACGAGATGTTGATCTGAAATGGGGCTTCCGACGCTGGCCCAGTGACCCGGAACCGGCGAAGCACTTCGGTGCCAGGCTCCACTCCAAGAAGCTTGGCGACACGGGGATCGTCCAGTCGGGCCGGCGCGTTGACGGCCTTGCCGTGGCGAACCCATACCTCCTGGCTGCTTGCTGAGGGGAACGAGTAACCGGTTGCTTGCTCGTTGCGCTTGACCAAGTCACCGCGTGGCCGACGTGGGCGCATCGTGCCGTACCGAACGGCGGTGCCTCGCCCCTGGACAGCCCACAAATAGCCCTCTGTCTCAAGCAGGGCGATGGCCCGACCGATGGTGTCGCGGTTGGCGTCGTACTCGGCTGCGAGGTCGTTGAGGGTTGGAAGCCGCGCGCCCGGCTCCCACTCCCCGGCTTCGATCCGCTCTCGGATCATGGACGCGATGTCCAGGTAGCGCGAGTGCACCGGCACGTCTATACCTCCTCCCCTGATTGTCCCACGACAATCCTTGACTATCAGTCAGATTGTCCCCACACTATCCCTACGTGATTGTCCCAAGACAATCCGGTACAGAAAAGGCCCCGACGGGCTGCAACCCGTCGAGGCCGGTGCATCGGCTCCCTGCGAAAGGACCAAACGATGCCTGTTCAGCGTACCCAAAACCCTGCGTGTCGCGTCTCGGGTCTTCAGACGGACGCCCCTGCCATGCCCTCCCTTAACGGGCATCGGTGGGTGGCGTCGACCCCTGTCGAGGCGTCGTGTGACTCGCCTGCGGGCTCTCGCTCGCATCTGTC